>CAWANE010000011.1:0-80243 GCA_963783345.1 uncultured Actinomycetes bacterium
CCCATGGTCGGTGGATCCTGAGCGCCGGCTCGCTGGGGCCGGGGCTCGGGTCACTTCGCTCGGTGCGAGTCAGCCCAGCTGATCTGCTTCGGCTGCCCGCCGAGGACCGCCCACGCTCCGGCGGCCGCGGTTGGCCAGACGTGGTACTCGTTGTATTCGTTGTCGGTGACGGTGCGGTCGGCACCGAGCGGAGCGAGGCCGCGCTTGCGCGTCACGTCCCACCAGGCGTTCATGCTCGCGTCGAGCTTCTTGGTCGATTCGCCGAGAAGGGCCGAGACGAGGCGCATCTCCGCGGTCCCCTCGAGCCAAAGCACGTCTGGCGTTCCGGTGCCGAGGTAGGGGCGGAAGCCGCTGAACGGACCGTCGGCCTGATAGGTCATGTTGTAGCTCGCCAGGTCGTTCGAGAGCCTGATCGAGCGCCCGTCGATGGCGAAGTTGCGCTGCGCGTACTCATAGACCTGCTTCGCGAGCTCCTTGTCGTTGCGGGAGAGCGCGTAGATGACCCCGAGCGCTTGCGTGTCGAGGGCGAGGGTTTCGTCACCGACACCCTGGCGGAAGTGAGCGACGTCGCCGCTGCGAACGACGAGCTGCGATTCGATGCCGTCGGCGATCCTGGCGGCGGCGTCCCGGTAGGTGGCGGCCAGCTTCTTTTCGTGCTGCTTTTCGAGCCCGTCGGCGACCCCGTTGAGCGCGATCATGGCGAGGATGTTGTGCTGCGTCGAGACCCACTTCACATCCGGGCCGCCGCGGACGAGGCCCTCGTCGTTGCGCAATGACAGCAGGAAGTTGGCCGCACGACGGGCGTTGTCGAGGTACAGCTTGCCGCCGAACGCAGAGTCGAAGTCGTTGAAGGCCATTGCGGCGAACGCGACTGCGCCGGCGCGGAAGGTGGCGCTGCTCTCGCCCGTTTCGACGTCGAAAGCGAGCTCGATCGAGCCGTCGCTGCGCTGCAGGGCCGCGAGCTGGTCGAGCAGGCGGCCCGCCTGGTCGCGTTCGCCGACCGACGTGAACGCGGCCGCCGCGACCGCGGAGTCATAGGTCCAGGACCAGTTCAGCAGACGGCCATACGACGGATCGTCGACGGGGATGTCGAACGACCGAATCAGGTCGAGTGACTGCTGGGGGTCGGGCGAGGTGCGCAGTGGCACCCTCTCGGTGTGCGAGGCCCTCCGACCGGCCCTCGCCGCAGAGGAGCTCATCGAAAGCGGCGCTTTGGCGGAGGTCGTGGCGCCCACTCTGCCGTTGCGGGCGACGCAGCGGACGTGGGGGCTTCGCCGGCGTCGCGAACACGGAATCGGCCTACGGGGACCGACCTGCCGCGCCAGCCACCGCATGATTCCACGCTTCGGCCGGTGCGCTCCCTTCTCGGGCCAAGCTCGCCGCACATGGCCACCGAGCCGGTGGGTGCTGTGTCGAGCGGTGGCTGCGGTTGCAGATGGCTGTCCAGGCGCGGCGACTGCGGGCGCGGCCGCCTGGGCGGTGCCGACCGCCGCGAGCGCGGCGGTGCAGGTCAGGGCGGTGATGAGGGTCCTCAGGTGAAGCTGCATGGCGAGTCCTCGTCTTTTGGGAGCGTGCTCTTCCATCGTCAGCTCAGTCGTCAGCTTGAATCGCCGCGCCCCGTTCGCCCTCGGCCGGGAGCGCGCCGCTTGTCGCTCCGCCCACTTCAATGCGAAAACCCGCTCCCGGAGCGGGCTTCCGGTGAAGCGGCTGCCGCGACCCCCCTCTCTGCCAACGTCAGGTGAGACGCCCATGATCAGGGAATTACTGAACCCCGAGGGCGTGAATGGAGCACCTGATGTCGTTGATGGAGAAGAACGGAGCCGCCGGCCGCGAAGCGGAGCGAGACGTAGGCGAGCGCAGTGAAGCGGCCGGCGGGCGCGACGCGCCTGAGCAGGTCCCCGACCCCGAGCTGAAACAGCCGAAGCGACGCCGCTTCGACGCCGAGTTCAAGCTGGCGATCCTCAAGGAAGCCGATGCCTGCAAGAAGCAGGGCGAGGTCGGAGCGCTCTTGCGACGCGAGGGCCTCTACTCCTCGCACCTCTCCAGCTGGCGCCGCCAGCGCGACGCGGGCGAGTTGGGGCGCAAGCGCGGCCGCAAGGCCGCCGACCCGATCGAGAAGGAGAACGCCGAGCTGCGCCGCCGCGCCGAGCGCGCCGAGGCCGAGCTGGCCAAGGCCCGCAAGGTGATCGAGGTGCAGGGAAACGTCTCCGCGCTCTTGGAGGACCTGCTCGGGACCGAGGGCGCAGAAGAGAGCACCGAGCGATGATCGAGGCCACCGTCGAGGAGCTCTCGCCGATCGTGGGGACCAGGCCCGCCTGCCGGGCGCTGGGAGCGGCGCCGGCGACGGTCTACCGTCGCCGGCGCCCGCCCGAGCCCAAGCCGGGGCGACCGCGGCCCAAACCGGCCCGCTCGCTGAGCGAGGCCGAGCAAGAGGCCGTCCTGGCCGAGCTGCACGGCGAGCGCTTCTGCGACTCCTCCCCGGCCGCCGTCTGGGCGACCCTGCTCGACGAGGACGCCTACCTGTGCTCGGAGCGGACCATGTACCGGCTGCCTGAGGCGAGCGGCTCCTCGCGCGAGCGCCGCGACCAGCTCACCCACCCCGCCTACGCGAAACCCGAGTTGCTGGCGACCAGACCGAACGAGACCTGGTCGTGGGACATCTCCAAGCTGAAGGGCCCGGCGAAGTGGACCCACTACCACCTCTACGCGATCCTCGACATCTTCAGCCGCTACGTCGTCGGCTGGACCGTGCAGCTGCGCGAGTCCGCCGCCGTCGCCGAAGCGCTGATCGCCCAGGCCTGCGAGCAGCAGGCGATCCCTCGCGACCGGCTCACCCTGCACGCCGACCGCGGCACCTCGATGCGCTCCAAGCCGGTCGCCTTCCTGCTCGCCGACCTCGGGGTGACCAAGACCCACAGCCGCCCCTACACCTCGACCGACAACCCCTACTCGGAGGCGCAGTTCCGCACCTTGAAGTACCGGCCCGCCTTCCCGGCGCGCTTCGACTCGATCGAGCACGCCAGGGAGTTCTGCCGCTCCTTCTTTCGTTGGTACAACCACGAGCATCGCCACTCCGGCATCGGCCTGATGACGCCGGCCACCGTCCACCACGGTCGCGCCAAGCAGGCCCGTGCGCAGCGCCAGGCGGTGCTCTCAGCCGCCTACGCCGCCAACCCCGAGCGCTTCGTGCGCGGGGCTCCGACGCCGCCCACGCTGCCCGAGGCAGCGTGGATCAACGGGCCCGACTCAGAGGAGGTTGCTCACTAAATTCGACCGACGGGTGTCTCATTTTCGTTGACAGGTACCGCCCGGCTCAACGCGGAGTCGGTCAGCGAGGCTTGGTCCCGCGCCCTCGATCGCCGCGACACGCACCCGGACGGCGCGATCACCACGGCGCGGACGTTGCTTGAGTCCACCCTCAAGACGATCCTTGACGTTCGCGAAGTTGAATACAAATCAGACGCCGATCTACCCCAGCTCTACAAGGCGGTTGCGAAAGAGCTGAACCTGTCAGCGGGGGAGCACACCGAGCAGGCTTTCAAGCAGATCCTTGGCGGTTGCAGTCTCGCAAACCGGAGAATCCCTGTTCAGGCGGACGAAATCGCTCCGGTCAGACGGCCGGGGCGATCACCGTGGTGAATGATCGGGCTTAGCGGCCCGCCGCTCCGCACGAGCGGCGCGAGCCGGTAGCGCTCTTCGCCCCGCCAGCGGCCCAGGGCCTGGAGGATCGCGCGTATCTGGTCGATGCCAGCGACCGCGGACCACTCGACCGGGCCGCGCGGATAGTTGAGCCCGAGCCGTGCGCCGACGTCGATGTCTCCGGGTCCGGCGATCCCTTCCTCGAGCGTGAAGGCGGCCTCGTTGACCAGCTGGGAGACGATCCGACCGAGCACCAGCCCGGGGGCGTCGCCGACCTCCTCAACGTGCAGGCCGAGCGCCACGAAGAACTCCTGCGCCCGCTCCCGCGAGGCGGGGTTGGTGGCGGCGACGCTAGTCATCTCGACCAGGCGGCTCTCGGCGACCGGGCCTATTAGGTGGAAACCGCTGGCGCCGACGGCCCTGCGCTCCCGCAGGCAAGTCGAGGCGCAGAGGATGGTGCGGGCCGCGACCGGTGCGGTGCGCCCTGGGCCGAGCGAGCGGGCCGGCTCCGCCTCGACCGCGAGCCAGGCGCCGCCGGCCGCCGGGTCGTTCCAACTACAGGGTGCGAAGCCGGCCCGGGTGGCGGCCGCGCGCAGGAACTCGGCGACCGGTCCGACTCCCCCGATCGCCACCGGGCGGCCGTCGCCACCTCCCGTTGCCGGCAGCTCAGGGTCGGGCTCGCGCTGCTCTTCGTAGGAGTGGAAGCCGGCGCCGGTCTTGCGACCGAGCCGCCCGGCGCCCACTAGCTGGGCCTGGATCGGGCTCGGCCGCCAGCGTGGCTCACCGTAGCTCTGGAACCAGAAGGATTCGGAGATCTCCAGGTTGACGTCGACGCCGATCAGGTCGACCAGCTCGAAGGGGCCCATGCGGAAGCCGCCACCCATCCGGCAGATCCGGTCGATCTGGGCGAAGTCGGCGATGCCCTCGTGGACCAGCCGCAGCGCCTCGGCGTAGAACGGCCGCGCGGTGCGGTTGACCAGGAATCCGATCCCGTCACGGGCCGCGATTACCTGCTTGCCGAGCCGCTGGCCCAGTTGCTTGGCTGCTTGCACCGCGGCCTCGCCGCTCTGCAGACCAGCGATCACCTCAACGAGCCGCATGCGCGGCGCCGGGTTGAAGAAGTGCATCCCGACGACTCGCTCCGATCCGGGGATGCCGGCGGCGATCGCGCTGACCCGCAGCGAGGAGGTGTTGGTGGCGAGCAGGGCGGGGGCTGGGCAGATCGCGGCAATCCGTCCGAGCAGCTCGCGCTTCAGCTCGAGTCGCTCAGGCACCGCCTCGATCACCCCGTCGCAGCCGGCCAGCGTTTCCGGATCGGTGCTGCAGCGCAGCCGGGCCAGGGCGGCGTCGGCAGCTTCGCGGCTGCTGCGTCCCTGCTCCACCGCCTTCGCCAGGTTCGATTCGATCCGCACCGCGCCCCCTCGTAAGGCATCGGCGGAGGCGTCGACCAGGGTGGCCGGGAACCCGTGGGTGATCGCCAGCTCGGCGATCCCGGATCCCATCGAGCCGGCGCCGACGACCCCGAGCCGCTCGATCTGCCGCGTCATCGGCGCAACTCTACTGCAACGTCCGATCGTTCGGTAGTATGCTGACGGAGTGTCGAAGGAAGGAGAGAGCGCGACCGAGCCTTCTGTGCTCGTCGAGGTGCAGGCGCCGATCGCGACCGTCACCATGAACCGCCCGCGGGCGCTGAACGCGCTCTCGGAAGAGTTGATCGGCGCGCTGGTTGCGGTCCTCGTCGAGCTCGACGAGGATCCGGAACTGCGCTGCCTCGTCCTCGCCGGCGGCGAGCGCGCCTTCGCGGCCGGCGCCGACATCGAGGAGATGTCCGGCCAGACGGCGATCGAGATGGCGACCGGCGGCCGGGTCGAGCAGTGGGACCGGCTGTGCGCCCTGCACACGCCGCTGCTGGCCGCCGTCTCCGGCTTCTGCCTCGGCGGCGGCTGCGAGCTGGCGATGACCTGCGACCTGATCATCGCCTCCGAAACCGCCCGGTTCGGCCAGCCCGAGACCGCCGTCGGGCTGATCCCCGGCGCCGGCGGCACCCAGCGCCTGACCCGCGCGGTCGGCAAGAGCCTGGCGATGGACATGATCCTGACCGGCCGCATGCTCTCGGCCGAGGAGGCGCTGGCGGCGGGCCTGGTGGCGCGGGTCACCGCCCGCGAGGCCTGGCTGACCGAGGCCAAGCGGGTTGCGGCGGAAGTGGCGGCACGGGCGCCGATCGCCCAGCGGCTTGCGAAGGAGTCCGTCGACCGCTCCTTCGAGAGCGGCCTCGGCGCCGGCCTCGACTTCGAGCGCAAGGCGCTACACCTGACCTTCGCCAGCGAGGACGCCCACGAGGGGCTCGCGGCATTCGTCGAGAAGAGGGAGCCGAGATGGCAGTCGAGATGACCGTCGAGGAGGGCGTGGCGCTGATCACGCTCTCCCGTCCGGAGCTGATGAACGCGTTCACCCGCGAGCTGCACCGGGAATTCGCCGAGGCGCTGCGCGCCGCCCGCGCCCCCAAGGTGCGGGCGGTGATCCTCACCGGCGCCGGTCGGGCCTTCTCCGCGGGTCAGGACCTGGAGGAGGTGCAGCGCGAGGGCGGCGGCAACGACGACCGCCTGCGGCGCCACTACAACCCCAACGCCCGCGCCGTCCACACCCTGGAGAAGCCGGTGATCGCCGCCGTCAACGGCGCCTGCGCCGGCGCCGGCCTCTCGCTCGCCGCCGCCGCCGACATCCGCCTCGCCTCGACCCGCGCGAAGTTCGTTCCCGCCTTCATCAACCTCGGCCTCGTCCCCGACGCCGGCGGCTCCTGGTTCCTGCCGCGGATCCTCGGCTACGCGCGGGCGCTGGAGTGGCTGGTCTCCGGCCGCCGCCTCGACGCCGAGGAGGCGTTGGCGATCGGGCTGGTCAGCGAGGTGGTCGAGCCCGACGACCTGCTGCCCCGGGCCCGGGAGCTGGCGAGCACGCTCGCCGCCTGGCCGGGCGAGGGGGTGGGCGCGACCAAGCGCCTGCTGCAGCAGAGCCTCGGCAGCACGCTCGAGGACCAGTTCGAGCGCGAGGTCCAGGTCCAGGCCTACGCCGCCTCGACCCCCGCCTACCTGGCGGCGATGGAGGCCTTCCTCGAGAAGCAGGGGTGAGCCCGACCCGGGCTCAGTCGGCGGCCAGGCCCTGCATCAGCAGCGTCCAGAAAGCGTCGGCCTCGGCATCGACGTCGGTCTTCGGCGTCATCCAGGTGTAGGCCCAGTTGCCGACCGAGAAGAAGAGCAGGACGGCGTGGTCGCGGTCGAGGTCCGAGCGCACCTCGGCGGCCTCGACGGCGTCGTCGAAGAGGCGGCGGATCCGCGCTTCGTAGCGGCGGCGTTCGCGGAGGAAGTGCTCGCGCGCCGCGCCGCGCAAGAAACGCCACTCCTTGAGCCAGACGGTGGCGACGGCGAGCTGGCTGTGGACGACGCGCAGGTGCGCGTGGAGCGCCAGTCGCAGCCGCTCCTCGGCAGTCGCATCGGCGGGCAGCTCGTCGAGCTCCTCGTGGAAGGCGCGGGCGCCGGCGGCGGCGAGCTCGACCAGCAGGTCCTCCTTGTTGTTGATGTGCGAGTAGATCGAGCTCTTCTGGATGCCCAGCGCCTTGGCCAGGTCGCCGATCGAGGTGCCGAGGTAGCCGCGTTCGGCGAACTGGCGCGCGGCCTCGGCGGACAGGCGGTCGCGGGTGGTCACGGGAATGAGCATATGGATCCGACCGAACGGACGGCCGTCTCTTGCTAAGCTACCGATCGATCGGTAGTAAACGAGAAGCGGAGGAGAGTGCGATGCCCGAGACGATGACCGCGTCCGTCCAGTACCTCATTGAGCGACACCGCGAGACGCTCGAAGCCGCGATCGCCGCCAACGTCGAGCGCGGCTACTGGACCCCTTACCCCGAGGCCCCGAAGGCCTACGGCGAGGACGCGCCGGCGGCCGGCAAGGCCGCCTTCGAGGGCTACCTCGACCAGCGCTTCCCGCTCGAGCAGGCCGGCTCGGTCGACTGGGCCGGCGGGGAGGTCTCTCCCTATGGACGCCCGCTCGGGATCACCTATCCGTGCGCCGACACCGCCGAGCTGCTGGCCGCCGCGGGCGCCGCGATCCCAGCCTGGCGCGATGCCGGCATCGAGGTCCGCGCCGCCGTCGTGCTGGAGATCCTGGCGCGGCTCAACGCGCGCTCGGCCGAGCTCGCCGAAGCGGTCGCCCACACCACCGGGCAGGGCCCGGCGATGGCCTTCCAGGCCGGCGCCCCCCACGCCCAGGACCGGGCCCTCGAGGCGGTCGCCTGGGCGGTCGCCGAGATGCGCAGCGTCCCGGCGGAAGCGCTCTGGGAGAAGCCGCAGGGCAAACGTCCGCCGCTGCGCCTGAGCAAGCGCTTCACCGTCGTCCCGCGCGGGATCGCGCTGGTGATCGGCTGCAACACCTTCCCCACCTGGAACGGCTACCCGGGCCTCTTCGCCAGCCTGGTCTGCGGCAACCCGGTCGTCGTCAAGCCGAGCAGTCGGGCGATCCTGCCGCTGGCGATCACCGTCGCGGTGGCCCGCGAAGTGCTCGCCGAGGCGGGCTTCTCGCCAGACCTTGTCAGCCTCGCGGTCGGCCGGCCCGGCGAGCGGGTCGCCGCCGAGCTCGCGCTGCGGCCGGAGGTGAAGCTGATCGACTACACCGGCTCGACCGAGTTCGGCGACTGGCTGGAGCGGGAAGCGAGCCAGGCGGTCGTCTTCACCGAGAAAGCCGGCGTCAACGTCGTCGTCGTCGACTCGACCGACGACTACAAGGGCCTGCTCGGCAACCTCGCCTTCACCCTCTCGCTCTACAGCGGTCAGATGTGCACGACGACGCAGAACTTGCTGGTCCCGCGCGACGGAATCGAGACCGACCAGGGACACCGCAGCTTCGAGGAGTTCGGCTCCGACCTGGCAGCGGCGATCGAGGGCCTCCTCGGCGACGACGCGCGGGCGACGGCGATCCTCGGCGCGATCGCCGGCGAGGCAATCTCCACCCGCCTCGACAAGGCGTCGGAGCTGGGCGAGGTCGTGCTCGCCTCGCGGCGCATCGAGCACCCCCAGTTCCCCGAGGCCGAGGTGCGCACGCCGGCGCTGATCGCGGTCGAGGGCCCCGACGATCCGGCCGCGACCAGCGAGCAGTTCGGGCCGATCGCCCTGCTGGTGCCGACCGGGTCGACTGCCGAGAGCATCGAGGCGATGCGGCTCGGGATCTCCGCCCACGGCGCGATCACGGCCGGCATCTACAGCACCGACGAGGAGGTCCTGGAGGCCGCCGAAGCGGCGGCGCTGGACGCGGGCGTCGCCCTCTCCTGCAACCTCACGCAGGGCGTGTTCGTCAACCAGTCGGCCGCCTACTCGGACTTCCACGGCACCGCGCTCAACCCGGCCGGCAGCGCCGCGCTGACCGACGCCGCCTTCGTCGCGCCGCGGTTCGGCGTGGTCCAGGTCAGGCGCCACGTCGACGGGGAGGGGGAGTGATGTACGGGGACTTCGGCAACCGCAACAACGTGCGGCCGATTCGCGACGAGGAGCCGCCCGAGCGCCTGGCCGAGTTCGAGGCGACGATCGAGGCCGACCAGACGATCGAGCCGCGTGACTGGATGCCGGCCGCCTACCGGGAGACGCTGGTCCGCCAGATCGCCCAGCACGCACACTCGGAGGTGATCGGGATGCAGCCCGAGGGCAACTGGATCACCCGCGCTCCCTCGCTGCGGCGCAAAGCGATCCTGATGGCCAAGGTGCAGGACGAGGCCGGGCACGGCGCCTACCTCTATTCAGCCGCGGAGACGCTCGGAGTCGACCGGGCCGAGCTCTACGAGCTGCTGCTCGCCGGCCGCCAGAAATACTCCTCGATCTTCAACTACCCGAGTCTGACCTGGGCCGACATGGGCGCGATCGGGTGGCTGGTCGACGGCGCCGCGATCGTCAACCAGGTGGCGCTGACCCGCTGCTCCTACGGCCCCTACGCGCGGGCGATGGTGCGGATCTGCAAGGAGGAGTCCTTCCACCAGCGCCAGGGGTTCGAGATCCTCTACACGCTCGCCCGCGGGACCGATTCCCAACGGCGAATGGCACAGGACGCGATCGACCGCTGGTGGTGGCCCTCGCTGATGATGTTCGGCCCGCCCGACGCCGACTCTGTGCACGGCGAGCAGTCGATGCACTGGCGGATCAAGCGCCACAGCAACGATGAGCTGCGCCAGCGCTTCATCGACATGTCCGTGCCGCAGGCCGAGGCGCTCGGGCTGACGCTGCCAGACCCGGAGCTGGAGCTCGACGAGGAGACCGGCCACTATCGCTTCGGGCCGATCGACTGGGACGAGTTCTGGGCGGTGGTCAAGGGCAACGGCCCTTGCAACCGCCAGCGCATCGAGCACCGTCGCCGCGCCGACGCGGCTGGCGCTTGGGTCCGCGAAGCAGCAGCCGCCTACGCCGCCAAGCACTCGCTGGAGGCGGCGGCGTGAGCAGCGAGTGGCCGCTCTGGGAGGTCTTCGTCCGCGCCCGCCGCGGTCTCTCCCACCAGCACGCCGGCAGCCTTCATGCGCCGGACGCCGAGATGGCGCTGCGCAACGCCCGCGACCTCTACACCCGACGCCAGGAGGGGGTCTCGATCTGGGTCGTGGAGGCGTCCCGGATCCACGCCACCTCGCCCGACGAGAAGGACCCCTTCTTCGAGCCGGCGGCCGACAAGGTCTATCGCCACCCTACGTTCTACGAGATCCCCGAGGGAGTGGAGCACCTTTGACCGAGGTCGAGACCTACGCGCTGCGGCTCGCCGACGACGCGCTGGTCCTCTCCCAGCGCCTCGCCTGGTGGTCCTCCCGCGCCCCGGAGCTAGAGGAGGACATGGCGCTGACCAACATCGCCCTCGACCTACTGGGCCAGGCCCGCATCCTGCTGGCCGGCGTCGGCGAGGAGGACGAGCTCGCCTACCTGCGCGGCGAGCGCGAGTACCTCAACCTGCTGATCGTCGAGCAGCCCAACGGCGACTTTGCCCAGACGATCGCCCGCCAGCTGCTCTTCTCGACCTTCCAGCTGGCACGTTACGAAGCGCTGGTCGACCATTCTGCCGCGACGATCGCCGGGACCGCCGCCAAGGCGGTGAAGGAGGTCACCTACCACTGCGACCACGCCGCTCACTGGGCGCTGCGGCTCGGGGACGGCACCGAGGAGAGCCACGCCCGCATGCAGGCCGGGCTCGAGCGGCTCTGGCCCTATACGCACGAGATGCTCGCCCACGACCCGCTCGAGGCGCGGGTCGGCGTCGATCCGGCGACGCTGCGCTCGCGTTGGGAAGTACAGGTCGAGGAGGTGCTGGCGACGGCGACCCTGGAGCGGCCCGAGGACGGGGAGTGGCGCCCCGGTGGCGGCCGCGAGGGGCTGCACGGCGAGTCGCTCGGCTTCCTTCTGGCCGAGATGCAGAGCGAGCACCGGGCCCACCCGGGGGCGACGTGGTGAGCGCGGCGCGGGCGCGCGAGCTGGTCGCCGAGGTGCGCGACCCGGAGATCCCGGTGCTGACGATCGACGACCTCGGGATCCTCCGCGAGGTCGACGTCGAGGACGGCGAGAAGATCGTGGTGACGATCACCCCGACCTACTCGGGCTGCCCGGCGATGGACCTGATCCGCGAGCAGATCGACAGCTGCCTGCGGGAGCACGGCTACGACGGCGCCGAGGTGCGGACCGTGCTGGCGCCGGCCTGGAGCAGCGACTGGATCAGCGAGGAGGGGCGGCGCAAGCTGGCCGCGTACGGGATCGCGCCGCCCGGCCCGGTCGAGGACGCGGCCGCGGGCGTGCGCTGCCCGCGCTGCGGCTCCGACAACGTCCGCGAGCTGTCGCGCTTCGGCGCCACCGCCTGCCAGGCCCAGTACGCCTGCCAGGCCTGCCTCGAGCCCTTCGACCACTTCAAGGAGCACTGATGGAGTTCCACGACCTCAAAGTCGCCGCAGTCGAGCCGCTGACCGCCGAAAGCGTCGCGATCTCCTTCGACGTGCCCGAGGAGCTGCGCGAGGAATTCGAGTTCGCCCCCGGCCAGCACCTGATCGTCGAGCGCGAGGGCATGCGCCGCACCTACTCGATCTGCGCACCGGCTGGCTCCGGTCAGGTGCGGGTCGCGGTCAAGCGGCTCGCCGGCGGCGCCTTCTCGACCTGGGCCAACGAGGCCCTGCGGGCCGGCGACACGCTGGCGGTGGCGCCGCCGACCGGAAGCTTCACGCTGCCGCTCGACCCCGCCCGACCGCGGCGCTGCGTCGCGATCGCCGCCGGCAGCGGCATCACCCCGATCGTCTCGCTGGCGGCGACGATCCTCGGGCGCGAGCCCAAGTCCCAGTTCGCGCTCGTCTACGGCAACCGGACCAGCGCCACGACGATGTTCCTCGAAGAGCTCCAGGACCTTAAGGACCGATACCCCGAGTGCTTCGAGCTGTTCTACGTCTTCTCGCGCGAGCCGCAGGCCGTGGAGCTGTTCTCCGGACGCCTGGATCGCGAGCGCCTGGAGCGGCTGCTCGAGGCGCTGTTGCCGGTCGAGGAGGTCGACGAGTGGCTGCTCTGCGGGCCGCTCGGCCTTATCGAGACCGCCCGCGAGGTGCTCTCCGAGCGTGGCGTCGAGGCCGCCCACGTGCACCGCGAGATCTTCTACGCCGACGCGCCGACGACCCCGCCCGCGCCGCCGACCGCCGACCCCGAGGACGTCGCCAAGGTGCGGATACGCCTCGACGGCCGCGAATCGACGCTGCCGGTGGCCCGTGAGGGGGCCCCGGTCCTCGATGCCGTCTTGCTCGCCCGCGCCGACGCCCCCTACGCCTGCCGCGGCGGCGTCTGCGGGACCTGCCGGGCGAAGGTGGTCGAGGGCGAGCTGCGGATGGACACCCAGTACGCGCTGGAGCCCGGCGAAGTCGAAGACGGCTACGTGCTCGCCTGCCAGGCGCACCCGGTCAGCGAGCGTGTCCTGCTCGACTTCGACCAGTAGCGAGCACCGCCTCGGCCCGGCGCTCGGCCGCCAGCAGGGGCGTGATCGCCTCCGCCTCGGCCCGGGCGAGGACCTCGGCGACGGCCTTCCCGATCGCCTTCGCGCGCTGCTGCGCCTCCGCTGCCGAGTAGCCGTCGACCTCCGAGGCGACGCTGATCAGGCCGCCGGCGTTGGCGATGAAGTCGGGCGCCCAGACGATCCCCCGCTCCCGCAGCAGGCCGGCCACGCCGGGTTCGGCGAGCTGGTTGTTGGCAGCGCCGGCGATCGCCGCGCAGCGCAGCTCCGCCACCGTCGCCTCGTCGAGCAGGCCGCCCAGCGCGCAGGGCACGAGGACGTCGGTCTCGCTGACGAGCAGCCGCGCCGGGGTCAGCCAGCGGGCGCCGAGCGACCGCGCCAGCTCGCGCCGTCCGGGGTCGACGTCGGCGACGGCGAGGCGGGCGCCGTGGCGCGCGAGCAGGCGGGCGACCTTGCCGCCGACCTTGCCGAGGCCGAGGACCGCGAAGCGCCGGCCCTCGAGGTCGGCCGAGCCGAAGACGTGCTCGCAGGTCGCCTCCAGCGCGGCAAGGACCCCGGTCGCGGTCAGCCGCGAGGAATCGCCGGAGCCGCCGGCGCTGCGCGGGCGCCCGATCAGGTAGCGGGTCCGCTCGGACATCACGGTGAAGTCGCGCGCTCCGGTGCCGGCATCTTCGCCGGTGCGGAAGCTCCCACCGAGCTCCTCGACCGCGTCGCCGACGTCGAAGAGGACGTCGCGGCGGGCGCGCCCGCGCAGTGGCTCCCCGGGCGGCACCGCGATCACGCACTTGCCGCCGCCGTGGGGGAGGCCGACCGAGGCGCACTTGTAGGTCATCGCGCGGGAGAGCCGCAGGGCATCGGCGACCGCCTCGTCGACCGTCTCGCTGGGCAGCATGCGGCAGCCGCCGAGGGCGACTCCGTCGCCCCAGGCGTGGATCGCCAGCGCGAAGTAGACGTCTGAGCGCGGCCCGCGGCGCAGGCGCAGCTCGGCGTGGTCCAGCGGCGTAGAAGGGCGAAAAGAAACTATTTTGCTATTATGCCACCCGAGGTCCATGCAGTCAAATCACCGAGGAGGAGAGCCGTGAGCCGAGTGCCAAGCGAAGAGCCACCCCGCCGCGTGATCGGCGACGGCGACGCGGTCCCCGACGGCGAGCTCGCCGACTTTGGCGAGGAACAGCTGCGGGCGCTGCACCGCGACATGGTCCTGCTGCGGATCTTCGACGAGCGCGCCGTCCTCTACCAGCGCCAGGGCCGGATCGGCACCTACCCGATCTCCTGGGGGCACGAGGCGATCCAGGCCGGCGCCCACTTCGCCCTCGACCCGGCCAAGGACTGGGTCTTCCCCTCTTACCGCGAGTCGGCGATCGGGCTCCTGCGCGGGCTCGACCCGGCGACCGTGCTGGCCCTCTGGCGCGGCCACCCGAGCGGTTGGTGGAACCCGCCCGACCATCGCCTCGGCGGCGTCTCGGTGCCGATCGGCAGCCACGTCTCTCACGCCACCGGCGCCGCTTGGGGGATGAAGGCGCGGGGCGAGGACGGCTGCGCGGTCGCCTACTTCGGCGACGGCGCGACCTCGGAGGGCAGCTTCCACGAGGGCGTCAACTTCGGAGCCGTGATGGAGGCTCCGGTCGTCTTCGTCTGCAACAACAACGGATGGGCGATCTCGACTCCCTTCGCCCGCCAGTCGCGGGCGGCGGCGCTGGCCGACAAGGCGGTTGGCTACGGGATCCCCGGCGTCCGCGTCGACGGCCGCGACTGCCTCGCCGTCTTCGACGCCGTGCGGACCGCGGTCGCTCGCGGCCGCGAAGGCGCCGGCGCGACCCTGGTCGAGGCGGTCCACTACCGGGCGGCACCGCACGGGACCGCCGACGACCCCGGTCTCTACCGCGACGAGGCCGAGGCCGAGGAGGCGCGGCGCGACGACTGCCTGGCTCGGCTGGAGGGCTACATGCGCCGCCGCGGCGCGCTCGACGACGAGGCCGCGGAGGCAGTGCGGGCCGAGGCGACCGACCGCATCAAGCAGGCGATGCGCGCGGTCGAGCAGCTTCCTGACCCCGACCCGGCGCTGGTCTTCGACACCACCTACGCGGCGCCGCCGGCGAGCCTCGTACAGCAGCGCGACGCCGCCCTCGGGCGCCTGGCGGAGGCCTCGTGAAGACGCTGGTCGAGGCGATCAACAGCGGCCTCCACGACGAGATGGAGCGCGACGACTCGCTGCTGGTGATGGGCGAGGACGTCGGCCGCTCCGGCGGCGTCTTCCGCGTCACCGCCGGCCTGCAGGAGCGCTTCGGCAGCGAGCGCTGCGTCGACACGCCGCTCTCGGAGGCCGGCATCCTCGGCAGCGCCCTCGGGCTCGGGATGGTCGGCTGGCGGCCGGTGGTCGAGATGCAGTACGACGCCTTCAGCTACCCCGCCTTCGAGCAGCTCGCGACCCACGTCGGCCGCTACCGCTGGCGCTCGGGCGGCCGCATGAACGTGCCGCTGACGATCCGCATGCCCTACGGCGGCGGCGTCAACGCCCCCGAGCTGCACTCCGAGTCGCCGGAGACCTATTACGTGCACACGCCCGGGATCAAGGTCGCGATCCCCTCGAACTCGGCCGACGCCAAGGGCCTGCTGGCGGCCGCGATCCGCGACCCCGACCCGGTCGTCTTCCTCGAGCCGAAGGCGCTGTACCGCGACTCCCGCGGCGAGGTCCCCGAGGGCGACCACGTCGTGCCGCTGGGCCAGGCGCGGGTCGCTCGCGAGGGCTCCGACCTCACCCTGATCGCCTACGGCGCGATGGTCAAGGTCGCCGCCGCGGCCGCCGACCTGTTGGCCGAGGAGGGCGTCTCCGCCCACCTGCTGGACCTCCGCACGCTGCGCCCGCTGGACGAGACCGCGGTGCTCGAGGCCGCCGCGCGGACCGGCCGGGTGGTGATCGTGCAGGAGGCGGGGAGGACCGTCGGGTTCGCCGCCGAGGTCGCCGCGCTGGTCGCCGAACGCGCCCTCTTCGACCTGCAGGCGCCGGTCGAGCGGGTCACCGGCTACGACGTCGCCTTCCCCTACTGGCGCCTGGAGCAGCACTACATGCCGACCCCGCAGCGAGTGCTCGACGCCGCTCGCCGCACGCTCGCGGACTGACCATGGCCTACGAGTTCAAGCTCCCGGACTTGGGCGAGGGCGTGCGCGAGGGCGAGGTCGTCGAGTGGCTGGTCGAGCCCGGCCAGGCGGTCGCCGAGGACGACCCGATGGTCGAGGTGGAAACCGACAAGGCGACCGTCGAGATCCCCTGTCCCGTCGACGGCACGGTCGCCCAGTTGCACGCCTCCGTCGGCGACGAGGTCGCGGTCGGCAGCCTGCTGATCACGATCGCCACCGATGACGAAGAGCTTGCCGCGCCGACGACGGCAGCGGCCGCCGCTGCTCCCGCGCAGAACCCCAATGCGCAGGCGGCGAGCGTGGCGGCGGCGCCGGTCCCCTCCTCCCCCGGCGCCGCCGTCAAAGCCACTCCCGGAGCGCGGCGCGCGGCCAAGCAGCTGGGCGTCGACCTCACCTCGCTGAGCGGCAGCGGGCCCGGCGGCGCGGTGACCGAGCGGGACGTGCGCGGCGCCGCCGGGCAGCAGGGCGACGGCGACGGCGAGCGCGCCGGGCTCGAGGGGCGGCGCGAGCCGCTGCGCGGGATGCGCCGCCGGATCGCCGACCGCCTCACCCGCTCCCACCAGGAAGTGCCGAAGGTGACCGTGGTCGAGGAGTGCGACTTCACCAGGCTGGCCGCCGAGCGGGGCGAGATCTCCTACGTCCCGTTCGTCGTTCGCGCGGTGATCGCCGGGCTGCGCGAGTATCCCGACTTCAACGCGACGATCGACGGCGAGGAGATCGTCTACCTCGACCGCCGCGACATCGGCGTCGCCGCGCAGGGCCCGAAGGGCCTGATGGTGCCGGTCCTGCACGACGCCGGCGAGAAGTCGGTCGAGGAGCTCGACGCCGAGGTCACCCGCCTCGCCGGCGAGGTGCGCGAGGGGACGATCGCCGGCGAGGACCTGCGCGGCGGCACCTTCACCGTCACCCTGGCCGGGAAGCTCGGCGGCTTCTTCGCCACGCCGCTGGTCAACCTCGGCGAGTCGGCGATCCTCGGCGTGCACCGGATCCAGGACCGCCCCGTCGTCGTCGACGGCGAGATCGCGATCCGCAAGATCGGCCTCGTCTCCTGCTCCTTCGACCACCGCATCACCGACGGTACCCGCGCCTCGATGTTCCTGCTCGAGGTGATCGGGGAGCTGGAACGCGGGGCGCGGGCGTGAGCGACAGCTACGACTGCGTCATCGTCGGCTCCGGTCCCGGCGGCTATGTCGGCGCGCTGCGGGCGGCCCAGCTCGGGCTCCGCACCGCGGTGGTCGAGCGCGACCGGATCGGCGGCCGCTGCCTCAACCAGGCCTGCATCCCGGCCAAGGCGGTGCTCCACGCCGCCGACCTACTCGACTCGGCGCGCGCCGCGCCCGAGCACGGCATCCTCACCGGCGGCGAGGACGTCGGCGTCGACTTCGCCGCCGTCGTCGCCCGCCGCGACGGCGTCGTCGAGCGGCTGACCGGCGGCGTCTCCGGCCTGCTCTCGCGCCACGGCGTCGAGGTCGTCGCGGGAGAGGCCCGGCTCGTCCCTGGCGAAGTCGAGGTAGGCGAGCGCAGCCTGCGCAGCGCCGCCACCGTGCTGGCGACCGGCTCGCGGCGCCGTGGCCTGCCGGGCGTCGAGTTCGGCGGCCGGGTGATCGGCACTGAGGAGGCCTGGGCCTTCGGCGAGCTGCCCGACAGCATCGCCGTCGTCGGCGCCGGCCCCTCCGGGGTCGAGCTGGCCTCCGCCTTCGCCCGGCTGGGGAGCGAGGTGATGCTGATCGAGGTCGCCGACCAGGTGCTGCCCGGCGAGGACGCCGAGCTGGTGCGGCCGCTGGCGCGGGCCCTGCGGGCGCAGGGAGTCGAGCTGATGACCGGCGGCGGCATCGAGGCGGTCGAGCCCGGCGAGTCCGAAGTCGCCTTCAGCGCCGGCGGCGATCGCCGCTCCGCCGACTGGCTGGTGCTCGCCACCGGTCGCGTCCCCGACGTCGACGCGCTCGGCATCGACGCGATCGGCGTCCGCCTCGACGCCCAGGGGCTGATCGAGGTCGACGGCGAGCAGCGCACCTCGGCGGCGGGCGTCTTCGCCGTCGGCGACCTGGTCGCCGGCCCGGCCCTCGCCCACAAGGCCTCCGAGGAGGCGATCGTCGCCGTCGAGACGGTGGCGGGGGAGGCGACCGTCCCGGTCGAGGCCGTGCACGTGCCACGGGTCACCTTCGCCTCGCCGGCGCTGGCCAGCGTCGGCCTTAGCGAGGAGTCGGCGCGCGCTGCCGGGCACGAGATCGAGGTCGGCAAGGTACCGTTCGCGGCGGTCGGCGCCGGCACCCTGCTCGACGACCGCAACGGGATGGTCAAGATCGTCGCGGCTGCGGGCACCGGGGAGATCCTCGGCGCCCACGTCGTCGGCAGTCGGGCCGCCGAGCTGCTGCAGCAGCTGGTCGACACCCAGGCGCTACAGGGCGGGGTCGGCGACCTGGCGCGGATCGTCCACAGCCACCCGACTCTCTCGGAGGCGGTCGGCGAAGCCGCTCGGGCCGCCGAGGGCTGGTTGATCCACGGCTAGCGCGGCGGCCGGCGCCGCGGCGGCCAGTGGATAGGCTCGGTGACGTGAGCACTGAGTCGCAGCGGGCGCCCGCGGAGGTCGAGTTCGTCGAGCCGGTCTCGACCGAGCGCACCTTCGAGCAGGCGATCGAGCGGATCGTCGAGGGGGTCGAGCGCGCGCGGCTGCGCCACGGTGACCGGCTGCCGAAAGAGGCCGAGCTTGCGGCCCAGCTCGGGATCTCGAAACCGACCCTGCGCCAGGCGCTGCGGGTGCTGGAACGCGCCGGCCTGATCGAGGTACGTCGCGGCGCTGGCGGCGGCATCTTCCTCAGCGCCGATCTCGTCCCCGCCGACCTCCTGCGCAGCCAGGTCGCCGCCGAGGAGGATCTGGTCGTCGAGACGCTGGTCGGGCGGCGAATCATCGAGGCCGGCGCCACCCACCTGGCGGCGATGGCGGCCACCGAGGAGGACTTCGCCGAGATCGAGCGGACCGTCGACCTGCTCGCCGCCAACGCGGGCGACCGCATCCGGGTGATGGGCGCCGACGCCGCCTTCCACCGCGCCGTCAGCCGCGCCTCGCACAACCGCACGATGCAGGCGGCGATGCACGCCCTGGCCCGGGAACTGGCACCGATCCGCGACGCATATCCCGGCGGCGTCGGCGAGGACGAGCTCACCCTGAGGATCCACCGACGCCAGCTAGAGGCGATGCGCGAGGGGGACGCGCGCGCTCTCGACGCGGTGCTCGACGAGCACTTCCACCAGCTCGAGGACGTCTTCGCCCACGCCGTCGGCGGCAGCTGGGACGAGCTCTTCGGCGACGCGGTGGTGCGCCTGCTGCCGCGCCGCTGAGCGGTCGCCCGGTACACTTCCGCGGGTGACCTCACCAACCGATCGATCGGACGCTTTGGAGGGTCCTGTCTCGGGCGCGGACCGCTTCGCCCAAAGCCTCGGGATCCGTTTGGTCGAAGTCGCGCAGGGCCGTGCCGTGGTCGAGATGGAGACCCTCCCCGACCATTGCAACGACCTCGGCAAAGTCCACGGCGGGGCCATCTTCAGCCTAGCCGACGCGGCCGTCTCCGCCGCCTCCAACTCACGGCCGGAGGAGATGGTGGTGGCGATCAGCGGCTCCGTCCACTTCCTCCGGCCGGCCGAGCCGGGCGAGCTGCTGCGCGCTGAGGCGGTCGAGGAGCGGCGCGGCGGCCGCCTCGGCTCCTACCGCATCGTCGTCGGCCGCGAGGGCGAGGAGATCGCGACCGCGATGGCTTCGACGATGCTGGTCGGCAGCCGCGCCTAGGCTCGCTCGAGCAGCGCGGCGACGCCCTGGCCGACGCCGACGCACATCGTGCAGAGGGCGCGGCGGGCATCGCGCTCGTTGAGCTCGATCGCCGCGGTGAGGGCGAGGCGCGCACCGCTCATCCCCAGCGGGTGCCCGAGCGAGATCGCGCCGCCGTTGGGGTTGACGTGCTCGGCGTCCTCGGGCAGGCCGAGCTCGCGCAGCACTGCCAGCGACTGTGAGGCGAAGGCCTCGTTCAGCTCGACCACGTCGATCTCGCCGAGCTCGACCCCGGTGCGGGCCAACAGCTTGCGGGTCGCCGGCACCGGGCCGTAGCCCATGATCCGCGGCGGCACGCCGGCCACGGCGCCGGCGACGATGCGCGCCAGCGGATGCAGGCCAAGCCGCTCGACGGCGCTCCCGGAAGCGATCAGCAGTGCCGCGCCGCCGTCGTTGACGCCGGAGGAGTTGCCGGCGGTCACGGTGCCGTCGGGGCGGAAGGGGGTGGGGAGGCCGGCGAGCGCCTGCAGCGAGGTCTCGCGCGGGTGCTCGTCGCGCTCGACCAGGACCGGGTCGCCGCGCCGCTGGGGCACCGACACCGGGACGATCTCCTTGGCCAGGCGGCCGGAGGCGGTGGCGGCGGCGGCGCGCTGCTGGGAGCGCAGGGCGAAGGCGTCCTGGTCCTCGCGGCTGAGGCCGAAGTCGGCGGCGACGTTCTCGCCGGTCTCCGGCATCGAGTCGGTGCCGTACTGCTCGGCCAGCTTGCGGTTGACGAAGCGCCAGCCGATCGTCGTGTCGAAGATCTCGTTGGCCCGGCCGAACGCGGTCTCCGACTTGGGTATCACGAACGGGGCGCGGCTCATGCTCTCGACGCCGCCCGCGACGATCAGTTCGGCGTCGCCGGCGGCGATCGTCCGCGCCGCCATCAGCACCGCGTCGAGGCCGGAGCCGCAGAGGCGGTTGATCGTCGTCCCCGGCACCGAGTCGGGCAGGCCGGCTAGCAGGGCGGCCATGCGGGCGACGTTGCGGTTGTCCTCGCCGGCCTGGTTCGCGCAGCCGAGGATGACGTCGTCGATCGCCGCGCCGTCGAGGTCCGGCAGCTCGTCGAGCAGGGCCGAGATGGCGGTGGCGGCGAGATCGTCGGGGCGGACCGGGGCGAGGGCGCCACCGTAGCGGCCGATCGGGGTGCGGAGGCCGGTGACCAGATATACAGCGTTCACCCGACTATCCTACCGATCGATCGGACGTACACCGAGGGCCCTGCGGAGGCGACCCCCGGGACGCCGTAGAGATCGGAGCAGTCAGCCCTCTCCTCGCGTCCAGGCGCACAAAACCATCAGCGTCTTGGTTCCGGTGACCCGACTGCTCCTCCGGATTCGGTCGATCACGACCTTCAGGTGATCGACATCTCGGACCCTGTGGGGTGCCAAAACCCGACTCCGTTGTGGAAGCGCAGTTGACCGTGCCGCCAAGTGCCAGACGAGGAGGTGGGTAGAACCAGCCTCTCCGGACCTCGAGCGCCCTTGCGGCCGTGCTCCTGCGCTTCGGTAGACCAGCCGAGGCGGTCGACGAGCGCATCCGATCGCGCCCGCGCGGTGCCTCGGGTCAGGCCGCCGCGAGGTGCTCGTGGGTCAGTCCGCCGAGGCGGTCGCGCCTGTTGACCCCGGGGACGTTCGACGGCCGGGACGGCAAGGGCGCGACATTCGCACGATCCGGTGCCGCGAGATCCAACGCTCGATGGGGACGGTGCCCGTTGTAGTGGCCGATGAAGGTTCGCAGCACCCGCTCGAGGTGCCTGCGGTTGACCACCAACAGCCAGTCGAGGCACTCTCGCCGGACCGTGCCCACGAAGCGCTCGGCGATCGCGTTGGCCCTCGGCGCTTCGACCGGTGCCCGAGTGACTTCGATTCCCTCGCTACGGAAGACCTCGTCGAAGGCGCCGCCGAACTTGGTGTCGTTGTCGCGGATCAAGAAGCGCGCCGAAGGCCCATCGTCCTGCAGGCTCCAAACGAGGTTTCTCGCCTGCTGTGCGACTCAGACCCCGTCAGGGTGTTCCGTCAGGCCGGCAAGGTGCACCCGCCGGCTTGAGAGCTCGATGAAGAAGAGGACGTAGATCCGTCGCAGGGCGACGGTGTCGACGGTGAAGAAGTTGCAGGCGATCATGCTCTTGGCCTGACGGCGGATGAATTCGGCCCAGGAGAGTCCGTCTCGCGACCCGGCCGGACCGACCCCGGCAGCGGCAAGGATCCTTCGCACGCACGTCGCCGAGACAGCGATCCCAATCCCTGCCAGCTCGCCGACAATGCGCTGATATCCCCAGCGTGGGTTCTCGCGCGCCAGCCTGAGGACCAGCGTCCGGAGCTCAGGGCTGATCCGCGGACGACCGGGCCCGCTACTCGGATAGGTCCAGTGGCGGGCGACGAGGCGTCGATGCCAGGCAAGCAGAGTCTGCGGTGTGACGAAGAAGGCCGACCAGCGCCGTCGAGGCAGCAGGTGAGTGAGCCTTCCCTAGGTTGTGGTCACTCGTACCGAATTCAGCGCCTCGAGCTTGTTGAGTTGGACGAGGTCGCCTCCTAACCCACCGCCTAGCATCACCCGCATGAGAATTGGGGTGATCGGCGGCGGAGTTGTGGGCTTGTGCGCAGCTGAGGCACTCTCCAGACGCGGTGCCGAAGTCGTGTTGTTCGATGCCGACTCCTGCGGCGGAGCCGCGTCGGCCGGGAACGCCGGCTGGATCACACCCGGCCTCTCGGCTCCCATCCCCGCTCCAGGAATCAGGTCTCAGGCACTTCGATGGATGCTCAATCCTCGCAGCCCCCTTCTAGTGCGGCCAGTTCCACGGCTGAGTTACGCCAGCTGGCTCTTTCGCTTTTGGCGATCCGCCAAACCGGATGCATATAGCGCGGGACTTGCCGCAATGGTCGCGTTTTCGAGGCGCGTTGTGGAGGACTTCGATGAGCTGGCGACCCGTTGTTCGTTTGAGATGCACAAGGAGGGATTGCTGCTGGTTGGGCGTTCGAGGGCGTCGCTCAACGCTGAGTTGGAAGTTCTACGCGACCAAAGAATGCTTGGCTACCAAGGCGATGTCGCGGTTCTCGGCCGAGCCGAAGCTTTGGAGCACGAGCCTAGCCTTGATCCCGCGATTGCGGGGGCTGTCTTCCTTTCCGATGAGCGCCATGTGCGGCCGGAGTCGTTCACCGCCGGCCTCGTGAGCCACCTCCAAGCCAATCGGGGGGTCGAGATTAGAGAGCACTCACGGGTGTCCCGGATCGCCTCACGTGGAGGCGTCTGGTCGCTCAATCATGAGTCGGGGTCGCTCGAGGTTGATCGCGTCATCCTCGCCGGAGGGGTCTCCACTGCCGAGTTCCTTCGGGCCCTGGGCGTACGCCTTCCGCTACGGGGAGCGAAGGGATTCAGCCTAACTACCGTGGATCCACCATTCGAACTTCGCGGTCCAATCTATCTGTTGGAGTCGAAAGTAGGAGTCAGTCCTTACGACGGTGTGATTCGCGTGGCAGGTACGCTTGAGCTAGGATCACGAGATCTTGGCCTGAATCGTGGACGCATCGCGGCGATCGAAGGAGCCGCAAAGCGGAACCTTCGCGACTGGAACGACGACCTCGACGTTGAGGCTTGGGCTGGGTGTCGTCCTTTGCTTCCCGACGGCCTACCGGCGATCGGCCCGGTTCCTGGGCACAAGGGCCTCTACGTCGCCACCGGGCACGGGATGCTCGGCATCACCCTCGCCCCGACAACGGCTCGAGTACTCGCTGGTGTCGTCCTCGACGAAGCCCCGTTTCTGGAGCTGGCACCCTTTACGATTGCTCGATTCGACAATCGTGGGCAAGGAGCCGATCTCCCTTTCTAGGGTCTCCTCTCGACTTGGGGGTGAATCACACCAGCGGTAGCTCCACCTCGATCCCCCGCAGCAGAGGTAGATCAGGGCGATCAGGGGAGTGGCGGAGTGAAAGCCGAAGGAGCGATGACTGATCAGCCGCACCTTGGAGTTGAGGCCCTCCAGGCGGCCGTTCGACAGGCCGAGGCAAACGGCGGCGAGCACGCCGTCGCGGTGCGCGCTGATCGTGCGGGCGAGCCTCACGAAGGGCTTCAGCTTGGAGCGTGAGGCCAGGCGAGCCAGTCCTCGAGGTAGGTGGCGGCCGCGACGGGCTCGACGTGGTGGTAGAGCCCGCGCAGCTGCTCCTTGTGAGCCGGACCAGGTTTGACGGAGACCGTTTTTGTTGGTTTCCAATTTAAGAGGGGATGCTCAGTTGAGCCCCCTGTCGAACGTATAGGTCCTCGAACTCCACGGGTGATCGGTCGCCGAGGGATTCGTGCAGGCGCTCGTGGTTAAACCAGGAGACGTATTCGACGACGGCCAGCTCGAGCTGGGAGCGCGAGCGCCAAGAGCGGTCGGCAACCAGCTCGGTCTTGAAGGTGTCGACGAAGCTCTCGGCCATCGCGTTGTCGTAGGCATCGCCGACCGAACCGACCGAGGCCAGGACGCCGGCGTCGTCGAGCTCCTGGGTGTAGTCGGCCGAGGTGTATTGAGAGCCGCGGTCGGTGTGGGCGACCAGCTGGAAGTCGGCTCCGTGATCGCGTTGGCCGAGGGCCATCCGCAGGGCGTCGAGGACGAGGTCGGTGCGCATGTGGGAGGCCAGTTGCCAGCCGACCACCTTGCGGGAGAAGGCATCGATCACGAAGGCGAAGTAGCTGACGCCCTCCCAGGAGCGCAGGTAGGTGAAGTCCCCGACCCAGAGCCGGTTCGGCTCGGTGGCGTTGAAGTCGCGCTCGACCAGGTCGGGACGGCGCTGGGCCGCCGGATCGGGCGTTGTGGTGCGCCAGGGCTTTCCACGGCGCTTTGCGCCCTGGATCCCGGCCTTTCTCATCAGCCGCTGCACTCGGCCGCGGCCGACCTCCTCGCCGGCCCGCCGCAGGGCGATCCAGGTGCGCCGGTAGCCGTAGGCGCAGTAGTTGGCCTTGTGGATCTCCTCGATCCGCTCGAGCAGGCGCTCGTCCTCGATCGCCCGGGCTGAGCGGTTGCCCTTGGCGCGCTCGTAGTAGGCGGAGGCCGACACCTCCAGGGTCCTGCAGATCGGCTCGACCCCAAAGCGGTCCCGGTGCTGCTCGATATAGGAGCTCACTTCGTTCGGCGTGGGTCGAGCTCGGCCGCGAAAAACGCCGAGGCGGACTTGAGGATGTCGTTGGCGCGGCGCAGCTCGCGGTTGTCCTTGCGCAGCTGGGCCAGCTCTTCGCGCTCCTGGGAGCTCAGCAGCTCGTTGCGCTTGCCTTCATCGGCTTCGGTCTTTCGCACCCACTTGCGCAGGGTCTCGGGGTGGATGCCGAGGTCGCGGGCTACGTGGGCGATGGGACGGCCGGAGTCGAAGACCATCCGGGCACCGCGATCCAGCAGCTCTTCGGGGTATTTCGTCTTTCGTGGCATGGGTTGATCGGTTCCCTTCCACCAGGAGGAATCCTGGCTTCGAGGTCTCCGTCAAACAGTGAGGATGGGGACGGCGTTTCTGCTCGCGTTCTGACCTGCCGTGAAACTGGCCCCCTGGGTGCCATTGCCGGGACCTGTCGCTCGCGAGCGAGCGCCACGACCGCACCCATGAGGGGCGGCCGGGAAGGGTGGGGCGTGACTTCATAGGAACCTGCTCGCGACAAGTGCCTCATCACTGTTGTGTCCGCCCACCCGACCGGCTGTCCCACCGATCAGAGAGGGACAGCAATGCAGATCATGAACGAGGACGACCGCCGGGTCATCGGCGGAGTCGACGCCCACGCCGATACCCACCACGCCGCGGCGCTCGACGAGCGTGGGGCACTACTCGGGTCCAGGTCCTTCACGGTCTCCGCCGGCGGCTACCGTGAACTCCTTGCCTGGCTGCGGTCATTCGGCGAGGTCGAGCGCATCGGAGTCGAGTCGACCGGTTCCTACGCCGCCGGACTGACCCGCTACCTCGTTGGCGAGGGGGCCCTGGTGATCGAGGTCAACCAGCCCCACCCCCATACCCGCCGCCGGCGCGGGAAGACCGACGCGATCGACGCTGAGCTGGCGGCCCGCCACGTCCTCGCCGACCCGACGCCGGTGATCCCGAAGCAGACGACGGGAATCGTCGAGTCGATCCGCCAGCTGCGCGTCGCCCGCGAGAGCGCGGTGAAATCGCGCTCAGCCGCGATTCTGCAGCTCGGCGATCTGATCCTCACCGCGCCCAGCGAGCTTCGCGAGCAGCTCGCGAGCGCCAAGACGCTGAGGGGCAAGGCCGGCCTCTGCCGGCGGCTGCGCCCAGACCACAGTGCTCTGCGGGACCCGGCCAACGCCGCCAAGCTGGCGCTGCGCAGTCTCGCCAGGCGGATCGCGCTCCTCGACAGTGAGATCGGCGAGCTCGACGGGCAGCTCACGCCCCTGGTCGCGAGCGCCGCGCCCAGGACCACGGCCCTGCTGGGGATCTCCACCGGGCACGCCGGCCAGCTTCTGCTCACCGCCGGCCAGAACATCGAGAGGCTGCGCAGCGAGGCGGCATTCGCTGCGCTTTGCGGCGCCAGCCCGGTCCCGATCGCCTCGGGCAAGCGTGGCCGCTACCGCCTGAATCACGGCGGCGATCGCCAGGCCAACCGGGCCCTGCACATGATCGCTGTCTGTCGACTGCGTTACTGCCCGAAGACACTCGCCTACGTCGAGCGCCGCACCAGCGAGGGCAAGACCAAGAAGGAGATCATCCGCTGCCTCAAGCGCTACATCGCCCGCGAGGTCCACGCCACTCTCCGCGACGATCTCGGGTCATTGTCTCCCACCCCTTGACATCTATAGGAACGTCCCGGCCTGGCTCATTGAGCAGGAACGCGCGGTAGAGGGGCTTGTTAGCCGACTGCACTTCGGCCAGGGAGACGTCCTGCTTTTCGGTGCGGTTCTCGGGCGCCTTCAGCAGCGCCCAGCGCGTCCCCTTCACCCAGCGCCCGCGCCTGCTTCTCGACTTGCCCTGCGCCCTCCACTCCTCGCGGCGCACCTTGTCGACCGCCTCGCCGGCGAGCTTGACCACGTGGAAGGGGTCGAAGGCGATCTGGGCGTGGGGGATCGCCTCCCTCGCCGCATTCTCATAGCCCGCCGACATGTCGATCGAGACGGCCTGGATCGTCGCCTTCTCGGCGCCCAGCTCCTCGAAGAACTCTCCCAGGGTGGCGGCGGAGCGCTCCTCCGCCGCTCAGACGACGCCGCCGTCGATGTGGTCGGCGCCGCAGGTCAGGTAGCGGTGGTGTTTGCGCCAGCTCACCTCATCGACGCCGATCATCACCAGGCCCGCCAGCCGTGTTTCGTCCAACTGATCGGCGACCACGCGCTCGACGATCCTCCCCACCGTCGCCCAGCCGACCCGCATCAGACTGGTGATCGGGGTCTTCGCCATCTGCTGGGCCAAAAAGGCGACCACGTCCTCGAAGTCGCGGGTGTGGGATGCCTCCGGCCGGGCCCAGGGGACGGCCTCGTAGCGCACCCCGGAGGAGGGGCAGCGCAGGCGGCGCAGCTCGCATTCGACGAAGCAGCGCTGGGAGCCGAGGTCGAGGTGGCGCCAGCGGGCGCGGGGGCGGTCGTGGACGGCGAGGCCGCGGCCGCCTTCCCGCAGCCCGAGCAGATCCGCCGGCGCCGGCGCAGCGCCATCTCGCAGACGACCCCCTCCTCGGCGAAGCGCACGCCGCGGACCCAGGCTCCCTGAAGCCGGAGCAGGCGGTTGAATGCTGTCGTGACGCGCACGTTGTCCCTCCCTCGGTAGTTGACGCTTTGAGCAGCCGCCAGCCTTGCGGAGCGTGCGCATGCGCGTCGTCCTCTACCTGCTCAACCTCTCGCGACTGTGGCGCCCGAGCGCTATCCCGCCTCTCATGCGGCAGCGAGGAAGATCAGGCGTGGCCTTTCACCCCCAAGCCGGAAGGAGGACCATATTTATGGCGCTCCTGACGTTTCCGTGGGTCACGTAAGGGTGACTCGGCCGGGAAGAGGTGGGCACAGCCCACCAAGCTTCAGCATCGCCAGGGAGATCAGCGCCTCGGGGGAGTGAAAGCCGAAGGCGCGACGGGCGATCAGGCGGATCTGTGCGTTGATCGCCTCCACCCGCGCGTTTGAGAGGCCATGGCGGATAGCGGCGACGATCCCCTCGCGCTGCTCGGCGATCGTGCGGGCGAGCTTGACGAAGGGCCGCAGCCGGCAGCGCCGCGCCCACTGCAGCCACTCGTCCAGGAGGCGGATTGCCGCCTTCGGGCCCAGCCGATAGATCTGGCGCAGCTGCTCCTTCAGCAGGTAGGCGCGGTAGAGCGGGCGGTTGAGCCACTCGACGTCGGCGAGCTTTGACTGCTGTCGCTCTGTCAGGTTCTCGGGGTTCTTCCAGAGGGCGTAGCGAGCGCCCTTGAGCTCGGCCGCCACCTCGCCCTGGCCCTGGCGGCGGGCCTGGTTCCAGACCTCGCGGCGGATCTGATCGAGCGCCTCGGTGGCGAGCGCGATCACGTGGAAGGGATCGACGCAGCGCTTCGCCTTCGGGCAGCGCTTCCCCAGCACCGCCTCGATCCAGCCCGCCATGTCGCAGGAGACGAGCTTCAGCTGCTTGGTGCGCTTCTTCCCGAGCGCATCGAAGAACGCCTCGACCGTCGCCTTGTCTCGTCCCGGCGCCGCCCAGACGAGCCTGCCGCTGTCGTGGTCGACGACCACGGTCAGGTAGCGGTGTCCCTTGCGGTGGGAGATCTCGTCGATGCCGATCCGTCGCAGGCCGGCGAGCAGGTCCGCCTCGTCTTCTGCCTCGGTGGCGACCCGCTCGCAGATCGCCCCGACGCTGCGCCAGCTGATCCGCATCAGCTCCGCCACGGCGCTGCCCGAGGTGTTCACCGCCAGCCAGGCGACCTGCTGCTCGAAGGCGCGGGTGAAGCGCGAGTCGTGCCGGGCCCAGGGGACGGCGCAGACGACCACGCCATGCTCGGGGCAGGCGACCCTCGGCGCGTCGGCCTCCAGGTAGGCGAGGGTCGTGCCGAGATCCAGCGCCCGCCAGCGTCGCCGCCCCTCGCCGAGGTCGAAGCCCGGCGCGCGGCGCCCGCAGAGGCCGCAGCGGTCCTGCTCCCGGTAGTGGGGCCTGACCGCCACCACTACCTGCCCTTCCTCGTCGATCTCCACGCCCTCGATGACCGCCTGCTCCACGCCGAGCAGGCGTGCCCATACCCTTTTCTCGCGCACGTCGTTGCCGCTCCTTTCGCTTCCGACTCCTTACAAGCCGGAAACCTAGGCGCGGAGCGGCGTGCGCCTTGCTTCAGCGCCTTACGTGACCCACGGAAACGTCAGGAGCGCCATATTTATTGGCCAGGTCTGTGCTTAGAAACGGAGTGCCTCGGCGGTATGCGGAGCTCAACCGGGGTCGATGGCCGCGAGCCGGTCGCGCTCGACATCACTGATCCTGCGCGAGCGGTGCTGCTGAGGATCCCACATCACGAGCACGGCCTTCGCCTCGGCGACCGGTTGTCCGTCGGGGCCACGCAGACGCTCGCCGCAGACGACGCTGGAGCGGCCGAGCGACTCGATCGCGTGCTCGCTTCTCACGTACGCGGTTCCGATCGGGATCTCCGCGCGGTAATCGACCTCGATCCGAGCGAACACATATTCCTCGGGTCTGAAACCCTCGCCGAGCACGCTGCGCAGCCATGCGTTGCGGCCCTCCTCGAGGTATGAGAGGAAGACCGCCGCGCTGACGTGGCCGAGCGGGTCGAGATCCCGCCATCGCACCGCGATCCGAAACGACGCTGCCTCAGGAGCGCCCGCTTCCACGTCTACTGCTCGCTCAGCACGCGTGCCAGGCGTTCGTCCCGCGCCACCAGCTGCAATGCGTAGACCCCGCGATCGGGCATGTATCCCGAGCCGATGAGCATTCGGGCGGTGGAGGCCATCCCCTCCGACCCGAGCGCGGCCTTCGTGAATGAGGTGGCCATCGAGAAGAATAGGACCGTCCCGTCGTTGGCCGTCAGCAGGATCGCTGCGGCCTCGCAGTCGGATGCGTTCACCACGACGACCGTGAGGTCGGCACGGGGAACGCCGGCCCGCTCGAGAGTCTCCAGCGAGGCCGCGGCATCGCGGAGGTCGACCGGCAACGCCAGGTCGCACAGCCCCAGCGCGAGCGCTCGCTGGCAGGCCCGCTCGCTGGCATCCATCAGCACCAGCCGCGCGCCGTCCGCGACCGACTCGCGCGCCGCCACCAGCGCCAGCAGCCCGGCGTGACCCCCGCCCAGCACGAGGATCGTGCGTGTCGCGGTGCCGATCAGGTCGCGGGTCTGTGAGGCCGCGTTGCAGACGTCGAGCGCGGCGAGCGCCGCGTCGAACGGCACACCTTCGGGGCAGGGTGCCCACGGTGCGGTCGAGGGTAGGTACGCCGTTCCCTCGACCTGCACGTACGGCCGTCGCGGATCGACCTCTACAACCGCAGCCAACCGGAGCGGTGTCAACGTCAGCGACGCGAGCGTGACCACACGGGTCCCGACCGCCGGCGGGTCCGAGTAGTCCTCGCCGACCGCCCTGACCGTGCCGGTCAGGATGCCGCCCGAGCCGGTCACTGGGTTCTGCATCTTTCCGCAACGGGCGACTATCTCGGTGATCGCCTCGCCGATTTGTTCGGGGTCACGGGCGTTAGCCTCGGTGAGCTGCCGGAAGCTGGTCGAGTCGAGCGCAAGCATGTCGACATCTATCTCGATCTCGTACGGCTGGAGCGGGAGCGAGGCGTCAAGCTTGGTTGCCGCCTGGGGGAGGGCGCCGGTCGGCTCGAGCACCCTGCGGATCCCGAGGCTTTCGATCAGCGACGCCACGTGACTACCCGATGCCGAGCAGGGAGCGTGCCTGGTCCGGGGTGGCGATGTCGCGGCCGACGGTGCGCGCCAGTTCGACCGTCGCGCAGACCAACGCCGCGTTCGACGGGGCCAGCACACCTCGCGAGATGTAGGCGACGTCCTCTAGGCCCGTGCGGATGCCGGGTGCGCCCTGCAGCAGCGCGAGGGCGAGCATCCGTCGATGGTGGCGGCCCACACAGGTGATCGTCCAGAGCGTCTCCGGCGGAAGCGGGCGCAGCATCGCCGTCAGCGCCTCCGGAGAGGCGTCGATGCCGCCAGGGACGCCGAACACGAGGTTGATCCGCATCGGCTCGGGGATCACGCCCTCCTCAAGCCAACGGACCGCGCTGACCACGTGCCCCACGTCGAAGGCCTCGACCTCGAGCCCGATGCCGGACTCCCCGGCGCTGGCGACGATGCCTCGCCCGGCGGGGGGTGGCGTTATGAACGTCTCCTCGCCGAAATTCATCGAACCCGACTCGACCCCGGAGAGGTCCGGGCGCGCCAGCAACCCGGTCGTACGCTCCTCGATCGTCATGTCGTTGGCGCCTCCAGTCGACACCATCGTGATCAGATCGCTGCCGGCGCGGATTCGTTTGACGACGTCGTCGAAGAGCTCCGGCCGGCCGCTTGGCGTCCCATCGTCCTCCCGCACATGAAGGTGCGCGACCGTCGCTCCGGCCGCCGCGGCCTCGATCGCCGAGTCGGCGATCTCGCGGGTCGTATAGGGGATGTTGGGGTTGTCGTCCCGAAATACGTCGGCGCCGGTGACCGCGACGGTGACGACGACGGGGTTGCCGTCCCACACACGCTTGCGGTGCGCCGTGCCGGACGACTCAGACGATAGTGACACCCTCGGTTCCTCCGATCATGTTGGCCTGCGGCTGCTCGCTCGGAGCAGCTCTCGAACCTGTTCCACGGGCAAGGCGAAGGACGTGTTGCCTTCGCGCCCGGTGACGGTGGTCGCGGCGAGCAGGCTGTTGATCACGGCTTCCTCGGTGGCCTCGACGACGGCGGCGAAGAACGGATCGAGCGCCGCGCCGGTGATCGGCGCGACAGGTATCCCGCTGCCGCCCGACCGACGGAGCCCGGTCGCCAACGCGAGGAAGATCTCCCCGCTGCCGTGGCTCGCGGTGGACCCGGTTCGTGCCAACCCGAGTCCTGCCCGACGCGCCATCCGCGAGCACGCGGTTGCGTCAAGGGGGCCGTCCGTGACGACGAGGACGATGCATGATCCGGCGGGTGGCGCGGGCGAGTCCGCGACGCCGGCCGGTCCAAGCATGCGCCCGATGGGGACGCCGTCGATCGTCAGGCGCTCGCGCACGCCGAAGTTCGAAAGCACCAGGACACCGACCGCATATCCCGTTGACAACAGTCGCGACGCCGTCCCGATTCCTCCCTTGAAGCCCAGGCAGCTCATGCCCGTCCCTGCGCCGATGGCGCCTTCCGCCAGCCCCGGTCCGCCCACCGACTCCCGCGCAGCGCGCAGGGCCGTGGCCACGTCGTCCTTGGTGATCTGCATCCGGCGCGCGTCGTTGAGGAAGCTGTCGTTGCACTCGGCGACGATCGGGATCAGCACCCCGTCGCGTCCCAGGTTTGGGTCCTCTTTGATCAGCAGCTCGCACGCCGCGTCGTAGACCCGTCCGACCTGCATCGTCGAGGTGAGGAACACCGGGGTCTCGGCGATCCCCCACTCGGTGATCTGCAGGAAGCCCGTGCACTCGCCGGAGCCGTTCAGCACCGCCCCGCCGGCGGGCACCGGATCCCTGAACAGGTTCCCGCCGACATCGACGACCGTGACCCCCGTGCGTGCCACGCCTCGTCCGACGGGCGGCGCCGGCTCGTTTCGCCAGGCGGTCGCGTGCCCGACGCCGACTCCCGACACGTCGAGCATGGACGCGGTCGGTCCGCTCGGCAGGCTCCCGATCTTCAGGCCGAGGTCCCGGGCGCGCATCCCGCCACCGTAGACGCTGCCGGTCACCGCTGCGGCCCTTCCCCGGGCAGGGCGACGATGTATCCGTCCGGCCACCGGGAGCTCGGCATCGTGCCGACGGCGTTCACCACGCCGCCGAGTGACCCGCTGTCGGTCAGCCGCCAGCCGGGGGCGAGCGCGGGCTGCCCGGCACGCACGCACTCGATGTCGGCCGGTACCGGGAAGCTCCCCGCCGATCCGCGCCATCCGTGTTGGCGCGGGTGGCGGCCGGCGTCGAGGTCGGCCGCCCCGACCGCGGCGCGCATCACGAGATCCGCCGTTGCCTCTGCGTCTGCGCTGATCTCCCCGGCGTCCACCGAGCGGAGATTGGCATCGGCTCGCGGCGGGAACTTGGTGCCTAGGTCCGAATTGTGGCTGCCGATGTCGGCTGGCACGACAGATCGCCGCCGGTCATTCCAGCGTGAACCGACCCGACTCGTAGATCACGCGCTCGCTGCCGTCTTGCAGAACCACGATCACGGTGCGGTCGGTCGTGGAGACGATGTCGGTGTGGACGACCGAGTCGTTGAAACCGAGGCGGTCCCAATCGGCTGTCTGGGCCTGACCCGCTTTCGTGGACACTTGACCAGTTGGGAGCAAAGCGCTCCCGGAAGGAGTCAAAGTGCCACGAACAAGAGCGCCCTACCCGCCGGAGTTTCGAGCTGAGGCGATCCGCCTCGTCAAGGCCTCTGGCGAATCGATTCGCCAGGTCGCCAAGGACCTCGGGGTCTCCGATCAGACCCTGCGCAACTGGGTCGCCCAAGACGACGTCGACGGCGGCCGAAAGAGCGGCCTGACCTCAGACGAGAGGGTCCGCCTGCGCGAGCTCGAGCGCGAGAATCGAAAGCTCCGCGAGGAGCGGGAGATCCTCAGAAGGGCCGCGGCCTTCTTCGCGTCGGAAACCGAGCGGAGGTAGCGGCCGTGCACCGCTTCATCCGTGCGGAGAGGGCCAATCACTCGGTCACCACCCTCTGTCGGGTGCTCGGCGTCTCACGGGCGGGCTTCTACGCCGCCTGCAGGCGCCCGCCTCGCGAGCGGGCCCAGGAAGACAAGGCGATCACAGAGGCGATCACCGAGATCCACGCCGACTCACGTCAGACCTACGGGGCTCCGCGGGTGCAGGCGATGCTCGCCCGCCGCGAGATCCACGTCGCCCGCAAGCGGGTGGCCCGGCTGATGCGCCAGGAGGGGCTCTCGGGCCTGGTCAGGCGCAAACGGGGCAAGACCACGGTCCGCGTGCCCGGCATCGCCACCGCCCCTGACCTGGTCCGTCGCGAGTGGAACCCCTCACAGCCCAACCGCCTCTGGGTCGCCGACATCACCTACTGCCGCAGCTGGGAGGGCTGGCTCTACCTGGCGGCGGTGCTCGACTGCCACTTGCGCAAAGTCGTCGGCTGGTCGCTTCGCAACGACCTGCGGGCTGAGCTGGTCGCCGACGCGATCGAGATGGCGGTCTCCCGCCGGCGCCCCGACGAGCGGCTGATCCATCACTCAGATCGCGGCAGTCAATACGTGTCTCTGGCCGTCGGGCAGCGCTGCAAGGAGGCCGGCATCGACCTCTCGATGACCCAGGGCGGCTCGCCCCTCGACAACGCCGTCGCGGAGTCCTTCTTCGCGACCTTGAAGCGGGAGCTGGTCGACCGCTACTCCTGGCCTACTCGAGGCGACCTGCGGGTCGCGATCTTCGAGTGGATCGAGGTCTTCTACAACCGCCAGAGGATCCACACGACACTGAACTATGCGCCCCCGGAAGAGTTTGAGACTCTCTCCCTCAATCAACCAAAGAAAGCGGCTTGATGCCAAGCCGAGAACTGTCCACCGAAACGGGGCAGGTCCACTCCGCGCTCACCTCGCGCCACCACACCCTCGGATCAGGTTGGTCGAGGAAACAGGCGGCGATGATCTGTTCCCAGTACTGCTCAAGCGAGAGGCCTGCCTCGGCGGCCATCGCCTCGGTCCCGTAGAGGACATAGGTCCAGGTAGAGGCGCCTGCGCTCTCCTTCGCGGTCTGCCAGTCGGCGAGCGGTGCCTGCGCACGTTCCGGCGCGAGCAACTTCGCCGGGTCGATGCCGCGGAGCGCGTGTGGGTCGGAGGCGGTCTGCGAGCAGATGCCTGCTCTTCGGGCAGGTGCGGGCATTCCGGTGCAGCTTCATCCGGCGTCCTCCTTGTCGCTGGTGGCGTAGACACCCCCAGCCTTCAAGGAGGCTGTGTAGCTTCGGCCCCACTCCCGGGCCGGCCGTGAGCCTTCAGGCCCGCGAGCTGCCGACCGCCGGAGCGGAGCCCGTGAGGGCGGAGCGAAGGCGGTCGGCAGGTGTGGCGTCCGAGGCCCTTCCGAGGGTGTGGACGGCGGGGGGATGACTCGCAAGGAGGCTGGCCGTCACCGTGGCCTCGTCGGGATCTGTCTCCCGCCGCCGTCCACGGATGCCGTCGTGACTTCATAGAAGCCTGGACATCACTCGACACAGCTCTGTCCGGCGGCCCCACATCACCAAGAACGGACGATGAGGAGAACGGATGATCGCAATCGGGGTCGACACCCACAAGGATCGCCATCATGCGGTGGCGCTCGATCAGGTGGGACGGTCGCTCGGAGAGCTCGAGCCGGCGGCGAACGCGGCCGGCTGCGCGGAGCTGCAGCTTTGGGCCGAGCGGCTCGGTGAGACCGAGGAGCTCGTTTTCGGGATCGAGGGCGCCGGCAGCTTCGGCGCCGGCCTCTGCCGGCACCTGCAACAGGCCGGGCACTCGGTGGTCGAGGTCGAGCGGCCACGTCGGGCCGACCGGCGAGCCGGGAAGTCCGACCGGATCGACGCGCTCGCCGCCGCGAGACGGGTGCTGGACGGGAGCGTCTCGACCCCGCGCCGGCGCGGGGTCCTATCCGCCATCCGGGCCCTGCTGGTCGCCCGCCGGTCCGCGGTCGGCGAGCGCACCCGCGTCCTCAACCAGATTCACGCGCTCAACTCCACCGCGCCGATCGCGCTGCGCGAGCGCGTCGGCAACGGCACCGGCAAACAGCTCGAGCGGCGGATCCTCTCGATGCGCGCCCGCTCCGGCATCGACTCGAGGAGCGTGTCGCATTCGCCGTGATACGCGACCTCACCGCCCACTCAAGGACCCTCGGTGCCGACGCCAGGCGCTACGAGCATGAGCTCGCCGAGCTGGTCGGTTCGCTCGATCCCGCGCTCCTGCAGAAACCAGGCGTCGGTCCGATCTCGGCCGCCAAGCTGCTCGCCTGCGATCCGGCGCGAATCACCAGCGAGGCGGCCTTCGCGCGCTGCAACGGGACGGCGCCGATACCGGCATCCTCCGGCAAGACCGTCCGCCATCGTCTCAACCGCGGCGGCGACCGCCAGGTCAACAACGCGATCCACACGATCGCGATCGTCCGGGCCAAGTACCAGCCCGAGACCCGTGCCTACCTCGATCGCAGGATCCGCGAGGGCAAGAGCAAGCGCGAAGCGCTCCGCTCGCTGAAGCGTCACATCTCGCGAGAGTTCTATCGCCACCTCACAGCGGTGCCCTTGACTTCATAGAAGCATCCCGGATCAACAACGTGGCTAGGAATTACAGCTAGGGGCCGGTGAGGCCTCGGGGGAGCCGGGTTGGGAGCTTCCGCCAAGGGATGGATACGAGCGGCACCTGCGTTCTGACATCGCCGATGTCAGGAACTCCGCTGCCGCTACGATTGCCGCGATCTCCCCCTGCCCCCTCCGCCGTTTCGTCGGAGGTCTCCCCTGGGCGCATCTCGACCTTGCCCTGACGGCGATCCGGGCCGATGCGAGCGCGGCATGGCGGTCCGACGCGAATGGCAACGGAGCGAGGACGCTTGCCCGGTGCCTGGCGACCGCCAGCTCAGAGTCGGGTTCGGGTTCATGGCACCAGACCGGGCCCTCAATTTAGTTCGCCCGCACGAGTCAGGGGGGAATGGCACGCATCAATATGCCCCAATCTGCAGCGCGACCGTGCGATCGACCCGCCGGACGAAGCGCGCTAATTGTCAACAGGGATGGGAAAGAGAGGCCTGCTATTATGTCGAGGCGTTTTGGCCGTGGACTCGCGAGGGCGACGATTGCACTAGTCGTCGTCTTGGGAATCGCCGCGTGCGGCAGTAGTGAACCCGGCAACTCCAACACCAAGAGCGCGACGACGTTGAGCGGCGGGACGCTGGAGTTCGCCATCCCGGCCGACCCGGGTAACCTCGACCCACAGCGCTCGCTCAACGACCCGAACTTGACCCTGGGCCTGTTTGCCTATGACACGCCGGTTTCCCTGGGAGCCGATGGCAAGCCCGTGCCCGAGGTGGTGAGCTCCTGGGAGGCGAGCAGCACGAAGGAATACGTGCTGACTGTGCGCAAGGGGGTCACCTGCGCAAGCGGCTCGGCGATGAATGCGCAGGTCGTCGCGCAGAACATCAACTATGTCGCTGATCCCAAGAATGGTTCGGCCATGACCGGCCTCTCGGTCCCGCCGGGTACCAAGGCGACTGCGGATCCCGCCGCAAGCACCGTAACCGTGTCGCTTCCCGCGCCACAGTCGTTTTTCATCCAGAACCTCGCCACCCTTCCGCTCGTCTGCAAGAAGGGCCTGACGGACCGGGCGGCCCTCGCTCGCACGACAGATGGATCCGGCCCCTATGTCCTGTCGTCCGAGGCACCCGGCGTGTCCTACACCTATGTCGTGCGCAAGGGCTACACTTGGGGACCGAACGGTGCCACCAGTGCGGATCTGCCGACTAAGGTCACGGTCCCCGTCGTGGCCTCTCCGACGACGATGGAAAACGAGCTTCTCAGTGGCCAGCTTAACGTGGCACAGGTCCCCATCTCGAGCACGGCGAACGTAGCGCGGCTGAAGGCCGGCGGCCTGTTCTCGAGCAGCGCGAACGCGATCAACAACATGCTCGCGTTCAACGAGTCGGGCGGGCCGCCCGCCGAAGTCGCCGTTCGCCGCGCCCTAATCGCCGGCATCAATCTGTCCGATGCCGCCAAGATCGATACCGGCGGATTGGGCACCGAAGCCGATGGCCTGATCGCATCGCCCAAGATCTGCGCTGGTAACACGATGGCCGGGAATACTCCTGCCTATGATCCGACCGCCGCTGCGGCGGAGCTTTCTCAGGCTGGCTGGAACCCAGGTCCCGGCGGGGTGCGGACCAAGGACGGTGAAAAGCTGTCGATATCGCTGATCTTCAACAACAGCCAGCCGAACACGGCGGCCACGGCGCAATACATCGGCGAACAATGGAAGAACCTAGGCGTCGACGTCACACTTAATGAGCAGTCGTACAATCAGCAGTCTGCGGTCGTCTTCGGCCACGGTGCTTGGGACGCCACCCTGATCAACATCGGCATCACTAACCCAGAACAGGGAACCGTGGCCCTCTCCGGGCCGCCGCCGACGGCCGGCACCAACTTCGGTCACTTCGATAATCAGGTCTACAATTCGCTAACCGCTAAAGCCACCACCCTGAGCGGCATCGAAAGCTGCCCGGACTGGAACAAGGCCGAGTCGTCCTTGTTTAAAGACGCCGACATCACGCCAATCTCAGACGCGCCACTCACCTACTGGGGAAAAGACGCTCGATTTGAGGTCGCGGGGGCATTGGGGTTTCTGCTCCCGACTTCCCTCCGCGCCACGGAAGGATGACCCCGGCGCCTGAGCAAAGTGGGTTCGATCCCCCGGACGATCACGGAGCAACGAAGTGAGTGCGTTGGCGTTGCAGCGACCATGGGTTTCGGTCGCACGCAGGCATCCATGGCTTGCATTTTTCTTTCGTCGCCTGGTGCGGTTCACTGCATCGGTGGCGATTCTCGTCACCGCCTGCTTTGCGATGGTCCATGCGCTGCCCGGTGATCCTGTGCGCGACGCACTCGGGCTCAAGGCACCAGCGAATGTGGTTGCGGCCGAGAAGCATAAACTCGGTCTAGATGCGTCGCTCTGGCACCAGTATTGGCACTACGTCGAGCAACTGACGGCGGGCCACCTTGGCACCTCGCTGGTACACGACACGCTAGTCAGCTCGATTCTTTCACTGCATCTGGGACCGACAATTGAGTTGGCGAGTATCGCCTTTATCGTAGTTATCGTCTTCTCGATCCCTGCCGGAATGCTTATCGGGATCCTCACGCGTGACGCTCGCGGCCGGCACCTTCATCTCGGGTTCGGTGCGACCACTGGGCTGTTCCTATCGGTGCCAGATTACGTGCTAAGCGTGCTGCTCGTCTGGCTCTTCGGAGTTACGTGGCAGGTGTTTCCGGTGGCCGGGAACAGTGGAGCGAGTTCTTACGTGCTTCCGGTTATCGCACTTTCGGCGGGACCGATTGCCTACCTCACACGGATCGTCCGCGCCGAGACGCAGCGGGTCCTGGCCGAAGACTACATGCTGACCGCGCGTGCTAAGCGATTGCCACCTCGATTGCTCTATGCCCGCCACGCGCTGCCAAACATTCTTACCGCGACGCTAACGGTCAGCGGTTTGATCCTTTGTTCCCTCCTTGCCGGAACGGTCTTCGTCGAATCCGTTTTCGCGTGGCCTGGCATTGGGAACGAACTCGTCCAGGCTGTGCTCGCTACCGACTTCCCCGTCGTCCAGGCGATCGCTCTCTTCTTCGGTGCGGCCGTCCTCGTCATCAACCTTGTCGTCGACGTTGCGATAGCGGTTGTGGATCCGCGATCGACGATCAGGGAAAGCTAGGGCGATGGCGATTCTGGCACGGCTCCGACCCTCGGCTGTTACGCGGCAGTTGCACACCCCCATGGCGGTGGTCACGCTGGTGTTGCTGGTCACGCTTGTCGTGCTGGCCATATTCGCGCCGCCGCTGTTCGGTGCGAGAGCCGCTCATATTGACCCGACCGAGATCGATCTTGCGGCGTCATGGGCTCACCCGTTCGGGACTAACGCGCTCGGCCAGGATGTCTTCGCTCGGGTCCTTGTCGCGACGCGACTGTCGATCGAGCTCGCGCTCTTGGCGACCGCAATCGGGACTGGTCTCGGGGTCATCCTCGGCTCGCTCCCCATCGTCGTAGGTCGGCGGTTGGGCCGCCTGATCGTCGCGGCGATCAATCTGACAGTCGCGTTTCCGGGCCTGCTGCTTGCCCTGTTCTTGGCGATGGTCGCGGGTGTCGGTGCACGCGGTGCCGTTGTGGCTATGGCGCTGGGTATTGCACCGTCGTTCGCCCGGCTGACGCATACGACGGCCAGCAGCATCGCCAACGCCGACTACATCTCGGCGGCGCGGCTGCTGGGAGTCTCACGGCCACGCATTCTCGTCCGCCACGTGTTCCCGAACATCGCAGAGCCCCTTGTCGTCAACGCCACGAATCAGGTCGGTGCCGTCCTGCTAGGTCTCTCCGCCCTTTCCTATATCGGCTTCGGCGTGCAGCCGCCTTCGTTCGATTGGGGGAGGCTGCTCGCTGACGGCCTACCGGACATCTATACAAACCCCGTCGCGGCGATCGGGCCCTGCATTGCGATTGTGACGGCTGGCATCGCGTTCGTTCTCGGTGGCGAGCTCCTCACTCAGTTGGTCAGCGCGCCGACCCGGATGACTGCAAGGGGAGGTGGCGGCGACCCGGCTGCCGCGTCGCTCTCCTCCGACGTCACTGCTCCGGCTGGCGGTGAGGAGATCGGTGACAGCGATGGCCCCGGGGTCCTGCGGGTTGAGAACCTTCGCGTTAGCTTCCCCAGCGGGAAGGAACGAATATCGCCAGTCGCAGGCGTGTCGTTCACCGTCGGCACCGGTGAGATCGTCGGCGTCGTCGGCGAGTCCGGCTCGGGTAAGAGTCTCACTGCCCTCGCCGTAAGTTCACTCATCCGACATCCCGGCGACATCGACTGCTCCGATTACGTACTGAGTGGGGTGGACCTTCGTGCGATGCCGCCGGGTGAGCGCGAGGCGCTGCTCGGCACCTCCCTCGCGATGGTGTTTCAGGATCCGATGTCGGCACTGAACCCGGCCATCCGTGTTGGGCGTCAGCTGGCGGAGGTCTCGGAGGTCCATCAGGGACTTTCGCGCAGGCAGGCGATCGAACGCGCGGTCGACAGACTGACGGCGGTCAAGGTCCCCGACGCGCCTCGCCGCGCGCGGCAGTATCCCCTGGAGTTCTCCGGCGGGATGCGTCAGCGCGCGATGATCGGGATGGGCCTGATGGCAACGCCGGTCCTGATTATTGCCGACGAGCCGACGACCGCCCTTGACGTAATCGTGCAGCGTGAGATTCTTTCGCTCCTTCGCGAAGTCGGCGAGGCGCGCGGGGCGGGCGTGTTATTCATCAGCCACGACATCGCCGTGATTTCGGAGATTGCCAGTCGTGTGCTCGTTATGTACGGGGGCAGGATCGTGGAGGACCTGGCTGTCTCCGAGCTGCGCGAAGCGGCGCACCCATACACACGCGCACTGGTGGCGAGTATCCCGGATATGAGCACCGATCGTCGCCGGCCTCTGGCGACGATCCCGGGACGGCCGCCGGACCCGCACGCGATGCCGCCGGGTTGCGCGTTTGCTCCGCGCTGCCCAGTCACCGATGAGAACTGCCGATCCCGGCGGCCGCCCCTCATGTCTCCGACCGGCGATCGACACCGCTTCGCCTGTTGGCACCCGCAGGGTCCAGCGGTCTCCCCAAACTCTGATCCTGCAACTGGCGCAGGCATGAAGAGCAGGGGACGGGTATGACGGTTTTGGAGATCCGCGATGTGGTGGTCCGTTTCGGGTCGGGCAGTCACGCGTTTGCCGCGGTCGACGGCGTTAGCCTGACGGTGCACTCATCGTCCGTCGTTGGGCTGGTAGGCGAGTCCGGCTCCGGGAAGTCCACTTTGGCACGAGCGATCGTCGGGCTTGTACCGGTCAGCTCAGGCGAGATCTTCTGGGACGGCGACCCGATCACCCAAACACGCCATGGACGGGGGACTCAGCTACACGGTCGGGTTCAGTTCATCTTCCAGGATCCATACGCATCGCTCGATCCGCACATGCGCATCGGAGCATCGCTGATCGAGGGCGTGGCGGCCAACCCCAAGATCGGTCGAGCGGAACGCGACGAGGAGGTCCGGCGACTCCTCGAGCTGGTTCGCCTCGATCCTGGATGTGCGTCGGCGCGGCCGCGGCAACTTTCAGGTGGGCAGCGTCAGCGTGTCGCGATCGCGCGAGCGTTGGCGGCCGATCCTGAGATCCTGATCGCCGACGAGATCACCTCGGCGCTCGACGTGGCCGTGCAGGGCGCGGTTCTGAACCTGCTGCGCGAAATCCAGCGCGACACCGGGGTCGGCGTCCTGTTCATCTCGCACAACCTCGCGGTCATCCGGTACCTCGCCGACACGATAGCGGTCATGCACCAGGGTCGGATCGTCGAGTGCGGGGATACCGAGGAGCTCATCGAACGGCCTACCGACCCGTACACCAAACGCCTACTGGCGGCAGTGCCGAGGATAGGCGCAACGGCCACCTGACCTTCACTGAACTGCGGCCGATAGCCGCGGCGTCCGCTCATGCCAACCAGAGACCGATTGGATCGCTTCTCCTACGGCGAGCAACAGTAGCTCGCCATTCGGTGGGGCGACGAGCTCCGCTGGCCCGACCCCCTGAAATCGGTCCCGCCTGATCTAGGTCGGCGGGCCCCCACATGACTGGAAGCGCGAGCGCAGGAAGCGCAATCAGCGACCAGACGCCGGCATATCGGTTGATTGCGCGGCTCATTGTCACGAGGTTGGAGGCATCGGCGAGCGGGGCGGGGAAGGGCGTCGCGGGGGTCAGGATCGCGTCCACATCGGCGAACGCTGCGTCCACCGTCGCTCGTCACGAGCCAGCGACGTTTGCCACACGCCGGCGCTCCTCCTCGCCGATGGAACGGCCGAGCTCGATCCGTTCACGGATACCCGGACTGAGGCGCTCGTCGTTCCAGAAGGGCCGGTTGGTGAGCGCGGCCTCGGTGTTCTGGAAGATCGCGTTCGCCTCCGCCGCGATCTCGACGCGGGGCAGCGCCAGTGGCCCGAGACGAGCGCTGCGCTCGGTGAGGAGGCTGAGAAGTCCGCCGATCCCGCTCGCGACCCCCGGCTCGAGATCGTCGAAGAAAATGGCCTGACGGAATACCGACGCGCAAGCTCGAGAGCCGCGTCTCGCTCCCGTCGCGGCCACCCGGTGCCGGATCGGCGAGGACCGCGAAGAGGCGGCGCAGATCGGACCCGCGTCGTGCGATCGGACCGACGACGTCCATGCTCGGACTCAGCGGCGTGACGCCCCCGGACGACGCGCTTCCAAGTGTCTGTCGCAGTGCACTGATGCCACAGAACGCGGCGAGATTGCGAAGCGAGCTGCCAGTGTCCGTCTCCAGGGCCGCGTCCACGAACCCTGCGGCCACCGCCACGGCCGAGCCTCCACTAGAGCGGCCGGGGTCCCATGGGTTGCGGCAGGCGCCCCGGTAGCGGTTCTGGGTCGTCGCGCCGAAGCGCAGCGCCTCGAGGTTCGTCTTGGCGACGATCATCGCGCGAGCGGCGCGGAGGCGTGCGACGACATCGGCGTCACACGCTGCCGGTGGCGGATGGGGTGGCGCAAGACCATCGGAGCGCACGGTGCCAGCCACGTCCATGTTGTCCTTGACCGCGACCTTCGACCTCGCGGTGCCCGCCGGCGAGGGCGACCTAACGGTCGCCGACACCGACGGGGGCTGGTGCTGCGTGCCGACGTGCCGCGGCCCGGCGGGTGAGCGCCCGCCGCCCCTGCGCTCGCCTACGGCTCGCTCCGGCCTGGCGGCGACGGGGAACGGGACGGTGTCGGCTATTCGGCCCCAACGATGGGAACGGGACGGTGTCGGCCCTCAGTTAAGCTCGGCGCGGGCGAGTGTGGACGTGCTCATAGGCTGCGGCGCGGGTCGGCCCTATTCCACGCGCACGCGCGGCTTGGCAAGCGCTGCGGTCGATCGCATCGCGTTCCGCGTCACCATCACTGCCTCGTCGACGCCCATCCCGGGCCGGGCGAGCACGAGGTCAGCGTCCACGCCCATGGCGACGCCAGCCGCGATGCGGGCCGAGACCTCGGTCTCAGTGCAGGATCCGCCGCAATATGCGAGCACTCCGCTCTCCTTGCAGGCGATGAGCGCCCGGATGGACGCATCGATGGTCCCGATGTCGGGCAGCGTCACCTGCAACATGTCCGCGGCCTGCCCGGCGATGAACTCCCGGACGTCGCCTAGTGTGTTGCACCACTCGTCCGCGACCAGCTCGACATCCGAGCCGGCGGCGCGCAGACGGGCGCGGAGGTCAGCCAGCACGGTGATCTGCTCGGCGCGCGAGGCGGCGTGGATCGGCTGCTCGATTCGGAGCCTGAACGGTGCCGCCTTCTCGCCAAGGTGGGAGAGGAATCCGGCGCACGCTTCCGTCGTCACGAACGTCTCACCGATCGTCCCGTAAGTGTCGAGGTGGATGACCGGCGCGTAGGTGGCCTCGTCGCGTCGGGCTAGCACGCGATCGCGGATCCAGCGCACGTACTCGGCCAGGATCGCGCCGTCCGGTCCGACCAGGGTAGCTGCGCTATTGATCAGACCGTGAGGGAGCTCGTCGACCTCGCGCAGGATCATCCGGTCGAGGCCTTCGTAGCGATCCTCTCCGCACTGCGCGAAAAGCGGCACCTCGCTGATCGGGGCGGCGGTCCCGTATTCGCGCGAGACGGTCTCCGCGATCGTCTCGCGGGTCGAGGCCGCCGCCGCGGAGAGCAGCGCCTGACTCACCCCGTACTCGACGGCGGCCGGCAGTCCGAGCTCCACGAGCCGCTCGTTCGACTCCCGGAAAGTCGCCGCGCTCGTGCGCGCGAACGCGTCGCGCAGCCGCGGACCATAGGCAGCTGCTGCGACCTCGGAGTCGAGCACTGGCTCGCGGCCCTCCGCGCCGGCGTACTGCACTGAGACACCGTCGCCGGCGACGACGGTGCCGTCCTCGAGCACGATCAGGACGCCGAGGGCCTCACTCGGCTGGCGGATCCGGCGGTAGCCCGGTGTCACCGCCTCGCCGACATAGAGGTGCCCGTCGCGCGCCGAACCGCGACGGATCGCCGCCTGGTCGTCGTTGGGGAACGCGCCCAGGCGGCCACCGCAGATGACGTGCTCGATCCTCATCTCGGGAGGCGACTGGCGCGGTTGAGGGGGCGCTGAAGACGGCGTCGAACTCGCATTGGGCGCCATCCTGGCAACCGCTGCGCGAGCAATTTTCGTGTGTGTGGACGACCGCTGGCGCCGGCGTCTGGCCGTAGCGACGAACGCCCGCGAGTCACTCCATCGCCAGCAGTCGGAGCTGCAGCATCAGCGCCAGCCGTGTGTCGGGGTCGGCCAGGTCTATTTCGGCAACCTCGGTCAGCCGTCGCAACCGGTAGCGGAACGTGTTCGGATGAACGAATGTCGCATCGCAGGCCTCGACCACGTTGCCGAACGCCTCCAGCCACGCCCGCAGCGTCTCGACCAGGTTCGACTTGTGCTTGGCGTCGTAGTCGATCAGCTTGGCGAGCGGCCCCTGCAAGGTGTGGCCGCGGGCGATCATCAAGTCGCTGAACTCGATCAGCAGCGCGTCGAACGCGACGTCGTCGATGCCCGCGACCTGCTTGCCGGCGGAGCCCGAGCGCAAGACGCGCAGCGCCCGGTCTGCCCCTTCGCGCGAGTGGGCAAGGGCCGCCGGCTCGTCGACCGCGGACCCGATCCCGATAAGAGCGGCGGTCTGTGTCCGGGTCAAAAACTCCTGGACGAGGCGCGTGACCCGGCGGTCGCTCTCGTCTTGCGACCCGCGAACCACGATGATCCCGTAGACGACATCGCTGACGAGCGCCGTGGTGGAGCCGGGTGCCGTCACCGAGAGGTGCATTGCGAACGCGTCGGCGATGCGCCGCCGCCGTGCTAGCCGGTGTGCGTAGGAGGTCGTCGCGGGTTCGGGCTCCTCTTCCAGCACCAGCGCCGAGACGACGACCGTCGACTGGTGGGAGAGCCCGAGTTTCCTTGCCGCTTCGACAGCCCGGGCGCCACCCTCGAGCGCGGTCGCCACCAGGTCGGTTCGCAGGCGCCGCTCCACGTCGGCCCCGGCGCGCTCGCGGAGGAGATGGAGGGCAACCAGCGGGCCGATCTCCTTGAAGGCGCGGGCCCGGTCGGCGGTCATCGGTTCGTGAACCGCGGCCCAGATTGAGCCGAGAACCTCGTCGCCGGCCCGGATCGCCAGCGCCTGGCGCGGCATCGTGAAGTCCTCCGAGCCACTCGCGGGTGGCTCGATGAACACCGGGTCATCGCTTTGGTAGACCTGTCGCACGATGCCACGCTCCTCCAGGTCCCTGGTTCGCCCGACGGAGACCTCGCGGTTGAGGACCGCGGCGATCCGCGATGGGTCGGCCTCCTCCTGGCGGCCGGAGAAAGCGATCACGCGGAAGTGCCGGTCCTCGATCGTCACCGGCGCATCGAGCAGCGACGCGATCGCGTTGGCGACCGCGAACACGTCGCCCGCCGCGATCCCCCCGAGCATCTCCTCGTCTGCGGTCACCATCTCGTCATGGGCGAGGACCCTTCGTAGCATCGCCGCGAGCTGCATCCACGGCATGCCCTGCGCCAATGCCAGGAGCGGTATCCCCGCTTTGGCCGCCGCCGCCTCGACCGTGTCGTCGAGTTCGACGGGCGCGCGCAGGACGAGCCCCGCGCAGCCGCCCGGGCCGAGGCGAGCCAGCAGGGTTGTGACCTCGCCTGGGTCCCGCAGGCCGACGCCGAGCACCAACGTGTGGGCGTCGGCGATGGTCGCCTCGTCCGGATCGTGGATCGAGAGCCGCTCGATCTCCACCAGCCGCTCGCCGCCGCCGAGCGGCTCGATCATGCTGTCCAGATCTTCTAGGATCCGGCTCAGGGTCGCACGTGGGCGGGGAGGGGACGCCATTGGCATCCTCTGACCATGCTCTGGGCTGGACAACGTCACCTTCGCATCCCTCTACCAATCGCTGCAGGCCCTGGTCGACCTGACAGAGTCGATATCAAAGTTCCAAGCCCTTCGCCACCTGAAATGGGCAATAGCCTCGATCTGCGCAGCGATTGGCTGTAGCTCGGCTCTTACACGACCGGATCGAGTATATCCGTCCATCTTCTGCGCCGCTAGCCAGGCGCTGTCGAGAAGGCCGAGATTTGGGGTCGCATTTTGGTTCCCCACACGAACCGTCCGGCGGCTTCTGGTGCGACCGTGACGGCTGCCGGATCGCAACCTATGAGAGGAGATTGGCCGTTGTCGCGTTTGCAAGATGTCGAGTCCTGGCTCAACGAGCGCCTGGAGCCTCTCCTTAACGAGCACGGCGTCCCCGGTGCCTCTGTCGCGGCGTTCGCGGATGAATCCGTGGTGGTTCACGCAGGGGGTTTGCTCAACATGTCCACCGGTGTCCGGGCGACGACGGATTCCATCTTCCAGATCGGGTCGATCACCAAGGTCTTGACGGCGACGCTCGCGATGCGTCTTGTCGAACGAGGCCTGCTCGACCTAGACGCCCCGGTTCGCCAATACCTGCCCGACTTCCGGGTCGCCGACGAGGACTCCTCGAGGGCGATCGTCGTGCGGCAGCTGACCTGCCATACAGCTGGCTTTGAGGGCGACACGTACGCACCAATTGGCTGGGGCGACGATGTCATCCGACGCAACGTCGAATTGAGTGCAGGCGCGCCCCAGATCTTCCCGCCGGGTTCCATGTTTTCCTACTCCAACCTCGGTTTTACCGTGCTCGGCCGGATCATCGAGGTCCTTTGCGACATGCCGTTCGACGACTGTCTACGACGCGACCTTCTAAAGCCACTGGGGCTCGAATATGCCAGCCCCACTCCGTGGGACGCAATCCTCCACCGAGCTGCGGTTGGCCATATAGGCGGGAGAGCCGACCTGCGGCCCGCGCCGGTGTACTCGTACCCGCGATCGGACGCTCCCGCTGGGGCAGTGCTTGCGATGCGCGCGGAGGATCTGCTGGCCTTTGGGCAGATGCACCTACGTGAGGGATTGAGCCCGACCGACTCTCCCGTGCTGGACCGCGCGCTCGTCGCCGCGATGCAACAGCCTCAGGTCGCGCTGCCGAAGTTCCACGGATCCTGGTTGCTTGGTGACCACTGGGGGATCGGCTGGACGATCCACGACTTGCCGGGCGGGCCGGTTTTCGCTCACGGCGGGGAGACGATTGGCCAGATGGCGTTCCTCGCCCTCGTTCCCCGCGCGAATGTTGCAATCGCGGTGCTCACCAATGGTGGCGCGGGCGACCGGATACGCGATGAGATTGCGGCGTTTGCGCTCCGTGAGTTGGCGGGGGTCAAGTTCCCGGGAACGCCCAGTCCTAGGTCCGACCTGGCAATCACCGACGCGATCCGATATGTCGGCGACTATTCCTACGCACACGGCGACGCGACTGTGCGCCAGGACGGGGAGGGCCGTTTCTGGATCACAAGGACGCCCAAGGGCCCATTCCTCGAGCTGTACGAGCTGCTCGGCGAGGAAGCCGCGCCGCAGACGGCGGAGCTCCTCGCGTTCGACGGGGACATCCTGCTCGCGATCGATGAGGACGCCGACTCCTACACCCCGATCGCCTTCCTCGGCGACGACGGGTATCGCCGTGCGCAGTATGTCCAGTCCGGTTTGGACGGACGCGCGATCCGGCGGGTTGACGGATGATGACCATCTTTGACTACGCTCGTCGCTGGTGTGCTGCGTGGGTGCGGATGCTCCAATATGTGAATCGCCGTCGTTGTGACTTCAACGCCGTGCCAACGGTCGAGCTGGATCACATGACGCTCTCCTCGCCGGAGGCGGGAAGGTTGGCGCACTCACTTCTACCTGCCCGACCGAGACTGAAGCCGACCTTCGACACCGAGTCGCTGGCGTACCTGACTGACCAGGCCGCCGTGTGTGTGAGCCGGCTGGTTCTTACTGCGAAGGAAGTGTAGAAAGAATGATCATCCGCGACCTAGAAAGTAGTGTAAGAAAATGACTACCCCCGACCTATTGCATGACCTGCTTACAGCGGCTGGTCCGTCGGGCCACGAGGTTTGCCCAGCCCGTGTGTGGCGGAAGGGCTGCTCGCAATTCAGCGCCGACGTCGGCGTCGACCATCTCGGGTCCTCCTGGGCCCGCGTCCCAGGCACCGCTGGCGGCCTCACGCTCGCGGTCGTCGGGCACATCGACGAGATCGGGATACACGTGACCTTCATCGACGACGACGGGTACGTGCGATTCGATCAGATCGGGGCTTGGGATCGGATTCAACTCGTCGGCCAACGGGTGCGGCTTTCCACCCGCGGAGGAACGGTGTCGGGGGTGATCGGTCGCAAGCCGATTCATCTGATGTCACCAGAGGACCGCAAGAAGGTTCCCGAGTTGACGGACCTCCACATCGACATCGGCGCCCGCGATGCCGACGAGGCGCGCTCGATGGTGCGGATCGGTGACGCGGGCGTGGTTGACGTGCAGCCCATGGAGCTGCCGAATGGCCGGATCGCGTCGCGGGCGATAGACGACCGCGTTGGCTGTTTCGTCGCAGCCGAGGTGGCGCGGCTGGTGGCCGACGAAGGAGGTGCCCCGGGCGACCTCCTTGCGCTCGCCGTCGTACAGGAGGAGACGGTGTTCGGCGGCTCGCAGACGAGTGCCTTCCGTCATCGCCCCGACGTTGCGATCGTCATCGACGTCACGCATGCCAGCGACCAGCCAGGGGTTAAGCTCGGGCCGATCAACCGGCACACACTCGGTTCAGGCCCCGTGGTAGCTCGTGGCACGACGCTCAACCCACGTGTGTTTGAGCGCCTTTACGACGCTGCCGAGGCGGAGGGAATTGCTTTCACGATCGAGTCCAAAGGCCGAGAGGTCGACAACGACGCCGACGCGATGCACATCAGCCGGGCCGGCATCCCCACCGGACTCGTCTCTGTGCCCCTGCGCTACATGCACTCGCCGGTCGAGCTGGTCGAGCTGGTCGATATAGAAGCGACCGCGCGGCTGATTGCGGCATTTGCACAACGGCTCGAGCCTGGCGCGTCGTTCCAGCGTTAACGGAATCGAGCCTGCCCGTTGATCGACGTCCCAGATTCTAGGCATCCCGGCCATCGAACTTCGTCCCATCCATTTGATCCGGGTCGCCAGCAGGCAAACGGGACTTAGCCGAATGCTTGTGAGAGAGAGGGAACAACCGGCGGTGATTCGCCTCTCACTGGTTCCTCTCCCTCGCAAGAACCCGTCCTCTCTGAGCGATCCGACTAGTAGGTCGGCGCCGTCAAAGACCTCTACGGCCTCTTGGCTCGCCATCGCTAGCGACCTTGGATGATGAGGTCGAGCATTGACCAGACCGACCGCGCGATCATCGCCGCACTGAAGGTCAACGCCCGCCAGACGCTCGCCGAGATCGGCGGCAGCGTTGGGCTCTCAGCGCCGGCGGTCAAGCGGCGCATCGATCGCCTCGAGGAGCTCGGCGTGATCGTCGGGTACACGATCAAAGTCGACCAGGCGAAGCTCCGCCGGCCTCTCAGCGCCTTCATCGAGCTGCGATTCTCCGGGTCGACGCCGGTCGACAGCATCAACGCGGTGGCGGCCGAGACCGGCGATGTCGAGTCGGTGTTCACGATTGCAGGTGACCCCGACGCGCTCGTCCACCTGCGGGTGGCGAATGTCGATCACATGAAGGACGTGATCGACCGGTTCCGCCGGAGCGGCAAAGTCACGGGTACGAAGACGCTCGTTGTCCTGGACGAATGGAGCCAACGGTAGGCCCATCCCTGCCAACGTCACGTGAGACGCCCATGATCAGGGAATTACTGAACCCCGAGGGCGCGAATGGAGCACGTGATGTCGTTGACGAGCACGAATGGAGCCGCCGCTCCAGGACCAGGGCGATTGGAGCGAAAGCGCGGTGCCGCGCTCGTGCGATGAGAGGCATACCGGGCCAGTCCCTTACACGGCAACTCGGGGCTTCCCTGGTTTCACAGGGCGCGGCTGTCTGGTCCATGTTCGCAATCAGATTTCGCATATTCGCTCTATTGCCTCCGTTTGTTGCGTCATGCTTGGCTTGAGCGAAGGCCTGCTGCCACCTTGCGTCTATGGGCATTCCTTGGTCAGGCGAGCAGCTGATCCTGTGCAATAGCCGCCAGCTCGGCGCGCGGGCGGCCATCGCGATCGACGACACGACCCTCGGGCCAGCGCTCGGGGGGGTGCGGTTCGCCGCCTACGAGAGCGAGGATCGTGCGGTCGACGAGGCTGTGCGCCTGGCCCAGGCGATGACCCAGAAGAATGCCGCCGCCGGCCTTCCCTACGGCGGCGCGAAGTCGGTGATCCTGAAAGGCGACCGGGAGATCGACCGCGGCGAGCTGATGCGCTGGTTCGCGGCCCAGGTTGCGCACCTTGGCGGCGCCTACATCCCCGGCGTCGACGTCGGCACAACGGTCTCCGACCTGGCCGAGATGGGCACGGTGCTAGCCGAGGTCGCCTGCCACAAGGACGACCCCTCGCCATGGACGGCGCTCGGCGTCCTTGAGGGGATGCGGGCGGCGCTGAAGTTCTGCGGCAGGGACGAGCTCGTTGGCGCTCGCGTGGTCATCCAGGGCGCCGGGCACGTCGGCGCCGAGCTCGCCCGGTTGCTGCGCGTCGAGGACGCCGAGGTCGAGCTCGCCGACGTCGACCGCGTTCGCGCCGAGGAGATCGCCGCGGACGTCGGAGCGCGGGCGATCGACCCGGCGGAGGTCCTCGGCCGCGAGTGCGACATCTTTGCCCCCTGCGCGATCGCCCGAGTCTTGAACCCGGAGACGGTTCCCCAACTTCGCTGCCGGCTCGTCGCCGGAGCGGCCAACTACACGCTCTCCCAGCGAGAGGTCGCCGACGAGATCGAGGCCCGCGGGATCGTCTATGTCCCCGACTTCCTGCTCAACGCCGGCGGGGTGATCCAGATCCACGCCCTGCGGGAAGGTTGGGACGCGGAGCAGCTGCGGGCGGCTATCGTCGCGATCGGCGCCCGCGTGACGCAGACCTTCAAGGACGCGGCCGAGCACGGCACCACGCCGCTGGCGGCCGCCGAGGCGATTGCCGAGCATGCCCTGCACGCCGTAGCGGCGCCGAGCTCCGGCACCCGATGAGTGGCTTCCTGCTGACCGACGAGCAGCGCGAGGTCAGGGACCTGGCGCGCCGCTTCGCCGACGCCGAGGTGGCGCCCGGCGCGGCCGGCCGCGACGAGCGCCACGAATTCCCCGCCAAGCTCATCTCCCAGCTCGCCGACCTTGGACTGCTCGGCGTCTGCGTGCCCGAGGAGCACGGTGGCGCCGGCGCCGACTACCTCAGTTACTGCCTGGTGCTCGAGGAGCTCTCGCGTGCCGACGCGTCGCTCGGGGTCACCGTCGCCGTCCACACCGGCGCCGTCACCCTGCCGATCCTCGCGAACGGCAACGAAGAGCAGGTTGCCTGCCTGGTGCCGCCGCTGGCGGGTGGCGCGCGGATCGGGGCCTTCGCCCTGACCGAGCCGAGCGGTGGCTCCGACCCGAAGGCACTCGAAAGCAGGGCCGACGCCAACCTCGCCATCCACGGCACCAAGCAATGGATCACCAACGGCTCCCACGCCGGGACACTGCTGGTCTTCGCCCGCGAGGACGCTGGCATCTCCGCCTTCATCATCGACGGGGAGGATCCGGGGCTGAAGGTCATTCGCGAGGAGCAGAAGATGGGCCTGCATTCCTCCTCGACGGCCAACCTCGCCCTCGAGGGCGTCCGTGGCGAGCGGCTGGGTCAGGCCGGCGGCGGCCTGCGGATCGCCCTCTCCTCCCTCGACGGCGGCCGGATCGGCATCGCCGCGCAGGCGGTCGGCATCGCCCAGGCGGGCCTCGACGTCGCCTCCGCCTACGCCCAGGAACGGCGCGCGTTCGGCCAGAGCATCGCCGGCTTCCAGGCGATACAGCACAAGCTGGCCGACATGCAGACCGAGATCGAGGCGGCACGGGCGCTCGTCTGGCGCGCCGCGCGACTGAAGCAGGACGGCCTGCCGCACACCGCCGAGGGCGCGCAGGCAAAGCTCTTCGCCTCCCGGGTCGCCCGCCAGTGGACCGGAGAGGCGATCCAGGTCCTCGGCGGCTACGGCTACACAAAGGACTTCCCGGCCGAGCGCTTCTACCGAGACGCAAAGGTGACCGAGATCTACGAGGGGACCAGCGAGATCCAGCGTCTGGTCATCGCCCGCCACCTGCTGACCGAGGCGATCCCGGCGGGGGTCTCGGCGTGACCAGGGCGACCCGACTCCCGCCGGTGTCGCTCGAGGACAAGTATCTCGCTGACTCCGGCAGCGCGCTGATGTCGGGGCTGCAGGCGCTGGTGCGGCTGACCCTCGATCAGCGCCGGCTCGACTCCGCCCGCGGCCTTGACACTGCCGCCTACGTCAGCGGTTACCAGGGCTCGCCGCTGGGCGGCCTGGACCGCGAGTTCGAACGGGCGCGCCGCCATCTCGAGGAGACCGGGGTCGTCTTCCGCCCGGGTCTGAACGAGGAGCTGGCGGCGACCGCCGTCGCGGGCACGCAGCTGATCGGCGAGCTGGAGAAGCGCCGACACGCGGGGATCGTCGGCTACTGGTTCGGCAAGAACCCGGGCCTCGACCGTGCCGCCGACGCGATCCGTCACGGCAACGTCAGCGGCACCGCCCCGCTGGGCGGCGCGCTCGCCCTGGTCGGCGACGATCCCGGCTGCAAGTCCTCAACGATTCCCAGCTCCTGCGAGCCGATGTGTCGCGGCCTGGTAATGCCGGTTCTGGCGCCCGGAACCGTGCGGCAGATCCTCGAGCTGGGGATGCACGGCGTCGCGATGTCCCGCGAGTCGGGCCTTTGGACGGCGCTGAAGATCGTCGCCGACATCGCCGACGCCTCGGCCACGGTCGAGTTCGACGGCCTCTACGCGGACGTACCGGTCCCCGGGTCGCGCCTCCACAAACCGCCGGTGCTGTTGCCTCCTACCTCGGTCGAAGCGGAGCGGGACCAGCTCGGCAAGCGCTTGTCACGCGTCCTCGACTATGCGCGCCAGGCCGAGCTGAACCGGATCGTCTTCGAACCGCGTCAGCCCCGCTTCTCCCTGGTCGCCGCCGGCCTCGCCCACCAAGCCGTCCTGCGCGGTCTCGCCGACCTCGGGATCGGCGAGCCGGAGATGGAGTCGATCGGCCTGCGCGTCGCCCAGGTTGGCATGCCGTGGCCGCTCGATCCCGAGTTCGTTGCCGAGCTCGCCGCTGGGGTCGAGGCGGTACTGGTCTTCGAGGACAAGCTGCCCTTCCTCGAGAGCCAGATCAAAGAGGCGCTCTACGACTTCCCCAAGCGGCCTCGCGTCGAGGGGACCGCGGGCGGCGAAGGAGCGTTTCGGCCCGCCAGTGGGACCGTTCTCGCCGCCGACGCCGCCCGCGCCCTCGTCGCCTGGCTCCCCGACGCCAAGCTGCCGGCGTCGGCGGGTGAGGGGCAGGCGGGCGACGGGCGAGCGACTCTCCTACCGCTCGCCCCCGCACCGCCTTCCCGCATCCCGTACTTTTGCTCCGGCTGTCCCCACAACCGCTCGACCAAGGCTTCCGACGACACCCTCGTCGGCATCGGCATCGGCTGTCACATCATGATCGCCCTCGACGACGGCGGTCGCGGGCACCTGCTGGGGATGCCGCAGATGGGCGGCGAGGGTGCCCAGTGGCTCGGCCTCGCGCCCTTCACCGACGACGACCACTTCGTCCAGAACATCGGCGACGGCACCTTCCACCACTCCGGCTCGCTTGCGTTCCGGGCGGCCGTCGCCGCGCACGCCAAGATCACCTACAAGCTCCTCTACAACGACGCGGTCGCGATGACCGGCGGCCAGAACCCGGTCGGCCGGATCGAGATCCCCGAGCTGACTCGGCTGCTGGCGGCGGAAGGGGTGAAGGCGATCGAGATCACGACGCCGGAGCCCGAGGGCTACTGTGGCGTCAAGCTCGACCCGATCGCCCGCGTCTGCCACCGCGACGATTTGGCCGAGGTGGAAGCGCGGCTGGCCGCCACCGACGGGGTCACGGTGCTGATCCACGACGACCGCTGCGCCGCCGAGGAGCGGCGCCTGCGCAAGCGGGGGAAGCTGCTGACCCCGAACCGGCGGGTCTGGATCAACGGGCGCGTCTGCGAGGGATGCGGCGACTGCGGCGAGAAGTCGACCTGCCTCTCGGTGCAGCCGGTGGAGACCGAGTTCGGGCGCAAGACCCGCATCCACCAGGCCTCCTGCAACCAGGACCTGTCCTGCCTCGACGGCGACTGCCCCGCGTTCGTGGTCGTCGAAGGGGGGAGCGCGAAGCCGGCCGAGGCGCCGCGCGCGCCGACCGACCTGCCCGAGCCGGAGAACCTGCTGGTCGGCGGGGACTTCCTGCTGCGAATGCCCGGCATCGGCGGGACCGGTGTCGTCACCGTCTCCCAGATCCTGCAGATGGCGGCGCACCTCGACGGCTTGCACGCGGCGGGCCTCGAGCAGACCGGGCTGGCGCAGAAGGGCGGCCCGGTCACCTCGGACGTTCGGATAGGCCGCGACCCGATCGCGGGCAGTCTGCGGGCGAGCGAACGTGCCGCCGATGTCCTCATCGGGTTCGACCTGCTGGGCGCGGCCGCGGCGGCGAATCTGGAGGTAGCCGATCCCGAGCGGACCATCGCAGTGGTCAACACGACGCGCGTGCCGACCGCGCCGATGGTCACCCACACCAGCGAGCGGTTTCCGGCGGAGCAGTCGCTGCGCCGCCGGATCGAGGCGCGGACCCGTGCCGACCGCAACGTCTACCTCGACGCCGAGGCGATATCGGTCGGCCTCCTCGGCGACCACATGCCGGCGAATCTGCTGCTACTGGGCGCCGCCTTCCAGAACGGTTGCCTGCCGGTGTCCGCGCCCGCGGTCGAGCGGGCGATCGAGCTGAACGGCGCGGCCGTCGAGCCGAACCTCGAGGCGTTCCGCTGGGGCCGCGCCGCGGTCGCCGACCCCGGGCTGCTGCCGCCGACCGGGGCCCCGGAGGCCGACCTCAGCCCGCGGACCTCGGCCGAGCTGGTGGCGAAACGGACGGCGGATCTGGAGGAGTTCCAGAACCGCCGCTACGCGGCCGCCTTTGCGGCGAGCGTCGCCGCGATCGGCGGCCGGATCGAGGCGGCCCTTGGTGCGGGTGGCGAGGAGCTGACGCTCGACTACGCCCGCGGTCTCTACAAGCTGATGGCCTACAAGGACGAGTACGAGGTCGCCCGCCTCCACCTCGACTCCGCCGAACGGGTGCGCCGCGAGGGCGAGTTCGGACCCGGCGCGAAGGTCGGCATCATGCTCCACCCGCCGGTGCTGCGGGCAATGGGGATGAAGCGCAAGCTGCGGGTCGGCAGGTGGGGGCTGCCGTTTCTCGGCGCGCTGAGCAAGGGCCGGGTGCTGCGCGGGCGCCCCTACGACCCGTTCGGCCACACCCAGGTGCGAAAGACCGAGCGTGAGCTGATTGACGAGTACAAAGCGCTCGTCGCGACGACCGTCGAGCACCTCACCCCGGAGACCGCCGCGCTCTTCGCCGATCTCGTCCGCCTCCCCGACATGGTCCGCGGCTACGAGGAGATCAAGCTCGCGAACGTTGAGCGCTTCCGCGTCCGCGCCGCCGAGCTGAAGAGCGAGATGTGCGTGTGAGCGAAGGCTCCGCGGAGACGATCGCCGTGGTTGGCGGCGCCTCGGGCCTCGGCGCGGCGACGGTCCGTGCCTTCCACGCCGCCGGCTTCCGCGTTGGCGTGCTCGACCTCGACGGCGGGCGGGCGAGGGCCCTCGCGGACGAACTCGGCGAGGTCTCCTTCGCGGTTACGGTCGACGTCACCGACGACGCGGGCGTCGCGACGGCGATCGAGCGCTGCTGCGCCGTCGGGCCACTGCGGGGCGTCGTCTGCTGTGCGGGCATAGGTTGGGCTGAGCGCCTCCTCGGCCGCGACGGCGCCCATGCGGCCGAGTCCTTCGACCGGGTGCTGGCGGTCAACGTCGGCGGCAGCTTCAGGGTGCTGCGGCACGCCGCCCGTGTGATCGCGGGGAACGATCCGGGGGAGCACGGCGACCGCGGGTTCTGCCTGCTGACGGCGTCGATCGCGGCGGAGGACGGCCAGGCCGGCCAGGCCGCATACGCGGCTTCGAAGGCGGCGATAGCCGGGCTGGTGCTGCCGGCGGCGCGCGACCTAGCACCGTCGAGCATCCGCGTCTGCGGGATCGCGCCGGGTGTCTTCGCCACGCCCCTGCTTGAGGGGCTGCCGAAAAAGGCGCGCGAGGAGCTTGAGCAGCTGGTCCCCTCGCCGCCTCGCTTCGGCGACCCGGTGGAGTTCGCCTCTCTGGCGCTTGAGGTTGAGCGCAACCCGTACCTCAACGGCAGCGTGCTGCGCCTCGACGGCGCACTGCGGATGCCCTACCAACCACCGCGAGAGGGAGGTGCCCGAGGGTGAGCCTGCCGATCTGGATGGACGAGGGTGTGGGGTGCGCAAATCGGATTCGGGTGAGCGGAGTGGACCATCCCGGGACGTTCCTATAGATGTCAAGGGGTGGGAGACAATGACCCGAGATCGTCGCGGAGAGTGGCGTGGACCTCGCGGGCGATGTAGCGCTTGAGGCAGCGGATGATCTCCTTCTTGGTCTTGCCCTCGCTGGTGCGGCGCTCGACGTAGGCGAGTGTCTTCGGGCAGTAACGCAGTCGACAGACAGCGATCATGTGCAGGGCCCGGTTGGCCTGGCGATCGCCGCCGTGATTCAGGCGGTAGCGGCCACGCTTGCCCGAGGCGATCGGGACCGGGCTGGCGCCGCAAAGCGCAGCGAATGCCGCCTCGCTGCGCAGCCTCTCGATGTTCTGGCCGGCGGTGAGCAGAAGCTGGCCGGCGTGCCCGGTGGAGATCCCCAGCAGGGCCGTGGTCCTGGGCGCGGCGCTCGCGACCAGGGGCGTGAGCTGCCCGTCGAGCTCGCCGATCTCACTGTCGAGGAGCGCGATCCGCCTGGCGAGACTGCGCAGCGCCAGCTTGGCGGCGTTGGCCGGGTCCCGCAGAGCACTGTGGTCTGGGCGCAGCCGCCGGCAGAGGCCGGCCTTGCCCCTCAGCGTCTTGGCGCTCGCGAGCTGCTCGCGAAGCTCGCTGGGCGCGGTGAGGATCAGATCGCCGAGCTGCAGAATCGCGGCTGAGCGCGATTTCACCGCGCTCTCGCGGGCGACGCGCAGCTGGCGGATCGACTCGACGATTCCCGTCGTCTGCTTCGGGATCACCGGCGTCGGGTCGGCGAGGACGTGGCGGGCCGCCAGCTCAGCGTCGATCGCGTCGGTCTTCCCGCGCCGGCGGCGGGTATGGGGGTGGGGCTGGTTGACCTCGATCACCAGGGCCCCCTCGCCAACGAGGTAGCGGGTCAGTCCGGCGGCGTAGGAACCGGTCGACTCGACTCCGATGCGCTCGACCTCGCCGAATGACCGCAGCCAGGCAAGGAGTTCACGGTAGCCGCCGGCGGAGACCGTGAAGGACCTGGACCCGAGTAGTGCCCCACGCTCGTCGAGCGCCGCGGCGTGGTGGGTATCGGCGTGGGCGTCGACTCCGCCGATGACCCGGCGGTCGTCCTCGTTCATGATCTGCATTGCTGTCCCTCTCTGATCGGTGGGACAGCCGGTCGGGTGGGCGGACACAACAGTGATGAGGCACTTGTCGCGAGCAGGTTCCTATGAAGTCACGCCCCACCCTTCCCGGCCGCCCCTCATGGGTGCGGTCGTGGCGCTCGCTCGCGAGCGACAGGTCCCGGCAATGGCACCCAGGGGGCCAGTTTCACGGCAGGTCAGAACGCGAGCAGAAACGCCGTCCCCATCCTCACTGTCTCACGGAGACCGGTTTATGTGGCTTCGGTGGCTTGCAACTTGACGCTACTCGGTAGAGGTTCGGGGTGCTCGCGCGCCGCCCGGCGGAGCGAGCCCGTATGGCGAGAGGAGCCGGGCGGCGCGCGAGCACCCCGTCCTGTATCGCCAGGGCGATCTGGGTGCAGGTCTCCGAGCGCGGCTGGTCGTCGCGCACGAACGACCACTGCAGGATCGTCACCGGCCGGGTCAGCATCCCCTTCATCGGCCTCTCGGTGCGCGACTGCGCGTAGTGCCACCAGCTGACCGTCATCGGCGCCGGCCGCGAGACGTCGCCGTAGAGGATCGGCGGCTTGACGCAGCGGCTGCCGTAGGACTGCACCCAGCCGCCAGCCGAGAACGCGAACCCGTCGAGCTGCTGGCCGAAGTACTCGACCATATCGTTGCGATCGGGCTCGCCGTGGACGAGGACGTCGAGGCCCACCTCCTCCTGGAAGGCGACGACCTCGTCGACCTTGCCGCGGATGAAGTCCGCGTAGGCGCCCTCGTCGAGCCGGCCCTCGCGCCAGTCGCGGCGGGCGGTGCGGATCTCTTCGGTCTGCGGGTAGGAGCCGATCGTCGTCGTCGGCAGCTCCGGCAGCCCGAGCCGCTCCGCCTGCAGCGGCCGGCGCTCCTCGAACGGCGCCGGGCGGTCGTAGTCGCTGGGCTCCAGCGCGCCGACGCGCTTGCGCACAGCCGGGTCGTTGGTGTGAATGGAGGTGCGGCGTGCCGAGACCGGCGCCCGCGCCGGCGCCAGCAGCGTGTCGCGCTCGGCGCCCGGCTCGCTCGCCTGCCGCAGCAGTTCCAGCTCGTCGAGCTTCTCGGCGCAGAAGGCGAGCCAGGGGCGGACCTCGGGGTCGATGCCCTGCTCGCGAGCCGCCTCATACGGCACGTGCAGCAGCGAGCAGGAGGGGGCGATGGTCACCCGATCGGCGCCGAGGGCGGCGACGGCTGCATCGACGCGGTCGAGCGCCAGGTCGGGATCGGCGATCCAGACGTTGCGCCCGTCGAGGACGCCGAGCGAGAGCCGGGTGGGCGTCGCCGCCAGCGCGTTCAGCGCCGGCGCCAGCTGCTCGGGAGCGCGGACGAGGTCGAGGTGCAGCTCGGCGGGTGCAGGTCGGCGACCAGCTCCAGCACAGCGGCGTCAAGCCCGGCGAAGTAGGTGGCGAGACAGAGCTCCAGGCCGGTGCCGGCGGCCAGCCGGCGCCAGGCGTCGGCGAAGGCTTCCAGCTCCTCCGGCGTGCGGTCAAGCGCCAGGCAGGGCTCGTCGACCTGGACCTCGACGGCGCCGCCCGCCGCCAGCCTGGAGAGCAGCTACGAGTAGACGGGCATCAGCGTCGGCAGCAGGTCGAGCGGTCGCTCGAGGCCCTTGCTGAGCAGCAGGAAGGTGAGCGGTCCCAGCACGACCGGTCGGGTCGGGACGCCCAGCGCCGCCGCCTCGCGGAGCTGCCCGGTCCAGTGGTCGGCGCGCAGCTCGAAGCGTTGGTCCGGCTCCAGCTCGGGGACCAGGTAGTGGTAGTTGGTGTCGAACCACTTGGTCATCTCCAGCGGCCGTCGGTCGCCGGTGCCGCGAGCCAGGGCGAAGTAGTCGGCGAGGCTGTCGCGGTCGAGCGAGCCGAAGCGCGAGGGGATCGCGCCGAGCGCCCAGGCGGTGTCAAGCACCTGGTCGTAGAGGCTGAAGTCGCCGCTCGGGATCGACTCGATCCCGGCCGCCTGGGCGCGGCGCCAGCTGGCTGCGCGCAGGCCGCGGGCGGTCTCCTCCAGCTGCTCGGCGCTCGTGCTTCCGGCCCAGAAGGACTCGAGGCCGAACTTCAGCTCGCGCTCAGGGCCGATCCGAGGAAGGCCGAGGACGGCGGTGCGGGGGCCGGCGGACATCGAAGTCAAGTCGCTCCTCTTCTGTTTTCTACAGGACAGATGGGTAAATATAAGAGGACCGGCGGGGCATTGCCTCGACGGGCTAGATGAGTAGTTCCACGACCGCGACGCTCAAGAGCGCCTCGCAGGGGAGATAGGCAGCAGGGTCGAAGTCGGCGGTGCTCAGTACCACCGCCGACCCGAAGGGGGCCTCGATGCTCGCCGACCTCGACCTGCTGCTCACTGCGGTGTTCTGCACCGCCGACGATCTCCTGCCTGAAGGCAAGAAGAACGCCCGTCGCAGACTGACCGACGCGGAGGTCATCACCCTCTGCGTCGCGCAGTCGATCATGGGCATCGGCTCCGATGCCCGCTTTGCCCGGATCGCCCTCAAGCGCCTCGGGCACCTGTTCCCGGCGCTGACCAAGCGCTCGGGATTCCACAAGCGCCGCGACCGCCTCGCCGAGACGATCGAGGCGCTGACCGCGGCCTTCGCCGCCCGCAGCCCCGGCTGGCACGACGACCTGCTGCTGGTCGACTCCACCCCGGTGGAGTGCGCCCGCTCGCGGGAGACGGTCAAGCGCGCCGGGGCCAACAGCCTCGGCGGGGCGCTCTCAGACGCCGCCGACTACGGCTACTGCGCCAGCCACAGCCGCTACTTCTGGGGCCTGCGGCTGCACACCCTGATGGCGCCCGACGGCACGCCCCGGGCAATGGCGCTGACCTCGCCCAAGGAAGGGGAGCGCGAGGTCTGCCTGCGCCTCTTGGCGCGGGTCAACCGCACCGGGCCGATCACCGTCCTTGGCGACAAGGGCTATGCCGGCGTGGAGTTCGAAGCCGACGCTGCCGCCCTCGGCGCGAGGATCGTGCGGCCACGCCGCAAAGACGAGCCCGAGGGCGGCCTGCACCTGGCGCCGCTGCGCCAGCGGATCGAGTCGATCTACTGGACCGCCAAGGACATCCTCGCCCTCGAGCGCCACGGCGCCCGCACCCTGCGCGGGTTGCGGGCTCGCATCGCCAGCCGCCTTCTCGCGCTTGCGGCGGCCGTCTCGCTCAACCATGAACTCGGGCGCAACAGCCGGGCACTGGTCGATTACGTGGCCTGAGTCGTGGAACTACTCATCTAGGCGGCAGGCGTGGAAGCCGCGACCGCGCTCGGCGTGCCGTCGAGCGCATCGAGCGCCTTGGCGACCGACATTGAGACACAGGTGAAGATCGGCGTCTCCGCCTCGGTGTACTCGCTCGATTCGGTCGGGCGCAGGTCGTTGACGAGGTCCAGGAACATCCCCGGGTCGTCGCCCTCGAAGCAGACCACGAACTCCTGGTCGTCGAGCCCGAACGAGTAGGTGGTGTTGATCGTGATCTCCGGGTAGCGGCGGCCGACCTCGATGTGGCTTTTCATGATCCGACCGCGCTCCTCCGGCGCCAGCCCGTACCAGCGACGCTGCTTGACCATCGGGTAGAGGAAGAGGTACTTGCGCTCGGAGACGCAGATCTCGCTGCGCGCCTGCTCGTCGGAGTAGGGCGAGCGTTTGGTCATCGAGAGGAACGAGTACGGCGACTCGGTCCACTGCGCCAGGCCGCTTTGGCCGAGGACGACGTGGAAGGTGTGGATGTCGGCCAGGTTCGGGCTCTGGCAGAGCAGGACCAGGTCGACGTCCCCGCGCGTGCCTATGGTTGAGTAGGCGCGCAGCGAGCGGTCGACGCCGAAGTCTTCGCAGGCGGCGAGAAACTCCTGCTTGTCCGTGGCGCGTTGGTCGGGATCTCGACGGCGCCAGGCTGGGTCAACCTTGAAGAAGCTGAACTTGGCGAACGTGCGGTCGGCCATCGGGTCGATTCAAGTTGGGCGGCGCTCGAGCCTTGGGTTGCCTTGACACAATCTACATGTGTAAATTCTCGGCATGGATCCTGCCGATTGTGGCTGCGCCCAGGATCACGCCAGGAGCCTGTCCCGGGCTTCGTCGAACGCCGGTCACGCCTCCAGCGGGCCTGCAAGCTCGGTCTCGCTAGGCGGCTGTAGGCTGCAATTGGCCCAGCTCGTCCAAATGGATCGTTTCCATGGCTGAGAAGCGTGGCGTCAACCTGGCGCTCGCCACCCTCGCTTTCGCTGCCTGTTTTTCGGCCTGGGGAATGCTGGCGCCGCTGGCGCCTGGGCTGCAGGACGAACTCGGTCTCTCCGACACTGAGACCTCGGTGATGATCGCCATCCCGGTCATACTCGGCTCGCTCCTGAGGGTAGACCTTCCGCGCCCACGGGTTGGTGTGGCGGGTGGAGTTGGCGAGGCAGGCGACGGCGTCCCTGAGCCTCTTATCGCAGGCCCAGTGAAAGCCGGCGACCTTGCGCTTGCCCGACTCTCTGGCGACCGGCGCCATGCCGGCGTCGGCGGCCAGCGCCTCCTGCGTCGGGTAGCGCGAGCGGTCATCGCCGATCTCGGCCACCAACCGCGCCGCAGTAACCACCGACTTGGGGTCCTTGAACAGCGGCAGGAAGACCTGCCCGTCAGGATGGGCGCGCACCGCGCCGGCGATCTGGGAGGTGAGCTCGCGGATCTGGCAGACGATCGGCCGCAGGGCCGAGCACCGCGCTCCGGCGCGCCTCGGCCTCGATCTCTCCGGCGCGTCCCGCCGGCGCCAGGCGCAGCCGCTCCAGCAGCTCGGCCGCCGAGCGCCGGCCGCAGTAGCCGTTGCGGGCGAGGAAGCCCTCCAGGCGCTTCTCCCCGAGCCCCTTTGCATCGCCCGGAGCCGGGTAGCGCTCCAGGAAGGCCAGGCCGATCGGCGAGTCGACGTCGGCGAAGATCCGCGCCGCGCCCGGCCAGAAGGCATCGAGCTGCGCGCGCAGCTCGTTGGCCAGCCGCACCCTGGCTCCGACCAGGTCCTTGCGCGTGCGGGTCAGCGCCCGCAGCGCCTTGGTCTCGTCGGAGCTCGGCGCCAGGGCCCGGTGGCGGTGGGAGTCGGTGCGCGCCAGCTCGGCCAAGACGAAGGCGTCAAAGCCGTCGGACTTGCCGCCGGCGGCCTCATAGCGAGGCCTGGTCGCCTTCAGCTTGTTGGGGTGGATCGGCAAGACCGTGAAGCCCGCCTCCAGCAGGCGGTCGACCAGCAGCCCGTCCGGTCGCTCGATCGCCACCCGCACCACGCCGAGAGCCCGCATCCGGGCAACCAGCTCCTCGATGCCCGCCTCATCGTGGGTGAAGAACTCACCCTCCAGCTTCAGCCCACCCTCGTCGACCACGCAGAGCGCGTGCTCCTCGCTGGCCCAGTCGATGCCGGCAAATGTCTCATCCATCGGTTCCCTCCTCGGATCGCTTCCACTTGCGCCGGCCGGGAGGTACCGTTGCGGGTGCTCATAGTTGGGCGCTCGAGGACGCCACTCCCTGTGGCCGCTTCAGGTGCCTCCGACCGCCGGGAGACGCTGGTCTCATCGTGGCCCTCTGCGGGGCAAGCGGCGACGGCGTTCTCCCGACGGCGGTCGGCTTCTCTATGCGTTCCCCTGGGATCTTCGACGGCCTCGCTTCGCTCGGCCTCCATATCTAGATCTCAGAAGAACAAGGGGAAGGTTCTCCTATGAGCGGCGGCCAGGTCCTGCTCTGGGTGATCCTGCCCTATGTGGCGATCACCAGCTTCGTCGTCGGTCACTGGTGGCGCTACCGTCGCGACCAGTTCGCCTGGACCAGCCGTTCCACGCAGCTGCTCGACCGCCGCGTGCTCGGTTGGGCCAGCCCCGCTTTCCACTACGGGGCGCTGGCGGCGATCGGAGGTCACGTCGTCGGACTCTGCATCCCGCAGTCGCTGACCGAAGCACTCGGCATCTCCGAGAGCGCCTACCGCTGGTTCTCGGCCGTCGCCGGCGGGGTCGCCGGCGCGGTGACCCTGGTCGGGTTCATCGGGCTGCTTTACCGGCGTGCGACCAGCGCCCGGGTGCGCCAGACGACGACCCGGATCGACATTCTCACCTACGGGCTGCTGACCGTCCTCATTGTGATGGGCTGCTGGATGACCTTTGACTACAACCTCGCCGCGCGGGCAGCGACCCCTACAACTACCGCGAGTCGATCGGCGAGTGGTGGCGCTCGATCTTCTACCTCAACCCCGCGGTGGACGCGATCGAAGGAGCGCCGCTGATCTATCAGCTGCACGCGATCGTCGCCTGGGCCTTCTGGGCGCTCTTCCCCTTCAGCCGCCTTGTCCATGCCTGGAGCATTCCCCTGCAACACATCGGCAGGCCCTACATCCTCTACCGCCGACGCTACCCTTCTGCGGCCGCCGTCGCCAGGGGGATGAGACAGGACTGACCGAGCCGGTCGGTAATTTCACAGCGTCGATGTGCAAACATTAAAGCCGTGGACATGCCCACGAATACCGACGACGTCCTCGCCCAGCGAACGCGGGCGCGCATCTTCTCGTGGCTGGTGGAGCACAGGCTCCCAGCCAGTACCGAGGTGCTGGCAACCGCTCTCGAGTTGCACCCCAACGGGGTGCGCCGGCACCTGGAGCGTATGCAGGAGGCGGGGTTGGTCGAACGCAGCCGAAGCAAGGGCCGACGCGGCCGGCCGGGCGATCTCTGGGCGGTTGCTCCAGGAGCGGACCCGGGCGGGCAGCGCCCCACCAGCTATGCGGACCTGTCTCGCTGGCTCGCCCGCGCCATTCCGCCCGGTCGCAATCGACTGCGCGAGGTAGAGAAGGCGGGGCGGGAGATCGGTCGCGAACTGGCCCCGACCGACTCCGTTGACGACCCGGTCGAAGGCTTTCGCCAGACCTTCACGTCGCTGGGGTTTCACCCCGAGCTCGAAGCGAGCGGCGAGGACGGGTTCGTCTGCCGGCTCGAAAACTGTCCTTATATGGACTCCGTAAAGGAGAACCAGGACGTCGTCTGTGCGCTGCACAAGGGGATTACCGCCGGCCTCCTCGCCGAATTGCTTCCCCAGGCCAAGCTCACGCGCTTCGAGCCGCATGATCCCGAGCGCGCCGGCTGCGTCGTCGGTGTGTCGGGGCCGGTCGACGGTGGCGACTGATCCAGCACCGTCCGGAGGCGAGGCTGGCGCAGCTCCGCGTCGATGTCGACACCGACCGGTGCCACGCCGGGAGGGCGATCTGCGCCCGACCGACGTCGTCAGCTCGTTCTTCGTCTGCGGCCTCGTGTTCCTGGCCGCGGCCATCGTCGCCGGGCTGATTCAGGCGATTGCACCCTGGCCGTGGGGAAGGTGGCTCGCGCTCCACCTGGCCTTCGTCGGTGGGGTCTCCCAGCTCGTCCTCGGCGCGAGCCAGTTCTTCGCCGGGGCGTTCCTCGCCACGGATCCACCGCCGCGCCGCCTCGTCCGCGCCGAGCTCGTCTCCTGGAATCTTGGCGCGATCTTGTTGGCGATAGCCGTTCCCCGATCGGCGAGCACCGCAGTCTGGCTCGCGGTCGCGCTCCTCGTCCTCTCGCTTGGCTTGTGGGGCGGCGCAATTGGGACGATGTGGCGTAGGTCCCTGCGCCGCTCGCCCTGGGCCGTCGCCTGGTATTGCATCGGCAGCCTCTTTCTCGGTTTCGGATTGATCGCCGGGTCGCTGCTCGCCCACGGAATCCCTTGGGGTCACGGCAACCTCCTGGACGCACACATGGCGCTGATGCTTGCGGGTTGGTTCGGGGCGTCGATTGTCGGCACGCTGCACACGTTCTACCCGTCCCTGACCCAGACCCAGCTGCGATACCCGCGGCTGCAGGGGGTCGCCTTCGGCTCGTGGGGCGCAGGTGTGGCGGCCCTTGCGATCGGCTACGGCTGGGCACTCGACACGCTCGCGATCATGGGCTGGCTCGCCCTCTGTGTGGCGGCGCTTGCCCTGCTGGTGAACGTTGCCGCATCCCTGCGCGGCGCCAGCCAACCGCTCTCGCTCGCCGCCCGTATCGTCGGTGTGGCCCAGCCGTTTCTCCTCGCGGCGCTCGTCGTCGCCAGCGTCGCGGCGATCGAGCAGGGGCCGGGCCAGGCGCTGGTCGGCACCACGCGCGCCACCGTGGGCACCCTGCTGGTCGCTGGCTGGATCGGCCTGACCGTCCTCGGCTCGCTGCTGCATCTGCTCGCCGTCGTGGTCCGGGTGCGGGGCGGCTTCGCCGCCCGGATGCCCGCCGCTCGCCCTCTGCTCGATGGCGCCGTCGCGGCGCTGGCGATGGTCGCCATTGCGGCGCTGGCACTCGCGCAGGGCATCGGCATGGCGGCCCTGCACCGGCCGGCGCAGTTGCTGCTGCTGGCCGTGTACGCGGTTCTGGCAGCGCGGGTGGCGCAGCTTGCTGGCCGCGTCCTTCTCCGCGCCCGTCCGAGCCTTTAGGGGAACTCCGTGAAACGAGCCGAGGCACTCCAACCCCTCTCCCGAGAGCACCTCGTCGCTCTTCTCGCCGCGAAGAAGCTGCGCGAGGCCGAGGACGTCGACACCGCCGCAAGGGAGTTCCTGACCTTCTGGGAGAGGGATGGCAGACGTCATTTCCGGATCGAGGAGGAAGTGCTCCTCCCCGGTTGGGCGGCTCACGGCGAAATCGACCGTGCGGGCATCGCGCGCATGCTCGACGAGCATCTGGCGATCCGGCGCGAAGCGCTTCGGCTGGAAGCTGGTGAGCTCTCTCTCGATCAGGCTCGAGAGCTGGGGGACCTGCTCCACGACCACGTTCGCTTCGAGGAGCGCGAGCTGTTCGTCGCCGCGGAAGCGGCGCTCGACGAGACTGCGCTCGAACGTCTGGCAGCGGCGATCGAGGTCGCCGAGGACGGCGCGTGAGGTCGTCCGGATCAGCGCTCTTCTGATATTTTTTACACACTATGTGTATAAACGAGTCTAGACTCGGAGGACCCCCGCGATGGCCTACGTGATCACTGAGCCGTGTATCGGCACCAAGGACAACTCGTGTGTCGAGGTTTGCCCGGTGGACTGCATCCACCCGACTCCGGATGAGGCCGACTACGAGAAGCAGGAGATGCTCTACATCGATCCGGACGAGTGCATCGACTGCGATGCCTGCGTCGAGGCCTGCCCGGTCGACGCGATCTTCGCAGAGGACGTCGTCCCGTCCGAATGGGCTCATTACATAGAGCGCAACGCGGCCTACTACCGCCAGGCATAGACATGCTTCCGCTGGGAGCATCGGTGGTCCTGCTGGTGGTTCACGCAGTCTCTGCGGCGATCTGGGTCGGCGGGCTCGTCGCGATCTTCGTCGTTGCCCGCGCTGCGTCGGCGACCTTGGACGCGGGACAGCGAATCGCCTTCTTCCGCGCGCTCGGGCGGGCCTACGGGATCGTCGGTGGGCTCGCGCTCCTCGTCGCGCTGGCCAGCGGCGCGGTCCTCCTCGACGATCATCCCTGGGATGGGCTGTTGACCGCGACGGCGATCGTCGCCGGGTGCCTGCTGGCTGTCACGGTGGCGGGCATCGCTCAGACCAAAGCGATGACGCGTAGCTGCGGTTGCAGACAACAAGCGTCGTCCGATGGAGGCCTAAGGTCGGCCTGCAATGACCAGGGAGCGGAAATCTTGGATTGTTGAGTTCGACGGCGATGCCACCCCCGATGAAGAACTTCGATGCCCTGCTCGTTGAGGAGCAACTGGCCGATCCGAAATTCAAGGCGGAGTGGCAGCGGCTTGCACCCGCGCGGGAGTTCGCCTCGACGCTGCTGCGGTATCGCGCGGAGCACGGGTTGAGCCAGCGTGCTCTGGCGAAGCGACTCGGGGTGTCGCAGCCGCGGATCGTCAAGCTCGAGTCCGGGGAGCACAACCCGGAGATCGACACCATCATCAATGCGTCCCGGCAGCTTGGGATCGAGTTCGCGCTCGATGTCTCGCCGGCGGATCGCAAGCCGATGCTGGTGACGGCTCGCGCGCAGAAGCGGGGCGCCATCGCGCACGACGACGTCGCGGTCGTCGCGGCGTCGGCGCTGGCGACCTAGGCGTTCCTTCGTTTCTGCCACTCGGATGCCGCGAGTGGCAGCAAGGCAGGTCAATCGCTGCACATTGCGCTATCCGGCGGTGAATCTGTCGCCCCGGCGACGCCCGCGGCGATGGCTGGGCGAAAAAGGGCCGCCCGTCCTACTCAGGAGCTCGGGGTAGCGCGGCTCGGCCGGCCTGGCGCGGCGCCAATGCCGCGGGCTGAGTCGCTGGTCCTGGCAGGTCCCAGCAGGTCCTCGATGCCGAAGCGGCGGTAGAAGCGCTCGCGGACCTCGTCGGCGACGACGCTGACCTCCTCGGAGCCGTCGTCGAGGGGGTCGACATGGATCCGGAAGGGACGGGCGCCCTTGGGCAGGTCGACGACGCGGGCGATCTCGCGGGCGACCTCCTCCGGGTCGGCGTCGGCCGGGCAGAGCTCGGTGAGCTTGGCGCCGACCTGTTCGGTGAGGCCCGCGTAGCGGGCCTCGTAGGCGGCGACCACGGCCTCGTCGGCGGCGTGGCCGGCGTTGGCGAAGTGGTTGGTCCCGGTGGTGAAGGCGCCGGGGACGACGATCGTCGTCTCGATCCCGAAGCGGGCCAGCTCCGCGGCGTAGGTGACGGCGAGCGAGTCCATCGCCGCCTTGGCGGCGAAGTACGGCCCGAGGTAGGGAGGGGTGCCGCCGCGAGTGCTGGAGGAGCCGACCCAGACCAGCAGGCCGTCGCCGCGCTCGCGCATCCCCGGTAGGACGGAGCGGTTGAGCCGCTGCGTGGAGAGGACGTTCGTGTCGTAGGCATCGGCAAGCTGCTCGGGCGTGAAGGCCTCGGCCGGCCCGTTCGTCAGGTGCCCCGCGTTGTGGACGAGGACGTCGATCCGGCCGACGGCGGCGAGGACGGACTCGACCGCGGCATCCACCGACGGCTGGTCACAGACGTCGAGCTCGACCGTGCGCAGGTCGACGCCGTGCTCGTCGGCGTAGGCGCCGGCCGCGGCGACCGCCGCGGCGTTGCGCCCGCCGCGGTCGCGCATGCCGGCGAAGGTGGTGTGGCCGGCGTCGGCGAGAGCGCGGGCGGTCATCGCTCCGAAGCCGCTCGAAGCGCCGGTGATGAGGATGTTCTTGGACACGTCGATGACCTCCGTGATCGATTGGATGGACTTGGCTGTCGTCCAGCTAGGCGATGCCGCCGTTGGCGTAGAGCACCTGGCCGTTGATCCAGCGGGCGGGCCCGGCGAGGAAGGACACGGCCTCGGCGATGTCGTCGGGCGTGCCGAGCCGCTCGAGCGGCGACATGCCTGCCATCCGTGCGATCGTCTCCTCGTCCTTGCCGTCGAGGAAGAGCGGCGTCGCGGTCGGGCCCGGAGCGATCGCGTTGACGGTGATGTCGCGGCCGCGCAGCTCGCGGGCGAGGACCATCGTCATCGCGTCGACCGCACCCTTGCTGGCCGCGTAGGCGGTGTAGGTCGGCAGCGCCAGCTTCACCACCGAGGAGGAGAAGTTGACGATCGCGCCCCCGCCCCTGAGCCGGCGGGCGGCCTCGCGGCTGACGACGAAGGCGCCGCGCACGTTGATCCGGTGGATGCGGTCGAACTCGGCGAGGTCAAGCTCGGCGAGCGGGGCAAGACGCATGATCCCCGCGGCGTTGACGACGACGTCGAGACCGCCGAAGGTCCCCTCCGCGTGGTCGAAGAGCGCCGCGACCTGGGACTCGTCGCCGACGTCGGCGCCGCAGGCGGTCGCCTCGCCGCCCGCGGCGGCGATCTCGGCGACCAGCTTGTCGGCCGCGTCGGCGTTGCCGGCGTAGTGGGCGACGACGTGCATGCCGTCGCCTGCGAGGCGCGCCGCGACGGCGCTGCCGATGCCGCCCGAGGCGCCGGTGACCAGGGCGACGCGCGGCTCGTCGATGTGGTCGGTTGGGGTTATGGCGTCCTCTCGGTCGATCGTCGTGTCGGCTTGGCTTGGGACCGCTGGCCTATCAACGCTAACAAATGGATGTTAACAACGCTATCCCAGGTTGGCAGCCGAATCCTGTTGTTACGATCGCTCCGTGGACATCCGAACGAAGATCCTCGAGGCCGCCGAGCAGCTGCTCGACGCCTCGTCCGACGGCGACGTGCAGACGCGGGCGGTGTGCGAGGCAGCGGGGGTCGGCGCGCCCGTGCTCTATCGCACGTTCGGCGACAAGAACGGGCTGCTGAGCGCCGTCGTCGACTACGGCTTCGACCGCTACCTCTCGGTCAAGCGCGCCGCCGTCCCCTCCGACGACCCGGTCGCCGACCTGCGCGACGGCTGGGACTCGCACGTCGCCTTCGCCCTCGCCCACCCCTCGGTTTACCGGCTGATGTACTCCCCCGGCTTCGCCCAGGTCCCGGCCGCCGCCGGCGAAGCGCTCGAGCTACTGCGCCTGGTGCTGGTCCGCTGCGCTGAGGCCGGCCGCCTGCTGGTGACGCCGGAGGCGGCGGCGCAGGCGATCATGGCCGCCAACGTCGGCGTCTCGCTGGCGCTGATCACCCAGCCCGGCGCCTATACGGACCCCGAGCTCTCGCACCGGGTCCGTCGTGCGATCCACGCTGAGGTCCTGACCGGCGAGCCGCAGCCGGCAGGCGGGGGCACCCCTCTGGCGACGACGACGGTTCGCCTCGCGGCCCTACTCGACCGCGACGACGGCGGCGCGCTGACGGCGGCGGAGCTGGCGCTGCTGCGCCAGTGGCTCGACCGCCTCGCCGCCGGCGTGTAGGTTTCCGCGCCCCGATGCCGACTCTGATGGTCATCATCGCCAGCACCCGCCCGGGGCGCGTCGGCCTTCCCGTCGGCGAATGGTTCGTCGAGCGCGCTAGCGCGGACGGCGCCTTCGAAGTCGACTCGGTCGACCTGGCCGATCTGGCGCTGCCGTTCATGGACGAGCCCAACCACCCCCGTCTGCGCCGGTACATACACGACCACACGAAGGACTGGAGCGCCCGCGTCGACCGCGCCGACGCCTTCGCCTTCGTCATGCCCGAGTACAACCACGGCTTCAGCGCGCCGCTGAAGAACGCGCTCGACTACCTTCACCAGGAGTGGGCGGGCAAGCCGCTGGGCCTCGTCAGCTACGGCGGGATCGCGGCCGGGACGCGGGCGGCGCAAATGGTCAAGCCGGTGGCGACCGCACTCCGCATGCACCCGCTGCTGGAGGCGGTGCCGATCCCCTTCGTGGCGAACTCGATCGACGAGGACGAGCGCTTCCAGCCGAGCGAGTCGGTCGAGCGGGCGGCGACCGCGATGCTCGCCGAGCTGGTCCGCTCGGAGCAGGCGTTGCGGCCGCTGCGCAACCGGCCGCTCGCCGCCTAGGCGGTCGGGACCGAGCTCGCCTTCCAGGCAGGCGGGACCGAGCCGCGGAAGTCCGGACGGCGAGCCGCCGACTCGACCGCGGCGACGAACGAGCGGACCAGCGGCGAGCTCTCGCTCGCGCGCCAGGCGAGGCAGATCTGGATCGGCGGGATGTCGGAGACGAGCACGTAGGAGACGCTCGCCGTCAGGTACACGGCGGCCGAGGAGGCGGGGACGAAGCTGATGCCCTGGCCCGCCGCGACCAGCTCGAGCTTCTCCTCGATGCAGTCGACCGCCGGCCCCGGGATCGGGTGCCTGCCGTCCGGCCGAGGGTCGACGTTGTGGAATGCCTGCCAGGCGTCGGTGGCGCCGCGCTGGATGATCACCGGATCCTCGGCGAGAGCCGCGATCGTGGTCGTGTCCCGCTCGGCCTCGGGATGGTCGGTCGGCAGCACCGCCACCCGCGGCTCGGCTCGCACCGGCAGCATCTCGAGTCCGCTTGGGTCGACGGGCAGATGGGCGAAGGCGACGTCGACTATCCCCTCGTGCAGAACGTCGACCTGGTTGTCCCAGTAGATCCGGTGCAGCTCGAGCTCGACCTTCTCGGGCTGCTCGGCCTGGAAGATGCGCAGCGCCTCGGCGAAGTTGTCGCCGACGAAGAAGCCGATGCGCAGCGCGGCGACGCCCTCGGCGACGCCCTTCATCCGGCGGCGGGCGGCATCTGAAGCGGTGAGCAGCGCGCGCGCCTCCTCGAGCAGCAGGCTGCCGGCTTCGGTCAACTCGACGCGGCGGCTGCTGCGGTCCAGGAGTTCGGTTCCGAGTTCCTGCTCGAGCTGGCGCACCTGTCGGCTGAGCACCGGCTGGGTGATGTAGAGCCGCTCGGCGGCGCGCCCGAAATGCAGCTCCTCGGCTACTGCGACGAAATAGCGCAGCTTTCGAAGGTCCAACGGTGCGGCGGACCCGGAACCCATGCTTCCAGGGTATCGATCCCGCCCCAGGAGGTGTTGCGGTGCGGTCCCTCGCGCAGGAGTCTCCCGGCCCACACAGGGAGCGCCGCCGTGGAATCGCGGCGGCCCGAGTCCGAGGAGAGCAATGCGAATCGTCACCTACGAGAGGGATGGAGCGGGCCGCTGCGGCGTCCTGGTCGACGACCGGGTCATCGACGCCGAGGGGCTGGCCGCCGGCCTCGGGCGCGACCGCTCGGACCTCGCCTCCACCAAGCGGGTGCTCGCCGCCGGCCCCGAGCTCTGGTCGGCGCTCGATCGCGCGGCCCGCGAGGCGGCCGGCCGCGGCGAGGGGACGGCGCTGGGCGCGCTCGTCCTGCGGGCGCCGGTCGAGGACCCGGACAAGATCGTCTGCCTCGGCCTCAACTACCGCGATCACGCCGAGGAGTCGAACATGGCGCTGCCGGCGACGCCGATGCTGTTCGCCAAGTTCCGCAATTCGCTGGCCGGGCCGAGGGCCGAGATCGTCCCTCCGGCGTGTACGGATGCCGTCGACTACGAGGGCGAGCTGGGGGTCGTGATCGGCCGTCGTGCGACCGACGTCGCCGCCTCTGAGGCGCTCGGGCACGTCGCCGGAGTGATGGCGATGAACGACGTCACCGCCCGCGACGTCCAGCACGCGACCAGCCAGTGGACGGCGGGCAAGGCGATCGACACTTTCGCGCCCTGCGGCCCGAGCCTCGTCTTCCTCGACGAGATCGAGGACGTCCAAGACCTGCGCATCCAGACCAGGGTGAACGGCGTCACCGTTCAGGACGGAACGACCGCGAACATGATCTTCGCCGTCGCCGAGACGATCGAGTTCCTCTCGGCGCTGATGACCCTCGAGCCCGGCGACATCGTCGCCACCGGCACGCCCGCCGGCGTCGGCGTCTCGCGTGACCCCCAGGTGCTGCTTGGGACGGGCGACCTGGTCGAGGTCGAGATCGAGGGGATTGGGAGCTTGAGCAACACGGTGGCCGCGGCCCGCGGCACCGATCCGAGTGCCGTGGCCGCGGGCGCGGCGACGGCGAGGGAGGTGTAGGAATGGTCTCTCGAGTTGGCCACGTCGGCCTGCGGGTCTCCGACCTCGACCGCTCCGTCAGCTTCGCCGAACGGATGCTCGGCCTGCGCGAGTCTGCACGCGAGGGGTCGACCTCGTACCTGACCTGCAACAGTCGCCACCACGAGCTGGTGCTGATCGAGTCCGAGCAGGTCGGTTGCGATCACCTCGCCTTCGAGGCCTTCGACGCCGGTGCGCTCGGCGCCTTGCGCGAGGAGCTCGACCGGCGCGGGATCCCGGTCCTCGACGAGCCGCTCGAGGCCGGGATCGAGGACGCCGTCCGCTGCGTCGGCCCCGGCGGCTTCGTCTTCGAGGTCTTCACCGGGATGGCGCACTCCGAGCCGCCGAGCTACCCCACCACCGGCGTCCGGCCGAGGAAGTTCGAGCACATCACGATCAAGTCGGCGGTCAAGGACGAGATGGAGGAGTTCCTGATCGAGGTTCTCGGGCTGCGGCTCTCCGACCGGGCCGAGGACGCGATCAGCTGGCTGCGGGCCAGCGAGGAGCACCACGGCGTCAGCGTGATCCGCGCCGACGTCGACCGGCTGCAGCACTACGCCTGGCAGGTCGACGGCTGGGACGCGATGCGCCGGGTCGGAGACCGCCTCCTCTCCGAGGATCGCCGCTTCCTCTGGGGCCCCGGCCACCATGGGATCGGCGACAACTACTTCTGCTACTTCCTCGACGCCGACGGGGTCCTGGTCGAGTACTCCGGCGACATCCAGCGGATCGAGGACGAGACCGCCTACGAGCCGCGCGTCTGGCCTGACAACCCGCTCAGCGTCAACCGTTGGGGCAACCCGCCTCCCCCGATCGAGTTCGTCGAGGCCGGTACGCCGCTGGCCCACCCCAAGCCGGCCGGAGTGGAGTGAGATGCGGCTCTGGGACTCGAACTGGATGCAGGTCGAGGAGTACCTTCAGGGCGACGACCGGGTGCTGGTCCCGCTGGGCTCGACCGAGCAGCACGGGTATCTCTCGCTCGGCGTCGACGCGATCCTCGCCGAACGCGCGGCGGTCGAGGCCGCCGCACCGGAGGGGGTCCCGGTCTTGCCGGTGCTCCCCTTCGGCCTGACCCCGACCTTCACCGCGTACCCCGGCACGATCAACCTGCGGATCGGGACTTACCTATGTCTGGTCCGCGACCTGCTCGACTCGCTCCGCTCGCAGGGCTTCCGCCGCATCCTCCTCGTCAACGGCCACGGTGGCAACCAGCCGGCGGCGGGCCTGGCGGCGGAGTGGGTCGGGGAGAACTCCGACACCCAGATCCGCTTCCACAACTGGCTGGTCGACCCCGAGGTCTGGGGCCTGGCCGGCTCAATCGACGAGGTCTCCCACGCCTCCTGGGTCGAGAACTTCGAGGCGGTCCGGGTTGACGGTGCCGAGCTGCCGAGCGAGCCGAAGCCGCTGGTCGATCCGCAGGCACTGGCGGTCGCGAGCCCGGCTCGCGTCCGCGAGCTGATGGGCGACGGCCCCGGCGGCGGCGCCTACCAGCGGCCCGAGGAGGACACCAGCCGGGTTTGGCAGGCGGCCGTGGAGAGGCTGCGACAGATGCTCACCTCCGGGTGGGACGGCGCGATCGAGGGAGAGTGAAGATGGAGCAAGGGAAGGTCTACGACATCCTGATCGTCGGCATGGGCCCGGTTGGGCTGATGCTGGCGGCGATGCTCGGCCAAGACGAGCACGAGGTCGTGATCGTCGAGCGCCACTCGGGTCTGTACGGGCTGCCGCGGGCGGGTCATATCGACCACGAGATCATGCGGTTGCTGCAGTCGATCGACTGTCACGAGCCGGTGCTCGAGGACTGCTACCCGACCCTCGAGTACATCTGGAAAAACGCGAGCGGCGAGACGTTGCTCGAGTTCGATTGGGGTGCCGAGGGCGTCAGCGGTTGGCACTCCGACTACATGCAGTTCCAGCCGGTGATGGAGGAGGCGATGGCCGCCCGGATCGACGCCGACCCGGCGGTGACGACCCTGCGCAGCTGGGAAGCCGTCGAGCTGGTCGAGCACGCCGACCACGTCGAGGTCGTGGTCGAAGCGACCGAGATGCGCCCTGGCGAGCTGATGCCGACCGGCACGGGCGAGCGTCGGAGCCTGCGTGGGCGCTACCTTGTCGGCGCCGACGGCGCCCGCAGCTTCCTGCGGCGGACGCTCGGGATCGAGCGCGAGGACCTCGGCTTCAACGAGCGCTGGCTCGACGTCGACGCGCGCAAGAAGCGCCCGATCGACCTCGACTTCGACTGCGGCCAGATCTGCGACCCGCGCCGCCCGATCACGGTCCTGCCGCTCGGCAAGCGCCACCGCCGCTGGGAGTGGTCGCTGCTGCCGGGGGAGACTCAGGAGGAATTCGAGCGCCCCGAGACGGCCTGGCGCCTGCTCGGCGAGCTCGGCTTCGGCCCCGGCGACGTCGAGATCGTGCGGCAGATCGTCTACACGTTCGAGGCTCGCATCGCCGAGCGCTGGCGGCAGGGGCGGATCTTCCTGATCGGCGACGCCGCCCACACGATGCCCCCCTTCATGGGCCAGGGCATGTGCTCGGGGATGCGTGACGCGAAAAACCTCTCCTGGCGGTTCGACCTCGTGCTGCGCGGCCTGGCGCCTGAAGCGCTGCTCGACAGCTTCGAAGCCGAGCGCAAACCCCACGTTCGCGACTGGACCGTGATCTCGCTGGAGGCCGGCAAGGTGCCCTGCACGCTGGATCCCGAGGCGGCCCGCGAACGCGACGAGCGGTTCCGCGCCGGCTGGCGACCGCCGCTGCCCGACATCCCGAAGCTGATCGACGGCGTCCTTCACCGCGAGGCGGACGGGTCGATCGACGCCGCCACCGGTGATCTCGGACTGCAGGCCAGGGTGCGGCGGGAGAAGCGGGAGGGCCTGCTCGACGACGTCGTTGGTCTCGGCTGGACGCTGATCTCGATCGCCCCCGATCCCCGCGGCGCACTCGGCGTGCGCGGCCGCGAGATCCTGAGGACGCTTGGCTTCCGCGTCGCGGCGATGACGCCGCCGGGCCAGCCGCCGGCCGGTCCCGACGAGGTCGAGGACGTCGAGGGCGCCTACCAGGCGCACCTCGCCGAGCGCGGCTGGCAGGCGATGGTCGTGCGCCCGGACTTCTACGTCTTCGGCGGCGTGGCCTCGCAGGCGGGGCTGCCGGGCCTCCTCGACGACCTCGCGACCCAGCTCGGACTGAACCTGACCGCCAGCGATGGGGTTCCCGGCCGCGAGGCGAGGATCGCGTGAGCGCTGCTGCCGCACCCGTCGGCCTCGCTCTCCGCGAGTCGGATTCCGGAGCGAGCCTCGCGATCTCCTTGGACGGCGTCCGCAAGCGGTTCGGGGGCGTCACCGCACTCGACGGCGTCGACCTGGAGGTGGACCGCGGCGAGGCGGTGGGCCTGATCGGGCCCAACGGCGCCGGCAAGAGCACCCTGCTCAAGGTCCTGGCCGGCGAGCACCGCGCCGACGAGGGTGGGGTCGAGGTCCTTGGCCAGGTGACGACCCGCCTGTCCCGCCACCGCATCGCCGCGCTCGGGGTCGGCTTCGCCCACCAGATCCCGCAGCCGTTCCGCGGCCTGACCGTGCGCGAGAACACGCGGGTCGGCGCCCTGCACCGCCGTGGGGCCCGCTCCTCGCACGAGCGGGTCGAGCACGTGCTCGAGCTCTGCGGGTTGCAGGACAAGGCCCACCGGTCCGCCGGCGCGCTGCCGTTGCTCGACCTCAAGCGGTTGGAGCTGGCGCGCGCGCTGAGCCTCGAGCCGGAGGTGCTGCTGCTCGACGAGATCGCCGCCGGTCTGGTCGGCGAGGAGCTCGACGCGGTGATCGAGCTGCTGCGCGCGATCCGCGCCGAGCGCACCCTGGTCGTCGTCGAGCACGTCGAGCGGGTGGTGGCCGACATCGTCGACCGCGTCGTCGTCCTCGACTGGGGCAAGCTGATCGCGGCGGGGACCCCGGCCGAGATCGCCGCCGACCCGCAGGTCCAGGAGGTCTACCTCGGCAGCGCCGGCGCCGAGGCCGCCCAAGCCACGCGCCAGCGCCGGCACCCCGAGGTCGGGGCCGAGCCGCTGCTGCGGGTGGAGGGCGCGAGCGCCTCCTACGGCGCGGCGACGGTCCTGCGCGACGTCGGCCTCGAGATCCACCCCGGCGAGGTCGTCGCCGTGCTCGGCGCCAACGGCGCCGGCAAGACGACGCTGACGCGGCTGATCAGCGGCCTCAACCGCGCCCGCGCCGGGCGCGTGGCCTTCGACGGCGAGGACGTCACCGCGCGCCCGGCCTACGAGCGGGCGCGGCTCGGGATCGCCCACTGCCAGGAGGGCCGGCGCCTGTTCGCCGACCTGACGATCGCCGAGAACCTGATGCTCGGGGCGCAGAGCAAGCAGGCGCGCGCGCAGGCGGACGCAACCCTGACCGAGGTCGTCGAGCTGTTCCCGATTCTCGCCGAGCGCCGCGGCCAGCTGGCGGCGACGCTCTCCGGCGGCCAGCAGCAGATGCTGGCGATCGGCCGGGCGCTGATGGCGCGCCCGCGCCTGCTGCTCTGCGACGAGGTCTCGCTCGGGCTCTCGCCGGTGGCGACGGACGACCTCTACGAGGCGCTGGCCAAGATCAGCGAGACTGGGCTGGCGATCCTGCTCGTCGAGCAGAACGTCCATCGCAGCCTTGAACTCGCCGACCGGGTCTACGTCCTCGACCGCGGCCACATCTCCTTTGAAGGCCGACCGGAACAGCTCTCCGACGAGGAGCGCCTGCGGGAGGCCTATTTCGGACGGCGCGGCGGGAAGGACGGACCGCCGGATGCCCAGATCGAAGGCAAGCCGTCCCTACAAGGAGGAGAGATATGAAGCGCGTTCTCGTCGTCGTATTCCTGCTGCCGCTGCTGGCCGTGGCCAGCGCCTGCGGCGGGGGCGGGGGTGAAGGTGACTCCGGGCCGGTGACGGTCGGGGCGAGCGTCTCGATGACGGGCCCGCTGGCCGTGATCGGCGGCCTCGAGCAGAAGGGCTACGAACAGAAGGTCAAGGAAGTGAACGAAGCCGGCGGCCTCGACATCGGCGGCAGCAAGCGCGAAGTCGACCTGAAGCTGCTCGACAACAAATCCGAATCGAACCTGGCCACCGAACAGGCGCGGACGCTGGTCACGAAGGACCGGGCGGTCGCGCTGCTCGGCGCCGCCTCGCCGCCGATCAACAACCCGCTCGCGGCGACGGCCGAAACGCTCGAAATCCCGCTGGTCATGGGCCTCAACCCGATCCGGGCCTTCCTCTCGGGCACCGAATCGGAATGGCACTGGGCCTGGGACCAGTTCTTCGACGAGGAAGAAGTCACGACCCTGCAGTTCAAGACCGCCGACCTCACCGACACCAACAAGAAGGTGGCGCTGTTCACCGACAACGAGCAGGACGGCGTCGTGATGGGCGGCCTGTGGGAAGAAAAGGCCCCGGAAGCCGGGTACGACATCGCCTACCACGCGAAGTTCCCGGTCGGCACCACCGACTACTCCTCGTTCATCGAAAAGGCGAAGGGCTCGGGGGCGGAAATCGTGATCGCCCAGATGACGCCGCCGGACGGGGCGGCACTCTGGAAGCAGTTCAAGGCGCTCGGCTATGACCCGAAGCTGGCGTTCTGCGAGAAGTGCGGCACCAACGGCGGCTGGGGCGAAGCCCTCGGCGCTGTCGCCGAAGGCACCAGCGGGTTCAGCAACTGGGCCCCGCAGAAAGGGCTGCCCGAAACCGAACAGATCGAAGCCACCCTGGGGAAGGAGATCCCGAACGAATACGACCTCGGGCTCGCCGTCTCCGGCTACACGGCGGCGGGGATCCTGTTCGACGCGATCGAAGCCGCGGGCAGCACCGAACCGGAAGCGATCAACGACGCGATCGGCGAAACCGACAAGGAATACGCCGTCGGCCACGTCAAGTTCACCGAACACGCCTACGGCATCCCCGCGGTGATGCTCCAGTGGCAGAACGGCAACGGCGTCCAGGTCTATCCCGAGATCGAAGGCACCGAACTGCAGGTGCCGGTCAAGGGCCTGGGATAGACGGTGGCTGAGCGACGGCGAGGCATGGAAGGAAGGTGAGGAAACCATGAGTCAGGCGATCGTCAACGGCCTGCTGCTGGGCGGCCTCTACGCCACGGTGGCCCTCGGGCTCTCCCTGGTGTTCGGGGTGCTGCGCCTGGTCAACCTCGCCCACGGCGAGTTGTTGATCGGTGGCGCCTTCCTCTCCTACCTCGCCGTCGACGGCCTCGGGATCGACCCGCTGCTCTCGCTGGTCCTGGTGATCCCGGTCGTGTTCGTGGTTGCCTACCCGGTGCAGCGGTTCGTCCTGACGCCGCTGCTGCGGCGCAACGAAGAAGCTCCTCTGGTGGCCACGTTCGGCCTATCGCTGCTGATCGTCGCCCTGCTGCAGGAGGGCTTCTCGAGCAACCCCAAATCGCTCGCCGCTCCCTACGGCGACACGGGCGTGAGCCTGTTGGGCCTCGACATCCGGGTCGCCTACCTGATCTGCTTCGCGATCGGGCTGGCCCTGGTCGGTGGCACCCACCTCGTCCTCACCCGGACCCGGCCCGGCGCGACCGTCCGCGCCGCCGCCGCGGACCCCGACACCGCGGCGGTCGTCGGCATCAACGTCAATCACCTGTACGCCGTCACCTTCGGGGTGGCGGCGGCGATGGCCGCGATCGGCGGCGTGATGATCGGGGTCACCTTCAGCTTCACGCCCTCCTCGGGCCTGACCTGGGTGCTGATCGCCTTCGCCGTCGTCGTGCTCGGTGGGATTGGCAGCGTCGCCGGCACCCTGCTCGGCGGCCTCACGCTCGGCCTGGTCGAAAGCCTCGGCGTCTACGTGGTCGGCGGCCAGTGGCGGAGCCTGATCGTCTACGGCCTCTTCTTCCTGGCGTTGACGCTGCGACCCAGCGGCATCCTCGGCGGGAGGCTGGCATGAGGGGCCTGCGGTCCAGGCGGCTGCTCGGCCTGCTGGCAATCATCGCCGCGGCGCTGGCGATGGCGGC
>CAWANE010000012.1:0-488200 GCA_963783345.1 uncultured Actinomycetes bacterium
GGGTAGAGGCGCCAGACGCGGACCCGTTCGGGGCCGGCGAGGCGCAGCGCCTCGTCGAGGTTCTCGTCGAGCCGCCGCGCCCAGTGGCGCAGCGTCTCGGCGTAGTCGGCGCCGTGCTCGGAGACGTGGCGGGTGACGAAGCCGGCCCGCTCCAGCGCCAGCAGCACGCGCGAGAGGTGCAGCGGTTCGCCGTCGGGGAAGACGTAGCGCTCCGAGAAGGCGCCGGCGTCGGGGTCGGTGTGGCGCAGGCGGGCGATGCCGTGGTTGAGCAGCCGCCCGCCCGGCTCCAGCAGGCCGGCCAGGGTGCGCGCGTAGACGTCGATCTGCTCCTCGCCGACGTGCTCGACCATGCCGATCGAGGCGATCGCGTCGAAGCGCTCGCCGCTCGCCGCCAGGTCGCGGTAGTCCATCACGCGGATCTCGACCCGGTCGGCGACGCCGGCCTCCTCGGCCCGCCGCCGGGCCCGCTCGGCCTGGGGCGGGGAGAGGGTGATGCCGACGACGCTGGCGCCGTACTTGGTCGCCGCGCGCAGCGGGAAGCTGCCCCAGCCGCAGCCGACGTCGAGCACCCGCTCGCCCTCCTTCAGCGCCAGCTTGCGGGCGACCGTGTCGAGCTTCTCTTCCTGGGCCTCCTCGAGGGTCTCGGCGCCCTCGGCGAAGAAGGCGCAGCTGTAGGTCATCGAGTCGTCGAGGAAGAGGGCGAAGAACTCGTTGGAGACGTCGTAGTGGTGGCGCACTGCCTTGGCGTCGCGCTCCTTGCTGTGGCGGCGGCCGCTGAGCACCAGCTCGGCTTGGGGCCGCGGCGGCGGGCGTTGGATGCCGGCGGCGCGCACGGCGCCGAGCAGCAGGCGGCGCTTGTCGGCGCCGTCGAGCGCCGGCGGCTGCCAGCTGTCGAGCAGCTCGATCACGGCGTCCATGTCGTCGACCTCGATCTCGCCGCTGACGTAGGCGCGGCCGAGCCCGAGCTGCCCGGGCGCGCGCAGCACGTGGGCCGCGGCGCGGGGCGAGCGCACGCTGAAGGTGGGCCCGTCGCCGTCCGTGGACGGCAGCCGCGTGCCGTCCCAGAACTCGACCGCGAAGGGCCGCTCGGGGATGCGCGCCTCGATCTCGCGACGCAGGGTCGCGGTGCTGGAGAAGGGCATGCGGACTTATATACGCGCCGGAGGGCGCTCACGACTTTTACCTTTCCCTGTGCCGGCGTCCGTATGATGCGCGCCTTCGATGGCAGGCACGGGCCCACTCCCGTCCGACGTTCAGCCGGTCGCAAACGAGACGCGCGACCGGATCATCACCGGCCTGGTCACGCTCGTCCCCTTTCTGGCGATCGGCTTCGCCGGCTGGCAGGTCTGGGGCGAGGCCCTGCACTGGAGCGACGTCTTCCTCTTCTTCGGCATGTACCTGTTGACCGGGCTGGGGATCACGGTCGGCTTCCACCGCCATCTCACCCACCGCAGCTTCAAAGCGAAGCCCTGGCTGCACGGCCTGCTGGGGATCCTCGGCTCGGCGGCGATCGAGGGGCCGGTGATCTCCTGGGTCGCCGACCACCGCAAGCACCACGCCTTCTCCGACGAAGAGGGCGACCCGCACAGCCCCCACGTCGACCACGGGCATGGCTGGTCCGGCGCCTGCGCGGCCTCTACCACGCCCACATGGGCTGGCTCTTCATCCACACGCAGCGCGGCAACAAGGAACGCTTTGCTCCCGACCTGATCGAGGACCCCGTGATCAACTGGGTCGACCGCACATTCCTGCTCTGGGCGATTGCCGGGTTGGTGCTGCCGTTCGCGCTGGGTTGGATGATCGGGGGCACCTTCTTCGCCGCGGTCACCGGGCTGCTCTGGGGTGGCCTGATCCGCGTCTTCGTCCTGCACCACTTCACCTACAGCATCAACTCGCTCTGCCACGTCTTCGGCAATCGCGACTACGAGACCACCGACGAGTCGCGCAACCTCGCCCTGATTGCAATCCCCACCTTCGGCGAGGCCTGGCACAACAACCACCACGCCTTCCCGACCTCGGCCACCCACGGCCTGGGCCGCTGGCAGTTCGACTTCTCGGCGGTGGTGATCGACTCGCTGGAGAAGCTCGGCCTGGTCTGGGACGTGGTGCGCGTCTCCCCCGAGCGCCTCGCCGCGAAGTCCCTCTGACCGGCGCATATCGCCCGGACTCAACCGGTCCTCGCTCGCACGCGTGCGGAGCACGCCACGCTTCCTGCGCTCGTGATCTGCTTGGTCGGAGCGTCAGGGAGCTTCTTCGGCTTCGTACCAGTCGACCCAGTGGCCGCAGGCGCGGGCCAGGGGGACCGTGTGCCGACGGCCGGCGCGGACGGCGACCAGCTCGCCAAGTTCGGCCCTGCCCGAGTAGCCGCTGAGTCGCTGCAGGGTGCTGGGCTCCTCCGCGGTGACGGTGAGGCGGATCTTGCCGCCGTCGCTGCGCACCGTGCCCGCCGGCCAGAACTGGCCGTTGCTGGCGAGGCTGATTGTGCTCGGCCGCTGCCCGTCCAGAGCGGCGGGCAGAGGCCGGCTCAGCCCCGGCGCGGCCAGCGTCAGGCCGAAGGGGGAGAAGTGCTGCAGCGAGAGTCGCCAGCGCCCACGCGGCAGCGCCAGCCCCCGCGAGGCGCTCTCGCCGGCCTGCAGAATCGAGCGGGCCGCCAACCGGACTTGGCGCCGAGGACGGCACCGGGGAAAAGCCCGGCGCGTCCCGGGTTGGCGGTGAGGATAAGCACCTCGGGCGAGGCGCAGTCGGCCCTGGCGCCGGCCTCGACCCCCTCGAGCAGTACGTGGCGGTCTTCGGGAGTCGCTCCGACCCGCTTCCAGAGGATGAACGACGGGGTGGAGGCGACGCGCCGGTAGTTGGGCGGCGCCTCGCTGTTCCAGGCGGCGCGGCCGGTGATCGCGTAGGGAAAGCGGTCGAGCGTGCCCTTGGAGAAGGAGTCGAAGTCGATCGGGCTGTAGGCGTCGCCGGTGTCGAAGGGCTTTTCGGGGCTGGGGGCGACGTCGGCGTCGGGGAACTCGACCAGCGGCACGTGCGTGTCGGCGCCCATCAGCTCGTAGGCCGCGTAGCGGTCCTGCCCCGCGTAGAGCACCGGTTCGCCGTCGAGGACCGGCATGAACGCCTGCAGCTCAGCCCCGTGCCCCGCCGGCCCGACGGACGCATCCCGCAGCACCAGCCAGCTCGAATAAACAGCAGCCGCCACGAACGCAACCGCCACCCCGCTACAAGCCACCCGCCAAAACGCCGCCGACGGGCCGATACGTTCGCCTGAGCTTGACAATTCGGCCCGTCGACCCCCGAGGAGCAGCGGGCGGACGGCGATCAGCATCGCGATCGGGGCAGCGATCATCAGGGCCTTGGCCTGGGAGTACTCGCCGCTGCCTGCCAGCGCGGCGAGGTAGAGGAGGGCGCAGGCGGCGAGGGCGATCGGCACGGCGTAGTCGCGCCGACGCAGCCACCAGACGCCGCCGGCGAGTACGGCGACCGCGGCGATCGCCGTCGCCAGCCCGGTCAGCTGCGCGCCACCGACCGCCTCCAGCCGGTAGTTGGAGGCGAACCAGACCCCGAGCGCCTCGATCGGCGAGACCGGCCCGTAGGTGTTGGTGCCGGCGACGCGGTTGAAGCCGTGGATGAAGGCGAAGGGACCGACCACGGTAAGCAGCGCGAGCCCGATCAGCACCGCGAGCGTCAGCAGCGTCGCCGGTCGGCGCAACGTCCAACTCCACCGCCGCGGAGCCAGCGCCCGCCGCAACGGCGCCACCGTAGGCGCCCACAGCGCAAAGACGAGCAACGGCCAGGCGAGTCCCGCAAAGCTGTAGGAGAAGAAGATCCCGCAAATCAGCGTCAGCGGGCCAAGCACGACACCCACCCCCGCCCCCCCGGGGGCCGACGGGCCGATATGTTCGCCTGAGCCTGACAATTCGGCCCGTCGGCGGCGGTCTTGGTCGTGGAGGTAGAGGGCGAAGGCGAGGACCAAGAGGGCCTCGGTGAGCTCCTTGAAGGCGCCCTGGGCGAAGTAGGAGGCGCTGAGGTAGGGGATGGCGACCAGGGTGGCGGCGAGCAGGCGGCGGCCGCGGCCGAGGTCCTCCAGCGCTGTCATCGCGGTCAACCCGGTGAGCACGCCGATCGCGACGATCTGGCCGACGAAAGCCTGTCCCAAGCCGATCCCCGGCACCGCCGCCACCCCCGCCGCGAGCGCGTGCGGGCCGAGCGGGTAGCCGGCTTCCGGCGCCGGGCCGAGCCCGCTGCGCAGCCACTCGGCCCAGGCCAGGTGCAGGCCGAGGTCGTTGTTGATGCCGACGCCGAGGATGCCCCAGCGGCCGCTCACCGCGAAGGGAATCGAGAGGACGAGGGCGACGACCACGGCAAGCGGCAGCGCCTCCCGCCACAGCTCCGCGCCCGGACGCGCCTCGGGCTTCCGCCAGAGCACGAAGGCGGCCGCGACGACCAGCGCCGCCAACCCGAGCCCGGCCGCTGTCGCGTGCCCCGGGGCGCGGGCGAGGAAGCCGCCGACCGTGAGGATCGCGCCGAAGCCGGTCGCGGGCGCCAGCCGGCCGCGCGCGTCGCCCGCGCCGAAGAGGCCGAGGAGCGCCCGTCCAACCAGCAGCGACGCGGCGCAGATCAGCGCCGCAGAGGCGTAGGTCCCGATCATCAGGGGCGCAAACTATGGCAGCGGGGGCCGCAGCCGCCGGCTCGCTCAGTACCTCTCGGCCGCGCGTTCGAGCGCCGGGCGCAGATTCTCGCCGCGCAGCGGCTCCCCATGGCCGGTGCCGACGACCCGCGGCTCCAGCGCCGCGAGCCTGCGCACGGACTGCTTCGCCTTGGCGTGGTCCCAGCCCCAGGCCGGGTGCGGGACGCTTGCCTCTCCCGGCGGCAGCGGCCGGCCGATCCAGCCCACCGTGTCGACCAGGTAGACGACGTCGCTGACCAGCGCCACCCGGTCGCTCTCGCGCCAGAGCCCGATCAAGCCGGGCGCGTGCCCGGGGAAGTGGAGGACCTCGAAGCCGGCGACCTCGTCGCCCTCGCTCACGGTGCCGTCGATCTTCACCGCGCCGCCGTCCCAGCGCCGCAGCAGCAGCGGGTATACCCAGCGCGCCGGCAGCGGCAGCGCTGCCATGTCGAGGTAGCTCCAGCGCCAGCTCTCGCATTCGGCGTACTCGACCTCGTCGGGGTGGCAGTGGACGGGCGCGTCGAGATAGGGCGCCATGCCGCGGTGGTCGGGGTGGGCGTGGCCGAGCACGACTCGCTTCAGGCCGCCGAGCTGCTCGGCCGCCGCCCGCGCCTTCTTCACCATCGGCTTGGTGGCGGCGTCGAACATCACGACCCCGTCGCCGTCCTCCAGGAAGTAGACGTTCATCGAGTCGCGCGCGTCCCCGCGCAGCAGCCAGACCCCGTCGGCGACCTTCTCCATGATGAGATCAGCCTAATGCCCGCCTCCTGGAGAGCGCTGATGATCGTCCTCGTCGCTTGTCTGCTGGCCTCGATCGCGATCGCGATCGTCAAGCTGGCGACGACGCCGAAGAAATCCTCGGCGACGGCTTCCGCGGCCTTCCGGCGCGTAACGGCAACTCCATCTCCGGCGCCCACCGCGCGCGTTAGTATCGGCCGCGTTCAGCGACCGAGCAGAGGAGGCGGCGTGTTCACTCGCATCGTGGTTGGGACCGACGGGTCGGAGACGGCCGCCGAGGCGGTGCGCCAGGCGGTCGACCTCGCCAAGCTGGCCGGCGCCAGGCTCAGCATCGTCAGCGCCTACGAGCCGATCCCCAAGCGCCGGGTGGAAGAAGAGCGGGAGGAAGCGCCGCGCGACGTGCAGTACGAGATCGGCCCGCGCGAGGACGTCAACCTCGTCCTCGACTCGGCGGCGGCCGCGGCGCCGCAAGGAGGGCCTCGAGGTGCAGACTCACCCGGTCGAGGGCGAACCCGCGGAGGCGATCCTCGACGTCGCCGAAGAGACCAAGGCCGACCTGATCGTGGTCGGCAACAAGGGCATGACCGGCGCGCGCCGCTTCCTGCTCGGAAGCGTGCCCAATAACGTCTCGCATCACGCCCCCTGCAGCGTGATCATCGTCCGGACGACCTGACCGGCGCATATCGGCGTCCTCGCTCGCTCGCGTGCAGAGCACGCCACGCTCACAGCGTCCTTGATCTGCTTGGTCAGGGGCCGCTTGGCAGGGTCGCCAAACCCGCGTCGATCAGCCCGGCGCCCTGGAGAGTCGCCGGCTCGCCGAGGTCGCGGGCGGTGCGGCGCAGGCGCCGGGTGACGGCTTTCACGCGACCCGGTCTGTGCCGGCGCGTGACCGTGTTGCTGGCCAGCACCATCGCCGCCACCGCGGAGACGTGGGCGGCGGACATCGAGGTGCCGACGTAGCTGCGGGGCTCGGCGAACTTGCGCGTGCTGTGCGCTTTCAGCGTCACCTGGTAGATCGGTTCGGCGGAGATCGAGGCGCAGCCGCCCACCGAGGGTCCGCCGCCCGGCGCGACCAGGTCGACGTCGCGACCCCCCAGCGAGTAGGCGCCGAGACAGCCGCCCTGGGTGCTGCCGCCGACCCCGATCGCGTGCGGACCCGTGGCCGGCGGCGAGACGCAAGCCTCCGAGCCGAGGTTGCCGACGGAGGCGACCGCGACCACGCCGTGCTTGTAGGCCTGGCGCAGGGCTTCGTCGACCGCCGGCACCTCGCGCCCGCAGCCGAAGTTGAAGCTCATGTTGATCACGTCGGCGTGGTGGGCGACGGCGAAGCGGATTCCCCTGGCGATCTGGTCGGCGCGACCGCGCCCATGGGAGTCGAGCACCCGCACCGGCATCAGCTTCGCCCGGTAGGCGAGCCCGGTCGAGGCCGATCCCATTGTTCGTCTTCTCGGCGATCGTCCCGGCGACGTGGGTCCCGTGGCCGTTTTCGTCGAGCGGCAGCCGGTCGTCGTCGACGAAGTCGTAGCCCCTGACGAACTGGCCGGCGGTGAAGTCGGGGCTGCGGCGGAAGCGCTTGCGGTCGGAGCGGTAGGCGATCCCGGTGTCGAGCACGGCCACGGTCACGCCTCGGCGCCGGGACGCCCGGCCGCTTCCAGGTGTTGCCAGGCGCCGACCGCGTCGATGCCGCCGGGGGAGATCGGGCAGCAGCGGCGTCGCCTGCCCCTCCCAGGGGAGGAAGTTCCACTGCTTGTTGACCCAGCCGCCGGGCGGGCCCGGCGGGCCGCCGATCGGACCGGGGTCGTTGGGGATCGGCGCGGCTTTTCGGTCGTCGCCGAGGCGGTGGCGATGAAGTTGGGGGCCGCGTAGGCACGCCGGGGTCGCTGCGCAGGGCGGCGACCGCGCCGCGCACGTCGACGCCCGGGGCAGCCCGATCGTCCGTGGCCGCGCGCCCCGTCGAGCTTGACGATTGCCTGGCGGGGGACGAAGCCGTGCGCGGGGGGAGAGCCGTGCGCGCGGACGCGGGCGCGCTGCCCGCGGCGAGGATCGCGAGCAGGGTCGGCGCGAAGGTCGAAAGGCGTCGTCTCATCTGGCTTCTGTTCGCGCGAATCCCTGCATTTCGGCGAGCCTCTCTCTAACACCGGACCGCCGGCCAAGTTGTAGTGCCACATACTCCCGCATGTATGCAAGGAGACGCCGGCCAATCGCTTGCCGAGCGGATGATGGGACTCGCCCTGGAGCGCGCCCGCGAGGCCGACGGTCATGGCGACGTGCCGATCGGCGCCGTCCTCGCCGCGACGGCGAGCCGTCCTGGCCGCCGCCGGCAACGAGCGCGAGCTGCGCCGCGACCCCACCGCCCACGCCGAGATCCTCGCGATCCGCGCCGCTGCCGAGGCGCTCGGCGGCTGGCGCCTGCCCGACACGACCCTCTACGTGACGCTCGAGCCCTGCGCGATGTGCGCCGGGGCGATCGTCCTCGCCCGGGTCCCCACCGTCGTCTTCGGCGCCCCCGACCCCAAGGCCGGCGCCGCCGGCAGCGTCCTCGACGTGCTCGCCGAGCCCGCCCTCAACCACCGCCCCGAGGTCGTCCGCGGCGTCCTGCGAAGCCGAGTGCGCGGCGCTGCTGCGCGAGTTTCTTCGCTGCCCGCCGCTGAGCTTGAGCCAATACCCTTCGTTCACCCGGAGAGGTGTCCGAGTGGCTTAAGGAGCGCGACTGGAAATCGCGTGGGCGGGGTTAACCCGCCTCGTGGGTTCGAATCCCACCCTCTCCGCTGCGGCCATTTGAGCAGCGCCTGGCGGCGTCCTCGCTCGCTCGCGTGCAGAGCACGCGACGCTCCCTGCGTCCTGGCCATGCTTGCTCCAACGGCCGCAGTCAGGCAACCGCGACTTCCGGCAGCGCCTTGCGGGCCGGTAGCGGCAGGACGATCGCGGCGTGCCGAGTCGCGGGGGCGGCCGGGCGCTGGCCGCGCAGGCGCTCGTGGCTGCAGACGACGTAGCACCACTCCATCAGGCGCATGCGGGAGGCGGGGTCGATCTCGCTCGATCGTCGCGCCGACCAGGTAGCTGCCGTCGGCCTCGCGGCAGGAGCGGACCTCGACCTGGGCGGCGACCTCGTGCGGCCTCGCCGCTCGCGTCTCGCAGCTCGAGCAGCACGGCGGGGCGCTCGCCGACGGTCAGCGGGGCGTCGAGCACCAGCCCGACCCCGGCGGCGCTGGCGTCGATCAGGCGGCCGCCGACGTGCCCGCCGGCGGCGAAGCAATGGGCCGGCGGCGTCGCCCTCGAAGCGGTAGACCTGGCGCCGCTGCCGGCGGCGGCCGACGGCGAGCAGCGTGCGCAGGACGCGGCGCAGCTCGATCAGGCCGAGCAGCGGCACGATCACGGCGGCGATCCCCGGCATGTCGGGCAGCGGCCCGACGCCGGCCAGGTCGAGCAGGCGCAGCGATCGTCCCGCCGCCGACGACGACCGCGGCGACGACCACCAGGTGCAGCTTGCGCACCGAGTCGAGCCCGCCGCCGCCGGTCGCCCTGCTTCGGCGTCACCTTGAAGGCGGTGCTGTCCGGGGCGGAAGATGCAGCGCAGCGCCCGCGTGTAGATCTCCATCGTCAGCAGCTCGTAGTGGGCGGTCTCGCCGATCTTCATGTAGCCGCGGGTCAGCGCCGAGCCGGCGAGCAGGTTGAGGGTGACGTCGGGCAGCCAGAGCGCCGCCAGGGCGGCGACGCTGATCTTCATCGGCAGCGCGCCGGTCCACAGCACCAGCGCCCAGCGTCGCCAGCAGCAGCAGCCGCATCGGCGGCGCCAGGTAGGCGGCGAGGCTGGCGAAGTAGGAGAGCCGCTGCAGCGGGCGCAGCTCGCGGGCGCGCAGGGGGGACTCGGGCAGGGTGAAGACGGCGAGGTTGCCGCGCGCCCAGCGGTCGCGCTGCAGCAGGTAGCCGTCGAGGTCGTGCGGCGCGAGCCCCTGGACCAGGACCTCGTCGTGGTAGCGGGTCGTCCAGCCGTGGCGCAGCATGCGGATCGTCGTGTGGAAGTCCTCGGCGATCGTCTCGGTGGCGACGCCGCCGATCTCGAGCAGCGCCTCGCGCCGCATCAGCGCCGCCGAGCCGCACCAGTAGGCGGCGCCGTGGCGGTTCTTGCCGGGGCAGACGACGCGGTAGAAGAGCGACTGCTCGTGCCGGCCGACGACGTAGTGCTGGACCGAGTCGTGGTTGAAGAAGTCGTGCGGGCTCTGCACCAGGCCGACGCGCTCGTCGTCGAAGTAGCCGACCATCGCGTCGAGCGCGTCGGGCATCGGCACGTGGTCGGCGTCGAGCATCAGCACCAGCTCGCCCTCGGTGCGCGTCAGCGCCGCGTTGATGTTGCCCGCCTTGGCGTGCGAGTTGTCGGGCCGGGTCAGGTACGCGGCGCCGGCGGCGCGCGCCAGCTCCTCCATCTCCGGCCGCCGGCCGTCGTCGAGCAGGTAGGTCGTGTGCGGGTAGGTCAGCGCGCGGCAGCCGGCCAGGGTCGCGGCGACCACCTCGGTCGGCTCGTCGTAGGTGCAGACGTAGACGTCGACCGAGCGCCCCGGCGTCGCCGGCGGGCCGCACGGCGGCCGGCTGCGACCATGAGAACCAGGCCAGCGTGCCCAGCGCCCAGAGCCCGTAGATCTCGGTCAGCAGCAGCATCGCGAAGGCGACCGGGCTCGCCCCTTCGCCGCTCCAGCCGATCCGCCAGACCAGATAGCCGACGCCCCAGAGCAGCGCCACGATCGCCAGCGTGCGCAGCAGCAGCGGGTGGCGGTCGAAGAATCGTCCGAGCCGCGTTTGCTCGCTTTCCTGCACGCGGCTTCATCGGCGCAGACGCCCCGGTTCTTAAGCCTGGGCGACGCCTGCCGCGCCGCCGCCCGCCCCTCCCTACAATCAGCCCCCGACCCGAGTCCCCGGAGGGGTGCCGGAGTGGTTGAACGGGGCGGTCTCGAAAACCGTTGGCGTCGCAAGGCGCTCGTGGGTTCGAATCCCACCCCCTCCGCTTTTTCTGAAGCCGATTTCGGCTTGACAGAGCCGTTTGTGACGAGTCGGGCGGGTGAGGGCCGCTCCGGTTGTCCCTGACTGAATCCGCCTGCGAGCGGGTGCGACTGGCACCCGATTGGCACCCGAGACGCCCGCCAGGATCGGTGCCGAGGCCCCGGCGGAACGCGCACAAGAGGATGCGGCTACTGTCCGGCGACCATGGGCGCCGACTACCTGCGCATTCTCGATCACCTTCTCGGGGTGATGGTCTCGGTCGAGTTCACGTCGGAGGGGCCTGATGTGACCGACTACGCAATCGTCTTGATGCTCGCGGTGGGAAACAGCACCGAGACCATCCGGGTCTACGACAGCGCCCACGGCCACAACGAGATGCACCGCTACACGCGCAGCGGGGGCAAGCAGGCTGGGACGCCCTTCCACAGCGGTACTCTTGGAGAAGGAATGCGCGCCGCAGTCGAGGAAATCGAAGACGGATTTCGACAGATGATCGAAGGATGGGAACGGCAATGAGCACCGACAACGATCGCTCTCCCGCTGCCAAGGTGATGAACGAAGCAATCGACCTCGCCATCGAGGGTCGCTCTCCCTATCCCGAACGCGCGGCGTTCATCGACGCCGATACGCCCTTCGCGGGTCACGAGATTCAGCGAGCCGCCGACGAAGGTCGGTCGGTCGTCCTAGTCGCCGCCGACGGCAGCAGCCGAGTGCTCAAGCCCGATTTGGCTGCTCATTGATCCTGGCGTTTCGGCTCGCCGTGGGTCGGTGCGCGTTGGCTCAACCGGCCAAGGGCGGCAGAGCGATGTAGGCGTGGGTCGAGCCATGGCCCAGCTCGTTGAACCGCAACTGTGGATGTTGGTTCAGGACCGCTGGGGCGACGTCGAACGCCGTCTTGCCCGTGAGCGTGACATCTGGACCGAGGTCTTCGAGCAAGAAGATGCTTGCGCCACTGCCAATCAGGGCGGTTTCGGCGTTGGAATCGGTTGAGTAGGTCTTATCCCCGACCACCAGGCTCAAGACTTCGGGGGTCAACGTCACGGACTCCGACTTGTTGTTCTTGACGCCGGGCTGCGGTACGGGGAGTTGCGAGCGCTGCGTTGGGGTGCGGTCGATTTCGCCGCCGGGACGGTCCAAGTCTGCGAGTCCTGGGACCCGGCGGCGGGCTCGGTCGAGCCGAAGACCCGCAAGTCTCGACGGGCTACGCCGATGCCGGGATTGCTGCGCGATGTTCTGCTCGAACATCGGCAGCGTCAGGGCGAGCCCGCCGATGAGGCGGGCCTGACCGGGCGGCTGCGACTCCACCAAGCGCGGCACAGCTACGCCAGCTACCTGATTGCGGCCGGGGTGAACCCAAAGGCGACCTCGACCTTCATGGGACACGCCTCGATCAACGTCACCTTTGACCTCTACGGGCACTTGATGCCCGGCACGGCGGCCGAAGTCGCTTGGCTGCTGAGCGACTACCTGGGCACGCATGTTCCGGGCCGAATGGCCAATGCCAAAGGTCCCCTGCCCGATCCCGTAGCGTAAAGGCCGATGGTCCCACAGGCCAAGAGTCCATCGCTGAGCCAAGCGGAGTTGCCGTCATGGGCGCTTGAGCATCTGCTCTACGAGTTCGGCATGCTCCGCGAGACGGCGCAAAAGCTTGGTAATCGTCACCACTCCGACGATGGGATCGTTGAGAACGCGCTCCTTGAGAGCTTCACGGTCCACGCGCGAACATTGCTGGACTTCTTTTACGGGGAACGCCGTAAGCCAGACGACGCGCTCGCCGCCGACTTTTTCGACGGCAATATCTGGGAGCGCAGTCGCCCGAAGCTGTCCGGAAGGCTGGGTGAAGTGAATCGACGGGTCGGCAAGGAGATCGCTCACCTGACCTACTACAGGGCGAACGTTCCCAGAGACGCGAAGGGCTGGCAGATCATCCCGATGTATCTGGAGCTGGCGAGCGTCGTTTCGCTGTTTGTGAGGCTAGTTCCAGAGCAGGCGGTTGGCCGGGAGTTCTTGGAAGTGGCGATCCCGTTGATGCCGACGGATAAGCCGGTGCGCGAACTCACCGGTATTTCTCACCTCGGTTCAACGCATCCACTCGCCATCGCTACGCAGGTCTTGCGCCCTGCTGACCTCGGCGACTAATCGCGGTAGTCCCGCACGACTGGCGCTCGGGCGGGCACCCGAACGGAGAAGTCGGCTCTAGAACGCGGAATCAGGGCGGCAGAGGGCGGTCTCGAAAACCGTTGGCGTCGCAAGGCGCTCGTGGGTTCGAATCCCACCCCCTCCGCCCGCTTGCTGAAGCCGATTCCTGCTTCCGTGCAGCTGCTTTGCCGGGGAGAGCTGAAGCGAAAACCGCGGCATCATGCGACGCTACCAGCCCCAACTACGTGCGAAGGGCTCCCATGCGCAAGCTGGTCGAATCGATCTCCGGCGCCTCGCAGATCGCCGTCAACCTCCTGCTCTACCCGCTTTTGCGCGGACGGCGGAGACGGTGGGGCGCCACCGAGGAGGAGAGGACACTGCGACTGCCGGGTGACGAGCTCGTGCCCAATCCCGACTGGGGGTATGACCACGCGATCTCGATCGACGCACCCCCGTCGGCCGTTTGGCCCTGGCTCGTTCAGCTTGGCCAGGGACGCGGCGGCTTCTACACCTATGAGGGCCTCGAGAATCTGATCGGCTGTCAGATCCGCAACGTGGTCGAGATCCGGCCGGAGCTGCAGAGCCTCGACGTCGGGGACGCGATCGTCCTCCACGGCCGCTCGGGCTTCGGCCCCAAAGTGGTGCGCTTGGACCCCGAGCGCGCCCTGGTGCTCGGCGGGCTGCCAAACGAGAAGGGATCGCAGGCGACGTGGGGCTTCTATCTGCTCGACGGCCCGACTGGGACCACTCGGCTGCTCGAGCGGGGCCGCCATGTCGCCGGGGAAGGTCTGGCCGAGAAGCTGGGGTTCGGCCCCTCACTGATGGACCCGATCGGCTTCGTGATGAGCAAGAAGATGCTCCAGAGCCTCAGGAAGCTCGCCGAAGCCTCCCCAGCCTGAGGAACCTGCCCGTTCTTCCTCCTCGTCCGAACCAGGCGTCTTGCGGTCGGGTCAGCGGACCCTCGCAAATCGCGCGACGCGGCACCCAGCGCCGAACCCGCACTTGGACACGTAGGCCTCGCGCACCATCGCGGCCGTCCATCGGTTCGTGCCGTGTGCGGGGGGAACACCCTTGCGGTTCAGGAACTCGGCGATGTCGGCGAGGGATTTTTTCTTCGCGAGCTGCGTCCGGACTTGCGCCCGCCAGGCCCAGTCCCGCTTGTTGCACCAGGAGTGGGAGAGTCGAACGTTCTCGGCGACGAACCTGCCGCCATCCGATTTGAGCCTCGGGTAGTGGTCGCGCGAGGGCGTCCACTTGTCGCCCGGGGTCCCGACCGGATCGAAAGCGCCGCGCCCCTTGTGGTGGTAGCACTGCGGCATCTCGCACCTCAGGGCGAGGAGCTGGCCGCGCTCGGCCATCCGCACGAGGACGTTTGCATTTTTCACGCCGAGCTCGCGGAGTCGGTCCGCGACCGATTTATCTGCCATGCGGCGATCCTGACACAACTGCTCTTGGCACCGGACACCACCCCTCCGCCTTTCGGCGTCGGCCGTCCGATGGTCACTTGGGCATAGGCCTCTGTGCTCAAGTGACCACTCGAACCGGACTACGTCTGGGCCCGAGCGGCGGTGCGGCGAAGGATCCGGCGCACGTGGGCGGGTTCGCGACCGATCTGCCAGTGGGAGAAGCGCAGGGGCCAGTGGCCCGCCGCCATGTGGGCCTGGTCGCGTTCCAGGCCGCTCCGCTGCTCGGATGGGGTGCGGTGGTACCTCAGCCCGTCCGCCTCGACGACGATTCCCAGCTCAGGCCAGAAGAAGTCGACGCGGTAGCCGTTGACCCGAACCTGGGTCTCCGGTACGGGCAGCCCCGCGTGCCTGGCGACCGGCCGCATCGCCTGCTCCAGCTCGGAGTCGCTGAGCCGGAAGTGCAGCGGATCGAGCAGTCTGCGAAGCGCGCCGACGCCAGGTGCGCCGCGGTAGCCGTCGAGCGCCGCGTAGAGAACGTCGGCGCCCACCCGTCCCAGCTTGTCGGCCTCGTTCACCGCACGCTCCAGGCGTCTCTGCGGCAGCAGGGTCGCCAGGTCGACCAGCGTCCGCACCGGCGCGGTGACGGGGACGCCTTCGTGCTCGGTCACGTCCCGCGGTTCCAGTGCCGCCCGCCGGTGCGCGCGGATCCCCGGTAGGCGGCAGCGCCTTTCCGTCGGCACCGACACCTCGATCGTCCCGCGCGGCTCGGTCCCGAACCCCCACAGCGCCGCCGCGCTGCCGTGGCTCAGCACCGCGTCCGGCCCGCAGGCCAACAGCGCCGCCATCCAGTCCCCGTGCCGGCTCAGGCGGCGACGCCCGACCGCGTAGACACCGCGCCGCACGGGGTGCAGTCGCCCGCTGCTCACCCGCCAGCGGATCGAGGATCTTCCCAGGCCCAGCTCGACCAGCTGCCAGTGCGCGATAGCCCCGTGCTGGCGATCCACGAGCCTCCAGAAGCGCCGCCAGCGCGCCCTCTCATCCTCTCGCACCACGTTTCCGTGGTCACTTTGCACCACCATGCTGTGCTCAAGGGACCAGCGAGCGATTCTCTCCCCCCGGTGCCGCAGATTGCCGTCTTCAACGATCCCGTAAGCTGCCGAGTCCCTGGGCACCAGCGTGTGTTTGGAAAGATGAGATGCCTGGGAAATGGGAACGACAGGAGGACTTGAGGTGGGGAAGAAGAGCTTTGCAGCGCTGAGTGCCGCGATCTTGACGCTTTCCATGCTGGCGACGCCGTTTGCGCTGGCTGACGAAGTTACGCGCGAAAGCTACAAGCAAGACGTCGAACCGATCTGCAAGACGAACGTCAAGGCCAACGAACGGATCCTCAAGGGCGTTAGGAAGAAGGTGAAGAAGGGCAAGCTGAAGCCGGCGGCGATCCAGTTCATGAAGGCGGCCAACTCGACGCATAAGGCCCTGGCCAAGCTCAAGGCCGTTCCGCAGCCCCCCGCCGACGAAGCCAGGCTGGGCAAGTGGCTGAAGTACATCCGCCAGGAGGAAGGCTACTTCCGCAAGATCGCCAAGAAGCTCAAGGCGGGCAACAGGAACGGCGCCTTCAAGATGCAGCTCAAGCTCGAACACACCGCGAACCAGGCCAACAACCAGGTTCTGGCGTTCGAATTCAAGTACTGCAAAGTCGATCCTTCGAAGTTCTCGGGTTGAGGGCGGCGGTCAGTCCGCGACGGCGGGGCCAGCGGCTCCCGTCGCCGCGGCGATCTGCCCGCTGAGCCAGCCGTACATCCGGTCGACCCGCGTGAAGATGTCGGGCACGCGGGTGTTGCAGTCCGGCGCGCCGAGGCTGGTGATGCCGATCTGCACCGGCGTGCCGTCTTCGCGGAAGGCGAGCGCCGGGCCGCCGCTGTCGCCGTGGCAGGTGCCGATCGCGAAGCTCGGCGGGGTGATCGTGCAGAGCTGCGTCCCGTAGTTGAAGAAGGGGTAGTAGAGGCGCGCGTGGTTGCGGCAGTAGAGGCGCCGCTGCACGTAGGTCGCGCCGCGGCGCAGCACCGGCGTCCGCCTCAGGTTGCGCAGCGGTCCGAAGAGGCCCCAGCCGGCGATCCAGGCCGGCGTGTTGGCGGAGAGCAGGGCGGCGTCTTCGGGTCCGGCGAGGGACACCGCGGGCGCCGTCGTCGGCTCCTTCAGCACCAGCAGGGCAGCGTCGTTGTGGACCTTGAAGCGGTTGAAGTGGGGGTTGACGATCGTGCGGCGCACATGGGAGATCTGCCGGGTGCCAGAGTCGCGGATGTCGGCGCTGCCGGTGACCACCGCGTACTCGCTCGGCGGCGTCTTGCGGCCGGTGACGATGTCCTCGGCGCAGTGCCCCGCGGTCAGCACCAGGGTCGGCGCGACCACCGTGCCGCTGCAGCTGAAGCCTTCGCCCTTCTTGTCGGCGGCGAGGATGAAGGCGGCCCACGGCCACTCTTCGGTCGGCGCGCTCGTGCCGCCGACGATCGAGGCGCGGGCACCCGGCGCCGCGCCGGCGGGCGCCGCAAGCGCCGGCAGCGCCACGACCGCGAGCAGCGTCGCCAGGGCGGCCGCCCATCTCGTCCCTCGCCGTCGTCTCATCGCCCCTCTATCGGCAGCTCTTCTCAATTCGATAGCCCGCATAGCTCCCGGAACCCATCCCGGACCGACTAAGATCGGCGGTCCCGCCCAGGTAGCTCAGTTGGTAGAGCACTTCCATGGTAAGGAAGGGGTCACGAGTTCGAGTCTCGTCCTGGGCTCTGCGGCGCCCGCGCCGCAGCGGCGCCTCTGCATTGCTCGCCCGTTAGGCTGCGCCCGTGGACTTCGCCCTCACCGACGAGCAGGAGGACTTCGTTGACGCGATCCAGCGCTTCTGCGACCACGAGTGCGGCACGCAGGATCAGCGAGAGCGGCTCACCGAGGGCTATACGGAGCATCACAACGACGTCATCTACAAGCAGATGGCGGAGCTCGGCTGGCTCGGCTTGACGATTCCCGAGGAGTACGGCGGCTCGGGCGGCACGATGCTCGACGCCTGCATCTTCATGGAGGAGACCTCGCGGGCGCTGGCGCCGATCGGCGGCTACGCGACGACCCTGATCGTCGCCGGCGCGACCAAGCGCTTCGGCACCGAGGAGCAGAAGCACGAGATCCTCGGCGGGATCGCCGGCGGAGCGGTCGAGGCGATCGCGATGACCGAGCCCGAGGCCGGCTCCGACGTCGGCTCGCTGACCACCTCGGCCGAGGCGGTCGACGGCGGCTACGTGCTCAACGGTCAGAAGGTCTTTTGCTCCAACGCCCACATCGCCGACCACATCCTCGTCGTCTGCCGCACCACGCGCTCGGCTTCCAAGCACGAGGGCCTCTCGATGATCTGGATACCGCGCGACGCTGACGGCCTCGAGGTGGTCCCGATCGACACGATGGGCGGCCGGGACACCAATCACCTCTACCTGTCCGACGTCGAGGCGCCCGCCGACGCCCTCCTCGGCCAGGTCGACCAGGCCTGGACGCAGCTGATGGCGGGCCTCAACGTCGAGCGCCTGATCCTCGCCGCGACCATGCTCGGCATCGCCCAGCGCGTCTTCGACGACCTGATCGTCTACGTCAAGGAACGCAAGCAGTTCGACCGCCCGATCGGCTCCTTCCAGTCGCTGCAGCACCGCATCGCCGACATGGCGACCGAGATCGAGGCCGCCCGCCTGATGACCCGCTGGGTGGCGACGATGACCGACGAGGACCCCGACCAGATGCTGCCTCGCGAGGCCTCGATGGTGAAGCTCTTCGTCACCGAGACCACCAAGCGCGCCGCGCTCGAAGGCATGCAGATGATGGGCGGCTACGGCTACGCCTCCGAGTACGACATGGAGCGCCTCGTGCGCTCCGCCCTGGTCTCGACCATCTACGGCGGCACCTCCGAGATCCAGCGCAACATCATCGCCAAGACCTACGGGCTCTGAGCGACACCCGAGCGCCAAGACCGGCATACTTCGGTGCGCAGGGTTGAGAGCGCCCGTAGCTCAGTGGTCAACGGGGTTTTAACGAGCCCCAAAGAGCGCCGGTCTTTCAAGCCGGAGGTCGAGAGTTCGATTCTCTCCGGGCGCATTCCACCGCCTTCCGGGCAGTGCCGCGTTCTTCCCTGTACGGAGCCGAGCAGTTTGCGTCGCCTTCCCTCGAAACGGCGTTCCACGCCGCCCCCGGCGCTTCCGGGGCGTTCCGCGAGGTCTTATACCTGCAGGGCGATTCGACCAGGGCCTAGTCTGCCGCCTCAAAGCAAGTATCGACGACCTCGCGCCGGCCCTGGTAACCGCTGCTTCAACTGCAACTTGTCGCGGCAGCCAGCTTTGCGCAGACAGCCGCAAGCTTCTCTGGTCCTAGTGTGCTGTGATCTGTGCGGTCAGAAATGTCTTTTTGGCAGAAAGCGTGTTGTCGACGGCCAGCGCGCACTCGACTGGCATCCCGTCGGCGATGCCGATCTCGGTCTCGGTGTCCAGGTTGCGGATGGTCCCGGTTACAGGAACCGCGATCACGTCGTGAACGCGGCCGATGGCTTCGTCGCGAGTCAGGATCAGGACAGGCCGACGCTTTGCATCGGGTGGCTCATACCACCAGACCTCTCCGCGTTTCACGACTTGCGGTGGTTCTCCCAGGAGAACCCCGCCGCTGCCTCCTGTTCGTCAAGTCGCCGGAGGGTGGGCGTCGAAGCGCGGGCGCTGAACTCATCGAGGTCGCCCCATTCGTCCTGGTTGTCGTCGGCGTGCTCCCGCTCGACCGCGCGCAGCGCAATCTGAGCGTCGTGTTCGCTCCAGCGAGGGGCTTCCTGCAGCAGCTTCTCCTTTGCGGTCATGCCCCCAGAAGGGTACCGCCAAGCCGGATGTCGAGAGTTCGATTCTCTCCGGGCGCATTCGTTCCGATTGCCGGCCGGGTGTGCCTTGCTACCCAGTGGCCCAGCACGGCAAATGGATTGTCAGGGGTCGGTTCGTGGCATGTGATGGCACCATCGGTCCGTGGAGTTGAGACCTGCCTGCCCGGAGGACGTCGCCGCTATCAGGGGCGTCGTCCGGCGTGCGTACGAGGGATATGTCGCTCGAATTGGGCGGGAGCCCGGGCCTATGGGGGATGACTATGCGGAGCGGGTCGGACGTGGCGTCGTTTGGGTCGCGGAGGATCTTGGGCAGGTGGTGGCACTGATCGTGCTGGTCGAGGAGGAGGACCACCTTCTGGTCGAGAACGTCGCGGTGGAGCCGGCCCGCCAGAGCGAGGGAATCGGGCGGATGCTGTTGGCGTTCGCCGAGGAGCGAGCTCGCCACGCTGGGCTTGCAAAGCTTCGCCTCTACACGCACGTCCTGATGGCCGAGAACCTCGCCTTCTATCCGCGGCTCGGCTATGAGGAGGTCGATCGGCGAAGCGACGATGGCTTCGACCGCGTCTTCTTCGTCAAGCAGCTGTCGGCGTAGCGCCCGCGGAGCTCGGGACGTTCCTACCGGCCCGCGCGCTCGGCCTCGGCGACCGTCAGCTCCGCCGTCGGGACTGCCTCGAGCCGCTCGTCGGGGATCGGCTCGCCGCTCTGGACCGAGAGGCCGTACGTTCCGGCGGCGAGGCGCTCTTCGGCTCGCTCCACGGCCGTCAGGCGACGTTTGAGGTCGGCGGAGAGGCCGGCGTCGAACTCGTCCTGGTAGAGGCCCTCGGAGTCCTCGTCGCCCGGTTCGCGGCGCTCGTCGCTCTCTTCCGGGCCTTCGCCCGCGAGCGCCGCGAGTTGGCGTTCGACGTCGGCTCGCTCGCGATCGAGCAGTTCCTTGGCTCGCGTCCGATCCACGCCGAAACCGTACAGCCCGCGCCGCTCGCAGGGCGCTATCCTAACGCCCAGCCTCGCGCCTTGGGCCCGGGGTTTTGTTCTGTAACGGCCGAGTAGGGATCGAGGAAACATGGCTCGCGGAGATGTCCGCATCGCGGTGACGCTGGCTTGCGAAGACTGCAAGCGTCGCAATTACCAGACCAACAAGTCCCGGCGCAATTCGCCGGACCGAATCGAGCTGCGCAAGTTCTGCCGCTGGTGCGGTCACCACACGGCCCACAAGGAGACCCGGTAGCTCCCCATGGCCAAGACCCGCGCACAGCGCAAGGCCGAGCGCCGCGCTCGGGAAGCTGAGGAGCGGAAACGCTCCGGAGAACGGCGCGAGGGCGTTGCCCGCGCCCAGCACGACACGCAGGTCCCGAAGTCGGGGGACGAGGCGATCATCGAGGCGGAGGAGCTCGGCATGGCCGCCGGCGCCCCGGAGTCCGCGCTGGAGCTGCCGGAGCACTCGAAGCCGTCGCGGGCCGACCGCCGGGCCGAAGCGAAGGCGGTAAAGGAATCCGAAAAGCGCAAACGCGAGGAGCAGAAGCGCCGCGAGCGCGAGCAGCTGGCCAAGAAGCAGAAACAGGCCAGCGCCGAACGCCAGCGCGGCGGCGTGATCGGGTTCCTCCTCTCCTGCTGGGCCGAGCTGAAGAAAGTCCAGTGGCCGGATCGCGAGACGCTGATCCAGGCGACGGCTGTCACCATCCTCTTCGTCGCCGTCGCCGCCGCCTACCTCGGCGCCCTCGACGCTTTCTTCAACTTCCTGATCAAGCGGATCCTCTAGACAGGGTCCCCGAGCAAAGGTTTCCGATTTGTATCGCTGGTACGTGATCAACACCTACTCTGGGCACGAGAACAAGGTCAAGCACAATCTCGAGCACCGGGTGGAGACGATGAGCCAGAACCGCAACGTGCGGCAGGTCGTCGTCCCGACCGAGCAGGTCTCCGAGATGAAGGACGGGCAGAAAGTCCAGACCGAGAAACGGACGATGCCCGGCTACGTCCTGGTCAACATGGAGATGACCGACGACGCCTGGGGGCTGGTCAAGAACACCCCCGGCGTGACCGGGTTCGTCGGTTCCCGCAACAAGCCGGTGCCGCTCTCCAAACCGGAGGTCGACCGCCTGCTGCACCGCGAGACCGCGGAGCGGCCGCGCACCCAGGCCCAGTTCTCGATCGGCGAATCGGTCAAAGTCATCTCCGGCCCGCTCTCCGACTTCTCCGGCGAGATCGCCGAGATCAACGAGGACGCCGCCAAACTCAAGGTTCTGGTCTCGATCTTCGGCCGCGAGACGCCGGTCGAGGTCGGCTACGACCAGGTCAAGAAGATCTAGGGCGCCCCGGCCCGCTACTCTCACCGACCCCGATGGCGAAAAAAGTCCTCACCCTCATCAAGCTGCAGATCCAGGCGGGCAACGCCAATCCGGCGCCGCCGGTCGGCCCGGCGCTGGGCCAGCACGGCGTCAACATCATGGACTTCTGCAAAGCGTTCAACGCGCAGACGCAGAGCGAAGGCGGGACGATCATCCCGGTCGAGATCACGGTCTACGAGGACCGCTCGTTCACCTTCATCACCAAGACGCCGCCGGCCGCCGTCCTGATCAAGGAGGCGATCCGGATCCCGAAGGGCTCCGGCGAGCCGCACGTCAACAAAGTCGGCACGATCTCCCAGGATCAGATCCGCGAGATCGCCGAACGCAAGATGCCCGACCTCAACGCCAACGACATCGACGCCGCCTCGAAGATCATCGCCGGCACCGCGCGCTCGATGGGCGTCGACGTCAAATAGGAGACCTCCCGTGGCCCACGGCAAGCGATACCGCCAGCAGTACGACAAGGTCCAGCGCGACCTCGCCTACCCGCCCGCGGAGGCGATCTCGTTGGTTCAGGAGACCGCCAGCGCCAAGTTCGACGAGACCGTCGAGGTCCACGTCCTGCTCGGCGTCAACGTGCGCCACGCCGACGAGCAGCTGCGCGGCACCCTGGCGCTGCCGCACGGGCTCGGCAAGGACGTCTCGGTCGCCGTCTTCGCCCAGGGCCAGCAGGCGCGTGACGCCGAGGCGGCCGGCGCCGACTTCGTCGGCGGCCAGGACCTGGTCGAGAAAGTCCAGGAGGGATGGACCGACTTCGACGTCGCGATCTCGACCCCGGACATGATGAAAGCGGTCGGCCAGCTCGGCCGCGTCCTCGGCCCGCAGGGCAAGATGCCGAACCCCAAGGTCGGCACCGTCACCGACGACGTCGAGAAGGCCGTCGGCGACTCCAAGTCCGGCAAAGTCGAATACCGCACCGACCGCCAGGCGATCGTCCACATGGCGATCGGCAAGGCCAGCTTCGCCGCCGACCAGCTGCTCGACAACTACACGGCCGTGCTGGACGAGATCGTCCGCGCCAAGCCGTCCTCGGCCAAGGGCAAATACATCGTCTCCTGCACCCTCTCGAGCACGATGGGCCCGGGTATCCGCGTCGATGCGTCCAAGTCCGTCGACCGCGAGTCGGCGGGGGAGACCGCACCGGAGCCGGCAACCGCCTAAACTGCGCCGCCGCTAGCCGCAGACCACCGGCAGGGCGAAGCCCGAAAGACCGGTGCAGGTGAGACGATGAACCGCGAAGAAAAGTCCGCAACCATCCAAGAGATTGCCGCCCAGATCGAGGCATCTGAGGCGATCTTCGCTGTCGACTATCGCGGCATCAGCGTCTCCCAGTCCGCCGAGCTTCGATCGAAACTGCGCGAGGCCGATGCCAGCTTCCGAGTCGTCAAGAACCGGCTGACGAAACTCGCCGCCGACCAGGTCGGCGAGGAGCGTCTCCCCGAGCTGCTGAAGGGCCCGACCGCGCTCGCCTTCGTGCGCGGCGACACCGCCCAGGCGGCGAAAGCGATCACGACCTTCAACAAAGAGCACGCGGTGCTCACCTTCAAGGGCGGCTTCATGGAGGGCACCTCGCTCGACGAGGACGCGTTCAAATCGATCGCGCTCCTGCCGTCCCGCGACGTGCTCAACGGCCAGCTCGCCGGCGTCGTGGCCAGCCCGCTGACCGGTTTGGCCCGCGGGCTCGGCTCGATGATCCAGGGCCTGGCCCTGCAGCTCGGGCAGATCGCCGAGAAAGGGCTCGTCGCCGGAGAGGCACCGGCAGCGGAGGCCGAGGAAACGACTTCAGAGCAAGATTCGAACGAGGAAGAGGGGTAGTAAGACATGGCAACGAAAGTTTCGACCGAGGACTGGATCGAGGAGCTGAAGAGCATCTCCGTCCTCGAACTCTCCGAGCGGATCAAAGCGCTCGAGGAGGAGTTCGGGGTGTCGGCGACCGCCGTAGCGGCTGCGGCTCCGGCGGCTGCCGGCGCGGCTGCCGGCGACGACGCCGGTGCCGAGGAATCCTCGACCGTCGATGTCGTCCTGACCGAGGTCGGCGGGCAGAAAGTCCCCGTCATCAAGGTCGTCCGCTCGGCCACGGGTCTCGGCCTCAAAGAGGCCAAGGCGCTCGTCGACGCGGCGCCCGGCCCGGTCAAAGAGGGTGTCGAGCGCGAGGAGGCCGACAAGCTCAAAGCCGAACTGGAGGAGGCGGGCGCGACCGTCGAGCTCAAGTAGAAGAGCTCGCATCGTTCCCGCAAACCCAGTCGGGGAGCCAAGCTTGCGGCCGCGCATCGCCGTGTGTTATTTTTCGCGGTCGCGCGCCATTTGAGTTCCCCTGCCCATACTTGCGCTTTTTCCACGTCCCTCTGACCGCCCGAGGAGTCGCCGACTTTGGCACGTTCGAACGCTGCCCCCGTAACCCGTAGGAGCTTTTCCCGCCTAGAAAACCCCCTCGAAGTCCCCCATCTGATCGATATCCAGCGACGTTCCTTCGAGGAACTGACGGATCCGAAGAATGGTGGGCTGCGAGAGACGATCGACGACATCTCCCCGATTGAGGACTACACGGGGAACCTCCAGATCGTCTTCGGCGAGTTCAAGTTCGAGGAGCCGCCGCACTCGATCGAGGAGTGTCGCGAGAAGGACATGACCTACTCGCGGCCGCTGACCGCGACCGTCGCCTTCCAGAACAAGGAGACCGGCGAGATCCGTGAGCAGGCCGTCTTCATGGGCGACTTCCCGTGGATGACCGAGCGCGGGACGTTCATCATCAACGGCACCGAGCGCGTCGTCGTCACCCAGCTGGTCCGCTCGCCGGGCGCGTACGTGATGGCGCCGAAGGACCCTGAAAAGCAGGTCTTCATCGCCAACCTGATGCCGGCCCGTGGCTCCTGGCTGGAGCTAGAAGTCGACAAAAAAGGGAAAGTCTTCGTCCGTATCGACCGCAAGCGGAAACTGCCGGTCACGGTGCTGCTGCGCGCGATGGGCTACGTCGAGGACCAGCAGCTGCTCGACATGTTCGACAACTCGATCTACCTCCGCCACACGATCGAGGCCGACACCGAGCCGACCCGGACCGAAGAGGGCGCCCTGATCGAGCTGTTCAAAAAGCAGCGCCCGGGCGAGCCGCCGTCGGTCGACGCGGCCCGCGGCCTGCTCGAGCAGCTCTTCTTCGACCCCAAGCGCTACGACCTCACCCGGGTCGGCCGCTACAAGCTCAACGCCCGTCTCGATCTCGACATCGACCTCGAGACGCGGGTTCTCACCCACGACGACATCATCGCTCTGGTCAAGGAGCTGATCTCCCTGCCGAAGCTGCTCGGGATCCCCGAGGAGGTCGACGAGGAGAACCCGATCAAGGACTACGCCGCCGAGGCGATCACCTACCCGCGCGAGCCGGTCTACGAGCACCTCGACGAGTACGAGCACTTCGGCAACCGGCGCCTGCGCACGGTTGGTGAGCTGATCCAGGAGGCCTTCCGGATCGGCCTCTACCGGATGGAGCGGGTCGTCCGCGAGCGCCTCACCACCGAGGACTCCGACGCGATCACGCCGCAGACGATCATCAACATCCGCCCTGTCGTGGCGGCGATGAAGGAGTTCTTCGGCTCCTCGCAGCTGTCCCAGTTCATGGATCAGACCAACAGCCTCGCCGGGCTCACGCACCGGCGGCGGCTCTCGGCGCTCGGCGCCGGCGGCCTGACCCGTGAGCGGGCACCGATCGAGGTCCGCGACGTGCACCCGACCCATTACGGCCGGATGTGCCCGATCGAGACCCCGGAGGGGCCGAACATCGGCCTGATCGGGTCCCTGGCCTCTTACGCCGAAATCTCCGAGCACGGCTTCGTCACCACCCCGTACCGGCTGGTCGAGGACGGCGTCGTCACGGACACGATCGTCCACTACGACGCGACCCAGGACGAGGACAAGGTGATCGCCCAGGCGAACTCCGAGTTCGATTCCAAGACGGGCAAGCTGAAGGGCCCGCAGGTCCTGGTCCGCGCCGGCGAGCAGGAGTACGCGACCGCCTCCCCCAAGGAAGTCGACCTGATGGACGTCTCGCCGTCCCAGATCTGGTCGGTGGCGACCTCGCTGATCCCGTTCCTCGAGCACGACGACGCCAACCGCGCCCTGATGGGCTCGAACATGCAGCGCCAGGCTGTGCCGCTGCTCAAACCCGACCCGCCGCTGATCGGCACCGGGATGGAGCGCCGCGCCGCGGTCGACACCGGCGACGTGGTGCTGGCCAAGAACGCCGGCGAAGTCAGCCACGTCGACGCCGAGCGGATCGTCGTCAGCAGCAGCTCGAGCAAGGACGAGTATCTGCTGCACAAGTTCATGCGCTCGAACCAGGGCACGATCATCCACCAGCGGCCGATCGTCAAGAGCGGCCAGCAGGTGAAGGAGGGCGACGTGCTCGCCGACGGCTCCTCCACCGGCGGTGGCGAGATCGCCCTCGGTAAGAACTGCCTGGTCGCGTTCATGGCCTGGGAGGGCTACAACTTCGAGGACGCGATCATCCTTTCCCAGCGCCTGGTCAAGGACGACGAACTCACCTCGATTCACATCGAGGAGTACGAGATCGACGCCCGCACGACCAAGCTCGGCGACGAGGAGATCACCCGCGACATCCCCAACCGCTCCGAGGAGAGCCTGCGCAACCTCGACGAGCGCGGCATCGTCCGCGTCGGGGCCGAGGTCGTCTCCGGCGACCTCCTGGTCGGCAAGGTGACGCCGAAGGGCGAGACCGAGCTGACCGCGGAGGAGAAGCTGATCCGCGCGATCTTCAAGGAGAAGGCGCGTGAGGTCCGGGACACCTCGCTGAAGGTCCCGCACGGCGAGGGCGGGGTCGTCATCGACGTCCTCACCTTCAGCCGCGACGAGGGCGACGACCTGCCGCCCGGCGTCAACGACCTGGTTCGCGTCTACGTCGCGACCAAGCGCAAGATCGCCGAGGGCGACAAGCTCGCCGGCCGCCACGGGAACAAGGGTGTGATCTCGAAGATCGTGCCCGAGGAGGACATGCCGCACCTGGCCGACGGGACCCCCGTCGACGTCATCCTCAACCCGCTCGGCGTGCCAAGCCGGATGAACATCGGCCAGATCCTCGAGACCCACCTCGGTTGGGTCGCGGCGAACGGATGGTACGACGACGGCTCCGAGGCCTACAAGCAGGCCCACTCCGACGAGGGCGACGGTCGCGTCTACGTGGCGACCCAGGTCTTCGACGGGGCATCTGTTGAGGACGTCGACACCGCCCTGGTCGAGTGGTCCAAAGAGAACGAGGAGCGCGGCATCGACCTCGGCGTCGACCTCGACGACCGCCCCGGCGCCCGCTGCTCGGGCACGGCGCAGCTCTACAACGGCCGCACCGGCGAGCCCTACGAGGGCAAGGTCACGGTCGGCTACATGTACATCCTCAAGCTGCTGCACCTGGTCGACGACAAGATCCACGCCCGCTCGACCGGCCCGTACTCGCTGGTCACCCAGCAGCCGCTGGGCGGCAAGGCGCAGTTCGGCGGTCAGCGCTTCGGCGAGATGGAGGTCTGGGCCCTGGAGGCCTACGGCGCTGCGTACACGCTGCAGGAGATGCTCACGGTCAAGTCCGACGACACGGTCGGGCGCGTCAAGGCCTACGAGGCGATCGTCAAGGGCGAGAACATCCCCGAGCCCTCGATCCCGGAGTCCTTCAAAGTGCTGCTGAAGGAGATCCAGAGCCTCTCGCTCGATGCCAACGTGGTCTCCGAGGGCTCCGACGTCGAAATGTCCGACGAGGAGGACGACCTGCTGAAAGCGGCGGAGGAGCTGGGCATGGACCTGACCGGCGTCCGCGCCGACTCCAGCAACGGAGCTGCCGACGAGCAGGAGGAGCAGGTGGTCGCCGAGGGCGAGGGCGGAACTGATGGTGAGAGCGCCGAGGAGGCCAAACCGGCCGAGCCGGCCGAGGTGGAGGACTGATGATCGACATCAACAATTTCGACGCGATCGAGATCGGGCTCGCGTCCTCGAAGAAGATCCGCTCCTGGAGTTGGGGCGAGGTCACCAAGCCCGAGACGATCAACTACCGGACGCTGAAGCCCGAGAAAGACGGGCTCTTCTGCGAGCGCATCTTCGGTCCGACCAAGGACTGGGAGTGCTACTGCGGCAAGTACAAGCGCGTCCGCTACAAGGGCATCGTCTGCGAGCGCTGCGGCGTCGAGGTGACCCGCTCCAAGGTTCGCCGCGAGCGGATGGGTCACGTCGACCTCGCCTCGCCGGTCTCCCACATCTGGTTCTTCAAGGGAGTCCCGAGCCGGATCGGCTACCTGATCGACATGGCTCCGAAAGAGCTGGAGAAGGTCCTCTACTTCGCCGCCTCGATGGTCACCTGGGTCGACAACGAGGCCCGTGACAAGGACATCGGGAAACTCGAGAAAGAGGTCAAGAAAGTCGTCGACTCCTACGAGTCCGAAAAGCAGAAACGGACCCAGGAGCTGAGCGAGTCGCTGGAGCGCCGGATCGCCTACCTGGAGGACGGCAGCCAGGACAAGTTCGACGACGAGGACCACATCTGGGCCGACGGCCTGAAGCTGACCGCGGCGCAGCTGCGCAAGCTCAAGGACGACGAACGGGCCAAGATGGTCAAAGAACTGCGCAAACAGTTCGACGCCGAGATCGCCGACACCGAGGCATACCTCGAAGAGGCGATCGAGCGGATGCACGAGGTCTGGAAGATCTTCACCGAGATGAAGCCGAAGGACGTCGTCAACGACGAGACCGTCTTCCGCGAGCTCAAGGACAGGTTCGGCTCTCCGTTCGGCTGGGGCGAGTACTTCCGCGGCGGCATGGGTGCCGAAGCGGTGCGCGACCTGCTCGAACAGGTCGACCTCGCAGCCGACTGCGAGGAACTCGAGCAGATCATCAACAGCTCCAAAGGCCAGAAACAGGCCCGCGCGGTGAAGCGGCTGAAAGTCGCCTCCGCCTTCCTCAACTCCGAGAACAAGCCCGACTGGATGATCCTCGACGCGGTGCCGGTGATCCCGCCGGAGCTGCGCCCGATGGTCCAGCTGGACGGCGGCCGCTTTGCGACCTCCGACCTCAACGACCTCTACCGCCGGGTGATCAACCGCAACAACCGGCTGAAAAGGCTGCTCGACCTCGGCGCGCCCGAGATCATCGTCAACAACGAGAAGCGGATGCTGCAGGAGGCCGTCGACGCGCTGTTCGACAACGGCCGCCGCGGCCGCCCGGTCACGGGTCCCGGCAACCGTCCCCTGAAGTCGCTCAGCGACATGCTCAAGGGCAAGCAGGGCCGCTTCCGCCAGAACCTGCTCGGCAAGCGCGTCGACTACTCCGGCCGCTCGGTGATCGTCTCCGGCCCGAGCCTGCGGCTGCACCAGTGCGGCCTGCCGAAGCTGATGGCGCTGGAGCTGTTCAAGCCGTTCATCATGGCCCAGCTCGTCGAGCGCAAAGCCGTCCAGAACATCAAGGCGGCGAAGAAGATGGTGGAGTCGATGATCCCGGAGGTCTGGGACGTGCTCGAGGAAGTCATCCACGAACACCCCGTCCTGCTCAACCGGGCGCCGACCCTGCACCGCCTCGGCATCCAGGCCTTCGAACCGGTTCTGGTCGAGGGCAAGGCGATCCAGGTCCACCCGCTGGTCTGCCACGCCTTCAACGCCGACTTCGACGGCGACCAGATGGCGGTCCACGTGCCGCTCTCCGCCGAGGCCCAGGCCGAGGCGCGGATCCTGATGCTGTCGGCCAACAACATCCTCTCCCCGGCCCACGGGGCGCCGCTGGCGACCCCGACCCAGGAGATCGTGCTCGGCATCTACTACCTGACCTACGGCCCGGACGCGGCCGAGTTGGCGAAGGCCGACGAGCAGCTGAAGGCCGGCAAGGCCAACGGTGCCGCGGCCAAGGTCAAGGTCTTCCGCTCCGCGCAGGAGGCCGAGCTGGTCTACGAGAACGGCGGCTGCAAACTGCACGACGAGGCCGAGTTCCGGCGCGCCGGGCACGAGCACTTCCTGACCACGGTCGGGCGGATCATCTTCAACGAAAAGATCGAGCGAGCCCTCTCCGACACGCTCGGAGACGAATTCGATCCCGAGCAGTACGAGTTCGTCAACTACTCGCTGAAGAAGAAGGACATCAACAAGATGGTCTCCAACCTGGTCGAGGGCTACGGCGCGCCGGCGGTCTCACAGGTGCTGGACGCCTTCAAGGACCTCGGCTTCCAGTACGCCAGTCAGGCTGGGGTGACGGTGTCCAAGAACAACGTCGTCTCGCCGCCCGAGAAGCCCGAGATCCTGGAGCGTTACGAGCGTGAGACCGCGGCGATCCAGTCCCAGTACGACGACGGCTACATCACCGCCGAGGAGCGTCACGAGGCGGTCACGACGCACTGGAACCGGGCGACCGACGAGGTCGCTCAGGCGATGGAGGACAACTTCGACGAGTTGAACCCCATCTTCATGATGGCCAACTCCGGCGCCCGCGGATCCTTCAAACAGATCCGCCAGCTGGCCGGGATGCGCGGCCTGATGGCCAACCCGAAAGGCGAGATCATCGAGCGGCCGATCAAGGCCAACTTCATGGAGGGCCTCTCGGTCCTGGAGTACTTCATCTCCACCCACGGCGCCCGAAAGGGCCTCGCCGACACGGCGCTGCGGACGGCCGATTCCGGCTATCTGACCCGCCGCCTGGTCGACGTCGCCCAGGACGTGATCGTGCGTGAGGAGGACTGCAAGACCAAAGACCACATCGAGATGGACCTGCGCAAGGACGACGGGACGCTCAACGACAACCTGTTCGGTCGCCTGGCGGCGAAGAAGCTCGAAACCAAACGGGGTCGCGATCTGCTCAAGCGCAACCAGGAGATCACCCTCGCCGACGTCGAGGAGATCGCCGAGGCCTTCGGCGACGAAGAGGTCAAGGTCCCCGTTCGCTCGGCCCTGAAGTGCGAGGCCGAATCGGGCGTGTGCCGCTCCTGTTACGGCGTCGCGCCGGCGACCGGCTCGATCGTCGACTTCGGCGACGCGGTCGGGATCATCGCCGCGCAGTCGATCGGCGAGCCGGGGACGCAGCTGACCATGCGGACCTTCCATACCGGCGGCGTCGCGGGCCAGGACATCACCCAGGGCCTGCCGCGCATCGTCGAGCTTTTCGAGGCGCGTAAACCGAAGGGCCTGGCACAGATGGCCGAGGCGGCCGGCAAGGTCTCGATCGAAGAGACCGACAAAGCCCTGAAAGTGATCGTCACCGAGTCCAGCGGCGAGGAGCACTCCTACAGCTTCCCGCTGCGGACGCGGCTGCACGTCGCCGACGGCGATCGGGTCGAGGTCGGCGAGCAGCTCAACGAAGGCTCGCTGTACCCGGCGGACCTGCTGGCGATCCGCGGTCGCACCGCGACCGAGGTCTACCTGGTCGAAGAGGTGCAGAAGGTCTACCGCGCCCAGGGCGTGGACATCAACGACAAGCACATCGAGCTGATCGCGCGACAGATGCTGAAGAAGGTGCGGATCGAGTCCAAGGGCTCGACCAGCCTGCTGCCGGGCCAGCTCGAGGATCGCGGCAACCTCAAACGGCTCAACAAGAGGACCAAGGAAGGTGGCGGCACGCCGGCCAAAGGCGAGGAGGTCATCCTCGGGATCACCAAGGCCTCGCTGGCGACCGAGTCCTTCCTTTCCGCCGCCTCCTTCCAGGAGACGACGAAGGTCCTCACCGATGCCGCCCTCGAGGGCAAACGCGACCGCCTGGTCGGCCTCAAGGAGAACGTGATCATCGGCAAGCTGATCCCTGCCGCGACCGGTCTCAAGCACTACCGGACGGTGGCGATCGAGCCGGCGGTGGCGGTCGAACCGCCGAGCGACGAGGACCTGCTCGAGGACGACGAGCTGGCGGCCGAGCTGGGCGTCGACGGGGTCGAGGCTCCGGTCGAGGGGTTCGGCATGTCCTTCGCGGAGGAGTTGGAGGAGTTGGCTCAGGAGATCGAGTCGACTTCCGAGGAGTCGAAATAGCGAAATAGCCTGAACGGCGAAGCGGCCGGGCCGCGGCGGCGCCGGCCGCTTCCCGCGAAACCGCAGAAACCGGCGCATATAGCGCGGGTTTCTGCGGTTTCGGGGCCGATGCCCCGGGGTTGTCGTTGCCGTTACAGCCGGACGAGGCAGAGGGCGAAGACGGTGAGCGTGTCGTCGCTGCCGCTGGCGTTCTTGGCCTGGTAGAGCCAGCCGTTGCCGGTCGGCCTGCTGCTGGTCATCTCGGTGCCGAAGTGGCCGGGCTGGCCGCCGCCCCCGAGCACCTGCTCGCCGGCGGCGCAGCTGGACGCTGACGCCGCCGTTGGCGCCGTTGGCGACTTTGGTCGAGTTGGTGCGACACGGTCACCGCGCCCAGCTTCGAGGCGCTGACCGCGCCCGGCTGCAGCTCGCTGGAGCCGACGGAGCCCGGCCCGAGGTCCGCCGCGGTCAGCGACTGGTCGGCGACCTCGGAGCTGGTCACCGAGGCGGCTCCCAGGTCCTGCGCGGTCAGCGACTCGTCTTCGACCTTGGAGGAGTCGACCGAGTTTTCGGCGAGCTGGTCTTTGCCGACCGCCGCCGGGCGCGATCTTTCGGCGTCTTCACCGAGTTGTCGCGGAGGTCGACGGTACGGACGGTGCCGTTTGCGATCTGCGCCGAGCGGACGCTGTTCTTGGCGAGGCCGACCGCGAGGGCGCTGCCGGTCAGGGCGAGGAACAGGGCCACGCAGCTGACGATCATCGCCGGGGAAACGCGGATGGAACGGATCTTGCTGGTCATCGGGGGCTCCTTTCGTTGTTTGTCAATCCCGATGCAGCCAGCTTCGGGCCGATTCCACTTCCGCTCTACGGACCCAAGGGGTGGACTCGCTCACCCCTCGCCGCGGCAGAAGACTTCCGCGTCTATAGACTCGCCGTCTCCGCTCGCGCTCTCGTCCAACCCACCGGAGGAAGATCAAGATGTCCAGAAGGCTTGTCCTGCCCGTGGCGGCCCTCGTCGCGGCCGCCGTTCTCGTCGTGCCCCCGACCGCGTTCGCCGGCGCCGCCGCCGGCCCGCAGACCGCCAAGTGCGGCAAGTTGAAGAAGAAGGCCGCCAAGAGACGCTGCCTGACGCAGAACAAGGCGAACCGGATCGCCTTCAACCAGATCAAGAACTCGAGCTTCATCGGCGAGCGCGGCGACGGCGAGGAAATCGACGACATCTACTGCGCCAACGGCAAGTGGGAAGCCCGCGCCACCGACTCCTACGGGACCGGCGTCTCGACCGGCAGGTGGTGGCGGATCGCAAATGCCCGGGTGCAGCAATGGCGGCAAGTGGATCAACGCGTTCCTCAGGGGCCCGGGCGGCTACGAGATCGGCCTGCAGCGGCGCGGTTCCCAATGGCGCTACGGGATCGCGAGCTTCGATCGGATCGAGGAACCGGGCGACGTGACCAAGGCCAACGCCGCGAAGGAGTGCGCCTCGCTCGAAGTCTGAGCCGGTCTTCAGGGCTGCCGGGCGCCGAGCGCGTCCGGCAGCTGCTCGCGCGAGCCGATCTCGAGCTTGCGGTAGGCGTTGGAGAGGTGCATCTCCACGGTCCGCCTGGTCGAGGAAGAGGGACTCGGCGATCTCGCGGTTGCCGCGTCCCGCCGCCGCCAGCCCGGCGACGCGCCGCTCCTGGGGGGTGAGCGAGTCGATCCCGGAGAGTCGCGGTCGGCGCGGCCGCGCGCCGGTTTCGCGGAGCGCCTCCATCGCCCGCTCGACCAGGGCGTGAGCGCCGGCCCGGTGGGCCAGGTCCATGCCCGAGTAGAGGATCTCGCGCGCCGCCTCGTCGCCCCGCAGGTGCAGGGCGCGGCCGAGCTCGACGGTCGCCCGGGCATGCTCCAGCGGCGAGACCCCGTCGAGCAGCGCGACCGCGGCCCGCAGGTCGTCGACGCCCGGCGCCGCCGGTGACCGCGCCGCGGGTCCGCAGGGCGACCCCGGTCGCGCGGTCGGACGCCGAAGGCCCGCGCCAGCTCGACTTCCTCCTCGGCGAGGGCCCTGGCCCGGTCGGGCTCGCCGGCGGCAGCGAGCAGCGTCGCGAGCCGGGAGCGCCAGGCCATCGCCGCGGGGTTGGGTAGCGGGCTCGGGCGACGCGGCGGCCGACGCTCTCCGAGCTCGGCCAGAGCCGCCTCGGCGTCGCCCTCGGCCGCGATCAGCGCGGCCGCGCGCCATCATCAGGAAGTCGCTCGTCCCCAGCTCCGGCAGCTCGCCGGTCAGGCCGCTGCGCTCGAGCGCGGCGCGGGCGTCCTCGAGGCGGTTGCGCTCGACCAGCGTCTCGATCAGCCAGCCGAGGGCGATCCCGTAGGCCATCGGGTCGGCGACCGGGCAGCTCGGAGACGACCAGCTCGGAGTCCGATTCGGCCAGGGCCAGGTCGCCGGCCAGCAGCGCCGTGCCGGCGCGCAGCGCGGCCGAGTAGCTGACCGCGACCAGCGAGCCGCTGCGCCGCCCCGTTCGATCCCCTCGGTGGTCAGCTCGAGGACGGTCTCCAGGTCGCCCGCCCAGGCGAGGGCGGTGCCGGCGTAGATGTAGATCGGCGAGGCGGGGCCGACCTCGTCGAGCAGCTTGCCGGCCGCCGAGGGCGCGGCGCCCGAGCTCGCGCACCCGTGCCGCCGGGCTGGAGCCGGTCGCGGCGAGGTCGGCGACGACGTGGGCGAGCACCGCTCGCTCCCCGGCGTCCCGGCCGCGGCGACCTCGCCCTCCAGCTCGCCGGGCCGGTCGCGGTTGACGCCGCGCACCGCCTCGGCGCTGAGCGCCGTCGCCTCCAGCGCCAGCCGCAGCTCGCGCTCGGCGTCGCCGAGCTCGGCGATCGCCTCGCGGCAGACGCGCGAGCATTCCTCCAGGGCGATCATGTGGAAGAGGGCGTCGCCGTGGACCAGCGCGATCCGCGCCGCGCTCGACCGGGTCGGCGGCCAGCTCCGCGGCGGCCGCCAGGTGCTCGAGCGCCGCGTAGTCGCGCGCCTGGGCCTCGAGCCCACCGAGCTCGAGCAGGATCTCGCGGCGCTCGCGGTCTCGCGAGCGGCTCGAGCCAGGCCCGCCGCAGGTAGGCGATCGCCTCGCCGCCGCCACCGCGCGCCCGGCCGCCGCGGCGGCGCGGCGCAGCGTCTGCCGCGGCCCACTCCTCGCCGCCGGGCTCGTCGGGGCGGGCGGCGGCGAGGTGGGTCGCGGCCCGGGTCGCGTCGCGGCCGGACGACCGCCCGCGCCGCCCCCATCCGCAGCAGGGCGCGCTCGCCGTCCGGGATCGAGTCGACGATCGCCTCGCGCAGGATCGGGTGGCGGAAGCTGCCGCGGGTCGCCGGGATCGGTCAGCTCCGCCTCCGCCAGACGGTCGGTCCCGATCAGCACCGCCTCGCGTCTCCAGCTCGGTCGACCGCCTCGATCTCCTCCCCGGTCGCGGAGTCGCCGAGGATCGCGAGTGCCCGGGCGACCGCCCGGGTCTCTGCCGGCAACCTGGCCGACCCGTCGCTTGACCAGGTTGACCACGGTCTGCGGGGGGCTCGCCTCCGGCGCGGAGTCGCCCGAGTCCGCGGCCTCCCGCGTCGCCCGAATCAGCTCGCCGACGAAGAGCGGGTTGCCGCCGCTGCGACGGTGGACCTCCGCCGCGATCCGCCCCGCGGCCTCCTCGCCGAGCTCGGCGCCGACCAGCTCGGCGACGGCGTCGCGGCTCAGCTCCGCCGGGCGACAGCGTCGTTCGCGATCGGCAGGCTCGGCGAGCTCGTCGAGCGCTCCCAGCTCGCCCGGCTCGCCGCTGCGGCGGGAGACCCCGATCAGCACCGGCAGCTCGCCGGCGCGGGCCCCGAGGTAGGCGAGGAAGCGGAGCGAGGCCGCGTCGGCCCACTGGACGTCGTCGACGCAGAGCACCAGCGGCGCGCGCTCGGCCAGGTTGGCGCAGAGCCAGTGCAGGCCGTGCAGGAGCCGGAAGTCGACGTCGCGCGCCGGCCCGACCTCGGCCCCCTCGAACAGCGGCCGGGCCAGCGCCGCGGCGCCGCCGAAGACTCGCTCGTCGGCGCTCGGCCTCGACCAGCGGGCCGAGCAGCTGCAGGACGACGCCGAAGGCGAACTCGCGCTCCAGCTCCGAGCCGCGGGCGGTCGCCACCGTCGCCCGATCGGCGCTCTGCTCGGCGAGGCATCGACAGCAGCGCCGTCTTGCCGACCCCGGCCGGGCCCGCGACGATCGCGACGCCGCCCTCGCCCTCGGCCAGCGCCCGCAGGGCGTCGGCGATCGCCCGCCGCTCCTCCACCCGCTCGAGCAGGTTCCGGTCGCTGAGATGGCCGCGAGCAGGTCTCGGCATCCCGGGCACGATATGGGGCGGCCAGACACCCCGTTCTCGAAATGCTTCGGAGGCGGGCGAAAACCCTGCGGTGGTACCCGTTGAAGCTTGCCCCGGGGCCCCTCCATCCTGGCTGGCGATGCGTGGACTCGGCCAGATCGCGTGCGAAGCGGATTTTCCTCGCGACCGCGCTCCTCAGCGCCTGCGGGCTGCTCGGCGCCTGGGTCGCGGTGGCCGGAGGAGACCCGCACCACGAGCCTGGTATCGATCGGGCCCGACGGCGGCAACGGCCCCTTCGAAGCCGAATACGCGGATACCTCCGAGGACGGCTCGCGGGTCTTCTTCGAAACCGAAGACTCGGTGCTGGCGGCGGACAGCGACGAAGTCACCGAGGTCTACGAACGGCATGGGGAAGCCCTTTCCCTGGTGTGGGTCGGACCGCAAGGGGGCAACGCCGAAATCGCCGCCTACGACTTCGGCAGCTTCGCCAACGGCACCCGCGTCTGTTCGGGAGCGATGAGTCTCGGGTAGCGGCGAGATCGATGAAGCCGAGGACATCTACGAACGCTCCGGTGGCACCACCACCCTGATCTCGATCGGACCGAAGGCGGCAACGGCGCCGCCAACGCCACCTACACCGCTTCCTCCGCCGACGGCAGCCGGATCTTCTTCCTCACCAAAGAGAAGCTGGTCAGCGAGGACGAAGACGAATCGAGGGACCTCTACGAACGCTTTGCCGGCACCACCACCCTGCTCTCGACCGGCCCCGGCGGCGGCAACGACGCCGTCGACACGTCCTTCGTCGCCCGCAGCTCGGCCGATGGCCAGCGAGTCTTCTTCCTCACCAAGGAGCAGCTGGTGAAAGAAGATGAAGACACCGCCGAAGACATCTACGAACGCTTCGACGGCGCCACCACCCTGATCTCGACCGGCCCCGAAGGCGGCAACGCCGAGACCGGGGTCTTCGGGCTCAAGATCTCGACCGACGGAACCCGGGTCTTCTTCACGACGTCGGAGTCCCTGGTCAGCGCAGACGGAGATGGGGGATCGGACGGATACGAACGCTCGGGGGGTGTCACCTCGCTGGTCACGACCGGCCCCAGCGGCAATGCCGGCAGCCGTCGCCAATCTCGCAGAGGATCTCCCCAGACGGCACCCGCGCCTTCTTCACCACCGGTGCCTCTCTGGTCGCCGCCGACACCGATTTCCAGACCGACACCTACGAACGCTCCGGCGGGGTCACGACCCTGGTCTCGGTCGGCCCGACGGGCGGCAACGGCCCCCACCCGGCGGAACCGAGGGGGATCTCCGCGGACGGAGAGCACCTCTACTTCGTCACCGACGAGCAGCTGACCGCGGACGATGGCGATGAAGTCGAAGATCTCTACGAAAGCTCGGGGGGAGTCACCTCGCTGGTCTCGGTCGGCGGCGACGGACCGTTCGGCGCTTCCTTCGGAGGCAGCTCTGAAAATGGCGCTCGTGTCTTCTTCACGACCGCGGATTCGCTCGTGCCCGCCGACGGCGACAGCGCCACCGACGTCTACGAGCGGGCGGCTGGAGTCACGACGTTGATCTCGACCGGTCCTGACGACGCCGAGAATGGGGAGGGCGTGTACTTCGAAGCCGTCAGCCCCGACGGCTCCCACGCCTTCCTCAACAGCCACGAATCGCTGATCGCCGCCGACAGCGACGAAGAACCGGATCTCTACGACTCGGGTCCTCGACCCGGTGCCCTCTGACCCACCGCCTCCGGTGCGAATCCGGCGCCGACCCCGGCTCCGCCGGTCGTCGCCAGGGCCAAGTCGAAGGCCCCCCGCTGCGCCGGCAAGCCGGCGACGATCGTCGGCACCGGCAAGCGCGACGTCCTCAAGGGGACCCGCAAGCGCGACGTGATTCTCGCCGCGGCGGCAACGACAAGATCCTCGGCCGCGGCGGCAACGACCTGATCTGCGCCGGCGCCGGCAAGGACGTGGTCAAGGCCGGGGCGGGCAACGACAAGGTCTTCGGCCAGGGAGGGCCGGACGGATCTTCGGCCAGGGCGGTCGCGATTTCCTCTTCGGTAACGCCGGCCGCGACCTGCTCAACGGCGGCGCCGCTCGCGACCGCTGCCGCGGCGGCGCGGGCAAGGACCGGTTGCGCAGGTGCGAGCGGTGAGCGCCGAGCGGAGCTCGGTAGGCTCACGACGGGCACGGGCCGCACTCGCAGCGGCGTTCGTCAGCGTCTGCGGGCTGCTCGGTGCCTGGGCGGCGTTCGCCGCCGAGAGCCGATCGACGGACCTGATCTCCACCGGCCCGGCCGGCGGCAACGGCCCGTACGAAGCGGAATTCGCCGGCGCTACGCCCGGACGGCAGCGCAGGTCTTCTTCTGGACCGAAGAGCCGCTGGGTGACCGGCGACTCCAACCTGGTTCGCGACCTCTACCGTCGGGTCGGCGGCGAAACGACCCAGATCTCGGTCGGACGCTCGCCTCCGGCGCATCCGAAGGGGAATTCGGCGCCGTCACCGCCGACGGCGGCCGGATCTTCTTCAGCACCGACGCGCCCTTGTCCGAAGGCGACGGCGACGAATCCGTCGACGTCTACGAACGCTCCGGCAGCAGCGACGTCGCCTTGATCTCAACCGGAGCAGCGAAAAAAGCCGTCGAGAAGGACGCGTCGTTCGCCGGATCCTCCAGCGACGGCCACCGCGTCTTCACCGAGATCGACGAACAGCTGGCCGCGGCTGACACCGACGAATCGAGCGACGTCTACGAACGCTCCGGCACCACCACGACCCTGATCTCCACCGGCCTGGAAGGCGAAGAAGGCGTCGGCCCCCACGACGCCCAGTTCGCCGCCGCCTCCGCCGACGGGTCGCGCGTCTTCTTCGAAACCTCGGAATCTCTCGACCCCGCTGACGAAGACGCCGTGGGCGACGTCTACGAACGCTTCGAAGGCGCTTACCTCGATGGTCTCGGTGGGCGGGAACGCAGACGCTGGGCGTCGGGCTGGTGGCAATCTCGACGGACGGCGCGCGGGTCATCCTGCAGACCACGGACGCGCTGATCGGCGCCGACACCTGGCGAACAGTCGGACGTGGACGAGCGCTTCGGCGGCGTCACCAGAGCTTGACTCGGTCGGCACGACCGGGGGCAACGCCGCGGCTTACCCGCCTTCGAGGGCGCTTCCGCCGACGCGACTCGCGTCTTCTTCCGCACGGTGGAGAAGCTGGTCGAAGGCGACACCGACAACGCCGTCGACGTCTACGAACGCATCGGCGGCCTCACGACTCTGATCTCGATCGGCCCGACGGGGGGGAGTGAAAGCGGAGCGCACGCCAGCGCGCTCGGCTTCTCTGAGGCCGGCGACCGCGTCTTCTTCGTCACGCCGGAGCAGTTGGTGGCCGCGGATGGAGACGGCGCCCTGGATATCTACGAGCGCTCTGGTGGCGGCACCACGCTGATCTCGGGTCCCGCGGCCGGGAGCGGCAGCGCCGACATTGCTACCTACAGCGGGAACTCGGCCGACGGCAACCAGGGTGTTCTTCCGCAACGCAGGAGGCACTGGTCGCCGCCGACGGCGACGAAGCCGTTCGACGTCTACGAGCGCGCCGGCGGGGTCACCACGTTGATCTCGACCGGCCCGGCCGGGGGCAACGGCGGACAGCCCGCCTTCTTTGCCGGCGCCGGCGCCGACGGCTCCCGCGTCTTCTTCGAGACCGACGAGTCGCTGGTCGCCGCCGATACCGACGTGGCGAGGGACGTCTACGTCTCCGACGTCGAAGCCCGGCGGAGACCCTCGAGCCCGCCTCCGAAGGTCCCGAACCGGCCCCGCCGACCGGACCGCAGGCGCCGAACGAGCAGACGGCCGGGAGGCGCGCACCCCGCGCTGCCTCGGCAAGCCGGCGACGATCGTCGGCACCGCCAAGCGCGACGTCCTCAAGGGGACACGCAAGCGCGACGTGATCGTCACCTTCGGTGGAAACGACAAGATCCTCGGCTTCGCCGGCAACGACCTGATCTGCGACGGCGCCGGCAAGGACACGGTCAAGGTAGGCGGCGGCAACGACGAGCTTGCCAGGACTGGCCGGGCACCGAGCAGGTCTTCGGCCAGAACCGGCCGGCGACTACCTCTTCGGCAACGCCGGCCGCGATCTGCTCCGGCGGCGCCGCTACAAGGACCGCTGCCGCGGCGGCGGCGGGCAAGGAGAGGGTGCGCGGTGCGAGCGGTGTGGTCTGGGTGCCGGTGTTGTTCTTGGCCTGGTACTCGTGGTGCTGCTGACGGCGATGGTAGTGATCGGGCAGAGCAGGAAATAAACGTAGCCAGCAATCGATGCCGCCGACGGCGACCGCAGGTGGTCGGCGATTTCGACCCCGAAGACGAGGGCACCGAGGCGGACTGACGTCTGCTCGGGCCCGAAGAGGCGGACGCAGTTGACGCTGAAGGGGGAAGGCACGAGATCGGTTCTCGGAATAGATGAGATAAGCGGTCTCACGGCGCTGCCGGCGGTCGCCGAGCGTGTCGCGATCAACGACATCGCGAGCATCGACTGCGAAGAAGCGCGGCGATCGCGGGCGTGCTCGACGGGTAGGGCGCGACTCCACGTGCTGGAGGTCGGAGGCGCGAAGAGCCGGTCTGCGGGTTGATCGTGAGCGCTTCTGCTCGGCGGGGATCGTCGTCACCGACCCTCGACGCTCGTTGGCGAGAGCAGGTCGGTACGGACGTGCCGGTACGACGGCGATGGGGAACCTCGACGGCGTTCGCGTATCAGCGAACGAAGTGATAGTAGAATAGAGCCTGATCTCGGGCAACTGCGGCACGGGGTGGCGGTGTATCTCTCGGCGCGCAAAACGTGGTAGTCTTGCGGGGCAACAGGATCGGCACCGACGCGGCGGGCACCGCGGCGCTCGGCAAGGCGGACGGCGTCCAGGTCGCCGCAGGGAACGGGATCGAAGTCGGTGGCTCGCTCTCGCTGGGCGCGCAGGCGACAGACGCCTGCGACGGCGCCTGCAACCTGATCTCCGGCAACGGCGACGGCGTGGTCTTCGAAGCCGGGTCGGGCAGCATCGCCGGCAACCACATCGGGGTCAACTAGCTCGGGGTCGGACCGGTAGCGCAGGCAACAGGGGTGAAGAACATGGGCTCCGCGCAGGGCGTGAGTAGTGGGTGGGACGAGCGCAGCGCGGCGCAACAAGATAGCGGGCAACACGTGCGGTGTGCGGATACAGGGCGCCGAAGCGACGGGCAACCACCTGCGGGGCAACTACATCGGCCTGGGACAAGAAGGGCGCTGGGTGATCGGAAGCTGAGCTAAGGGGTCGTCGTCCCGGTCGAGTGCCGGGGGGAAACGATGGGCGAGACCTGTGAGGGAGTGGGCAACGCGATCTCGGCGAACGGCACCGGCGGCGTCGAGCTGACCGGCGAGGGCACAGGAAACGAGCTGCAGGGCAACTACATCGGCACCGAGGCCGCAGGCACGGCACCGCGGCCGAACGGATCTTACGGCGTCGGCATCTTCGGCGGTAACGGCCGGCACAACGGTGAGAGGAACCGCCACCAGCGCCGGCAACGTGATCTCCGGCAACGCAGACCGCGGGGTCTACATTTCCGTCGCCGACGAAAAAGAGGTCTACGGCAACCAGATCGGCTCCGATGCGACCGGTGACTCAGCGGTAGGTCTCCAGGAATATGGCGTGCTGATCACGGCGGCATGGGCAACACGATCGGAGGTGCCGGCGCCGCGGCCAGCAAAGTGATCTCCGGCAACCTGTCGAGCGGGCGACCGCATGTACGGGGCGATCTCGGTCGCCGCGGACGGCGTTGGCGTGCAAGTTACCACGGGCTAGGCCGGACGGGAACATGCCGTGGGCGAACGGGTGCCGCGGTGGACGGTGAGTCTTCGACGGAGGCACCGAGGACCCGGGTGGGAGGGCTCGGCGGCCGGCGCCGGCAACGTCGATATGTAAAGGTAAGGAGGGGATGAGGACGAAAAGCGTTCGAATACGACGAGAGCTCGGCAACTACGATAGGGACCAATGCAAGGGGCCTGCTCGACCGCGGTAACGCAGGGGGAGGGATTATCGCGTCGGCGTCGAAGATCACGATAGGGGAGCGCAGGAGCGGCAACGTGATCTGGGGGAACGGGATCAAGCGGGATCACCGCTTGGATCGATAGGGGCGATATCTTGATTGATATAGGTTAACCAGATCGGGTTGGGTGTTGACGGTGCGAGCCGTGCTCGGCAACGACACCAAGGGTATATAAGTTTGAATATTGAAGGGGGTGTGATAGGTGGTTTTGGAATAGGGGGAGGGTAAAGTGATATGAGGTAAAGGTGATGACGGTATGTCGTTACTGTTGATGGAAGGACTGGAGATCGAGGGCAACATGAACAGCGCCACGGCGGACTGATCACGAGGAGCGCGGGAAAGTGATTAAAGGGGTGGATGTAACGAACTCTAGCGATCTGGCGGTCACCGGAGTCGTGTAGACGCCGAGAAAGAGATAGTTTGAAAGGGTAGGAAGGTGTGTAGGTAGTGGGCAGCGTATCGTTAGGGAACAGGATGCTCGGCAACTTGATGCACGATAAAGACGACGAAGAGGGTGACTGGGATAGAATTTTTTGGTGGTTAGGGGGTCACTAGTAAAGATTTTTGAAGTGGATAAGGGAGTGAATAGGTTGTAGAAATTGTTGGTGTTGAAGGAAGTAGAGACCGGGGTGAGGGAGAGGATGATCTCGGTAGAGCTCGGAGAAGAGCAGGAAGGCGGAGGTAAGCGGAGCGAGTACTTCGCGTCACTTTACTGAGAGGATTCGACCGCGTTGATTGGGCGATCTCCTGGGGGCTCTCGACGGGGTTTCGCCCGATGAAAGAGGCACCGCCTCCTGCGAAGCGACCGTGCCGGTCACCGCGCCTGAACGTCAGAGGAGGGCGAGCGTGACCGACCTCGACCCCTCCGATCTGGCCGGGAGCTCGGAGTACTAGGCCTGTATGACGATTCCGCCCGCGCCCGAACCGCCCGAAGAAGTAGGAAGGACCCGGCACCGAAGAACCGGGGCCGCCCGCGTAGACGCCCCTGGCGGCGCCCCCGGTCCTCCCGGTGACCCCGAACCCGTCTTCCTCGTCCAACAAGCGCCCCCGCTGTCTCGGCAAGCCGGCCACCATCGTCGGCACCGGGCGCCGCGACGTCCTCAAGGGCACCCGCAAGCGCGACGTGATCGTCGCCCGCGGCGGCAACGACAAGATTCTCGCCTTCGGCGGCAACGATCTGATCTGCGCCGGACGCGGCAAGGACATGGTCAAGGCCGGCAACGGCAACGACCGGGTCGTCGCCGGGGCGGGCGCCGACCGGGTCTTCGGCCAGGGGGGCAACGACCGGGTCTTCGGCCAGGGAGGGAACGACCTGCTCTTCGGCAACGCCGGCCGCGACCGGCTCAACGGCGGCGCCCAAAGGGACCGTTGCCGCGGCGGCGGGGGGCAGGACCGGCTGCGGAGGTGCGAGCGCTGAGGAAGGCGGCGAGCAGACGGCGCCTGCTCGGCGCCGGTTCGGCCAGCACGCTGCTCGCGGCGCTAGTCGCCGCCGTCGAGGTCGCCGCCGAGACGCGGCCCGCAGCTTAGTCTCGGCCGGAGGCAAGGGCCTTCGAAGTGGAATACGCTGGCGGGTCATCGGACGGGTCTCGCGTCTTTTTCGAAACCGAAGAACCCCATCCGGATGCGGACAAAAACGAAACGACGGACCTCTACGAAGGAGCGGGTGGGACCGGCAAGCTGGTCTCGGCCGGCCCCGGTGGAACCGGGCTGAAAAGCGGCGGCTCCTTCGGCGGGACGTCCGCCGACGGGTCGCGGGTCTTCTTCGAGAAGGCGTCGCGATTCGGGTAGATTGCGTCTCCGATGGAGGGAGCGGAGAAGGTCTGCATCATCGGCGCCGGCAGCTCCGGGATCGCGGCGGCGCAGGTCCTCGACGCGCGCGGCATCCCCTTCGACTGCTTCGAGAAGGGTTCTCAGGTCGGCGGCAACTGGCGCTACGAGAACGACAACGGCATGTCCTCGGCCTACCGGACGCTGCACATCAACACCTCGCGGCGGGTGATGGCCTTCAAGTCCCTGCCGATGCCCGACCACTACCCCGACTATCCGGACCACTTCCAGATGGCCGCCTACTTCGACGAATTCGTCGACCATTTCGGGCTGCGCGAGAGGATTCGCTTCCGCACCGAGGTGCTGAGCGTCGAGCCGGTCGAAGGCGAGTGGGAGGTCACCGTGGCGGGACCCGACGGGCGCGAGACCGAGCGCTACCGCGCCGTCCTGGTCGCCAACGGGCACCACTGGGACCCGCGCTGGCCCGAACCGTCGTTTCCCGGCGCCGAGGAGTTCAGCGGCGAGCAGGTCCACGCCCACCACTACCGCGAGCCCGACGTGCTGCGCGGCAAGCGGGTGTTGGTGCTGGGGATCGGCAACTCGGCGACCGACATCGCGGTCGAGTCCTCGCGGATTGCCGACGCCACCTTCATCGCGATGCGCCGCGGCGCCTACGTGATCCCCAAGTACATCAACGGCAAGCCGATCGACGAGCTCGCCAACCCGGTCACCTCGATGCTGCCGCTCCCGGTACAGCGCTTCTTCGCCGCCCGCGCCCTCGGCGTCGCCGCCGGCAACGTGACCGCCTATGGGCTGCCGAAGCCCGACCACAAGCTCTTCGAGGCGCACCCGACCGTCTCCTCGGAGCTGCTGCCGCGGATCGGCCACGGCGATGTCGCGGTCAAGCCCAACATCGCCAGCTTCGGCGGCGGGCGCACGGTCCGCTTCGTCGACGGCTCCGAGGAGGAGATCGACCTCGTCGTCTACTGCACCGGCTACAAGATGACCTTCCCGTTCTTCGACCCGGAGGTCTTCGCGGCCCCGGACAACCGGCTGCCGCTCTACCGGCGGGTGGTCTCGGTCGAGCGCCCGGGGCTGTACTTCATCGGCTTCATCCAGCCGTTCGGCCCGATCATGCCGCTGGCCGAGGCGCAGTGCGAATGGGTTGCCGACCTGCTCGGCGGGCGGGCCGCCCTACCGGACGCGGCGGAGATGCGGCGGGAGATCGATCGCGAGGAACGGCAGCAGGCGAAGCGCTTCGTTGCCTCTAAGCGTCATACCGTCGAGGTTGACTTCCATCCGTATCTGCGTGAGATCCGGCGCGAGCGTAAGCAGGCAGCGCAGCGGGCCTGACCACCCGCGTCCGCCCGCCGGACGGGCAAGGGGGAGCCGTCGCCACGGCGCCGCCGCCGTGAGGGCCGCGACGTGGGCCACGGGGCCGCTTCGGCTCCGGCCGGCGGCGCTTGAAGCCGCCATCGGAGTCCTCGGCTGCCTCGTCCGGTTCAGGGGTGGACTTGGCCGCCCACCAGACGAGCCAGATCGACCCCAGAACCGGGATCTTCAGAACCACGAGCAGGAAGAAAATGGGCCAGAACCCAGTCACCCGCGTCAGTCTAGAGGCTCGCGGCAGCGCTCACGTCGAAGGGGATTCCGCTTCACGGGCGAGGCTGCGCCCCCAGGCGGCGAGCGCTTCGGTTTCGGCCTCCTGCAGGCCGAGGTGCGCTTCGGTCGGCACCAGCAGCGTCGGCTCGGACCGGTTTCGCGCCCACTCGAAGCAGCTCTCGTCGAAGTTGTCGTCGATCCAGGCCAGGGCCCGACCCTTGCCGCAGGCGTCGAGCGGGCCCAGCTTCCAGTGGGCGGAGCCGAAGCGGGCGGCGCCGTCGAAGCTCAGGTGCGGTAGCTCGGGGAGGCCGAGCATGGTGGGCAGGTAATAGTTCGCTTTGTCCTCCCAGCCGCTCGCCCAGACAAGCTCGAAATGCGCGGCGAGCCGCCGCAGCCGCTCCCCGGCGCGCAGGGAGATGCAGTGCATCGTCCCGTCAACCAACTCGAACCTGGCCTCCTCGGGCGGTGGTGGGTCGTCGAAGCCGAAGATGCTGATCACCCCGTCGACGTCGACCGCAAGGACCGGCTGGTTCATACCCGAGACGCCGTGGGGGCGTGGCTGGCAAGGACGCAGGGAGTGAGGCGAGGGGAACGCACTACCGTGCGTGACCCGATCCGAACGACGAGGACGCCGTCAGGCGCGCCCCCACGGCGTCTACCAGCGGTAGTGGGCGAAGGCCTTGTTGGCCTGCGCCATGCGGTAGATGTCGTCCTTCCGCTTCCAGGCGCTGCCCTGCTGCTGGTTCGCGTCGAGGATCTCGCCGGCGAGACGCTCGGCCATCGAGTACTCGCGGCGGGCGCGGGCGAACTGGACGAGCCAGCGGACGGCGAGGGTGCGGGCGCGGCGCGCCGGGACCTCGACCGGGACCTGGTAGGTCGCGCCGCCGACCCGGCGGGAGCGGACCTCGAGCACCGGAGTCAGCTGTTTGACGGCCGTCTCCAGCGTCTCCACCGGGTCCTCGCCACTGCGCTCGGCCACGATCGCGAGGCTGTCGTAGACGATCCGCTCGGCCAGGGACTTCTTGCCGTCGCTCATCACCTTGTTGATGAGCTGCTGGACCAGGCGGTTGCGGTGTCTGGCGTCCGGTTCGATCGGCCGGATCTGCGCTGCGGAGCGGCGGGGCATCAGGAAGCTTTGACGCCGTAGCGGGAGCGGGCCTGTTTGCGATCGGAGACGCCGGCGGCGTCGAGGGTGCCGCGGACGACCTTGTAGCGGACGCCCGGCAGGTCCTTGACGCGACCACCGCGGATCAGCACGACCGAGTGCTCCTGAAGGTTGTGTCCCTCGCCGGGGATGTAGGTCGTGACCTCCATCCCGTTGGTCAGCCGCACACGGGCGATCTTGCGCAGAGCCGAGTTCGGCTTCTTCGGCGTCACCGTTGCGACACGGGTGCAGACGCCGCGCCGCTGCGGGGCGGCTACGCGCTTCTTGCGACCCTGGCCGGACTTGAGTCCTGGCGTCGTGGTCTTCTTCTTCGGGCGCTTGCGGCCCTTCCTGACGAGCTGATTCGTATTCGGCACGGCCGCGCATAGTAGAGCAGTCCGGCGAAGAGCAGCCCCGTCGCCGCCGCCAACTCGGCGTAGAAGCCGTCCTCGAGCACCGCCGAGGCCCCTGCGAAGCGCGAGGTGAGCGCCCCTGCGTCGAGTCCGTGGGGGAGGTCGACGAGCAGGATCACGGCGACCGCCGCCAGCCCGAGGCCGGCGACCGCGAGCCCGGCCCGGCGCCGGTCGCGCCGCAGGCAGGCGACCCCGATCGCAGCGGCGAGGATGCCGAGCGGGACCAGCAGATAGGCGTGGGCCTGGCCGGCGGTCCGCGCCGCGGCGGTCGGCGGGTTGGCGACGTCGGGCAGGTTGGCGTACCCGGGCTGGCCGATCTCGACCGCGCGGTAGTCGAGGAACTGGGAGACGACGAGGCAGCTCGCGGCGACGACGACCACGGCGGCGACCGCGCGGGTCGGCGTCACCACCTCGCTGGCGGCGGTGGCGGCGCGCACGGCGAGGGCGCAGGCTCGGCGGGCCCAGCGCTCGCCGGTGGCGAGGCCGCGGAACAGGCGCGTCGCAGGCGGTTGCAGCAGCGGCCCGACCCGGGCGCCCGCGGCCCGGTAGGCGAGGGCGGCGCGGTGGCGGGCGCGGAGCAGCGGCGGGTGCGCCCGCTGGAGTGCCCTGTCGGCGGCTCGATCGACCCGGCGCGTCCACTTCACGGCGGCGCCGGATGCGGCGACGAGAGCCGGACGGATGCGGCGTCGAACCGCTGCTATCATCGGCCGTCGCTCAGGCAGTTTTTTCGCAGTTCGCTTCGCCGGGCCCCGCGGGGCCTTTTTTTTGCGCTGATGCTGGTTGTGGCGATCCCGCCCGGGATCGGTTCGCTTCCGCCTCACGCCCAACTCCATTCGCGACAACCACTTACCTTAGGAACCATGGCACGCAGCTTTCCCCTAGAGAAGACCCGCAATATCGGGATCATGGCGCACATCGACGCCGGTAAGACGACGACGACCGAGCGCATCCTCTACTACACGGGTCGCACCCACAAAATGGGCGAGGTCCACGAGGGCGCCGCGGTCATGGACTGGATGGAGCAGGAGCAGGAGCGCGGGATCACGATCACCTCCGCCGCGACGGCCTGCGAGTGGAAGGGCCACCGGATCAACATCATCGACACGCCCGGCCACGTCGACTTCACGGTCGAGGTCGAGCGCAGCCTGCGCGTGCTCGACGGCGCGGTCGCGGTCTTCGACGCCGTCGCCGGCGTCGAGCCGCAGTCGGAGACCGTCTGGCGCCAGGCGGACAAGTACGGGGTGCCGCGCTTCGCCTACATCAACAAGATGGACCGCACCGGCGCCGACTTCTTCAACTCCGTGCAGACGATGGTCGACCGCCTCGGTGCCAACGCGGTGCCGATCCAGCTGCCGATCGGCGCCGAGGAGAATTTCAAAGGCGTGGTCGATCTCGTCGAGATGAAGGGGCTGGTCTGGACCGACGAGCTCGGCGCCGCCTACGAGACCGTCGACATCCCCGACGACCTGCAGGACCAGGCCGAGGAATACCGGACGCAGCTGATCGAGGCCTGCGCCGACTACGACGACGAGCTGATGGAGGCCTACCTGGGAGAAGAAGAGATCTCCCGCGACCGCCTCGTCGGCGCCCTGCACCGGGCCTGCCTCGACACCAAGGTGACCCCGGTGCTCTGCGGCACCTCGTTCAAGAACAAGGGCGTGCAGCCGCTGCTCGACGCGATCGTCGAACTGCTGCCCTCGCCGCTCGAGGTGCCGCCGGTGACCGGCATCGTCCCGGCCAGCAAAGGCCAGCCCGAGGACGTCGAGGCCGAGCGCAAGGCTTCCGACTCCGAGCCGTTCGCGGCCCTCGCCTTCAAGGTCATGACCGACCCCTACGTCGGCAAGCTCACCTACTTCCGCGTCTACTCGGGCAAGCTCGAGAAAGGCGGCCGCGTCCTCAACGTCAAAACCGGGAGGACCGAGCGCATCGGCCGGCTGCTGATGATGCACGCGAACAGCCGCGAGGAGATCGAGGAATGCTACGCCGGTGACATCTGCGCCGGCGTCGGTCTCAAGGAAACCGGGACCGGCGACACCCTCGCCGCCCCCGACGCACCGATTGCGCTGGAGAGCATCGAGTTCCCGGAGACGGTGATCGCGGTCGCGATCGAGCCGAAGACCAAAGCCGACCAGGAGAAGATGGGCAACGCCCTGCAGCGCCTGGGCGAGGAGGACCCGACCTTCCGGATCGAAAGCGACGAGGAAACCGGCCAGACCCTGATCCACGGGATGGGCGAGCTGCACCTCGAGGTGATCGTCGACCGGATGCTGCGCGAGTTCAAAGTCGAGGCCAACGTCGGCAAGCCGCAGGTCGCCTACCGCGAGACGATCCGCAAGCGGGTCGAGAAGGTCGAGGCGCGGTTCGTGCGCCAGACCGGCGGCCGCGGCCAGTTCGGCCACGTCGTCATCAACCTCGAGCCGGCGCCCGGAGAGGGCTTCGAGTTCGAGAACAAGATCAAGGGCGGCGTGATCCCGGGCGAATTCATCGGCCCGGCCGAAAACGGAATGCGCGAGGCGCTGGAGAACGGCGTCAAGGCCGGCTACCCGATGGTCGACGTCAAGGTCGAACTCGTAGACGGCTCTTACCACGACGTCGACTCCTCGGAGATGGCTTTCAAGATCGCGGGCTCGATGGCGATCCAGGAAGGGACCCGCAAGGCCAACCCGGTCCTGCTCGAGCCGGTGATGGCGGTCGAGGTGGTGACCCCCGAGGACTTCCTCGGCGACGTCATCGGCGACCTCTCGCGGCGCCGCGGCAAGGTCCAGGGCCAGGAGCAGCGCGGCAACGCGCTCGCGGTCCAGGCCTTCGTCCCGCTCGGCGAGATGTTCGGCTACGCGACCGATTTGCGCTCTTCCACCCAGGGACGAGCGACTTACACGATGCAGTTCGAGCGCTACGAGGAGGTCCCCGGCAACATCGCCGAGGAGATCGTCGAACACCGCTCAGGGGAACCGGTGGGGGCAAGCAGCTGAGCCCAACCGCGGGCCGGCACCACATCTGGCTATATTTCCCAGGTTCGCCCGCAGGCAGGACTAGATGCCCTGTCAAGCAGCGCCCCTAGAACTCAAGCAGCCAAACCAGACAGAACAACGACTTTCGAAAGGCAGAAGAGAGAGAGATGTCAAAGGAGAAGTTCGAGCGCGATAAGCCGCACGTGAACGTCGGCACCATCGGTCACATCGACCACGGCAAGACGACGCTGACGGCCGCGATCACGAAAACTCTCTCTACCAAGGGCGGCGCCGAGGCGAAGAGCTTCGAGGAGATCGACAACGCTCCCGAGGAGAAGGAGCGCGGGATCACGATCGCGACCTCCCACGTCGAGTACGAGACCGACAACCGGCACTACGCCCACGTCGACTGCCCGGGCCACGCCGACTACGTGAAGAACATGATCACCGGCGCGGCGCAGATGGACGGGGCGATCCTGGTCGTCTCCGCCGCCGACGGCGTCATGCCGCAGACCCGCGAGCACATCCTGCTCGCCCGCCAGGTCAACGTCCCGCATGTCGTCGTCTTCCTCAACAAGGTCGACCAGGTCGACGACGACGAGCTGATCGAGCTCGTCGAGGAGGAGGTCAAGGACCTGCTCAACGAGTACGACTTCCCGGGTGACGACACCCCGATCGTCAAAGGCTCGGCGCTGAAGGCGCTGGAAGGCGACGAAGAGGCCCAGAAGGCCGTCTTCGAACTCGCCGAGGCGCTGGACTCCTACATCCCGGAGCCGGTTCGCGAGCTCGACAAGCCCTTCCTGATGCCGGTCGAGGACATCTTCTCGATCACCGGTCGCGGCACCGTCGCCACCGGCCGCGTCGAGCAGGGCATCGTCAACACCGGCGACGAGGTCGAGATCGTCGGCATCAACCCGACGACCAAAACCACGGTCACCGGGGTCGAGATGTTCCGCAAGATCCTCGACCAGGGCCAGGCGGGCGACAACATCGGCGCCCTGCTGCGCGGCACCAAGCGCGAGGAGATCGAGCGCGGCCAGGTTCTCTGCAAGCCCGGCTCGATCACCCCGCACACCAAGTTCAAAGCCGAGGTCTACTGCCTGAAGAAGGAGGAGGGTGGTCGCCACACTCCGTTCTTCTCCGGCTACCGGCCCCAGTTCTACTTCCGCACCACCGACGTGACCGGGATCGCCAACCTCCCCGAGGGGACCGAGATGGTGATGCCGGGCGACAACGTCGAGATGACGATCGAGCTGATCCAGCCGATCGCCATGGATCAGGGCCTGCGGTTCGCCATCCGCGAGGGTGGCCGCACCGTCGGCTCGGGGGTCGTCAGCGAGATCATCGAGTAGGCGACGCTGGGGGGCGGGCCTGTGCCCGCCCCGTCTCCGCCCGCGGGGGGTGGGGAGACAACTGCAAGGACATACGACCGGGGCGGCGCCCCACATACCGGGGCCCCGCCCTTATTGCGCGGTAAGAGCGACAACGGAAAGACGAAAGACGGCAAGTGGCAGCTATAGCGGCACAAAAAATTAGGATCCGGCTGAAGGCGTACGACCATGACGCCATAGATCGGGCTGCCCGCGAGATCGTCGAGACCGCGGAGCGCACCGGCGCCAGCGTCTCCGGGCCGGTGCCCCTGCCGACCGAGAAAAACGTCTACTGCGTGATCCGCTCGCCCTTCAAGGACAAGGACTCGCGCGAGCATTTCGAGATCCGCACGCACAAGCGGCTGATCGACATCCTCCAGCCCTCGCCGAAAACCGTCGACTCGCTGCAGCGCCTGGACTCGCTCCCGGCCGGCGTCGACATCGAGATCAAGCTCTAGGTTCGACCATGGCTGCGATCCTCGGCAAGAAGCTCGGCATGACGCAGGTGTTCCGCGAGGACGGCACCGTCGTCCCCGTCACCGTGATTGAAGCCGGTCCCTGCAAGGTGACCGCGGTCCGCGAGGCCGAGCGCGACGGCTACGCCGGCGTCCAGCTCGCCTTCGGAGAGGTCAAGCAGGGCAAGCTGAGCAAGGGCGAGGAAGGCCATCTGAAGAAGGCCGGGGCGCCGCCGATGCGCCACCTGGTCGAGTTCCGCGACGAGGACCTCGGCGCCGACGAGGGCCCGAAGATCGGTGACGACGTCACCGTCGCCGGGTTCGAGGCGGGGCAGAAGGTCAAGGTCGCCGGCATCTCCATCGGCAAGGGATTCCAGGGCGGCATCAAGCGCCATAACTTCAGCCGCGGTCCTGTCAGTCACGGCTCGCACAACGTCCGCGCGCCGGGTTCGATCGGCGCCAGCGCCTTCCCGGCCCGCGTCTTCAAAGGCATGCGGATGCCGGGCCAGATGGGCAACAAGCGCATCACCCAGAAGGGTCTGGAGATCGCCGACGTCGACGCCGACCGCAATCTGCTGCTGATCAAGGGCTCGGTGCCGGGCTCGCGCAACTCGATCGTCGAGGTGAGGACCGATGTCTAAAGCGACCGTCCTCGGCAAGACGACCAAAGCCGATCTGCCGAAAGAGCTGTTCGCCGAGCCGTTCCACCAGTCGCTGGTGCACGAGGCCGCCCGCGCGGACCTCGCTTCGCGCCGCCGCGGCACCGCTTCGACCCTGACCCGCGGCGAGGTCGCCTTCACCACCGCCAAGGCCTGGCGCCAGAAGGGCACCGGCCGCGCCCGTGTCGGCTCGCTGGGCGTCCCCAACCGCTTCGGCGGCGGCGTCGCCTTCGGCCCCAAGCCGCGCAAGTACACGGTCAAGGTCAACCGCAAAGCGCGCCGGCGGGCGATGCGCTCGGCGCTCTCGGTCCACGCCGAGCGCGGCAGTGTCGCCGTCCTCGACGCCGCCGGTTTCGAGACCCCCTCGACCAAGCAGGCGGCCGCAGCCCTCGCCAAATGGGGCGCCAAGAGCCCGACCCTTGTCGTCCTCGCCGCCGAGGAGACCGGCGCGATGAAGAGCTTCCGAAACATTCCCCGCACGCACGTGCTCGAGGTCGGCGCCACCGGCGTCGCCGACGTGATCGGCGCCGCCGCGCTCGTCATCTCCGAAACCGCGCTGGCGACCCTGCAGGAGAGGCTGGGCTGATGGACGCGCGCACGATCCTGATCCGCCCGGTGATCTCGGAGAAGAGCTACGCCCTGATTGCCGAGGGCAAGTACACCTTCCGCGTCGACGACCGCGCCCACAAGACCCAGATCGCCCAGGCGGTCGAGGAGGTCTTCGGGGTTCACGTCGCGCAGGTGCGGACCGCCAAGGTGCGGTCCAAGCCGAAGCGCCGCGGTCTCTCGCGCGGGCGCACCAGGTCCTGGAAGAAGGCGATCGTCCAACTCGCGCCGGGCGAGCGGATCGAGCTGTTCGAAGGCGCGGAGACCGCGTAGGAGCTTCAGAGATGCCGAACCGCAAAACCAAACCGACCAGCCCCGGCCGCCGCTTCGCGACCTACCCCCTGCGCGAGCAACTGACCGCGTCGGAGCCGGAGCGCAAGCTGACCGAGGGTCTGCGCAAGTCCGGCGGCCGCAACGCCAACGGCCGCGTCACCGCTCGCCACCGTGGCGGCGGCGCCAAGCGGCGCTACCGCAAGATCGACTTCAAGCGCCTCAAGGACGGGGTGCCGGCGAAGGTCGCGACGATCGAGTACGACCCGAACCGAAGCTGCTATATCGCCCTCCTCCACTACGCCGACGGCCACAAGGAGTACATCCTGGCGCCGTCGCAGCTGGCGGTCGGCGACATCGTCAAGTCCGGCTCGGAGGCCGACATCAAACCCGGCCACGCGCTATCCCTGGGGCAGATGCCGACCGGCACCATCGTCCATAACGTGGAGCTGATCCCCGGCCAGGGCGGCAAGCTCGGCCGCGCCGCCGGCACCGCGATCCAGCTGGTCGCGAAGGAGGGTGAGATGGTGACCCTGCGCCTGCCCTCGTCGGAGATGCGGATGGTCCGCGCCGATTGCCGCGCGACCGTGGGGGCGCTTTCCAACGCCGAGCACCAGAACCTGACGGTGGGCAAGGCCGGCCGCAGTCGCCACAAGGGCAAGCGCCCGCAGAGTCGTGGCGTCGCGATGAACCCGGTCGACCATCCGCACGGCGGCGGTGAGGCCCACCACACTCCCGGCGGGCACCCGGTCACGCCCTGGGGCAAGCCGACGCTCGGCTACCGGACCCGCAAGAAGGGCAAGCAGTCCGATCGCTACATCGTCCGCGGCCGACGCCGCGGCAAGAAGAAGGGTGGTCGCTGATGGGGCGCTCGACGAAAAAGGGCCCGTGGGTCGAGGAGCGTCTGATGGGACGCATCGCCGCGATGAACGAGGCCGGCAAAAAACAGATGGTCAAAACCTGGTCGCGGGCCTCGACGATCTTTCCCGACATGGTCGGCCACACGATCGCCGTCCACGACGGCAAGAAACACGTCCCGGTCTTCATCTCGGAGTCGATGGTCGGCCACAAGCTCGGCGAGTTCGCGCCCAGCCGCACGTTCCGCTCGCACGGCGGTAAGGACTGACGATGGCGGACGAGAAAAAAGACGCCAAAGCGGCGAAAGCGGAGCCGAAAGGCTCGACGGAGAAGGCCGCGAAAGCGAAAGCTGCGCCGAAAAGAGCTGCCAAGAAACCGGCAGCGAAAAAAGAGAGCTCGGCGAAATCGGGCGCGAAGAAGGCCCCGGCGAAGAAAGCCGCCGCGAAGCCGAAGGCGAAAGAGGAGCCGGCGAAGAAGGCCGAGCCCGTCGCGCCGGTGGTGCGCGCCAGCGCCCGTTACGTCCGCATCGCTCCCCGCAAGGCCCGCCTGATCGCCGATCAGGTCCGTGGCCTGCACATCGAGAAGGCGCGGGCGCTGCTGCAGTTCTCCCCGCGCGGAGCCGCGCAGGACATTCACAAGCTGATCGACTCCGCCGCAGCCAACGCGGAGAACAACCACGACCTCGTCGGCGACGAGATGCGAGTCGCCTCGATCACCGTCGACGAGGGCCCGACGCTGAAGCGCTACCGGCCGCGAGCGCTCGGGCGGGCCACCCCGATCAACAAGCGAACCAGCCACATCGCCGTGGCTCTGACCCCGGTGGAGGACTAGGCATGGGACAGAAGATCCACCCCGAGGGTTTCCGCGTCGGTTACATCCACGACTGGAAGTCGAACTGGTTCGAGGAGAAAAACTTCGCCGACGTGCTCCAGGAAGACCTGGCGATCCGCGATCACATCGTCAACAAGCTCTCGCATGCGGGGCTCTCGAACATCACGATCGAGCGCCGCGGCGAGGTGGCCGTGGACATCCACACCGCCCGCCCGGGCATCGTGATCGGCAAGTCGGGCAGCGAAGTCGACGCCCTCCGCAAGGAGCTGCACAAGCTCACCGGCAGCCCGGTGAAGGTCAACATCCGCGAGGTCAAACGGCCCGAGCTCGACGCCAAGCTGGTCGCTCAGTCGATCGCCGAGCAGCTGCAGAACCGGGTCGCCTTCCGGCGGGCGATGAAACGTGCCCTGACCTCGGCGATGCGCTCCGGCGCCAAGGGGGTCAAGGTCCAGGTCTCCGGCCGGCTCGGCGGTGCCGAGATGGCGCGGACGGAAAGCTACTCCGACGGGCGGGTGCCGCTGCACACGCTGCGCGCCGACATCGACTACGGGTTCTTCGAGGCACGGACGACGACCGGACGGATCGGCGTCAAATGCTGGATCAACAAGGGCGAGGTGATGCCCGAGGGATTCCGCTCGGACCTCGCATCGACCGACGGCGAGCCGCAAGGCGCCCCCGGCCGTGGTGGCCGCTCCGATCGCGACCGCGGTCAGCGCGGCGATCGCGGCGGCCGTGGGCCGGGTGGCGGTCGCGGTCCCGGTGGCGGCCGTGGCCAGGGCGGCGGCCGTGGGCCGGGTGGCGGTCGCGGTCCCGGTGGCGGTGGACGCTCCGGCGGTCGCGGTCCCGGTGGCGGAGGTGGTCGCTGATGCTGATGCCGAAGCGGGTCAAGCACCGCAAACAGTTCCGTGGCCGCATGCGCGGCAACACCAAGGGCGGCAGCACCGTCGCCTTCGGCGAGTACGGGCTCAAGTCGCTCGACCGCGGCTGGATCACCAACCGCCAGATCGAGGCCGCGCGTATCGCGATGACCCGCAAGATCAAACGTGGCGGCAAGGTATGGATCAACGTCTTCCCCGACAAGCCGTTCACGAAGAAGCCCGCCGAGACGCGGATGGGCTCCGGCAAGGGCAACCCGGAGGGATGGGTCGCCGTGGTCAAGCCCGGCAAGGTGATGTTCGAGCTGGCCGGGGTGCCCGAGGAGCTCGCGCGCGAAGCGCTGCGGCTGGCGGGGCACAAGCTTCCGGTCAGGACCAAATTCGTCAAGCGCGAGGGGGCCGAGGACTGATGAAGCCCGCCGAGGTGCACAATCTAAAAGACGACGAGCTGGTGGCGAAGCTGATCGACGCCAAGCAGGAGGCGTTCAACCTGCGCTTCCGCCACGCGACCGGCGAGTTGGAGAACACGGCGAGGCTGGGCGTCGCCAAGCGTGACGTGGCCCGCCTCCTGACCGTGGCCCGCGCCCGCGGTATCGACGTCGAGAGAGAGACCAGACGAGCATGAGTGACGACGAGCAGAACAAAGAGACCACCGACGAGGCCGTAGAGGCCGCTGCCGAGGAGACCGCCGTGGAGACGGCGGCCGAGGCCCCTGCCACCGAGCAGGAGGCGCCCGCCCCCGAGGCGGCTCCGGCAGAGCCCAACCCCGAGGACGACCTTCCCTGGAAGGAGCGCCGCCGGCTGCAGCGCTCGCGCAAGCCGCACAAGACCGGGCCGCAGCTGAGCCCGGACGAGCGCAAGGCCGAGCGCGCCAAGGAGCGCGAGGCCAAGGCCGCCCTGCGGCGCAAGCAGCGAGCCGCGGCCAGGGCCGCGCACACGGCCGGAACCGGCACGCCGGCGGCCGAGCACGAGGGCAACGCCGCCAAGGTCCGGCAGGGCATCGTCGTCTCCAGCAAAGGCGACAAGTCGATCACCGTGCGCATCGACACCGCGCGTCGTCACCGCACCTACGAGAAGATCGTCCGCCGCTCGCGCACGCTGCACGCGCACGACGAGCGCAACGAGGCCGGCGAGGGCGACGTGGTTCGGGTGGTCGAGACCCGGCCGCTGTCCAAGACCAAGCGCTGGCGCCTGGTCGACGTGATCGAGAAGGCGAGGTAGCGGGCGATGATCCAGCAGGAGTCCAGACTGAAGGTCGCCGACAACTCGGGCGCGCGCGAGATCCTCTGCATCCGGGTCAAGGGCGGCTCTCACCGCCGCTACGCCAGCGTCGGCGACGTGATCACCGCCACCGTCAAATCGGCCAGCCCGCAGGGCGGCGTGCGCAAGGGCGAGGTCGTGCAGGCGGTCGTCGTCCGCACCCGCAAGCCGCTGGGTCGCCCCGACGGCACCTACATCTCCTTCGACGAGAACGCCGCGGTGCTGATCGACCCGGCCAACAACAACCCGCGCGGAACCCGCATCTTCGGCCCCGTCGCGCGCGAACTTCGCGACCGCAACTTCATGAAAATCATCTCGCTCGCACCCGAGGTCCTCTGATGGCGAAGTCGATGCGCATCCGGACCGACGACCAGGTGGTCGTGATCAGCGGCAAGGACGCCGGCAAGACCGGCCGCGTCGTCCGCACCGATCCGCAGAAGCGGCGCGTCTACGTCGAGGGCCTGAACATGATCAAGCGCCACGAACGGGCGCGTCCCTCCCAGGACGCGCAGAAAGCCCAGGCGGGCGGCATCGTCGAGAAGGAGGGGCCGATCCACGTCTCCAACGTCATGCTGCTCGACCCCAAAGGCAACAAGGGCACCCGGATCGGCGTCCGCCGCGACAGCGGCAAGCGCGTGCGCTATGCCAAGAGCAGCGGGGCGGCGATCGACTGATGGAGGCGACCGTGACCCCGACCTCACAGGCGGCTCCGCCGCCGCGGCTGCGCGAGCGTTACGAACAGGACGTGCTGCCGGCGCTGACGCGGAAATTCGGCTACTCGACGCCGATGGAGGCGCCGCACCTGATCAAGATCACGCTCAACATGGGCCTCGGCACCGAGAAACAGGACACCCGCTCCTTCGAAGCCGCCCAGAACCAGCTGGCGACGATCGCCGGGCAGATGCCCAACGTGCGCCGCGCTCGCAAGTCGATTGCCTCCTTCAAGGTCCGCGAGGGCATGCCCGTCGGCGTCTCGGTGACGCTGCGGCGCGCCCGCATGTGGGAGTTCCTCGACCGCCTGACCTCGATCGCGGTGCCACGGATCCGCGACTTCCGCGGCCTCAACCCGCGCTCCTTCGATGGCCGTGGCAACTACTCGATGGGCGTCAAAGAGCAGCTGATCTTCCCGGAAATCGATTACGACTCGGTCGACGTGGTGCGTGGCCTCGACGTCACCATCACGACCTCGGCCAAGACCGACCTCGAGGCCTTCGAGCTGCTGCTCGCGCTGGGCATGCCGTTCTCCCAGGAGGGCCGTCCCGGCCAGGCCGAGCGCGAGGCCGAGGAGGCCGCCGCCGAGGAGGAGCGCCGCAAGGAGGAGGCCCGCCAGAAGGCCGAGGTCGAGCAGGCGGCGCTGGAGCAGTTGAAAGAGGAGAACCCCGAGGCCTACGCCAAGCCCGAGGGCGAGGAGGGCGAGGGCGCCGCCGAGGGTGGAAACGACGATGCCGGCGAGGCCCAGGCCGGCGAGGAGAGTTCAGAGGATGGCTAAGACTTCCCAGAAGGTCCGCCAGGGCCGCAAACCGAAGTTCAAGTCGCGCGGCTACAACCGCTGCCGCCGCTGCGGCCGGCCGCGCGCGTACTACCGCAAGTTCGGCCTCTGCCGGATCTGCCTGCGCGACGCTGCACACGAGGGGTACATCCCCGGAATGACCAAGTCGAGCTGGTAGGACCATGCATACCGACCCGATTGCCGATTATCTGACCCGGATCCGCAACGCGATCCGCGCCGGCCACGACGAGGTGGAGATCCCACTCTCGGGCCTGAAGATGGAGATGTCGCGGATCCTCAAGGAGCAGGGCTACATCACCGACTTCCATCGCAAGCCCGCTCCCGTGGGCGAGTCGATCAGCGTCCGCCTCAAGTACACCGAGGACCGCCGCCCTGTCATCCTTGGCATCGAAAGGGTCTCCCGGCCCGGGCGCAGGCGCTACGTCGACCACAAGACCGTGCCCCGAGTCCAGGGCGGTACCGGCACCGCGATCGTCAGCACCTCCCGCGGCGTGATGACGGGCCACGAAGCCCGCGCCAAGGGCGTCGGTGGCGAGGTCGTGGCGTACGTCTGGTGAGCTCATGAGTCGAATCGGAAGAAAACCCGTCCCCGTTCCCGAGGCCGTCACGGTCGAGATTGCCCCTGGCAACATTGCCGTCAAGGGCCCGAAGGGGGAGCTGAGGCAGGCGCTCTCGCACGAGATGTCGGTCGAGCAGGCCGACGGCGTCGTCACCGTCGCCCGCCCCACCGATCGAGGCGAGCACCGGGCGCTGCACGGCCTCACCCGCAGCCTGATCGCGAACATGGTCGAGGGCGTCACCGACGGCTTCGAGAAGCGGCTGGAGATCCAGGGCGTCGGCTACCGGGCGGCGCTCAAAGGCAAGAACCTGGAGCTGGCGCTCGGCTACTCGCACCCGGTCTCGATCGAGGCCCCCGAAGGGATCGAGTTCGAGGTCCCGCAGCCGACCGAGATCGTCATCCGAGGCATCGACAAGCAGCTCGTCGGGCAGGTCGCGGCGGACATTCGCAAGCGCCGCCCGCCGGAGCCCTACAAGGGCAAGGGCATCCGCTACAAAGGCGAGCAGGTTCTCAGGAAGGTGGGTAAGCGCGCATGACCGTCGTCACCAAGGACCAGCGCCGTCTGCGCCGTCGCCGCCGGGTTCGCGCCCGGGTCAAGGGCACGGCCCAGCGTCCCCGCCTCTCCGTCTTCCGCTCCAACAAGGGCGTATTCGCCCAGCTCATCGACGACACCCAGGGTCACACCGTGGCCGCCGTCAACTGGATCGAGCCGGAGCTGCGCAAACTCACTGCGACCGAGCAGGCGAAGCGCGCCGGCGAGCTGCTGGCAGAGCGGGCCAAGGCCGCGGGGGTCGAGGCATGTGTCTTCGATCGCGGCGGTTACCAGTACCACGGCCGCGTCAAGGCCCTGGCCGAAGGAGCGCGAGAGGGGGGGTTGGCCTTCTAGTTCCGCTACGGTGGGCCGCTGCTTATGAAGGGAATGGATACGAAGAACGTCGAGACGGTCAGCCCACGCGGGCTCGACCTGCAGGAGCGGGTGATCGAGATCAACCGCGTCGCCAAGGTGGTCAAGGGCGGTCGCCGGTTCTCTTTCACCGCCCTGGTCGCCGTCGGCGACGAGGAGGGCGTGGTCGGGATCGGCTACGGCAAGGCCCGCGAGGTCCCGCTGGCGATCCAGAAGGGCGTCGAGGACGCCCGTAAGAACTTGATCCGCGTGCCCAAATACGGGCAGACGATCACCCACAGGATCATCGGTCGCTTCGGCGCCGGGCACGTCGTCCTGCGCCCGGCCAGCCCCGGTACCGGCGTGATCGCCGGCGGTGGCGTCCGCGCCGTGCTCGAGCTGGGTGGCGTCCGCGACGTGCTGACCAAGAGCATCGGCACCCAGAACCCGATCAACCTGGTCAAGGCGACGATGGACGGTCTGATCCGCCTGCGCAGGCCGGAGGAGGTCGCCGAGCTGCGCGGGCTGACCGTGGCCCAGGTGCTGGGGCTGCAGAACGGGAGCGCGCCTGCGGGCGAGCACCTGGACGCGGCGGATGCCGCGCCGGCAGACGAGTCTCCGGCCGCCGAGGCGGCGCCCGAGGCGCCCGCCGCGGAGCCTGAGGCGCCCGCCGCGAAGGCCGAGGAGGCCCCGCCCGCCGAGGTGGCATTGGCAGAGGATGCGGCAACGGAGGCAGAGGGGGCTGAGTCGTGAGCTCGGTGAAGATTGCGCAGGTGAAGTCGGTCAACGGCACCAACCCGAACCAGAAAGCGACCCTCAAGGCGCTGGGGCTGGGGCGAATCGGTAAATCCGTCGAGTGCACGGACACGCCGCAGCTGCAGGGCCAGCTGAGCGTCGTCTCGCACCTGGTGGAGGTCTCCTGATGGCCGAGACGCCCCGTTCCGAGGAGATCGGGCTCCACAACCTGAAGCCGAAGCCCGGCTCGAAACGGCCCCGCAAGCGGATCGGCCGCGGCGAGGGCAGCGGTCTCGGCAAGACCTCTGGCCGCGGCCACAAGGGCGCCGGCTCGCGCTCGGGTGCCAAGCGCAAGGCCAACTACGAGGGCGGCCAGAACCCGATTCACATGCGGATGCGAAAGCTGCGCGGCCCGCACATGAAGAAGTCGATGCCCTTCGAGAACTTCCGCACCAAGACGCAGCCCGTCAACCTCTCCGACCTCGAGGAGCGTTTCGAGGCCGGGGCCGAGGTGACGCCTGCGACGTTGAAGGAGAAGGGACTGGCCAAGCGGTCGGACCCGGTGAAGATCCTCGCCCGCGGCGAGATCAAGAAGAAGCTCGAGGTCCACGCGCACGCCTTCAGCGCGGCCGCAAAGGAGCAGATAGAAGCGGCCGGCGGTTCCTGTCACACTCTGGAGCCGTAATGCTCAGGACTATTCTCAACGCGTTCAGCGTTGCCGACATTCGCAAGAAACTTGCGTTCACGGCAGCGATGCTGGCGCTGTACCGCCTCGGCGCCTACATTCCGGCACCGGGCGTCGACGTCAACGCCGTCAAGGAAATCCAGAACAACTTTGGCGGCTCCAACATCCTCGGCTTCCTCAACCTCTTCTCGGGCGGCAGCCTTTCGCGATTGAGCCTCTTCGCGCTGGGGATCATGCCCTACATCACCGCCTCGATCATCCTGCAGCTGCTGACCGTGGTCGTGCCGTCGCTGGAGCGGCTGCAGAAAGAGGGCGAGGTCGGCCAGCAGAAGATCACCCAGTACACGCGCTACCTCACGGTTGGGCTCGCCTTCGGCCAGTCGCTCGGCTACGTCTTCCTCTTCCGCTCCTTCGGCAACGAAGCCGGCACCAGCGTCGTCGGCAACCTCACCTTTTCCAAGCTCTTCCTGATCGTGATCTGCCTCACCGCCGGCTGCACCCTGCTGATGTGGCTGGGCGAGCTGATCACCCAGCGCGGGATCGGCAACGGCATCTCGCTGATGATCTTCGCCTCGATCGCCTCCTCGATCCCGACCGGGATCACGAAGTGGTGGAACAACCCGGACCAGGTATTCGTCGTGATGATGCCCTTCATCGCCCTGGCTGTGATCGTCGCGATCGTGTTCGTCCAGGAGGGCCAGCGCCGGATCCCGGTCCAGTACGCGAAACGCGTCGTGGGCCGGAAAATGACCTCGGGCGGATCGACCTACCTGCCGCTGCGGGTCAACATGGCGGGGGTCATCCCGGTCATCTTCGCCGCCTCGATCATGGCCTTCCCGCCGACGATCGGCCAGCTCCTCAACACCCCCGCCGCGCTCAGCTTCTCCGAATTCTTCAGCCCGAACAGCTGGCCCTACGTGGTGGGCGAGATCTTCTTCATCATCCTCTTCACCTACTTCTACACGGCGGTCACCTTCAACCCGGTGGACCAGGCCGACAACCTGAAGAAATACGGCGGCTTCATCCCCGGCGTGCGGCCCGGCCGGCCCACCGCCGAGTACCTGGACCGCATCCTCTCGCGGCTGACCTTCCCCGGCGCGCTCTATCTCGGGGCCGTCGCCGCGTTGCCGACGATCCTGATCAGCCAGACCTCGGCGAACTTCTACTTCGGCGGTACCTCCATCCTGATCGTGATCGGCGTCGCGCTGGATACGGTCAAGCAACTGGAGGCGCAGCTGATGATGAGGAACTACGAGGGCTTCCTGAAATAGGCTTCAGCCGATGCCCGAGCTGAACCTAGTGCTGCTGGGCCCGCCCGGGTCCGGCAAGGGGACCCAGGGGGAGCGCCTCCAGGAAGACCTGCGGCTGCCCTACTACGCGACCGGCGACATCCTTCGCGCCGCCGTCCGCGACCAGACCGATCTGGGCCGCAGCGCCAAGGAGTACATGGACCGCGGCGACCTCGTTCCCGACGAGGTGATCGTCGGCGTGATCGCCGAGCGGATCGACTCGCCCGAGGCGCTCGACGGCTTCATCCTCGACGGTTTCCCGCGCACCACCCCGCAGGCCGAGGCGCTTGACGCCAAGCTGTCCGAGCTGGGGCGCGCGGTGACCTCGGTGCTGCTGATCGACGTCTCCGACGACGAGGTCGTGCGCCGGCTCGGTGGCCGCCGCACCTGCACCGCCAACGGCCACGTCTTCCACGTCGACTTCAACCCGCCCGAGAAGGAGGGGACCTGCGACATCGACGGCTCCGAGCTGGTCGTCCGCGACGACGACAAGCCGGAGGTGATCCGCAAGCGGCTCGAGACCTACCACGAGAAGACCGAGCCGCTGGTCGACTACTACGACCACCGCAGCGTCCTGCGCCGGATCGCCGGCGAGGCGGAGCCGGGCGCCGTCGCCGAGGAGATCCGCAGAACCCTGGCGACGATGCGGCTGGAGCAGGACGAGGCGCTCTAGCGTGTATCGGATGATCATTCGCAAGACGCCCGAGCAGATCGACCAGATGGCCGCGGCCGGCGAGATCCTGGTCCGCTGCCTGAAGATGCTGGCCTCGAAGACCCGGGCCGGCATCACCACCGAGGAACTCGACGCGGTAGCCGAGAAGTTCATCCGTTCCCAGGGCGCGACCCCGGCCTTCAAGGGCTACCGGGGCTTCCCCGGCTCGATCTGCGCCTCTCCCAACTCGATGGTGGTCCATGGCATCCCCGACTCCTACGAGCTGAAACGCGGCGACCTGCTCTCGGTCGACTGCGGCGTCGTCAAGGACGGTTGGGTGGCCGACGCGGCGATGACGATTCCGGTCGGCCCGACCGGCCCCGAGGCGCGCAAGCTGCTCGACGTGACCAAAGCCTCGCTCTTCGCCGGGATCGAGCAGATGCGGCCGGGCAATCACCTGGGCGACGTCTCCGCCGCGATTCAGCGCGCCGTCGAGATCGAGGGGCTCTCGATCATCCGCACGCTGGTCGGCCACGGGATCGGCCGCGAGATGCACGAGGAGCCCCAGGTCCCCAACTTCGGCGAGCCCGGCAAGGGCCCCGAGCTGGAGGAGGGGATGGTGCTGGCGATCGAGCCGATGGTCAACGCCGGCGGGCCGCTGGTGCGGATGGGCGACGACGGCTGGGCGGTCTACTCGGAGGACGGCTCGCTGGCCGCGCACTTCGAGTTCACGGTCGCGGTGACCGCGGACGGGCCGCGGATTCTCACTCCCTGGCACGAAGACTCCTAGGATCTTCACCGCTCAGCGGTTATGCTGGGCCTGCGGTTGGGCGCCGCTGGACCTCGGAAAGGGAGGACCGATGCTTCGCTCACGCTCACGCCGCACCGTAGTGATCCTGCCGTTGCTGCTTTTCCTCGCCGCCTTGGCGGTCCCGACCGCGCAGGCAGCCACGCCGCAGCCCTACGGCACCAACGACGCCGGGGGCTTCCGCAGCGTGCTGCCGCCGGGTGAGAATGGCCTCGCCACTGTCGGCCAGGTCTTCCAGTTCAAAGGGCCGGAAAAGCTGCTGCCGGCGCACTTCGCCGACCAGCAGCCGCTCTACGAAAACCTCGTCTACGGCAGCCCGGGCCTTACCGAAGACCAGATCCCCAACTACTTCAAGGACGCCACTTTCGGCGTCCCGGCGGGCGAAGTCGAATCGACGATCGAACCGAGGCCCGGGGTGACGATCCAGCGCGACAAGGCCTACGGAATCCCGCACATCTACGGCGACACCCGGGCCGACACGATGTTCGGCGCCGGCTACGCGGGGGCCCAGGACCGCCTCTTCCTGATGGACGTCCTGCGCCATACCGGCCGCGCCGAACTCGCCTCCTTCCTCGGTGGCTCCAACGCCGGCACCGACGCCGGCCAGTGGGGCTTCGCGCCGTACACCGAAGCGGACCTGGAAAAGCAGATCACGCAGATGCCGCAGATCTACGGGCAGGCGGGGCGCCAGGCGGTCGAAGACCTGAACGCGTACGTGGAAGGGATCAACGCCTACATCGCCGCCGCGAAAGCCGACCCCAAAGACCTCGAGCCCGCCGAATACTCCTTCGTCAACAAGCCGATGGAAACCTGGAAACCGACCGACGTGGTCGCGATCGCCTCGCTGATCGGCGGCATCTTCGGCCGCGGCGGCGGCAACGAGCTGAACTCGGCCCTGACGATGGAGTCCTTCGTCGAAAAGATGGGGAAGAAGGCGGGGCGCCGGGCCTGGCTCGGGTTCCGCTCAAAGAACGACCCCGAAGCGCCGACGACGGTCTCCAAGCCGTTCCCCTACGAGACCCGCAGCGCCTTCGCCAAGAGCGGGCTGGCGCTGCCCAAGCCCGGCTCGGTCACCGAAGTCAGCACCGCCAGCGCCTCCTCTGCGTCTGCGCCACAGGGCGGCGAAGGCATCGGCGCGCAGCTGAGGGAAATGCTGCGTCGGGCGGGCCATGCCTCCAACTGGGAGCTGGTCTCCGCCAAGCACTCGACCGACGGCCACCCGATCGCGGTGATGGGCCCGCAGGTCGGGTACTACGTGCCGCAGATCCTGATGGAAGAGGACCTGCACGGGCCGGGGATCGACGCCCGCGGCGCCGCCTTCGCCGGGGTCAACCTCGTGGTCGAGATCGGCCACGGGACCGATTACGCCTGGAGCGCGACCACGGCTACCTCCGACAACGTCGACACCTTCGCCGAGGTGCTCTGCAAGGACAGGTTCCACTACCTCTACCGCGGCAAGTGCAAGCCAATGGAAAAGCTGACGAAGTCCGAGTCCTGGGTGCCGAACACGATCGACTCGACCAGCGCCGGATCGCAGAAGCTGGTCGCCTACCGGACGGTCCACGGCATCGTCTTCGCCCGCGGCAAGGCCGGCGGCAAGCGCGTCGCCTTCGTCCACCAGCGCAGCACCTACTTCCACGAGGCCGATTCGGTGATCGGCTTCGCCCAGCTGAACGAACCGGGGTACGTGACCGGGACCGCCGGCTTCAAGAAGGCGGTTTCGCACATCAACTTCCTCTTCAACTGGGCCTACACCGACGCCAAGCACATCGCCTACGCGATGTCGGGGGCGATGCCGCAGCGGGCCAGGGGGACCTCGCCCGACTTCCCGATCTTCGGCACCGGCCAGTACGACTGGAAGGGCTTCAAGCCCGCGACCCAGACCGCTGACTACCTGCCGTTCTCCAAGCACCCGCAGGCGGTCGACCCGGCCTACCTGGTCTCCTGGAACAACAAGCAGGCGCCGGAATGGGCGGCGGCGGACGACCAGTACGCCTACGGGCCGCTGCACCGCTCGCAGATGATCGCCGACAAGGTCAAGGCGGGGACGAAGGGGAAGAAGAAGATGTCGATCGTCCAGCTGATCCAGGCGATGGAGGAACCGGCCACGCAGGACCTGCGCGGCTACCGCCTGCTGCCCACCATCTTCAAGGCGATCGGCAAGCCGAAGTCGGCGCAGCTGCGCGAAGCGCTGGCGACGCTGAAAACCTGGCACCAGCACGGAGCGCACCGCCGCGACCTCAACCGCGACGGGGTCGACGAAGAAACGCCGGCGATCGAGCTGATGGACGCCTGGTGGCCGAAGCTGGTCACGGCGGAGTTCAGGCCCGTTCTCGGCAGCAAGGCGTTCGAACGGCTGCAGGGGATGATGGGGATCGGCGACCACACCGGCGGCTCGCCGAACGCGCCGAGCTTCTTCGACGGCTGGTGGGGCTACGTCTCCAATGACCTACGCAAGCTCTTCGGGCCGAAGCCGCGGGCGCAGTGGAGCCGCGTCTACTGCGGCGGCGGCTCGAAGAAGAAGTGCCGGGCCACGCTGCAGAAGAGCCTGCGGGAAGCGCTGAAGGTGACGCCGCAGAAGCTCTACGCCGGCGGCAACGGAGCGTGCGCCGCCGATCCGCAGCCCGCCTGCTTCGACCAGAACCGCCCGCAGGTCACCTCCGGCGTCGAACTCGGCCCCTTCCCGTTCCAGAATCGGCCGACCTTCCAGCAGGCGGTGACGCTGACCCAGCGCTTGGCGCACTGAGCCCGCCCGGGGCTCATTCCCCGCTCGGCGAGCGTGGCCGAGGTCTTGCCCCCTATAGAGGGCAAAACCTCGGCCACGCCGAAGCTTCCGTCCCCTGGAGCATGTCCCGATTCTCGGGAGCTGCCTCACCCCGGGAAGCGGGGACACCCCACCCCTCCTCGCCAACCCCGTCCCGCGCCAAACCCCCGCAGCGCGGCAATCAGGCCCCCGGTCGGATCGGCCCAAGGCCCAACCATCTAGGCTCGCGGCATGGACCAGGGGACCTTCTCGGCGGTCGACGCCTTCGTGACCGAGACGCTGGCGCTGGAGGACGGAGCGCTGGAGCAGGCGCTGGCGGCGGCCGCTGCCGCCGGTCTGCCGCCGATCCAGGTCTCGGCCCCGCAGGGGAGACTGCTGGCGCTGCTGGCGCGGTCGATCGGCGCGCGGACGGTGCTCGAGTTCGGGACGCTGGCCGGCTACAGCACGATCTGGCTGGGCCGAGCGCTGCCGGCCGACGGGCGACTGGTCACCCTGGAGGCGAACCCCAGGCATGCTGAGGTGGCCGGCGAGAACCTCAGGCGTGCCGGGCTCGCCGATCTCGTGGATCTGCGGGTCGGCCCGGCGTTCGAGTCCCTCGAGGCGCTCGCCGTCGAGAGGGCCGCCCCCCTCGACTTCACCTTCATCGACGCCGACAAGGTCAACACGCCCGCCTACTTCGAGTGGGCACTGGAGCGCTCGCGCCCCGGCGCCCTGATCGTCGCCGACAACTCCGTCCGCGGAGGCGAGGTCGCCAACCCGGGCAGCGGCGACCCGGCGGCATCGGCGCTGCGGCGTTGGCACGAGGCCCTGGCCGCCGACCCGCGAGTCGAGGCGACGACGATCCAGACCGTCGGCGTGAAGGGTTACGACGGGTTCACCCTGGTGCTGGTTCGCGGCGACTGAACGGCCGGGGCGGCCGCCACAGCCGCCTCCCTGCTATCTTTCCCCGTCGGCCCAGTGGGCCATGTGCTGTGTCCTGCCGTCCGATTCATGGGGCGCGCGGGAGTCCTGTATTCGATACGAGATCCGGAGCGATGAAGGTTCGAGCTTCCGTCAAGCCGATGTGCGAGAAGTGCAAGGTAATCCGCCGAAACGGGGCGGTCCTTGTGATCTGCCAGAACCCGCGACACAAGCAGCGGCAGGGCTAGGTCATGGCACGAATCGCCGGAGTCAACATCCCCGTCAACAAACGGATCGAGGTCGGGCTCACCTACATCTTCGGGATCGGTCACTCGACCGCGAAGAAGATCCTCGAGGAGACCAAGATCGACCCCGCGACCCAGGCCAAGGACTTGACCGAGGACGAGGTCATCCGCCTGCGCGACGCGGTCGAGAACCACGAGGTCGAGGGCGACCTGCGACGCGAGCGCTCCCAGAACGTCAAACGCCTGATGGAGATCGGCTCCTACCGCGGGCTTCGCCACCGCCGCGGGCTGCCGGTCCGGGGTCAGCGAACCAAGACCAACGCGCGTGGGCGCAAGGGCCCCCGACGGCTGAGCATCGCCGGCAAGCGCAAGGCCAGGTAGGGGAAGAAGATGGCTGAGAAGAAACCCGGCAAGGGGCGGCCCCGCCGTCGCGTCAAGAAGAACGTCACGTACGGGCACGCGCACATCAAGACTTCGTTCAACAACACCATCGTCACCCTCACCGATACCGACGGCAACGTGATCGCCTGGGAGTCGGCCGGCTCGGCCGGGTTCAAAGGCTCGCGCAAGTCGACGCCGTTCGCCGCTCAGGTGACCGCCGACGCCGCGGCCAAGAAGGGGATGGAACACGGCCTCGAGCGGGTCGAGGTGTTCGCCAAGGGCGCCGGCTCCGGTCGCGAGACGGCGATCCGCTCGCTGCAGGCGGCGGGGCTCGATGTGACCACCGTCAAGGACGTCTCGCCGCAGGCCCACAACGGCTGCCGGCCGAAGAAGCGGAGGCGTGTCTGATGGCCCGCGACACCTCTCCCCAGTGCAAGCAGTGCCGTCGCGAGGGCCAGAAGCTCTTCCTCAAGGGTGAGCGCTGCTTCACCGACAAGTGCGGCGTCGAGCGGCGCTCCTACCCGCCGGGCGAGCACGGCCGCGGGCGTCTGCGGCAGTCCGAGTACCGGCTGCAGCTGCGCGAGAAACAGAAGACCCGCCGCTATTACCAGGTGCTGGAGAAACAGTTCCGCGCCTACTACGACAAGGCATCCCGCCAGGACGGCGTCACCGGCGAGAACCTGCTGCGCCTGCTCGAGTCGCGGCTCGACAACGTGCTGGTGCGGCTCGGCTTCGCGGCCTCGCGTCGCCAGGCCCGTCAGCTGGTCAACCACGGGCACTGGATGGTCAACGGACGCCGCGTCGACATCCCCTCCTACCAGGTGCGTCCCGAGGACATCATCTCGATCAAGGCCGGGTCGTCCGCCACGGACACGATCCAGCGGGCCACGGAACTGGTCTCCACCGTTCCGGCCTGGCTGCAGGCGGATCACGATGCCCTCACCGCCAAGGTCCTGCGCTACCCCGAGCGCTCCGAGATCTCGGCGCCGGTCCAGGAGCAGCTGATCGTCGAGCTGTACTCCAAGTAGCCCGGAACAGTCATTTCTGAACACGCATACGCAAGGAACTCATGACCACTGATTTCCAGGTCCCCCGCATCATCTCCGAGAAGGTCGACGACCGTCGCGGCACGTTCACCATCGAGCCGCTCGACAAGGGATTCGGCTACACCTTCGGCAACAGCCTTCGTCGCGTCCTGCTGTCCTCGCTGGGCGGCGCCGCGATCACCAGCGTCCGGATCGAGGGCGTGGCACACGAGTTCTCGACCGTCCCGGGCGTCAAAGAGGACGTCACCGACATCATCCTCAACCTCAAGGACCTCGTCGTCCGGATGCACACCGACGCCGACGAGGTGGAGGCCCCGCTGGTCGCCACCGGCCCCGGCGAGGTCAAGGCCAAGGACATCGACCTGCCCTCCGGCGTCGAGATCCTCAACCCCGAGGCGCCGATCGCGACGCTGGAGAAAAAAACCAAGCTCGAGGTCTACCTGACGATCGGCCGCGGCCGCGGCTACTCGCCGGCCGAAGAGAACAAGTCCGACGAGCAGCCGATCGGCGTGATCCCGATCGACTCGATCTTCTCGCCGATCCGCCGCGCCTCCTACGCCGTGGCCGCCGCCCGCGTCGGCCAGCGGACCGACTTCGACAAGCTCACCCTCGAGCTCGAGACCGACGGCTCGATCGAGCCCGGCGCCGCTCTGCGCGAGGCCTCCGAGATCCTGATCAAGAGCCTGGCGATCTTCACCGACGCCGACCGGGTCGAGGAGCTGACCGCGCGCCAGCCGGTCGCGACGATGCCGGCCGACTCACTCTCGGTACCCGCCGGCGACGGCGGGGCCAGCAGCAACGGCCTCGACGAGATCCTGATCGAGGAGCTCGAACTCGGCGTCCGCTCCTACAACTGCCTCAAGCGCGCCGGTGTCCAGACCGTCGGCGACCTGGTTCGCAAGTCCCGCGCGGAACTGAACGCGATCCCGAACTTCGGCCAGAAGTCGATCGAGGAAGTCATCGAGACCCTGCACGCCCGCGGCCTGGACCTCCAGCAGGACTGAGCGGCGGGACGAGACGGAGCGGAGAGGACCCTGTGCGCCATCGCAAGAAGCGGAACAAGCTCAGCCGTGACGCGGCGCATCGCGAGGCGCTGCTGTCGAACCTCTCGAAGCAGCTGATCGAGCACGAGCGGATCCAGACCAGCCAGGCCAAGGCCAAGGCGGTCAAGCCCGAAGTCGAGAAGCTGATCACGCTCGCCAAGCGGGGCGACCTGCACGCGCGGCGCCAGGCGCTGGCGAGCCTGCACAACGACAAGTTCATCGTCCACAAGCTGTTCGACGAGGTGGCGCCGCGGTACGCGACGCGGCCGGGTGGGTACACCCGCATCGTCAAGTTGGGCCCTCGGCGGAGCGACTCCACCGAGATGGTCTACCTCGAGCTGGTCTAGGCGTAGGCGACGGACTCCAGGTACAGGCCGTGGGGGGGAGCCGTGTCGCCCCCTGCGGAGCGCGGGGCGCCCTGCAGGAGCGTCTTGAAGTCATCCACGCTGCGGCGGCCGTTGGCCACCTCGAGCATGGTTCCGACCAGGGCGCGGACCATGTTGCGCATGAAGGCGTCGGCGGTGATGCGGAAGGCGACCAGGTCCGCCTCCTGCTCCCAGGAGGCGGCGAGGACGGCGCGGGTGAAGCGGACGTGGTCCGTCTGGGTCGGGGTGAAGGCGGTGAAGTCGTGGCTGCCGGGGAGGGCGGCGGCGCAGGCCCGCAGAGCCTCGAGGTCGAGGCGGTGCGGCCACCAGAGGGCGCGGCCCTGCTCGAACGGGCTCGGCGCCGGCCGCGCCAGCAGCCGGTAGCGGTAGCTGCGCGAGACCGCGTCGCGGCGGGCGTCGAAGCCGTCGGCGACCGGCCCCGCGGCGGTGACGGCGACGTCGGCGGGCGTGAGGGCGTTGAGGCTGCGGGCCAGGCTCGCGGGAACCTCCGCGGCGGATTCGAAGCTCGCCACCTGGCCCAGCGCGTGAACGCCGGTGTCGGTGCGCCCGGCGACGGTCAGGTGCACCTCCTCGCGCAAAACGGTAGCCAGCGCCGCCTCCAACTCCCCCTGCACCGTCCGCGGGCCCGGCTGCCGCGCCCATCCGCGGAAGCCGCGGCCGTCGTATTCGATGTCGAGCCTGACCGTCGGCACCCGGCAGCAGTATCCCGGACACCTAGAATCGACCCGGTGCGCATCCTCCTCACCAACGACGACGGCATCTCGGCGCCTGGGCTGCAGGCGACCCGGCGGGCGCTGCGCGAGCTCGACGACGTCGTCGTCGACGTGATCGCGCCCGATTCCAATCGCAGCGCCAGCGCCCGCAGCATCACCACCCGCTCCCCGCTCAGCGTCGAGGAGGTCGAGTTCGGCGACGGCCACAGCGGCTACGCGACCGACGGCACGCCGGTCGACTGCGTTCGCTTCGCCGAGCTGGGGCTGCTGGGCGGCCGCCCGGACCTGATCGTCTCCGGGATCAACCACGGTGCCAACCTCGGCGACGACATCACCTACTCGGGCACGGTGGCGGCGGCGCTGGAGGGGATCGTCCTCGGCATCCCCGCGATCGCCGTCTCCCAGCAGTCCTCCGGAACCGGCATGGGCTACGTCAGCGGTCGCTTCGACTTCACCGTGGCGGCGGCCTTCACCGCCCAGCTGGTGGCGCAGCTTGCCACCGAGCCGATGCCCGCGGAGACGCTGATAAACGTCAACTGCCCGGCCGGGGAGCCGACCGGCGTCGAGGTGACCAAGCTCGGCAAGCGCATCTACAACGACAAGTTGAAGCCGCTCGGCGAGAAGGGCGAGGGCGGCCGGCAGCGCTACGAGATCTACGGCTACGAACCGGGCTTCGAGGAAGTCGAGGGCACCGACCTCTACGCCGTCTCCCGGGGCCGGATCGCGGTCACGCCGATCCACTTCGACCTCACCGACCACGGTGGCATGCAGCAGCTCCGCAGCTGGAGCTTCGAGGAGATGCTGGCGGCCAGCGCCCCGTCGGCGTGAGCTCCTCCGCGGCAGGGCGGGCCGCCGAGCTGCGGCGACAGCTCCAGCACCACAACCGCCAGTACTACGTCCTCGACGAACCGGAGATCGGCGACGACGCCTACGACGTGATGCTCGACGAGCTGCGGGCGCTGGAGGTCGAGCATCCCGACCTGCGCACCCCGGACTCGCCCACCCAGCGGGTCGGGGCGCCGCCGCTGGAGCGCTTCGACCAGGTCGAGCACCTGGAGGCGATGCTCTCGCTCGCCAACGCCCGCAACGAGGAGGAGCTGCGGGCCTGGGAGACGCGGCTGGCCAACTACCTGAAGCGCCTCGACATCAGCGCCGCGGAGTTCAGCTACACGACCGAGCCGAAGATCGACGGGCTGGCGATCAGCCTCACCTACGAGGACGGCGTCCTGGTCCGCGGTGCCACCCGCGGCGACGGCCGGGTCGGCGAGGACGTCACCCAGAACCTGCGGACGATCCGGGCGGTCCCGCTGCGGATCGAGAAGGCGCCGGAGCTGATCGAAGTCCGCGGCGAGGTCTACCTGCCGATCGCCGCCTTCAAAGCGCTGAACGAGCGCCGCGCCGAGGCTGGCGAACCGACCTTCGCCAACCCCCGCAACTCCGCCGCCGGCTCGATCCGCCAGCTCGACCCGGCACTGGCGGCCGAACGGCCGCTCTCGACCTGGTGCTACGGGATCGGCGCCGTCCGCGGCCTCGACCTCGCCACCCATATGGACGAGGTCGAGTGGCTGCGCGAGCGCGGCTTCAAGGTCAATCCCGACACCGCCCACCACGACGGCGTCGACGGCGTCGTCGGGCGTTGCCGCTGGTGGGAGGAGCGGCGCGAGAGCCTCGACTACGAGATCGACGGCGTCGTCGTCAAGGTAGACGAGCGGGCGCTGTGGCGGGAGCTGGGGGTGGTCGGGCGCGAGCCGCGCTGGGCGATCGCCTGGAAGTTCGCGCCGACGACGGCGACGACGAAGCTGCTCGACGTGGTCTGGAACGTCGGCCGCACCGGCCACCTGGTCCCGTTCGCGGTGCTCGAGCCCGTCCACGTCGGCGGCGTCACCGTCAGCACGGCAACCCTCCACAACGAGGAGGACCTGGCGCGCAAGGACGTGCGGGTCGGCGACGAGGTGGTGGTGATGCGGGCCGGCGACGTGATCCCGCAGGTCGTCTCGCCGCGGCTCCCGCGCGAGAACCCGCGGGCCCGCAAGCCGAAGCCGCCCCGCAAGTGCCCCGCCTGCGGGACGCCGACGGAGAAGCGCGAGGACTCGGTGTTCACGATCTGCCCCAACCGGACCGGCTGCCCCGGCCAAGGCTTCCAGCATGTCAAGCACTTCGTCAGCAAAGGGGCGATGGACATCGACGGGCTGGGCGAGAAGCAGGCGCTGACCTTCCTCAACGAGGGCGCGATCGCCGACGTCGCCGACATCTACGATCTCACCGAGGAGCGCTTGGTCGGGCTCGAGCGTTTCGCCGAGACCTCGGCCCGCAATCTCGTCGCGGCGATCGACGCCTCGCGCCGGCAGCCGTTCAGGCGGGTTCTCTTCGCCCTCGGGCTGCCCGGCGTCGGCTCCGTGACCGCCGAGGCGCTGGCCGAGCACTTCGGCTCGATCGGCGCCCTGATGGCGGCCCAGCCCGAGCAGATCGAGGAGGTCGACGGGGTGGGCCCGATCATGGCCGAGCAGATCGCCGAGTCGCTGGCCGACGTGCCGACCCGCGAGCTGATCGAGAAGCTGCGCGAGCGCGGGCTGCGGATGGAGGTCGACGAGTCGGAAAGGCGCGCCGACGGCGGGCCGCTGGAGGGCAAGACGCTGGTCCTCACCGGCACCCTGCCGGAGCTGACCCGCGAGCAGGCGGCGGCACTGGTCAAGGAGGCGGGCGGCAAGGTGGTCAACTCGGTCTCGAAGAAGACCGACTACGTGATCGCCGGCGAGAGCCCCGGCTCGAAGCTGGCCAAGGCCGAGTCGCTCGGCACCGAGATCCTCGACGAAGCCGCCCTGCTGGCGCTGCTGGCCGGTCAGTAGCCGGCGACGGCGCCGGCGATCCGGTCCTGGTCGAGGTGGGCGAGGTAGAGATCGGTGACGCTGCCCATCAGGATCGAGAAGACCATCGTGCGGCCGTCGGCGTTGAAGCAGTAGCCGGAGAGGTTGCTGACGCCGGTCAGGGTGCCGGTCTTGGTTCGGCAGCGGCCGTAGGCGGGGGTGCCGCGCATCCGCGAGGCGACGGTCCCCTCGTGGCCGGCCAGGGCGAGGTCTTCGACGAAATCGTCGATGACCGGTTCCTGGCGCATCGCCAGCAGCAGGTTGGCGACCTGGCGCGGGGAGGCGCGGCCGGAGCGGGTCAGCCCGGAGCCGTCGACGGCGTGCACCCTGGAGCCGTGGGTGCGGGCGAAGGCGCTGACCACGGCGGCCCCGGCTGCGGTCGTCCCGCCCCCGCCGAGCCGCGCGCCGAGCAGCTTCAGCAGGGTCTCGGCGAAGAAGTTGTCGGAGTAGACGTCGGTCGTGTTGACCAGCTGGGTCAGCGGCGGCGAGCGGACCACGGCGACGGTGTCGGCGCCGTGCGGCGTTTTCCCCAGGGCCACGTTGGACGGAACCGAGATGCCGGCCCGGCGCAGGGACCGGGCCAGCTTCGAGGCCGCCAGCTTGGCCGGGTCGGAGGAGAAGCCGCTGTAGGCGCTGGAGCCGGAGAAGCCGGAGTTGAAGGCGAGCCCGGAGAGCGGGCCGATGTAGGAGCTGGTGGCGTAGCCGGAGTCGAGGACGCCGCGCTTGCGGTCGAAGATCGTGGCGTCGGCGTAGAGGCGGCCGGTGATCGCCTTGATCCCGGCCGCCCGGATCTGCGGCTTCAGGGCGAAGAGGTTGGTCCCCTGGCCGGCCAGGTAGCTGTCGTAGAAGGCCGGCGTGCCGAGCGCTGGGTCGCCGCCGCCCCGCAGGTAGAGGTTGCCGTGCAGGGTGCCGTTGGCGTCGATTCGTCCGTCGGCGAGGACCTTGGTCGGGATCCGGGTCTCGGGCCCGAGCCGGGCGAGCGCGGTCGCCGTCGTGAACAGCTTCATGTTCGAGGCGAGCGGCCGCTGGCGGGCCTGGGCGCTGGCGCAGACGACTTCGCCGCTGCCGGCGTCGATCACGACCAGGCCGCTGGCCGCGCCGCCGCCCTGGTGCAACCAGCCCCGCATCTGGTCGCAGAGTTGGCTCGCCTGGGCGCCGCCGGCCGCAGCCAGGGCCGCCGCCCAGGCAGCCAGGAACACGATCGCCGCGCGTCTCATCGTCGTTACCAACACGGGTCCCGGGCAAGGTAGCGGCTGGCCCGGCAGCCAGTTTCTCGGATCCCGCCCGTCAACCCTGTGATACTTAGGTTGGCAATGGGCAAGGTAGTCGACATCGAGTCGAAGCCACGGCGCAAATCACGCAGCCGGAAAAAGCCTTCGAAGACGGCCCTGGTGCTCGGTGGCGGCGGCTTCACCGGCGGGGTCTACGAGATCGGCGCCCTGCGCGCCCTGGACCTGCTGGCGGTCAACAGCACGGTCAACAACTTCGACGTCTACGTCGGCACCAGCGCCGGCTCCTTCGTCGCCGGCCTGCTCGCCAACGGCATCAAGCCGGACGAGATGATGCAGGTCCTCAACTCGCGCGAGCCCTCGGACCTGGAAGATCTGGACCTCGACCGCGTCCTCAAGCCCAACTACCTCGGCTTCCTCTCCAAAGCCGCGGCGCTGCCGCTGCGCACCCTGCAGTTGCTGGGCTCGCTGGCGCGGATCGGCGAGCTCTCGGCGATCGACATCGGAGTCGGGCTCGCCGAGGCGCTGCCCACCGGCCTGTACTCCGGCTCGGGGATCGCCGACTACGTCGCCGAGGTGCTGGAGGACGCCGGCCGGGACAACGACTTCCGCCTGCTCGACCGCGAGCTCTACCTGACCGCCACCGACCTCGACACCTGCGAGCGGATCGTCTTCGGCGAGGACGGCTGGTCCGACGTGCCGATCTCCAAGGCGGTGCAGTGCTCCACCTGCCTGCCGCTGGTCTACAAGCCGGTCGACCTGAAGGGACGGCAGATGGTCGACGGCGGGATCCGCTCGACCACCAACGTCGACATCGCGGTCGAAAAGGGCGCAAAGTTCATCGTCGTCGTCAACCCGCTGGTGCCCTACGTCAACGACTTCGAGAAGACGATCCCGACGGTCTTCGGCCGCCGCGTGCGCCGGGTCTCCGACATGGGGCTGCCGGCGATCGCCAACCAGACCTTCCGCCTGATTGCCCACGCTCGCCTGCACCAGGCGGTCGAACAGTGGAAAGAGGTCTACCCAGGCGTCGACATCATCCTGGTCGAGCCCGAGCCCAACGACGAGCTGATGTTCGGGACCCCGATCATGGACTACTCGCGGCGACTGCGGATCGCCCGCCACGGCTTCGAATCGGTCACCGCCGCGCTCGCCCAGGATTACGAGCACTACAAGGAGATCGCCGAGCGCCATGGCCTCGAGATCTCCGAGCGCCGCGTTCGCAGGGTGGTCGAGAAGGCTTCCGAGGAAGAGCCCGAGCAGACCTCGGCCTGGCGCCGGGTCCTCGAGCAGACCACCTCGGTGCTGCTGCGGCAGAGCGGCGAGGCTTCCTGACGTTCCTCGAGGTGGGGGAGGGGGCTGGCGGACCCTCCTCACTCGCAACTCGTCGTTGATGCGAACTCCGGCCATACGCCCTGAGCGAGCGCCCCTCCTCCCGCGCAAGACGTTCGGAGGGTCCACCAGCCCTCTCCCCTTGACCGACTTCTGTCTAGCCGCTCTTAGGCGGCGTCGTACAGCTGCTCGATCTCGTCCTGGTGTTTCTGTGCGACCACCGCGCGCTTGACCTTCAGGGTCGGCGTCAGCTCGCCGGACTCCTGGGAGAGGTCGTGGGGGAGGATGGCGACCTTCTTCACCTGCTCGACCCGGGCGAAGTTCTCGTTGATCTTCTCGCGGTGGGCTTCGATCGCGGCCTTGACCTCGGGGTTCTCGGCGAGCTGGGCGGGATCCTCGGGAAGGCCGTGCTCCTGGGCGTATTTGACCGCCTCTTCGGGGTCGAGGGTGACCAGCGCGACCAGGTAGGGCCGGCGGTCGCCGACGACGACGCACTGGGAGACCAGCGGGTGCTGCTTGATTTCGGCCTCGAGGTTGGCCGGGGTGATGTTCTTGCCTCCGGCGGTGATGATGATGTCCTTCTTGCGGCCGGTGATCTTGATGAAGCCGTCGGAGTCGATCTCGCCGAGGTCGCCGGTGTGCAGCCAGCCGTCGACGATCGTTTCCCGGGTCGCCTCCTCGTTCTTGTGGTAGCCCTGGAAGACGTTGGGGCCCTTGACGAGGATCTCGCCGTCGCCGGCGATCTTCACCTCGCAGCCCGAGAACGGTTTGCCGATCGTGCCGATCTTGAAGTCGTCCGGCGAGGCGATCGTCGCCGCGGTCGAGGTCTCGGTCATTCCCCAGCCCTCGAGCACCAGCACCCCGGCGGCGTCGAAGAAGCGCAGGATCTCCGGGTTGATCGGCGCCGCGCCGGAGACCGCGAGGCGCAGCTCGCCACCGAACAGGCCGCGGATTTTCGACAGCACCTTCTTGTCGGCGAAGGCGTAGGAGCGGCTGAGCAGGAAGCCCGGCTTGGCGCCGGCCCGTTCGGTTTCACGCATCTTCTCGCCGACCTTGATCGACCAGTCGAAGACCGCCTTTTTCAGGCCGCCCTCCTTTTCCATGCCGCTGGTCGCGGCGGTGTAGATCTTCTCGAAGATCCGCGGCACCGACGGGAAGTAGGTCGGTTTCAGTTCCGCCAGGTCGGGAAGGATCTTCAGCGGGTCGCGCTCCCAGTAGGCGATCGTCGCGCCGAGGTCGAAGCTGCTGAGCTGGATCAGCAGGGCGAAGGAGTGGGCGAGCGGCAGGTAGAGGTAGGTGACGTCTTCGCTTTCGATCACGCTGGTCTCGTTGACCATGTCGAGCATCGCCCGGTAGTTACCGTGGGTGATGATGCAGCCCTTCGGCGGCCCGGTCGTCCCCGAGGTGTAGATGAAGGTGCAGACGTCGGCGGGAGTGACCGCTTCGTAGAGGCGCGCCCAGCTCGCCGGGTCGGCGGCGGCGGCGCGGGCGGCCAGGTCCTCGGTCGAGATCGCGCCCTCGCCACTGCCGGTCATCAGCACCACGTGCTCGAGCTTGGGCAGGGCGTCGCGAACCTCAGCGATCTTCGCCAGCTGCTCGGCGTCCTCGACGACGACGACCTTCGCGTCGGAGTTCTCGATCACATACCGGCACTCCTCGGGGGAGTTGGTCTGGTAGATCGGCACCACCACGGCGCCGATCGAGAGCGCCGCGAAGTCGAAGTAGGTCCACTCCGGGCGGGTATTGCCGAGGATCGAGACGCGGTCGCCCTTCTCGACCCCGAGCGCGGCCAGGCCGAGCGCCAGTGGGCGGACGATCTCCTGAACCTCGGAGAAGCTGCGGCTGATCCAGCCGTCGCCGTCCTTGTAGCGGACCGCCGGGCTGTCGCCGTAGGCCTCCGCCGACCGCGGCAGCAGGTCGGCGAGCGTCTTTGACTTGGTCCCCCTCCCCTCCATTCGGGGGGAGTCTATTCAGTGTCTGGCCGCGGAGCCAGCCGGTAGGGACTGCGCTGCCGGCCGACTGCGCAGCGAGGCCTCGAAAAGGGCCTTGTCGATGCGGCCGTGGACGACGGGGACGCCCAGCTCCACGCACTTCCCGATCACTTCCTGCCGGTCCATTCGCAGCTGGTCGGCGAGCTCGCTGGGCGTCAGGTGATGGGCCATGGAGTACCTCCGCAGTCGTTGAAAGTCGGTAGCCCATGTTTACCGCTCCGCGCGGACGTGTCAATCGTCGCGTGCCTCGATCGCGGCCCGGTCGCGGGATTGCCCGCGACCGCCGCTCGCGATAATGAAGCCAATGCCCGAAGCAGCCGTCAAACCGATACCCCGGCGCGGCCGGGTCTGGGTGATCACGATCCTCACCCTGGGCCTGATCGCGCTCGGCTACGCGCTGGTCAACATCTCGACCCAGAAGGCCGACACCACCGCGGTCCACCTCGAAGGCATCGGCGAAGCCCAGGAAATCTTCGGTGGCGTGCCGCAGGAAGGCGACCGCCTCGGCTCCTCCGACGCGCCGGTGACGCTCCAGGTCTTCAACGACCTGCAGTGCGCCAGCTGCCGCGAAGACTTCCTCGACACGATCCCGCAGCTGACCGAAGACTACGCCCGCTCCGGCAAGGCCAAGCTGCTCTACCGGCACTACTCCAACAGCGAAAGCCCGGAGGAGCTCGGCTTCTACGGCGCCGAGGCGGCAGCCGAACAGGGCTACGGCTGGCAGTACATCTACCTCTTCTTCCGCAATCAGGAAGAAGCCAAGCGGGTCGGCATCGACCAGAACTTCCTCGGCTCGATCGCCGGCGGCGTGGAGGAACTGAACGACCCGGAATGGGAAGAAGTGCTGGAAAATGACGGCGCCCCCGGCGGGAAGATCGCCAAGCGCCTCGAAGGCTACGAGCAGCTCGGGCGCGACCTGGGCATCCGCTACGGCCAGGCTGTGATCGTCAACGGCCCGAAGGGGACCCGGACGCTGCAGGAAGGCCCCGGCCTGGGCGAAATCGAGCAGGCGATCGCCGAAGTCGAATAGCGGTGCCGGTCGGCTCAGGCCGCGCGGCGCAGTCGTCCGCGCGCCCGCTGCTCGATCGCCGCGCCCCACTCGGACTCGTCGATCCAGGCCGGCGCGGTGGTCTGCAGGAAATCCTCGAGCGCGTCGGCGAGGCCGCCGGGGTCTTCGAGGTTGGGGAAGTGGGCCGCCCGCGGCAGCGATGCGAAGCGGCAGTTGGGGATCGCCCGCTCGGCTTCGCGGCCATGGGCGATCGGGATCGTGCGGTCGCGCTCGCCCCAGACGATCAGGGTCGGCATGTCGCCGAGCAGGTAGAGGCGGTCGCGGGCGCTGACCCGCTGGCCGTGGACGTCGATCACCGAGCGCAGGGTCTCGAGGAAGGCCCGCCGCGAGCCGTCCTCCTGCAGCGGGCCGAGCGCCCGTGCCACGGCCTGCAGGTAGACGCCTGCGGAGTTGCCGCGGGAGCGCAGGCGATCGCCGCCGGCGGCGATCGCGCCGACCAGCCGCGGCCGCGTCGCCAGGCGCAGCAGCGCCGCCGAGCCGGGCAGGGCGGCGCCGCGCAGCAGCGGGCTGACCTCCTGCCCGAGGCCGCCGCTGGAGACCAGCACCATGCGCTCGGTGAGCTGGGGGAACTGGTAGAAGAACTGCATCGCGACGCCACCCCCGAGCGAGTGCCCGACGATCGTCGCCCGCTCGACGCCGAGGGTTGCGAGCAGGTCGCGAATGCTGGCGGCGTGGGCGCCGAGCGAGTAGTCGCCGCGCGGGGTCGCCGAGTCGCCGTGGCCGATCAGGTCCGGCGCGATCACCCGGTGGGAGCCGGCCAGCCGCCCGGCCACCGCCTCCCAGTGGCGCGAGGAGTTGATCATGCCGTGGATGAGGACCACGTTGGGGCCTCTGCCGGCCGTGCGGTAGACCGCCCGGTGCCCATGCAGGTCGACCTCGTGCGCATCGAAGGCCACGGCGTTCTCCATGGCGAGACCCTAACGGGGCCGGCCGCTCAGATCACGCGGCGGGGCCGGCGCCGAGCGGGGCCGGCCGCGGCGTCACCGAGCCGACCGGCTGCTCGCTCGCCGCGGCGTCGGCGGGCCGCGAGCGGCGCAGCAGGAGGACGGCCAGCAGGGCGCCGAGCAGGATCAGCGCGGCGGAGAGCTTGAGGCTGGTGCCGAGGGCGGAGACGAACGCTTCGCGGATCGCCTCTTCGACCCCCTTGGCGTCGCCGCCGGCGATCTTCTGCAGGGTCTGTTCGGATCCGGCCGAGCCGCCGAGGACGCCGATCAGCTGCTGCGCTTCGCCGCGGCTGACCCGGGTGCCGGCCGCGCCGACCAGGCTCACCGTCCGCTGCGTCTGGATCTCCTGGAAGATCGCCCCGGTGACGGCGACGCCGAGGGTCGAGCCGAGGCCGCTCAGCGTCACCAGCAGCCCCGCCGCGAGCCCGGCGTGGTCGCGGGAGACGGCGTTCATCGCCGCCAGGTTCATCGGCGTCAGCGCCAACCCGATCCCGAAGCCCATCAGTGCCGTCGGGAGCCACAGCTCCGAGTAGCTGGTGGTCAGGCTCAGGGTCGAGATCCAGAAGACGGCGACGGCCATCGTCCCGAGGCCGGCGACGATCGGTGGCCGCGGCCCCGTCCGCGTCGCAATCCTGCCGCCGAGCGGAGAGGCGATCACCATCAGCGCCGTCAGCGGCAGCAGCAGCAGGCCGGTCTCGGTCGGCGAGTAGCCGAGGATCTCCTGGAAGTAGAGCGGCAGGAAGAAGAGCAGCGCCCCGAAGGAGAAGTCGATCACGAAGACCGTGGTGGTGGCGCCGGCGAAGTTGCGGCGCCGGAAGAGGGAGAAGTCGACCAGGGGGTGCGGCGAGCGCCGCTCGGCGAGGCCGAAGACCGCGAAGAGCGCCGCGGAGGCGGCCAGGAGGCCGACCACGGCGGCCGATCCCCAGCCCCAGACGGCACCCTGGATCAGCGCCAGCGTCAGCGCCGTCAGGGCGGAGGCGCTGAGGCCGGCGCCGGCAAGGTCGACCCGCCGCGAGGCGTTCGGGTCTCGCGACTCGGGCGCCCAGGCCAGCGCCAGGACGACGATCGCCAGCGCGACGACGACGTCGACGCCGAAGATCCAGCGCCAGCTGAGCTGGCCGGTGAGGACGCCGCCGACGAGCACGCCGATCCCGGAGACGAGCTCGGTCGCGGCGCCCCACATCCCGATCGCGAAGCCGCGCCGGGCGCCGGTGAAGACGTTGGTCAGCAGCGACATCGAGGAGGGCATCAGCATCGCCCCGCCGACGCCGGAGAGGGCGATCCCGGCGATCAGGAGCTGGGCGTCGGGCGCGATCCCGGCAACCGCCGAGCCGGCGGCGAAGAGGGCCGAGCCGGCGACCAGCAGCCGCCGCCGGCCGAAGACGTCGGCAAGGCGCCCGGAGGCGATCAGCAGCGCCGCGAAGGGGATGTAGAACGCGGTCACCGTCCACTGCAGCTCGGCGATCGAGGTCTGGAACTGGCCGTGGATGGTCGGCAGGGCGACGACGATCGCCGCCGTCGGCAGCTGCACTATCCCGGCGGCCGCGACCGTCGCGACCAGGGTCGGCATTTCCCCGCGCGACCTCTCCATCGCGTCGATCCTAATCTCATATCTGGCGCCCGGCCCGGCATCGGCCGCCGCTGCGGACGCCCTATGCTGCCTGGATCGTTCGAGCCCAGATCCACGCGCCCGCCCTCGGCCTGCTCGCCGCCGCGGCTCTCCTCCTCTCGCCGGTCGCCTCGGCCGACGCCCGACCGCCCGCCGAACGGGCGGGTGCGGCCTGCCCTGCAGGCAAGCTCCGGGTCGCCGGTGGCTGCGTCACTCGCGCCGTCGCCCGCAGGCGCGTCGCCGCGATCGCCCGCCGGTCGATGCCGGGCCTGGGGATCAAGGCGACGATCCTGCGCGTCGACACCGGCGCGCGGCCACTGCTCAGCACCGCCTTCGGTCGCTCGATGGCGGGCGTCCCGGCCGACCGCCGGATGCACTTCCGGATCGGCTCGATGGCGATCCCGCATCTGATCACCCTGCTGCTGCAACTCCAGGACGAAGGGCGGCTATCGCTCGACGACAAGCTCGCCGACTTCCTGCCGCAACTGCCGAACGCCGACCGGATCACCCTGCGGATGCTCGCCGACAACACCTCCGGGTATCAGGACTGGATCCAGGGCAACCCCGTCTTCGTCGACACCCTTCTCGCCAACGTCTTCAGGCAGTGGTCGCCCGCGGAACTGCTCGCCTACGCCTTCGCCCGCCCGCCGGCGTGCGAACCGGGGACCTGCTTCAGGTACGCGCACACCAACTACGCGGTCCTCAGCGAGGTGATCTCGAAGGTGACGGGCGAGCCGATCTCCAGGCTGATGCAGCAGCGGATCCTCCGGCCGCTGGGGCTGCGCGAGACGGCGATCTCCCGATATCCGGCGATGCCGGGGCCGGTCCTGCACTCATACGCGGCGGACCGCGGCGTCTACGAGGACGCCACCTTCTGGAGCCCCTCCTGGACGATCGGGGCCGGCACCGTGATGAGCGCGACGATCGGCGACGTCGCCCGCACCGCGAGGGCGGTCGGCACCGGCGCACTGCTCTCGGCCGCCGCCAGCCGCGAGCGGTTCGCTCCGACCACGGCCGGCATGGGCGGCTTCACCCGGAGCTTCTACTTCGCCCTCGGGATCATCGTCGCCAACGGCTGGTACCTCCAGAACCCGATGCTGAACGGCTACACCGGGGTGATGGCCTATCTCCCCTCACGGCGGCTCTCGGTCGCGATCGTCACCACCCAGACCCCGCAGGGCGCCAGCAGCGAAGCCAGCACCGCGACCCTCCTCTCCACCAGGCTCGCCGCCTACCTCGCCCCGGGGCACCCGATCTCGCTCCCCGGCGCCTGATCGTCTGCGGCGAGGCCTGCCCGGCGAGTGGCCGACCTCGCTCGAGCCGGCTCCCTGAGTTCGTCGGCGGATCACCGTGGCGTGGTAGAGGTTTTCCACCCCCATGGGGGTAAAACCTCTGCCACGACTCGCGTTCGGCATTCGTTCGGTCGAGGTTCTGCCTACAAATCGGGGCGCCCGGATTTGAACCGGGGACCTCACCGACCCGAACGGTGCGCGCTACCAGGCTGCGCCACGCCCCGATGCGGTCGATTATCCCAGAGAGGCGCTCGGGGCGGCGGCGGGGTCGCCGGCCGCTACCTTTGCCCCCGGCGGCGGTTCCCGAATCAGTCAGATGACACGCAAGCTCATTCCCCTTCTCGTGGTGGCCGTGCTGGCGCTGGCCGCGCCGGCTGCGCAGGCATACCTGCCACCGGGCTTCGTCGGCATCTCGCCGCAGACTTCGGCCAACAGTGCGGACTTCGAGCTGATGCGCGAGGGCGGCGTCGACAGCGTGCGCCTCCCGCTCTACTGGTCGCAGATTCAGGAACGCAGCCCGCTGGTTTCGGATCCGGACTGGAACGCCTTCGATCGAGAGGTCGAACTGGCGGCGGAAGACCACATGCAGGTGATGCCGTTCGTCTTCAGCTCGCCCGCCTGGGTGGCGCCCGAATCGATCGACCTGCCGGTGCGGAGCTCCTGGCAGCGCTGGGCATGGATGTCCTTCCTGCGCGAAGCGGCGCACCGCTACGGGGTCCGGGGCATGTTCTGGAAGGAACGCCCCGACCTGCCCTATCTGCCGATCCGGATGTGGGAGATCTGGAACGAGGAGAACATCGTCAGCTTCGCCCGCAGGCCGAGCCCGGGCCGTTTCGCGGTGCTGGTCCGAATGTCGGGAAGGGTGCTGCATCGCGCCGACCCGGGCGCCAAGGTGATCCTCGGCGGGCTTTTCGGGCGGCCGCTCCAGATCCCGCCGAACGTCGGCTCGGGGGAGTTCCTCTCGCGCCTGTACCGGGCCCATGACGTCAAGCGCTACTTCGATGGGATCGCCCTGCACCCCTACGTCGCCGACGCCCGGGCGATGGCGGCCCAGCTGGCCAACCTGCGCCGGATCTCGCGCGTCCACCGCGACGGCCGCACGCCGCTCTACGTGACCGAGCTGGGCTGGGGCTCCCGCAGCGGCCCGACTCGCTGGGAGAGGGGCCTCTACGGGCAGGCGAGGGAGCTCTCGGAGGCCTTCAGGATCCTCTCGCGCGAGCGGCTGCGGTTGCGGATCGACGGGGCCTGGTGGTTCACCTGGGCCGACGCCCAAGGCGGCTGCGAGTTCTGCCGCACCGCCGGCCTGCTGACCGAAAAGCGCCGGGCGAAGCCCTCGTGGTACCGCTTCAACGCCTGGACCGGGGGCGACCCCGGAGCGGTCCCGAGGGCGCATTTCGGCGAATAGTTAGGCTGGGGCCTCCAACCGACACAAGGAGACTTCGATGGCATTCTCGGTACCCGACCTGCCGTATGCATACGACGCGCTGGAGCCCCATATCGATGAGGCGACGATGCGCGTCCACCACGACAAGCACCACCAGGCTTACGTCGACAAAGCCAACGCCGCGCTCGAGGGGACCGAGTGGGCCGACCGCGATGTCGAGGACGTGCTCCGCAACCTCCCCAGCCTGCCCGGCGACAAGCAGGGCCCGGTCCGCAACAACGGCGGCGGCCACTACAACCACTCCCTCTTCTGGCAGATGATGAGCCCCGACGGCGGCGGCGAGCCGAGTGGCGAGCTGGGCGCGGCGATCGCCGAGACCTTCGGCTCCTTCGACGCTTTCAAGGCGGAGTTCAAAAATGCCGGCGCCACCCGCTTCGGCTCCGGCTGGGCCTGGCTGGTCAAGGACTCCTCGGGCCTGGCAGTGGTCTCGACGCCGAACCAGGACTCGCCGGTCTCCGACGGCAGCACCCCGCTGCTCGGCGTCGACGTCTGGGAGCACGCCTACTACCTGAAGTACCAGAACAAGCGCCCGGAATACCTCGACGCCTTCTGGAACGTCGTCAACTGGGACTACGTCGGCGAGCGCCTCGCCAACGCCTAGGGCCGGAGGCTAGGTCGGCCGCGCCGCCTCGGGCTGGCGCGGCTCGGCCGCCCCCGGCGCGTCCGGGATCTGGCTGATCGCGTGCTCGGCCAGCGCGGTGATCGTCAGGCTCGGGTTGACGCCGACGTTGGCCGGGATCGCGCTGCCGTCGCAGACCAGCAGGTTCTCGTAGCCGAAGACGCGCTGGCGGGAGTCGACGACGCCGTCCTCGGGGCTGTGGCCGATCACCGCGCCGCCGAGTATGTGGGCCGTGGTGGGGATGTTGAAGAGCGCCTCGGTGGTCGAGCTCTGGGCGACGCCGCCGGTGCGCTCGGCAAACCACTCCGCCGCCTGGTTGGCGACCGGGATGAAGGTCGGGGTGGGCCGCTCGGGGTCCTGTTCGGTCTGCAGCCGCACGTCCCCGGAGCGCTTCAGCTTCGGCCTCAGGGCGATCGCGTTGTCGAGCGTCTGCATCACCAGCAGGATGATCGTCCGCCGCGACCAGCCGCCCGGCCACAGCGTCTTCGCGAAGCGGGCGGGGTGGCGGAGGATCTGCGCGAGCAGCTTCAGGGGCCGGGTGACGCGGGTGCCGTCGCCGACCATCAGCGTGTACAGGGTGCTCATCGCGTCGCCGTCGTCGCCATAGGTCACGGTCTCGATGTGCGTGTGCGGGTCGGGGTAGATGCTGGAGGTGATCGCCACCCGCTTGGTCAGGTCGTCCGGGTAGTCCTCGGGGACGGTGACGGCGAGAATCATCTCGCTGTTGGTCCGCACCAGCTCGCCGAGGCGAGAGGAGACCCGCGGCAGGGCGCCGCCGAGGCGGCAGCGCTGCAGCAGCCGGTTGGTGCCGAGCGGCCCGGCGGCGACGACGACGCCGCGGGCGGTGAGGGTGCGGCGGCGGCGCCCCTGCAGCACCCCCGAGTGCTCGCTGGTGACGGCGTAGCCGTCGCTGCCGTCGGCGGCGCCGAGCGGGCGGATCTCGGTGACCATGCGGTCCGGGGTCACCGTGACCCCGCGGCGCTCGGCCAGCCAGAGGTAGTTCTTGACCAGGGTGTTCTTGGCGCCGTGGGGGCAGCCGACCATGCAGCGACCGCACTGCATGCAGCCGGTTCGGTCGGGCCCCTCGCCGCCGAAGAAGGGGTCGGGGACGGTCTCGCCGGGGTTGTCGAGGTAGACCCCGACCGGGGTCTTGCGGTAGGTGTCGCCGACGCCGATCTCCTCGCCGAACTCGCGCAGCAGCTGGTCGGCGGGGTCGTCGTTTTCGTGGACGACGACGCCCAGCATCCGCTGCGCCTCCTCGTAGTGCGGCGCAAGCACCTTCTCCCAGTCGGCGAGGTCGGCCCACTGGGGGTCGCGGAAGAACGGGGTGGGGGGGACGTAGAGCGTATTGGCGTAGCCGAGGCTGCCGCCGCCGACCCCGCAGCCGCTGACCACCGAGACGTCCTTGAAGGGGGTGAGGCGGAAGATCCCGCGGAAGCCGATCCGCGGCGCCCAGAAGTAGCGCCGGGCGTCCCAGGTGGACTTCGGGAAGTCCTTGTCGGAGAAGCGCTGCCCGCACTCGAGCACACCGACCCGGTACCCCTTCTCGGCCAGGCGCAGGGCGGAGACCGAGCCGCCGAAGCCGGAGCCGACGACCAGCCAGTCGTAGTCGAAGTCCCTCATCGGGACAACCCTAAACGCTGGACGCTCCTACTGGCCGGTTGGCCAGTCTCGTTCAGGCCTCGCCGGGCTCGAGCGGGCGGAAGTCGGTGGTCCGGGCCCCGCAGACGGGGCAGAACCAGTCCTTGGGGATGTCCTCGAAGGAGGTTCCCGGCGGGATGCCGCCGTCGGGGTCGCCGATCGCGGGGTCGTAGATGAATCCGCAGCTTTCGCAGATCCAGAGCGTCGCCTCTTTGGTCGCGGTCATATCCGGATTGTAGGAGACGCTATTTGTCGCCGAAGTTGACCGCGACCGGCTCGCGCTCGGCGCCGTCGATTTCGAAGTACTCGCGCGGGGTGAAGCCGCCCTGGTTGGCGATCACCGAGCCGGGGAACTGCTGGATGCTCGTGTTGTAGGACTGGACGTTGGAGTTGTAGATTCGGCGCGAGGCCTGGATCTCGTCCTCCAGCTCGGAGAGGTTGCGGCTCAGCTGCTGGAAGTTCTCGGTCGCCCGCAGGGTCGGGTAGTTCTCGGCCACGGCGCGCAGTTCGGTCAGCGCCCCGCTCAGTTTCTGCTCGGCTTTGGCGGTGTCCTCGACGCCGCCGGCCTGCATCGCCGCGGCCCGCGCTTTGGTCGCCTTCTCGAACACCGTGCTCTCGTGCTCGGCGTAGCCCTTTACCGTCTCGACCAGGTTGGGGACGAGGTCGTGGCGGCGTTTGAGCTGGACGTCGATTCCGCTCCAGGACTCGTCGACCCGGTTGCGCGAGGCGATGATCGAGTTGCGCTTCGCGACGTAGTACAGGACCCCGATGACGAGGATCGCGACGACGACGATGATGACGATGGTCATTAAGTCTCCCTATGGTCGGGCCAGGCTGTCTCCATCCTACCCGGCCGATGGGCCGAAAACGCCCCCATGTCTCCCGTGATCGGCCCGTCGGCGGGCGGCTAGGATCCGCGGCGATGAGCGCCAAGCAAGAAGCCCGGGAGTGGGCGGAGATCGTGCGGCGCTACGGGGAGCGCAACGGGCTCACCTACGAGGAGGTCGGCGGGATCAATCCCAAGGACGGGCCGGTTGCGCTGTGCGTCGGCGGCGTCAACCGCCTGACCGGGCAGCTGGTCGAGGGGTTCTGGGGATCCTCCTGCGACGCCGACGAAAAGGAGGTCGGCGGGCTGTTCGGCAAGGCGGTGCTGCCGGCGGCGATCCTCGCGAAGGCTCACATGCCGGACCTCGCCAAGGTTGTGCCGGCCTTCAACGTCGAGTCGCTGGAGGGCCATGAGGTGGTGACCCAGCGGTTCTCGCGCAAGGTCGAGTTCGAGTCGATCGACTTCAACAAGCGCTTCTGGGCGACCGTGCCCAAGGAGTACGACCCGGTCTCCCTGCGCGAGCTGTTCAGCCCCGGCTTCCTCACCTGGGTGACGACGATGACCGGCGAGATCGACTTCGGCGTCAGCGACCGCCAGCTCTGGTTCCTCTGGCACCTGCGCGAGCGCTCCGAGGCGGAGCTGAAGGAGGCCCTGAGGAACGCCGGCGAACTGTTCAGGCGGCTGCAGTCGGAGATGGACGAGAGCGGCATCCACACCTACGCGCCCGGCCCCTGGCACGCGGGGCTGGAGCCGTTCCCGGCCGGATAGCGGCAGGGCGGTCGCCGCCGGCTCTGCCGCTCAGGCGGGGTACTCGGGGTCGCCGGGGAGGACGACCCGGTGGTTGTCGCCCTCGCCGACCACCTTCGGCAGGACCGGGTCGACCGGGCGGTTGCGGTGGGCGGCCAGCGCCTCGTCGGCGGTGCCGAAGGGCAGCAGCCACTCCAGCTGCGTCCGGGTCGGGAAGGAGAGGACCATCTCGCCGGCGCGCTGGGCCTCGAGGGCGGCGACGGGACGGAACCAGGCGGCCTCGGTGGTCTCGACTCCGTCGGGCGCGGGCGGCGTGTGGGCGGGGGCGAGGGCGAAGAAGAACCAGGCGTCGAAGCGGGTCGAGATCACCTCGGGGGTGATCCAGCGGGTGAAGGGCACCAGCTCCTCCTCGGCGGACAGCTCGATCCCCGCCTCCTCGGCGAGCTCGCGCACCGCGCAGGCGCGGTAGCCCGCGTCCTCGGCCCCGTCGGAGGGGTCGACCGAGCCGCCGGGGAAGACCCAGACCCCCGGCATGAACCTGGCCTCGTGGCTGCGCTTCAGCATCAGCACTTCGAGCGCCCGCTCGGAGTGCCTGCCGCCGCGGCGCAGGAGGACGATCGAGGCTGCCGGTCGCGGGGTGGAGGGCGGCCCGAAGTTGGGCAGCTCGGCTTCGCCGCGGATCCGCTCTTCCTTCATCGGCCCACCCTAACCGCCCCGCCCCGGCCCGAAGTGGTGCGCTTGCGGGCGGAGCTGCGTCCTCGATGGCGTCAGGCGGCCTGGGGGAGCTGGGCGGGCGCCGAGGCGACGGCGGCCTCGATCGACTCCGCGGTGATGCGGGCCAGCTCCCGCAGCTCGCCCTCGGAGATCGAGAGCGGGGGCATCATCACGATCGTGTTGCCGAGCGGGCGGACGAAGGCGCCGCGCCTGCGGGCCTCGATCGTCACCCGGTGGCCCATTCGCAGCGCCGCGTCGTGGTCGCCGAGGTCGATCCCGGTCATCACGCCCTTGCGGCGCACCTCGGAGACCTCGGGCATCGCCTCGATTTCCGTCAGCAGCTCGCCGAGCAGCGCCAGCTTCGGCTGCAGCCGCTCGATCGTCCGCTCGGACTCGAAGACGTCGAGGTTGGCGAGCGCCGCCGCGCAGGCCAGCGGGTTGCCGGTGTAGGTGTGACCGTGGAAGAAGGTGCGCTGCTCCTCGGGGGCGCCGAGGAAGCCCTCGTAGATCTCCTCGGTGGTCAGGGTCGCGGCGAGCGGCAGGTAGCCGCCGGTGATGCCCTTGGCGAGGCACATCAGGTCCGGCGCGACGTCCTCCTGCTCGCAGGCGAACATCGTCCCGGTGCGGCCGAACCCGGTCGCCACCTCGTCGCAGATCAGCAGCACCCCGTGCTCGTCGCAGAGGCGGCGGACCTCGCGCAGGTAGCCCTCGGGCTGGACCAGCATGCCGGCGGCGCCCTGGACCAGCGGCTCGACGATCACCGCCGCGACCTCCTCGCCGTGAGCGGCGAGGATCCGCTCGAGGTCGGCGGCGTCGCCCGGCTCGGCGGCGTGGGTGGCGAACAGCAGCGGCCGGTAGGTCGAGTGGAAGAGGTCGATGCCGCCGACCGAGACCGAGCCGATCGTGTCGCCGTGGTAGGCCTCGCGGAGGCGGACGAAGGAGGTCCGCCGGGCGTGCTCGCCGCCGCGCTGCTGCTGGTACTGGAAGGCGATCTTGACCGCGATCTCGGCCGCGGTCGAGCCGGAGTCCGAGTAGAAGACGCGGGACAGGCCGGCGGGCGTGATCTCGACCAGGCGGGCGGCCAGCTCGGCGGCGCCGGGGTGGCTGAGGCCGAGCATCGTCGTGTGGGCGATGCGGTCGAGCTGCTCGCGCACGGCGCGGTCGATCACCGGGTGGCGGTGGCCGTGGACGTTGCACCAGAGCGCCGCGGTGCCGTCGAGATAGCGGTTCCCATCGACGTCGAAGAGGTAGGAGCCCTCGCCGCTCTCGATCATCAGCGGCTCTTCCTCGCTCCATCCCCGCTGCTGGGTGAAGGGGTGCCAGACGTTGTCGCGGTCGAGCTGGGTGAAGTCCACCGACATCCGATCTGACACTAGCCCCGGTTCCGGCTGGAACGGGACCCGCCGAATCGGGGGGTTTGGGGGAAGCAACATGCGTGATATCGATCACGGGAGCAACTATTGCCCTGGAGAAATAGTTGTGCCTGTGCAACTATTGCGAGCGTGCAATCTGGCGACGTGAAGGCGATGGCCGCGCAGGCCGGACCGGCCGAGCGGGAGACCGCCGCGCGGCTGACCGCGCTGCTGCGCCACCTCTTCCTCTACGACCGCGGCAACCAGCTGCGGGTGATCGAGGAGTGCGGCCTCTCGATGACCCAGTGCAAGGCGCTGCTGGAGCTGGGCGGGCTGGGGGGGGAGGCCGCGACCTGGCAGGTCGGCGACCTGGCCGAGGTCTTTGGCGTCTCGGTCCCGTCGATGAGCAGGGCGGTCGACGCCCTGGTCAAGGAGGGGCTGGCGACGCGGGTCGAGGACCCCGACGACCGCCGCGTGCGCCAGGTGCGGATCACCGACAAGGGCACGGGGCTGGTCGACACGCTCGTCACCGTCCGCCGGGCCGGGATCGCGGCCTTCTCAGCCACCCTCAGCGCCGCCCAGCGAGAAAAGCTCGACGCCGCCGTCGACTCGCTGATGGACCGCGAGGACATCGCCCAGACCTATGAGCACCTGAAGGGAAGTGACCCCGCTTGACCCGCTACCGCCACCTGATCACCGACGACAACCGCAAGTGGTGGACGCTCGGGGCGATGTGCTTCGCGCTGTTCATGATCATGCTCGACAACACGGTCGTGAACGTCGCCCTGCCGTCGATCCAGAAGGACCTCGGCGCCTCGATCTCCGGCCTGGAGTGGACGATCAACGGCTACACGCTGTCCTTCGCGGTGCTGCTGGCGACCGGCGGTCGCCTCGGCGACATCTTCGGCCGGCGGCGCCTCTTCCTCACCGGTGTCGTCATCTTCGCCGGCTCCTCGGCCACCGCCGGGCTCGCGCCCGACGAGACCGCGCTGGTCGTCAGCCGGGTGGTCCAGGGCGTCGGCGCGGCGCTGATGATGCCGGGGACGCTCTCGATCATCACCGACGCCTTCCCGGCGTCCGAGCGTGGCAAAGCGATGGGGATGTGGGCCGGCGTCTCGGCCCTGGCGCTGGCGATCGGGCCGGTGCTCGGCGGCTTCCTCACCGAGCACGTGACCTGGCGGGCGATCTTCTACATCAACATCCCGGTCGCGATCGGCGCCGTCATCGCGACCAGCTTCGCGGTGCGCGAGTCCCGCGACAGCTCGGTCGGCCGCGACGTCGACTACCCCGGCGTCGCCGTCCTCACCGTCGGCCTGACCGCCCTGGTCCTGGCCCTGGTCGAGGGCAATGGCTGGGGCTGGGGGTCGACCCAGGTCATCGGCCTGATCGTCCTCGCGGCGGTGGCGCTGCCCGCCTTCGTCTGGGTCGAGCGGCGGGTCAAGGCGCCGGTGGTCCAGTTCGAGATGCTGAGCGACCGCAACTTCCTCGCCGCCGTCGTGGTGGCGCTGATCATCACCTTCGCGATGATGGGCGTCTTCTTCTTCCTCGCCCTCTACATGCAGGACATCCTCGGCTACACGCCGCTGGAAGCCGGCGTCCGTTTCCTGCCCTCGACGCTGATGATCGTCGCGGTTGCGCCGGTCGCGGGACGGCTCTCGGACCGCATCGGGCCGCGCTGGCTGATCGTCGCCGGCCTCCTCCTGGTCGCCGCCTCGCTGTTCTCCTTCAGCGGGATCGCGGTCGACTCCACCTACCTCGACCTGCTGCCCGGCTTCGTGCTGCTGGGCCTCGGGATCGCGATGACCATGTCGCCGATGACCAGCACCGCGATGAACGCGGTCCCGGTCCAGAAAGCGGGGATCGCCTCCGGCGTCCTCTCGATGTTCCGGATGGTCGGCGGCAGCCTCGGCATCGCCGTCACCGGGGCGATCTTCCAGGGGCTGGTCGGCTCGAAGCTGGACTCGCTGCTGAGCGGCTCCGGGATCAGCGCGGCTCAGCGCAGCGCGGTCGCCGACCAGCTCGGCGGCGGCGGTGCCGGGCATGTTCCGGGGCTCGACGCGGCGCAGGCCAAGCAGGTGGCCGAGGCCGGGGGCGAAGCGTTCGTATACGCGCTCAGCCACGCGATGACGGTCTCCGCCTTCGTCGCCCTGCTCGGGGCTGCCGTCGGGGCGATCGCGATCCGGGGCAAGAAGGGGACCAAGACGACCCTCGAGGCGGCGGAGGCCGAGGTAAACCCAGGCGGCTCGGCGGTGGTGGCCGAGGAGGCAAAGGACTCCCAGGAGACCGTCCCGGCCGCGTAGCGCCGCCGGGCCCGGAGTCGATGTTCGTCCTGCTGCCCCCGTCGGAGGGAAAGGCCGCGCCCGCCACGGGCGAGCCGGTTGAGCTGGGCTCGCTCGTCTTCGCGGAGCGGCTGAGGGAGCGGCGCGAGGCGCTGCTCGACGCGCTCGTGGGTCTCGCCGGCCTGCCGCGGGAGGACGCCGTGAAGATGCTGGGCGTGTCCGCCGGGCAGGCGGGGGAGGTGGCGGTCGACGCGGGGCTGCGCGAGGCGCCCGCGGCGCCGGCGGCCGCGGTCTACAGCGGCGTCCTCTACGACCACCTGCGCCTGCCCGAGCTGCCGGCGGCGGCGCGGCGTCGGGTGCTGATCGCCAGCGCGCTGTGGGGGGTGCTGCGGCCCGAGGACCGGATCCCGTACTACCGCCTCTCGGCCAAGGCGCGGCTGGACGGGATCGGCCCGCTCGCCGCCTGGTGGCGCCCGGCGCTGGCGGAGGCCATGCCCGACGAGGACGGAGACCTCGTGGTCGACATGCGCTCCGCCGCCTACGCGGCGGCCTGGAAGCCGAAGCGGGCGACCCTGCTGGCGGTGCGCGCCTTCAGCGAGCAGGGCGGCAAGCGCAAGGCCGTCTCCCACATGGCCAAGGCCGTCCGTGGCGACGTCGCCCGGGTCCTGCTGCTGGAGAAGCAGGCGCCGGCGGACCCCGAGGCTGCGGCCGCGGCGGCCGCGGCGGCCGGCCACAGGGTCGAGCTCACCTCCACCACCCTCGACGTAATCACCTGACGCCGGCCGACGGGCCGAAAACGCGCCTATGTCTCCCGAAATCGTCCCGTCGGCGGCAGGTTGACGGGGGGCCAGGTGGCGGGGTTGGTGGGGTCTAGGGGGGGGAGGGTCAGGACCGGGACGTTACGGAGGGCCGCGACCGTCCGGCGATTGTCGCGTTCGATCGCGCTCGGCTCGGCTGGCCAGGGGTTGAGGACGACGGCCGCGACCTCGAGGCCGGCGGCACGGGCCGAGTCGATCGTCAGCAGGGTGTGGTTGATCGTGCCTAGCCCGGGCGGGGAGACGACCACCAGCGGGTAGCCGAGGTCGGCGGCGAGGTCGCGCACCGAGTAGTCGAGCGAGAGCGGGACGAGCAGGCCGCCGACTCCCTCACAGACGAGGAAGTCGGCTCCGGCAGCCGCGGCGCGGGCGGCCTCGCGCAGTCGCTCGGGCTTGACCTCCCCGCCGGCCAGCTGCGCCGCCAGGTGGGGCGAGGCGGGCGGGTCATAGCGGTAGGGAGCGATCTCCGCGTCGCTTTGGCGCGAGCCGCTCGCCAGCCGCAGCAGCTCATGGTCAGCCAGCTGTCGACGGGCCGAAAACGGGCCCATTTCTCCCGAAATCGGCCCGTCGGTGCGCAGTTCGGCGAGGCCGGTCACGGCTGGCTTGAAGACGTGGACCCGGCGGCCCTCGGCGGCGAGGGTGTGGGCGAGGACGGCGGCGACGATGGTCTTGCCCACCTCGGTGCCCGTGCCGGCGACGAAGGCCCCGCGGGCCTGTGTGGGCTCGCCCACGCCGGGTCTCTCAGGCCGGGACGGCGGCCGGCCCGACCTCGCGGGCGGCGGCGCCGACCTCGCGGGCGGCGCGGCGCAGCTCGCCGGGCTCATGCGTGGACATCACCGTGAAGCGCAGCCGGCAGGAGCCCTCGGGGACGGTGGGCGGCCGGATCCCCTGGGCGAAGACGCCCCGTTCCAGCGCCCGCTCGCAGAGCGCCATCGTCGGCTCCGCCTCGCCGACCTCGATCGGGACGATCTGGGTCGACGAACCGCCCGCGGAGAGGCCCTCTGCGGCCAGCGCCTCACGCAGGGCCGCGGCGTTCTCCTGCAGGCGCGCGACCATCGCCGGCTCGGCGCGCAGCAGCTCCAGGGCCGTGGCCGCGGCGCCCACGGCGGGCGGTGGGGGCGCGGTCGAGAAGATGAAGGGTCGGGCGGTGTTGACCAGCAGGTCGACCGTCTCGGGGTCCGCGCAGACGTAGGCGCCGTAGGAGCCGAGCGCCTTGCCCAGGGTGCCGACGACCAGGTCGACCTCGCCGGCCAGGCCGGCGGCGGAGACCGAGCCGCGACCGCCGGGGCCGATCGCGCCGGTGGCGTGGGCCTCGTCGACCATCAGCCGGCAGCCGTACCGCTGCGCCAGCTCCACCAGCCCCGGCAGCGGCGCCACGTCGCCGTCCATCGAGAAGACCCCGTCGGTGACGATCAGGGCGCCGCGGCCGGCGGCCTCGCGCAGGCCCCACTCCAGGTGCTCGAGGTCGCCGTGGCGGTAGACGAAGGTCTCGGCCCGCGAGAGCCGGCAGCCGTCGACGATGCTGGCGTGGTTGAGCTCGTCGGAGAAGACGACCTCGTCGCGTCTGGCCAGCGCCGCGATCGCGCCGGTGTTGGCGAGGTAGCCGGAGCCGAACAGCAGTGCCGCCCGGTAGCCCTTGAACTCCGCCAGGCTCGCCTCCAGCCGCCGGTGCGGCTCCATCGTGCCGGAGATCAGGCGCGAGGCGCCGGCGCCGGCGCCCCAGCGCAGCGCCGCCTCGGCCGCGGCTTTGCGCACCCGCGCGTCGTCGGCGAGGCCGAGGTAGTTGTTGGAGCAGAGCAGCAGCACCTCGCGGCCGTCCAGCGTCACCCGCGGGCCCTGGGCGCTCTCGACCAGCCGCAGCCGCCGGTGCAGCCCCCGCTCGCGGAGCTCCTCCAGCCGCTCCGCGACGTCGCTCACGCCGCGCTCGGGTAGCTGGGCGCCCTCTTCACCTTCTTGACGACGCGCAGCTGGGTCGAGGGGTCCCAGAAGGTGGCTTCGTCCTGGTGGTCGACCAGCTCGTCCATCGGCGTCTCCGGCGCCTCGCCCTCGAGCCAGCCGGAGCGGTTGTCGGGGCGCGGGTTGGCCCCGTTGTCGTCCTGGCGCGCCACGTTCAGGCCGAGCTCCTCGAACATCGCCCGGTCCTCGGCCGGCTCGGCCCCGAGGGTGGTGAGGAAGTTGCCCATCATCACCCCGTTGAGGCCGGCCTTGACCGCCAGCTTGTGCAGCTCGCCGAGGTTCTCGACCCGGCCGCCGCAGAGGCGGAAGAGGGCGCCGGGGATGATCAGCCGGAAGATCGCGATCCACTTCACGACCTCCCAGGGATCCATCACCTCGCGGTCGCCGAACTTGGTCCCCTCCTTCGGGATCAGCAGGTTGATCGGCACCGAGGTGGGATTGATCTCCGACAGCTCGAAGGCCATCTCGACCCGTTGCTCGGGCGTCTCGCCGAGGTTGAGGATGCCGCCGACGCAGGTCTCCAACCCGGCCTCCTTGACCGCCTGGATCGTCCGCAGCCGCCCCTCGTAGCGGACGGTGGTGGAGACCTCCGGGTAGTAGGAGCGAGCCGACTCGACGTTGTGGTGGACGCGCTGGATCCCGGCCTGCTTCAGCGCCTTGGCGCGCTCGGCCGACATGTGGCCGATCGAGGCGCAGCGCTTGAGATTGGTCTGCTCGGCGACCAGCTCGGCCCCCTCGAGGATCTTCTGGAAGTCCCGTTTGGAGAGGCCCTGTCCCTGGGTGACCATGCAGAAGCGGTGGGCACCGGCCGCCTCGGCCGCCTTCGCGTGTTCGAGGATCTGCTCGGGCTCCATCATCGCGTGCATCGGCGTGTCGGCCTCGGCGTAGCGGGACTGGGCGCAGAAGCCGCAGTCCTCGGCGCAGCCGCCCGACTTGGCGTTGACCAGCGAGCACATGTCGGTGGAGTTGCCGAAGTTCTCGACCCGCACCTCCCAGGCGCGTTCGACCAGCGCTTCGATCTCGTCGTGCGCGGTCCGCTGCCCGTAGGCGAAGGCTTCGTCGAAGGTGATGAGCGATGGCATGGGGGACCCTTTCCGGGGGGACGGGTTGGTCACCAGGTTAGGTTGCGAGCCGGACAAACGGGCTCGCGGGCGCGGCCTCATATGGGGCATCTCCCAAACCGCCGCCTCCCGCGCGCCCGCCGCGATCGCCGCGATCGCGCTAGCTTCGAGCCGTGCGGCGAGCGAGAGCGCGACGGCGACGCCTGGTGCTGGGCATCCTTGCCGGCCTGGCGGCCGGCGCTTTCGCCATCGGCGCCGCACTCGGCGCGACGCCGGGCGGCAGCACGCCGCCGCGCCCGAGCGTCGCCGAAGGCCTGCCGCTGCCGCGACTGGCCGGCGAGCGGGTGGTGGTCGGGGTGAAGGGGACGGCGGTCCCGGCCGCGCTCGGGCGGGCGATCCGCCGGGGCCACGTCGCCGGCGTCATCCTCTTCGCCGAGAGCTTCCCGACCCGCGCCGCCGGCCGCCGGCTGATCGCGAGGCTGCAGGCGATCCAGCGCCCGGCGGGGCTGCGCGGGCCGCTGCTGATCATGGTCGACCAGGAGGGTGGGCTGGTGAAGCGGGTCAGCGGCGCGCCCACCGCCTCGGCGGCGCAGATGGGCGCCCGCGGCGCCTCCTTCAGCGCCCGCCAGGGCCGCATGACCGCAGCGAGCCTGCGCGACGTCGGCGTCAACGTCGACCTGGCGCCGGTGCTCGACGTCGCTCGCCCGGGCGGCACGATCGCCGCAACCGAACGCGGCTTCGGCTCCACCGCTGCCCGCGTCAGCGCCACCGCCGTCCCCTTCGCGGCGGCCCTCCAGCGCGGTGGCGTGGCGGCGACCGGCAAGCACTTCCCCGGCCTCGGGGCGGCGGCCGAAAACACCGACTTCGCGGTCCAGCGGATCCACCTCTCCAAGCGGGTGCTGCGCCGCGTCGACGAGGCGCCCTACCGCCCCTTCTCCCGCGCCGGCGGCGACCTGGTGATGCTCAGCACCGCGATCTACCCGGCGCTCTCCTCGAAGCCCGCCGCCTTCTCGCGGGCGATCGCGACCGGCGAGCTGCGCGACCGGATCGGGTTCGAGGGGGTGACGATCACCGACGCCCTGGAAACGGTCGCGGTGCGCGCCTTCGGCGGGCCCGCGAAGGCCGGCGTCGCCGCCGCCCGCGCCGGCGCCGACCTGCTCCTCTTCACCGACCTCGGGTCGGCGGAAGCGGCACGGCACGCCCTCGTCGCCGCCCTGCGCCGCGGCAGCCTCGATCGGGCCGAGTTCGAGGACGCCGCCGGGCGGGTGCTCGACCTCCGCAGCCGGCTGCGCGCCCGCTGAGCGTCAGCGAACGCCCTCGCCGTCGCCACGGATCGCGACCGGGTCGAAGACGCAGACGCCGTCGCGGCCCTTGTCCTTGGCCGCGTACATCGCCGCGTCGGCCTCGGAGACGATCGAGGCGAAGCTGAGTCGCGGGTCGTCGCCGAACATCGCCGCGCCGACGCTGGCGGTGACCGGCGGCACGTCGCCGTGCTCGGACTGGTGGCTCCGGATCGCCTCGGCGATCGCCTCGGCGACGACCAGCGCCTCGCTGCGGCTGCAGTGGGGAAGGACGACGGCGAACTCGTCGCCGCCGAGGCGCGCCAGCACGTCGCCCTCCCGGGTGCGGCGTCGCAGGACGCCGGCGATCCCCTCGATCAGGCGGTCGCCGGCGGGGTGCCCGTGGCTGTCGTTGACCTGCTTGAAATGGTCGAGGTCGATCATCAGCAGGGCCCCGGTGGTGCGATCGCGGCGGCTGCGCGCCATCGCCGTCCGCAGCTCCTCCTCGAAGCGCCGGCGGTTTTTCAGCCCGGTCAGGGAGTCGTGGCTGGCTTCGCGCTGCAGATCGCGCATCCGATCGTCACGGCGCCAGAGCAGGATCAGCGCCCCGAGCAGGAGGGCGAGGGCGATCCCGACCAGGGCGAACAGGAGCGGCAGGACGAAGTCGGGCCGGTTGGGATCGCGGACGACGATGATCCAGGTCCGGTCGGCGATGTGGATCGGCGCCGAGGCGGGGTCCTCGAGCCTGCCCTGCGGCCCCACCACCGTCTGCTTCGAAACCCGCACCTGGACCTGGGTGGTGCCGGGGACCGCGGCCACCCCGGTGGCGGCGAGGTCGGTGACGCGGAAGCTGCCGGCGACGAAGCCGATCAGGGCGCGGCGGCGCTCGGCGACCGTCGCGGTCGGGGCGCCGTCGCGGTAGACGGCGCGACTGACGACTATCCCGAGCCCGCCGAGCACGAGCGGCTCCGCCGGGGTCGCCACCGCCCGGCCGTTGTCGCGTGCCTGGCGCAGGTAGGGGCCGCGTGCGGGGTCGACTCCGACGTCGTACCCGACGGCCCGCTTGCCGCCGCGCTTGGCGACCACGTATGTGACCGGGTAGTAGACAGGGCGCCGGCCGGCCCGCCGCAGGTGCCCGTCGGGGGCGCGTTCGACGATCTCGAACCCGTGCCGGCGTTCGAAGCGGGCGCGGTCGGCGAGCGGCACGCGCCGGATGAAGGCGGTGGCGGTCAGCGCGTCCTGCCGCAGCAGGGCGCCGCCGATCACGTCGAACTGGTGGGCGCTGAAGCGATGGTCGGCCTGGAAGAAGGCGGCGGCGCTGGATAGCTGTCCGACCGAGAGGCTGGCCACCGCCTCGGTCTGGTGGGCGGCGCGGACGGCCTCGTCGTGCTGCATCTTGTGGAAGTCGGAGTTGTCGCCTTCGTAGACGAGCATCGCCAAGGTCACCGAGCCGGCGGCGATCAGGAACACCGCGGCGAGGCCGATCCAAAAGCGCAGTCTCATCTTTTGCTTGTCGGCGCCGGGGCGCTCGAGATTGAGCCTGGGACGGCCTGTGCGGGCGATCAGTCGACCGGAGCGTTGTGGAGCGACTCCCAGAGGTAGAGCGAGGCGAGGCTGCGGTGGGGGCGCCAGGGCTCGCCGATCTCGAGCACGCGCTGCGGTGGCGGCATCTGCTCGAGGCCGTACTCGAGCTGGATCGCCTTGCGGATGCCGAGGTCGCCGCCGGAGAGGACGTCGGGCCGCTCGAGGTGGAACAGCAGGAACATCTCCGCCGTCCAGCGCCCGAGGCCGCGGACCGCGACGATCTCCTCGATCGCCTCCTCGTCGCCAAGCTCCCCGAGGCGGTCGAGCTCGAGCTCGCCGTCGAGCATGTGGGCGGCGAGGTCGCGGACGTACTCGACCTTGCGGCCGGAGAGGCCGGCCCCGCGCAGGTCGGCCTCCGATGCCTCGAGCAGCTGCTCGGGCGAGGGGGTCGTGCCGGCGAAGAGGTCGAGCACCCGCAGGTAGATCGTCCGCGCCGCTTTGGTCGAGAGTTGCTGCCCGACGATCGCCCGCAGCAGCGCTCCGTAGGCGTCGGCGGGGCGCTCCTCGCTGCGTCGGCGCAGGCGCGTCTCCAGGTCGATCTCGCCGACCCGCTCGATCAGCGCCGCCATCGTCGAGTCCGAGGCGGCCAGCGCCCGGCGGGCCGCCGCGCTCACCGTCCTGTCCAGCGCGGCGCCCGCTTCTCGCCGAAGGCGCGGATGCCCTCGCGGAAGTCCTCGGAGGAGAAGCAGGACTCGCGCAGGGCGATCAGCCCCGCCTCCTGCTGTTCGCTGAGGGCCGGGCAGGCGTTCAGCGTCTCGATCGCCCGCTTGTTGCCGCGCAGGGAGAGCGGCGCGTTGGCGGCGATCGACGCCGCCAGCTGGACGGACTCGTGGCCGAGGCGGTCGTCGCTGATCACCTCGTTGACGAGGCCGATGCGCTCGGCCCGCTCGGCGTCGAGATTGCGCCCGGTGAGGAACAGCTCCTTGGTTCGCGCCAGGCCGATGGTGTCGAGGAACTTGCGCAGGCCGGTGTGGCCGTAGATCAACCCGAGCTTGGCCGGCGGCATCCCCAGCTTCGCCCCGGCGGCGCAGATCCGCAGGTCGCAGGTGATCGCCAGCTCGAGGCCGCCGCCCATGCAGTGGCCGTTGATCGCCGCCAAGGTCGGCCAGGGGTGGGAGGAGATCGCCTCCATCGCCGCGTGGAAGGGGTGGGCGACCAGTGCCTCGGCGTCGCGCTCGAAGCTCTCGTCGGGGATCGTGGTGATGTCGTAGCCGGCGGAGAAGACGGGCGGCGCGCCGGTGATCATCACGCAGCGGGTCTCGATCCCGCGGTCGAGGTTCGGCAGCACCTCGGCGATCGCGTCGAGGATCTCGTGGTCGAGGGCGTTGCGGCGGTCGGGGTTGGAGATCCGCAGCCGCGCGACCGCCTCGGCCGGCCGGTCGAGGATCAGCTTGCCGCCGGCGAGCCGCTCGTTCACGGTCGCTCTACTCCAGGACGACGAGGACGTCGCCTTCGCTGACCGACTGGCCCTCCTCGCACCGGATCTCCTTCACGGTCCCGTCGTCTTCGGTCTCGACCGGGATCTCCATCTTCATCGACTCGAGGATGACGACGGTGTCGCCGTCGGACACCTGGTCGCCGACCGCGACCTCGATTTTCCACACGTTGCCGGTGATGTGAGCCTCGATGTCTGGCATGGGCGGGGACAATATCCGCACCATGGGACTGGAAGCCGCCGCCAGGGACGCCCAGCTCGCGATCGTCGTCGCGGCGCGCAACGAGGCCGACCGGATCGCGGCCACGGTGTCGGCGCTGCGCGGTGTCTTCCCCGAGGCGGCGATCTGGGTCGGCGACGATGCCTCGACCGACGGCACGGCCGAGCTGGCGATGGCGGCGGGGGCCCAGGTGGTGAGCCGTGGCAGGCCCCACGGCAAGGGCGCGAACGTGACCGCGGCGGTGGAGGCGGCGCTGAGCGCCGAGCCGGTGCCCGCCGTCGTCCTGCTCTGCGACGGCGACCTCGGCGCTTCGGCGGCGCGGCTGGGGCCGCTGGTGGAGGCGGTCGCGCGGGGAGACTGCGACCTCGCGGTCGCCTCGTTCTCGCGCCGCGTCGGCGGCGGCTTCGGGTTGGCGCTCGGCTTCGCCCACTGGGCGATCCGGCGGCTCTGCGGCGCCGAGACCGCGGCGCCGATCTCCGGCCAGCGGGCGCTGCGGGTGGAGGCGCTGCGCGCCTGCCTGCCCTTCGCCGCCGGCTTCGGGATGGAGGTCGGGATGACGGTTGACGCGGTGCGCGCCGGCTACCGCCTGGGCGAGTACGAGCTTGATCTGGAGCACCGGGCGAGTGGCCGCACGGCCGCCGGCTTCGCCCACCGGGGGGCGCAGCTGCGCGACTTCGCGCGTGCCTACCTCGCACGCGCCCGTGGTCGCTGACTCGTCCTCTTTCCTCTTGTCGAGGCGCCGCTCCGCGGTGGGCGACTATCCCGGCTGGTCCCGGGCGAACGGCGCCAGCACGATCCGCACCAGCTCCGGCGCCATCTCGGGCAGCTCCGCGGTGCGGCCGTGGGCGAGCTCGCGCTGGATCACCGTCCAGATGCCGGTTGGGATCGCGGCCAGGATCGGTTGCGGCGGCGGCTCGCCGATCTCGCCGGGGGCGGCGCCGTGCGTGAGGAACTCGGTGAAGCCGTCGAGGATCGCGTCGGCGCGGTCGAGCGCGGCCGGGCCCGCCGTCGGCAGCTCGAAGAAGGCGAGGCGGGCGAAGGGCTCGTTGGCGGCGATCTCCTCCAGCAGCGCGCGGACGCCAGCCCCGATCGCCTCCGGGCTCTGCGGCTCGCGCTGGAAGGCGGCGGCGGCGGTGCCGAGGGCCTCGGCGACGAGGATCTCGAAGGAGGCGAGGAAGGCGTCACGCTTGCTGTCGAACTGCTCGTAGAAGGTCTGGTTCGAGACTCCGGCCGCGCGGGAGATGGCTGGGATGCTGAGCGCGGCGTAGCCGCTGCGGACCACGACGGCAGCGGCGGCGCGGACGATGCGCTCGCGCTGGGTCAGGCTGGCGCGGCTGCGGGGGCTGTCGGGAGGCTCGTTCCGGCCCGGCTGCGGGGAGTCCTCGCGGTGGGCCCACAGCTCGGCCCGGTCGATCGGCTGGGCCGCCGCTGCGACCGCCCTGCGGGTCACCTCGTCGTCGGGCTCCTCATAGCAGAGGACCCAGTCGGCGAGGACGTCCACGAGGCCCGGGAGCTGCTCCGCCCGGCCGGAGCGGATGTAGCGGTAGACGATGCCGCGGACCCCGGCCATGATTGCGATCACGACCACCGGCGAGACCTCGCGCTCGGCTGGCGACTCGTCGAAGCTCTGCTTCAGCATTGCCTCGAAGGCCAGCGACGCCCGCTCGCGGTGCGCGACCCCGGCGGCGCCGAGGGTCAGTGAGTCGACGGCGACGAAAGAGGCCGCGGCCGGCTCCTCGACCGAGAGGCTCATGAACGCGGAGAGGGCGCCCCGCATCCGCTCGCGCATGCCGCCGTCGCGGCCGTGGGCCGTGTCGACCCGGGAGCCGAGTTGGGCGACGATCTCGTCGAAGGTGGCGAGGAAGCAGTCCTGCTTGCTCTCGAAGTGCTGGTAGAAGGTGCTCTTCGAGACGCCGGCGAGGGTGACCAGCTCGCGCAGCGTCGTCTCCGCATAGCCGTGGCGAGCGACGGCCTCGACCATTGCTCCCTCCAGGCGCGCCTTCTGGTGCTGGGCGACGCGCTCGGGCGTCATCCGACCCGCCCCGCCGGTGAGTCGGGGAAACAGGCGTTTCGGACGGATACCTGGTTCGGTCGACGCCATCCCGACACTCACGATAACCAGAGCGGTGGCGGCAGTCCACGCGGTCAGCCAGACCAATCTGAGTACATGCTCGTACCGTAGCTGGCCGCCTGTCCACGGCATAGCCTCCCGACGGTGATCCTCGCGATCGACCAGGGAACGACCGGGACCACCTGCCTAGTCTTCGACGCCGAGGGGCGGATCGCCGGGCGCTCCTACTCGGAGTTCGAGCAGCACTTTCCGCGGCCAGGGTGGGTCGAGCACGACGCGGCCGAGATCTGGGAGGTGACGCGGCGGGTCGCCGGCGAGGCGATCGCCGCCGCCGGGATCGAGGGGGCGCAGCTCGACGCGATCGGGATCGCCAACCAGCGCGAGACCGTCGTCGCCTGGGACCCGGTGACCGGCGAGCCTGTTCACCGGGCGCTGGTCTGGCAGGACCGCCGCACCGCGACGCGCTGCGAGGAGCTGCGGGAGGCCGGCCACGAGGCGCTGGTGCGCGAGCGCACCGGGCTGACGATCGACCCCTACTTCTCCGCGACCAAGATCGAGTGGCTGCTGGCCAACGCCGAGCGGGCGCAGCGGGCGGTCTTCGGCACGGTCGACTCCTGGCTGCTGTTCAAGCTCACCGGCAACCACGTCACCGACTACTCCAACGCCTCGCGGACGATGCTGTTCGACATCCACCGTCTTGCCTGGGACGAGGAGCTGTGCGGGTTGATGAGCGTCGACCCGGAGCGGCTGCCGCGGCCGCTGCCCTCCTCTCACGTCCTCGGCACCACCGCCGAGTTCGGGGGCGAGGTGCCGGTGGCCGGGGTCGCCGGCGACCAGCAGGCGGCGCTGTTCGGCCAGGCCTGCCTGCGGCCGGGGATGGCGAAGAACACCTACGGCACCGGCAGCTTCGTCCTGCTCAACACGGGCCCCGAGCCGCCGGTCGCCCCCGAGGGCCTGCTCGCCACCGTCGCCTGGGGGGTCGACGGGGAGGTCGCCTATGCGCTGGAGGCGTCGATCTTCGTCACCGGGGCGGCGGTGCAGTGGTTGCGGGACGGGCTGGGGATCGTCGAGGATGCGGGGGAGACTGAGGCTCTGGCCGCCTCGCTGGGCTCCAACGACGGCGTCTACTTCGTGCCGGCCCTGACCGGCCTGGGCTCGCCCTATTGGGACCCCTACGCGCGCGGGACGATCGTCGGGCTGACCCGTGGCAGCGGCCGCGCCCACCTGGCGCGGGCGGCGTTGGAGGCGATCGCCTACGAGACCGTCGACGCCGTGCGCGCCCAGGAGGCGGCGAGCGGCGAGCGCCTGGAGGTGCTGAAGGCCGACGGCGGCGCCGTCGCCAACCGCTGGCTGATGCAGTTCCAGGCCGACGTGCTCGGGGCGCCGGTGGTCGTCCCCGAGATCGCCGAGACCACCGCGCTGGGGGTCGCCTACCTGGCCGGGATCGCGATCGGCGCCTGGAGCCGCGAGCGGGTGGCGGAGATGTGGCGGCAGGCGGCGCGCTACGAGCCGCGGATGGGGGCGGAGGAGCGCGAGGCGCTGCTGGCCGACTGGGGACGGGCCGTGGAACGCTCGCGCGGCTGGGCGTAACCGCTCCGGTCGGGCTGGGTAGGCAGAACACGGCGGGGTTCCAACCGCCGTCTCGTCATGGCCGACATGAAGCCACAGGTCTACAAGGACCCGCGCCCGGCGGAGTACTTCACGCGGTTCCACGAGGCGGCGCGGCGCAAGATCGGCTGGACCTACAACTTCTCCCGCGCGATCGTCAGCCTGCCGACGATCCTGATCTACCGGGTGCGGGCGATCGGCCTCGCCAACGTGCCGCGCCACGGCGCCGTCGTCCTTGCGCCGAACCACCTCAGCCAGATGGACCACTTCTTCACCGGTGTCTACCTGCGCCGGCGGATCTGCTTCATGGCCAAGTCGCAGCTGTTCGGCCCGCCGGTGCTCACCTTCATCTACAAGCACGGCGGCGCCTTCCCGATTCGCCGCGGCCACCGCGACGAGGAGGCGTTCAAGACCGCCCGGGCGGTCCTCGACCGCGGCGACACGCTGCTGGTCTACGCCGAGGGGGGCCGCTCCCGCTCCGGCGAGCTGGGCGAGCCGAAACCGGGGGTGGGCCGGGTGGCGCTGGAAACCGGGGCGCCGATCGTCCCCGTGGCGATTTACGGCTCCGCCGGGGTGCGGCGCTGGAAGCGCCTGCGCTTCCCCAGGGTGACCGTCCAGTACGGCGAGCCGATCAGCTTCGCGGCCGAAGGGGAGCCGAGCCGCGAGCGCCAGCTCGAGGCCGCAGCCGAGATCTTCGCCCGGGTCAAGGGGATGTACGCCGAGCTGGCTACTCGTAACGGCGCTCGATCCGGGAGTAGAACTCCGGATCGTGCCCGGGCGTGACCACCGCGTCCGGGAACTGGCGGTGGAAGAGGCGCAGCTCCTGCAGCGAACGGCGGTAGTTGTGAGCGTCGAAGGGGCGCGGCGGCAGCGGCGCTTCGCCCTCGAGCTGGGCGAGCACGTAGGTCGCGTCGCCGCCGATCACGAAGTCGCGCTGGCCGAGGTGGCAGATCACGGACATGTGGCCGGCGGTGTGCCCCGGGGTGAAGGCGAGCCGGACCGAGCCGTCGCCGAAGAGGTCGAAGGCGCGGCCGAAGCTGGCGTAGGAGTCGATCTCGCCGCGGTCGAAATCGATGGTGCGGTAGTCGAAGGCGTAGTCGAAGTGGGAGCGGCGGTAGCCGTTGAGGGTGGGTTTGGGGCCGCGCGCCGCGGCGACCCACTCGGCCTCGCTGAGGACGAAGGTCGAGCGCGGGAACTCGGAGATCGCCGAGCTGTGGTCGAGGTGCAGGTGGGTCATGACGACGACCGGGATCTCGCCGGGGTCGAGGCCGCGCGAGCGCAGCTGCGCCGGCACGTCTTCGCCCGGCGCCAGCGTCGGCTGGCCGATGCGGGTGCCCATTCCGCCGAAGTTCTCCTTGCCGCCGGTGGCGATCGAGGGGTGCAGGCCGGTGTCGACGAGAATCGCGCCGGCGCTCGGGTGGCGGACCAGGAAGGCCGGGATCGGCACCTGGCGCAGTTCCTTGGCGGCGAGCATCGCCCAGAGTAGCCGCGGGGCGAGGAGGCGGCCGCCGGGACTTTCCATCGCCGCTGCCGGGAAGCTGCAATGGCCGGCGACCATCGGTTCGACCGTGACCGTGGCGCCGGGGGTGCCGCCGGCGAGCGACTCATGCAGCGGCTGCGGCTCGATCTGAACCTTCATCGTCAGGCCACATTACCGCCGCTCAGCCCGCCTATAGGCTTGTCCGGAGATGACTGAAAGGTCGCATTCGCAGGTATTTCGCGACGGTTTGCTCGACGGCATCGTCTGTGTCGTCTCGGGCGCCGGCACCGGCTTCGGGCGCGAGACGGTGCTCGAGCTGGCGCGCCTGGGCGCGACCGTGGTCGGCTGCGGCCGCCGTGCCGAGCCGCTGGCGGAGACCGCCGAGCTGGCGGCGGGCCTGCCCGGCCGCTTCGAGCACGAGCCGCTCGACATCCGCGAGGAGGAGCCGGTTGGGCGGTTCTTCGACGGTGTGCTGGAGCGCCACGGCCGCGTGGACGTCCTCGTTAACAACGCCGGCGGGCAGTTCCTCGGCCCGGCTGAGGCGATCACGCCGAAGGGGTTCCGCACGGTGATCGACCTCAACGTCCAGGGCACCTGGCTGATGACCCACGCGGCGGCGACCAAGGCGATGATCCCGCAGGGCGGCGGCAAGGTCCTGAGCGTCACCCTCTCCCCGCACAACGGGATGCCCGGGATGGTCCACTCCGGCGCTGCCCGGGCCGCGGTCGAGAACATGATGCGGACGCTCTCGATCGAGTGGGCGCGGTTCGGGGTCAAGACCTGCTCGCTGGCCGCCGGCCACTTCGCCACCGAGACGCTGCTGACCAAGTACCCGCGGGAGGTGGTCGACAACGTCGCCCACTCGATCCCGCTGCAGCGCACCGGCCGCGCCGAGGAGATGGCCTGGCTGGTCGCCTACCTCGCCTCGCCCGCCGGCGACTTCTTCTCCGGGACGACGATCACGATCGACGGCGCCCGCGACAACTGGGCCGGCCCCTGGCCGCCGCAGGCGATCGCCGGCGAGGGGGGCGAGCCGTTGGCCGAGGAGCGGCGCGAGAGGTAACGGCGCCGGCGGCGCTCCCCGCCCCAGGCTCAAACCGCCGGGGCTCCCCGCCCAGGACTCAAACCGTTGCGCCTCTCGGCGGGGCCTATTCCCCGCTCCGCGAGCGTGGCGGAGTTTGTGCCCCCTATAGAGGGCAAAACCTCCGCCACGACGAAGCTTCCGTCCCTTGGGCGCTCCACCGACGCTCTACGCAACCCCTGGTCCCGAGCAACCCCTAACCGCCGCCGCTCCGCCTACCGCGGCTCGAGCACGACCAGCGGGATCTCGCGGTCGGTGCGCTCGCGGTAGGTCTCGTAGCCGGGGTAGCCGCGGACGGCCAGCGCCCAGAGGCGGTCGCGGGCCTCGGGGGCGGCGACGCGGGCGTGGACCCGCCGCACCTCGGAGCCGACCTGCACCGTGGTGTCGGGGTTGGCCATCAGGTTGTGGAACCAGGCCGGGTGCTTGGGGAAGCCGCCTTTGGATGCGACGATGACGAGGTCCGGCCCGTCGTCGACGTAGAGGAGGGGGGAGGTGCGCTTGGCGCCGCTGCGGGCGCCGACGTGGTCGAGCAGGAGGATCTTCCCCCGCACCCCCGGGACCGAGTGGCCGAGGCGCCCACCCGTCCTCCGGTAGAGGAACGTGTGGGCGCCCATGAATCGGCGCGTAGCCGGCCAGACCCGGTCCCCCAGCCGAAGGTAGGCGGGCCCGCGACTCCGCCCTTCGGCTTCCTGGCTCAGGTGTACATCCCGCCGAACATGCCGCCGGTCACGTTGAGCACCTGGCCGTGCATGTAGTTGGCGAGCGGCGAGGCGAGGAACAGGACTGGGCCCGACGCCTCCGTCGGCGTGGCGGGGCGGCCGAGCGGGATGATCGCCGAGGCCATCGCGCGCATCTGCTCGGGGATGCCGAGCTCGATCTTCTCGCCGCCGGGAGCGGTCATCTCGCCGCCCTCCTCTTTGGCCGCGGTGAGGCGGGTTTCGACGAAGCCGAAGGCGACCGCGTTGACGTTGATCTTGAACTGGCCCCACTCCTTGGCCAGCGTTTTGGTGACCCCGACCACGCCCATCTTCGCCGCCGAGTAGTTGACCTGGCCGGCGTTGCCCATCGTCCCCGAGGTCGAGGAGACGTTGATCAGCTTGCGGAAGACCTCCCTGCCCTCGTTGCGCTCGGCCTTGGCCGCCTCGCGCCAGTGCGGTGCGAGCGCCCGGGCGACGCGGAAGGGGACCACGGTGTGGATGTCGAGCATCGCCTGGAACTGCTCGTCGGTCATCCGGTGGGCGACGCCGTCCCAGGTGTAGCCGGCGTTGTTGACGACGATGTCGACGGCGCCGAAGGCGTCGACCGCGGCGGCGACGAGCTCGTCGGCGGCGCCGGTCTTGGTCAGGTCGCCGGCATGTACGGCCGTCTCGCCCTGGATCTCGGCGGCCGCCTGCTCGGCGACGTCGGCGTCGAGGTCGTTGATCAGCACTTTGGCGCCCTCGCCGGCAAACAGTTCCGCCGTCGCACGCCCGATTCCCCGCGCCGACCCGGTCACGATCGCCGCTTTCCCGTCCAGAAGTCCCATGAGCACCCGTCTCCTTTGGTCGTGAAGTCGGCCGCGGAGGCTACAGGGATCGACGCAACCCTGGTTGACTGGCCAATCGGCCACGTGGGGCTTTTCCCAGGCCGCTCCGCGATCCCTGGCCCGGGCGTCGGGGAGCCAGGCGGAGGCGACATCGAGCGCCGGGGTGGGGCCCGCTGTCCAACAGCGTCCATCGTCCCGGTCAGAATGCCGCCGTGGGCGACCTCGGCAGCATCTTCCTATGGGCGCTGTTGTCGATGTTCAACCCGACGCTGCTGGCGGCGGTGACGGTGATGATGCTGCTGCCGCGGACCAAGGAGCTGATGCTCGGCTACATGCTCGGCGCCTACCTGACCAGCATCGGCCTCGGGATGCTGGTCGTCTTCTCGTTGCACGGGTCGGGCAGCGAAGAAGCGGCCCGCCACACGCTCAACCCGGCCGAGGACCTGGTCCTCGGCACGCTCGCCCTGGTCGTCGGCTTCGTCCTGCGCAGTGGCCGCGACGGGCGGCTGCGCGAGAGGCGCGAGCGACGCAAGGAGGCAAAGCGGCACGGCGAGCCGAAGGAACCGTGGCCGCAGCGGATGCTCGGCCGCGGCTCGGCCCGGGTCAGCTTCGCCGTCGGCGTCGTCCTCAGCTTCCCCGGCGTCTCCTACCTGGCCGGGCTCGACCGGATCGCCAAGCTCGACGCCAGCTCGGCCGAGATGGCGCTGCTGGTGATCGTCTTCTGCCTGATCGAGCAGCTGCTGCTGGAGCTGCCGCTGGTCGGCTACGCGGTGGCACCCGCCTGGACCGAGGACGCCGTGACCCGTTTTCGAGCCTGGCTCGGGCGCAACGGGCGCCACGCGGCAGCAATTCTCGCCATCGCGGTGGGCACCCTCCTCGTCATTCGCGGCGTCGTCACGCTCGTCTAGCGCCGACGTGGTTCCGACCACGAGCGATGTGGAGAAATCCCGATGGTCAGCTGTCGGGGCGCTGGCATGGTGAGGGCGATGAGAGTCCTGGTCGCCTACGCGTCGAAGCGGGGGTCGACGGCGGAGATCGCCGAGACCGTGGCCTCGGAGCTGCGCCGCTCCGGCCTCGCCGTCAGCTGCGAGCCGGCGGATGAGGTCGAGGAGCTGGACCGCTTCGACGCGGTCGTCCTGGGCAGCGCCGTCTACATGAAACGCTGGCGCGGCGACGCCAAGCACTTCCTCCGCAAGCAGCGCAAGGCGTTGAAGGAGATGCCGTTCTGGGTCTTCAGCTCCGGGCCGGCCGGCGACCCGGCCGAGGACGACCCGGCGTGGACGGAGCCGGCTCGGGTCGTCGACAAGGTCGAGGATCTCGGCGCCCGCGGCCACGTCGTCTTCGGTGGCCGGCTGCCCGAGGAACCGCACGGCCCGATCGAGAAGGCGATGGTGAGCAACACTCCGGCCGAGTTCCGCGACCGCCGCGACTGGGACGAGATCCGCGCCTGGTCGCGCGGCGTCGCCGAGAGCCTGGCCGGCCTCACGCAGGGAACGTAGGCACCCCGCCCCGGTCCGGCGGCTCCGTCGGGGGGGGGGGGTCCCAGCTCGAAGCCATGGCCGTCCTGGACGATTCCGCCGGGCCGCCTGACGAGGCGAGCGGCGTCTGGTCGGGACTCAGCCGCTGGCGGCGATCGCGGCGAGGTCGCGCGGCCGCAGAAGTGCGACCAGGGTCGAGCCGTCGACGACCGCCAGGCCGCCCTTGCGCAGCTTCACGTTGGCCCCGGTCAGCCGCGCCACCTCCTCGGAGAAGTCGGGCTCGTGGCCGACCAGGAGCACCTCGCCACGTCCGGCCGCCAGCGCCAGCGCGTCGAAGCGCCCGCCGCGCAGCTCGGTCGCGGTCTCCGGCGTCAGGCCGAGTGGCTCGCAGCTGAGCCGGGCGGTAGCCGTCGCCCGCAGCTTGGGGCTGGTCAGGCAGGCGTCGACGGTGGCTCCGAGCGCCGCCAGCGTCAGGCCCGCCGCCCGAGCCTGACGCTCGCCCTTGGCGGTCAGCCGCCGCGCGGCGTCGTCGCCGTCGCCGCTCTCTGCGTCGCCGTGCCTGAGCAGGTAGATCACGGCCCGATCCTATGCCGGTGTCCGCCCCCCGCCGTTCGTGGGGTCTTCGGGCCGATGCGAGGAGGCCGAAGGTCGCACCCCTCTACGATCGGCCGCGGATGGAATTGCGCATCGCCCACCGGGTGCTGGTGGCGACGATCGCGGCCCTCGCCATGCTGGCGACGCCCACGGCCGCCTCGCCCGCCGGCACGATCGTCGTCTACGGCGCCCACTCGGGCTCCCACCTGACCGTCTCCGCGGACGGCAAGCGGATAGTGGTCGAAGGGCTGATGGCCCACGCCCAGCCGCACGGGTGCAGCCTCTCGCCCAACCGCATGCGCGCCGTCTGCCCGCTGCGCGGCGCCTCCGAGATCGAGTTCCAGATGGGTCCCGGCAACGACTTGGTCGAAATCGCCAACCGCCTGCCGATCTCGGTCGTCGCCTACCTCGGCGCCGGCTCGGACAAGTTCATCGGCAACGGCGAGCGCGACGTCTGCTACTCGCAGGGATCGCGGCGCAACCGCTGCATCGGTGGGCCCGGCAACGACGTCTGCATCACCGGGCAGCAGAACAGCGACTGCGTCGGCGGCCCCGGCAACGACTACTGCCACACCGGCGCCGGCAGCGACGGCTGCTGGGGCGGCCCCGGCAACGACATCTGCGTCATGGGGCCGGGTGAAGACGGCTGCCACGGCGGCCCCGGCAACGACCGCCTCTACGGCGGGCCGGGCGCTGACCAGCTCTACGGCGGGCCGGGCTACGACTACTGCGACGGCCTGCCCGGCATCGGCCGCTCCCACTCCTGCGAGGCCGGCCCGGGCCACTGAGCGCGCCGCTGGGGAAGCGTCAGCCCTGCGCCACGGCGCGCAGCGCCTCGCGGCCACCGCCGAGCAGCGGCTCGCCGTGGGCGAACAGCAGGTGCTCGAACTGCTCGTCGAGCAGCGCGGAGCAGTGCTCACGGATCCTGCGCTTGACCCCCTTCGGGTCGTCCCCGATCAGATCGTCGGGGACGAAGCCGACCTCGCCGTAGTTGATCAGGCTGTCGGCGAAGAGCAGGGCGCCGCCGCCGTGCTCGATCTGCAGCACCGTGTCCTCGGGGCAGATCGCGTCCATCTCCAGCGCGACGACGTCCTCGGCCAAGCGCTCGCCGAAGGCGAAGCCCTGCACCTCGGGCCCGTCGGAGAACTCGTGCAGCCCGGCCTCGTGACAGAGGATCGGGCAGCCGAAGCGCTCGGCCAGCTCGGGCGCGTGACGGAGGTGGTGGCGGTTGGAGAGCACGATCCGCTCCAGGCCGCGGCCCTCGAACCACTCGATCCCCTCCTCCGGCAGCAGCGGGTCGATCGCCGTGCCCGAGGCGGCGAGGAAGTGACAGTCCACCTCGATCCCGATCTTCGGATGCGGCGCCTTCCAGTGGAAGACGCCGTCGATGATCTCCTCCATGCTCCAAACCTACCCGGCCGGCGGGTTGGCCCACCTACCATCGGTGTCGTGCCCCTCGCCCTCGGCCAGCGCATCTTCCTCCACCACGCCCTCGGCAACGGCTGGGTCTTCGTCGTCGCCGCGGTGGCGGTCGCGCTCCTGATCCGCTTCTGGCCCGCGATCGTCGCCTGGTTCGAGCGTCGCGGGTAGTCGCCGTGCCTCGACCGGCGCCGTGCGACAATGGCGCCGTGCTCGTCTCTTCCGCGATCGGGCGCGTCCGGCTCGACAAGGCGTGGGTTGCAGCCACGTTCGTCGCCATCTGCCTCGTCCTCGTCGTTCAACTCGCGGTCGACTCGGCCTCGGCGGCCCGGCTGCCACGTGGCGAGCGGGCCTGGATCCGCCAGTCGCTCGCCCGCATGACCCTGAAGGAGAAGGTCGGCCAGCTGTTCGTGGTCAACGGGTTCGGCCGCTCGATCCACGACAAGGACCCCGCCATGGTCAGGTTGAACCGCCGCTTCTACGGGGTCTCCAACATCGCCCAGCTGATCCGCAAGTACAACCCGGGCGGGGTCATCTACTTCGACTGGGCGAGCAACGAGGAAGACCCGGCACAGATCGTCGGCCTCTCCAACGGCATCCAGCACGTCGCCCGCCACCAGCACTCGAGGGTGCCGATGCTGATCAGCACCGACCAGGAGGAGGGCGAGGTCCTGCGAATCGGTCCGCCCGCCACCGAATTCCCGGGGAATATGGCGCTCGGGGCCACGCGCGACGTCGGCCTCGCCCGGCGGGCCGCGCGGATCACCGGCGAGGAGCTGCGGGCGATGGGGGTCAACGTCGACAACGCCCCCGTGGTCGACGTCAACGTCAACCCGCTCAACGAATCCGACGGGGTGCGCTCGTTCGGCGACCGGATCGGCTTCGTCTCCAGGTTCGGCACGGCGGCGGTTGAGGGCTACCAGACGCAGGCGAACTCCAAGGGCGTCGCCGCGACGGCGAAGCACTTCCCCGGCCTCGGCGACGTCGCCACCGACCCCGACGACGGTGTCGTCTCCTCGCCCCAGACCCTCGCCCAGGTGAAGAGGGAGAACATGCCGACGCTGGCCGCGGCGATCGAGGCCGGGGTCGACCAGGTGATGGTCACCCACATCGTCTTCCCCAATGTCACCGGCTCCAAGTACCCGTCGAGCCTGCTCCCGTTCTGGGTCAAAGGAATGCTTCGCGACTACCTCGGCTACCGCGGCCTGGCGATCACCGACGCGCTCGATGCCGCCTCGGTCAGCGCCTTCTCCCCCGCCGAGGTTGCTTTGAAAGCGCTGCGGGCGGGCAATGACCAGCTATTGGAGATCGCCCAGCCCGAACAGCTGGGAGGCAGGGACAGGCCGCCCGCGAACCTGCTCGAAGCGCGCCGGGCGGTGCTGCGCGCGGTCAAGCGCAACCCCGACCGGATGCGGGCGCTGAAGGCGTCGGTGGTCAGGACGCTGAGGCTGAAGTGGCGGCTCGGGATCGCCCGGCGCCCGTTCACCCAGTCGTCGGAAGTGAAGCGGGTGGTGGGCACGCCGCAGCATCTGGCGGTGGCCAGGAGCGCCTCGCAGCGTTCGATCACCCTGCTCAGGAACGACGCCGGGGTGTTGCCGCTCGCCCCGAACACCGGCCAGACGGTCCTCGTCACCGGGTTCGGCGAGGCGACGACGGCGACGATCGGCGCAGACATCGCGGCCCGGGGCCTGACCTCGCAGGTGCTCGACACGGGGTTCGCCCCGAGCCGGGAAGCGATCGCGGAGGCGGTCGCGAAGGCCGGCCAGAGCGACCTCGTCGTCATCTCGACCTTCAACGCCTGGACCCCAGGCAGCCCCGGCCAGATCGAACTCGTCAACGCCCTGCTCGCCACCGGCAAGCCCGTAGTCGTGGCCGCCGTCGGCACCCCCTACGACGTCGCCTACCTCCCCGCAGCCCCCACGTTTATCACCAGCCTCGACTACCAGCCGGTCTCGCTCGACGCCCTGGTGGAAGCCCTGTTCGGCGAGATCGACCCCGGCGGCAGGCTGCCGGTGACCGTCAGGCAGCCGCCGCCGTCGAAGGAAGTGCTCTACCCGTTCGGCTACGGGATCGGCTTCCCGTAACGCCCGTATCTCCCCGACCGTGGCCCGTCGTCCCGATCGGGAATTCGATTCCGCCCTCAATCAAGTTCTCGACATCGTCGAAGACGAGCCTGTAAGCGATGCAGCGGATCGAGAGCTCTTCGACGCAATCAACTACCTAGCGGCGAGCGCCGGGCGTGGTGTCGGCCCGGTCGAAGATCTACTTGGAGATCGCAAGGTTTGAGCACGCTGCGTCAGACCTCCGAACGTCCGTACGCAACATGCGCGCCGGGCTGCGCGATCTCCGCGACGCGCGGGACATATTCGCGAGCTGGGCTTGCCGAACCGCGGCGCTCGACTCTACGGATCGCGGCAGCCGGTAGCGCCGCGCGGGTGGGGCCCCTACAGCCCCATCGTTTTGCCGATGATCTCCTTCATCACCTCGTCGGTGCCGCCGCCGATCGGGCCGAGGCGGGCGTCGCGGACGGCGCGCTCGATGCCGTACTCGCGCATGTAGCCGTAGCCGCCGTGAATCTGGAGGGATTGGTCGGCGATCTCGACGGCGGCGCGCTGGGTGAGGAGCTTGGCCATGCTGACCTCGCGGATGCAGTCTCGGCCGGTGTGGAAGAGGCGCAGGGCGTCGTAGGTCTGGGCGCGGCAGGCTTCGGCTCGGGTCGCCATCTCCGCCACCTGGTGGCGGATCGCCTGGAACTTGCCGATCGGGCGGCCGAAGGCTTCGCGGTCGAGCGCGTAGGCGACGGTGGTCTCGATCAGGCGCTGCATCGCGCCGACGGCGCCGATCGCCATCAACAGCCGCTCCCAGGCGAAGTTGGCCATGATCAGCTTGAAGCCGCCGTTCTCTTCGCCGAGCAGGTTCTCCGCCGGCACCTCGACGTCGGCGAAGGACAGCTCGCCGGTGTCGGAGGAGTGCCAGCCCATCTTCTCCAGCTTCTGCGTCACCTCGTAGCCGGGCATCTCGCGCTCGAGGACGAGGAAGGAGATGCCGCCGTGGCCGCCATCCTCGGTCGTCTTGCAGGCGCAGACGAGGAAGTCGGCGCGGACGCCGTTGGTGATGAAGGTCTTGGCGCCGTTGACGACCCAGCCGCCGTCGACCCGCTGGGCGGTGGTCGAGATGCCGGCGACGTCGGAGCCGGCGCCCGGCTCGGTGATCCCCAGCGCGCCGATCTTCTCGCCGGCGATCCCCGGCACCAGCCAGCGCTGCTTCTGCTCCTCGGTGCCGAAGTTGAAGATCGGCGGCATCGCGATCGAGGCATGGGCGTTGAGCCCGGCCGCGACCCCGCCCGAGCCGCCGGAGCGGGCCAGCTCCTCGACCCAGACCGCGTCGTGCAGGTGGGTGCCACCCTGGCCGCCGTGCTCCTCGGGGAACTTCAGCCCGAGGAAGCCGAGCTCGGCGCAGCGCGAGTACAGCTCGCGCGGGAACTCCCGCGCCGCCTCCCACTCGTCGACGTGCGGCGCGATCTCCTTGGCGACGAAACGGGCGACGGTCTCGCGCAACTCCTCGTGCTCCTCGCCGAAGGGCGGGAGGGTGGCCCGGCGACCCGAGTCCCTGATCACGGTCACCGCGAGGACCCTATCGCCCTTCTTGTCCGAACCGAACCGATTTCCGCCGCTCGGCGCGAGACGCTTCAGCGGTCCAACGAGGAGGGAGAGAGATGCAGCCATCCGATTATCCACTCGATTTCGCGGTCGAGTACCCCGACCGGCAGCTGAACCGGCTGACGACCGCTTTCCGCATCTTCACCGTGATCCCGATCGCGATCGTGCTCGGCCTGCTCGGCGGAGGCGGCTGGTCAGGCGGCGGGGGAGGCGATTACTGGATCTCTACGGCGGGGACCGGGGTGGGGGTGCTGACCCTCCCGCTCCTGCTGATGATCCTCTTCCGCAAGAAGTACCCGCGCTGGTGGTACGACTGGAACCTGCAGCTGATGCGCTTTGCCAACCGCGTCGGGATCTACCTGTTGCTGATGGACGACAAGTACCCCTCGACCGACGAACAGCAGTCGGTTCGGCTCGACTACCCCTACCCGAACGCCGAGACCGAACTGGAACGGGGCATGCCGGTCGTCAAGTGGCTGCTGGCGATCCCCCACTACGTCGTGCTGTTCTTCTTCGATATCGGGGTGTTCTTCGCGGCGATCGGCGCCTGGTTCGCGATCCTCTTCACCGGCCGCTACCCGCCCCGCATCTTCGAGTTCATCGAGGGCGTGGTGCGCTGGCACAACCGGGTCGCGGTCTACGCGTTCGCGCTGACGACCGACCGCTATCCGCCGTTCCGCCTCGCCCCCTGAGCGGATCGGGGTAGCATCGCCTGCAACGGCAAGCGGGAGGAGGCAGTTGTGGTGAGGTCGTCGTGGACGGTCGGGCGCTGAGCCTGATCACGATTCCGCTGTTCACCGGCGCGATCGGATATGTCACCAATTGGACCGGGGTCTGGATGCTCTTCTACCCGGTCAGGTTCCGTGGCTTCGAGGTACCTGGGCTGGCGGCGTTTGCGAACGTGTTGCCGCGGCGCATCCGGCAGATCCCGGGCCTTGGGCGGGGCGGGATCGGGTGGCAGGGGATCGTCCCCTCGCGGGCGGCGAAGATGGGCTCGATCGCGGTCGACAAGGGGATCGCCAAGCTCGGCGGCCCGGGTGATTTCTACGGCCTGCTCGACCCGGAGGCGATCGCCGAGCAGATCCTCGACACCGCCCGCGGCGACATCCACGACGTGGTCGAGCGGATCATGGAGCGCGAGCGCCCGCAGCTCTGGCACGATCTGCCGCCGCGGGTGCGCGCCGCCGTGCACGCCCGGGTCCAGGAGCAGCTGCCGGAGATCGTCGCCACGATCACCGGCGAGATCGGCGCCCACGTCGACCAGCTGCTCGACCTGAAGCTGATGGTGATCCACCGGATCGAGGCGCACCCGGAGCTGGCCAACCGGATCTTCCTCGAGGTCGGCCGCAGAGAGCTGCGCTTCATCGTCGATTTCGGCTTCTTCTTCGGCCTCGCGCTCGGCATCCCGACCGCCTTCCTCACCCAGTACGTGCTGACCCAGTGGTGGGTGCTGCCGATCGCCGGCGTGCTGATCGGGTACACGACGAACCTGCTGGGGATCCGGATGATCTTCGAGCCGGTGCGTCCGCGGCAGCTCGGGCCCCTGCGCATCCAGGGCCTCTTCCTGAGGCGCCAGCCGGAGGTGGCCGGCGTCTACGCCGACATCATCGCCGACGACGTCGTGACGATGGGGAACATGGCCGACGACCTGATGTACGGGCCCAACTCCGACCGCACCCGGCAGCTGATCGAGACGGCGCTGCGCCCCGCCGTCGACCGCGCCGTGGGCCGCGCCCGGCCGGCCGTGCGGGCGGCGGTCGGCCCCCGCCGCTACGACCAGATCCGCTCCTCGGTCGCGGTCGAGGCCGCCGACTACACCGTGGCGCCGCTGGCCGACGCCGAGTTCAACCGCTCCCAGTCCGACGCGATCCGCGGCTTCGTCGCGGCGCGGATGCGGGAGATGGAGCCGGCCGACTTCTCGGAGATGCTGCGCACCGCGATGCGCGAGGACGAGTGGCTCCTCTACCTGCACGGCGCCGTGCTCGGGTTCGGCGCGGGGCTCCTGCACCTGGCGATCTTCGGATGAGCGACAGGGGCGGAGAGGAGGGGCGCGAGGTGGAGCGGGCGGCGGGCACCGAGCCGGGGGAGGCCTCGGCTGCGCGGGAGCTGCTCGAGGGGGCGCCCGGGCTGGCTCGGATCGCCGCCGACACCGGCTGGCGCAGCGCCCGGGCGCTCGCCGGCGCCTACCGGCGGGCGGGGTCGCGCCTGCTGCGCGGCGCCGCCAACCGCGAACCGGCGGGTGAGGTCCTGCGCGAGGCCGGCGGCGAGCTGAGCGAGCGGGCGCGCAGCCTGGTGGCGACGCCGGACCGACCTCCGGAGCCCCGCAGCGGCGCGGTCGCCCGCCACGGCGAGGACTTCTCGACCGAGGCGCTGCGGCGGCGCGGCGCCGAGCTGCTGCGCCAGTCGGCGGACGTCCGGGTCGAGCAGGACTCCCACCCGGCCTACATGCGGATCCTCGACGTGCTGGCGCCCGACGAGGCGCGGATCCTCCGCTTCCTCGCCCAGAGCGGGCCGCAGCCTTCGGTCGACGTGCGGACCGGCCTGCCGCTCGCCTCGGAGCTGGTCGCCCAGGGACAGACGATGATCGCCGAGGAGGCCGGGTGCCGCTACGAGGACCGCGTCTATGCCTACCTGAACAACCTCCACCGGCTGGGGCTGATCTGGTTCTCGCGCGAGCCGCTGCGCGACGCGCAGCGCTACCTGGTGCTGGAGGCGCAGCCGGAGGTCGTGCAGGCGCTGGACGAGGGGGGCCGCACGGCGCGCACGGTCCGCCGCAGCATCGTGCTGACGCCCTTCGGCACCGACTTCTGCGCTATCTGCCTGCCGCTCGAGGAGGATGACGAAGACGAAGATGGCGCAGAGAATTCGCGCTAGCGTTGCAGACAACGCGTTTCGCCGCGATCGCGACCCGCGCCTGACCGTCCCTACAGCCCGTAGCTGCGGCCGATCACGTCGAGCATCACCTCGTCGGTGCCGGCACCGATCCGGTTGAGGCGGACGTCGCGGTAGGCGCGCTCGATCTCGTACTCCTTCATGTAGCCGTAGCCGCCGAGGATCTGGACGCAGTCGTCGGCGACCTCGCAGGCGATCCGCGAGGCGTAGAGCTTGGCCATCGTGATCTCGCGCACCGGGTACTCGCCGTTGCCGAAGCGCCAGGCGGTCGAGTAGGTGAACTGCTTCGCCGCCTCGGTCTTGGTCGCCATCTCGGCGAACTTGTGGCGGATCGCCTGGAACTTGCCGATCGGGCGGCCGAAGGCCTCGCGCTCCTTCGCGTACTCGAGGGTCTTCTCGATCATCCGTTCCGCCCCCGCGTGGCAGCCGGCGGCGGCGACCAGCCGCTCGCCCTGGAGCTCCCAGGCGATGTGGTAGAAGCCTTTGCCGACCTCGCCCAGCACCGCGTCGGCCGGGACGCGGACGTCCTCGAAGGCGAGTTCGCCGGTGTCGGAGGCGTGCATCCCCATCTTCTCCAGCTCGTTGGAGACGCTGAAGCCGGGGACCTTCTCGCCGTTCTCGTCGCGCAGGTCGACGACGAAGAGGGTGATCCCGGCATGGCGCTCGCCCGGGTCGGTCTTGCAGACGAGGACGATGAAGTCGGCGCGCGGGCCGTTGGTGATGAAGGTCTTGGAGCCGTTGATCACATATTCGTCGCCGTCGCGGATCGCCGTGGTGCGGATCCCGGCGACGTCGGAGCCGGCGCCCGGCTCGGTGATCCCGAGGCTGCCGACCTTCTCGCCCTTCAGGCCCGGTTCGAGGTACTTCCGTTTCTGCTCCTCGGTGCCGAGCAGGTGGATCGGGGGGAGGACCATGTCTGACTGGACCGCGAAGCCCATGTTGGTGCCGCCCGAGCCCGAGTAGCTCATGCACTCGGCGCGGACCAGCGAGTAGAAGTAGTCGCCACCCTGGCCGCCGTACTCCTCGGGGAAGCAGAGGCCGAGGAAGCCGAGCTCACCGGCCCGCTCCATCGCCGAGGTCGGCCAGTAGGTGTCCTCCCACTCGTTGCGGTGCGGCCACAGCTCCTTTTCCACCCACGAGCGCATCGACTCGCGCAGGTCTTCGTGCTCCTGGGTGAAGATGAAGTGCTTGCGCCCGGCCTCGTGGTCGGGCTTGATGACGCTGGAGCCTTCGGTCGCGGTCGCCACTGGTTTTCTCCTCCTCGTTCCGTCGCCGCCGGTGGGCGTTTCTGAGGTTCACCCCCAAGTGCGGTGGGAAAACTCAGACACCCCTGTGAGCGAGTGGACAGTAGCACTTACTACTTGTGGCGGAGTCGGCTATGGTTGCGCGCCGGATGAGCGAGCCGAGCTTCGAGAAGGTCGCCTACGAGGTCGCCGACGGCGTCGCCACGGTGACGCTGAACGACCCTGGGAAGCGCAACATGCTCTCCGGCCAGATGCTGAGCGAGCTGGTCGCGGCGATGAAGCTGGCGCGCGAAGCCGAGGAGGTGCGCGCCGTCGTCCTCACCGGCGCCGGGGACAAGGCCTTCTGTGCTGGCGCAGATCTCGGTGGCTTCGCCGCCGACATGCCGCTGGTCGCCAAACACTTCGCCTCCGACCTCTTCCTCGAGTTCTTCCGGCTGATGCCGCGGCTCGGCAAGCCCTCGCTCTGCGCGGCCAACGGCCACGTCCTGGCCGGGGGAATGGGCCTCGCCCTCTCCTGCGATCTGGTGATCGCCAGGGAGGGCGCCACCTTCGGCACGCCGGAGATCAACGTCGGCGCGTTCCCCTACATGATCATGTCGATCATCTACCGCAACGTCCCGCGCAAGAAGGTCAACGAGATGATGCTGCTGGGCGAGCGTCTGAGCGGGGAGGAAGCGGTCGAGTTCGGGCTCGCCAACAAGGTCGTGGCGGCGGAGGAGTTCGACGCCGCGGTCGCCGAGTGGGCCGGCAAGCTGGCCGCCAAGAGCCCGGTCCTGATGCGCCTCGGCCACGACGCGATGTACCGCCAGCAGGACATGGCGCTCGACGACGCGCTCGAGTTCCTGCGCTCCCAGCTCTCGCTCACCTTCAGCACCGAGGACATCGTCGAGGGCGTCACCGCCTTCTTCGAGAAACGCGACCCGGAGTGGAAGGGGAGGTAGTGGCGACCGAAGAGCAGGAGAAGAACCTCCTTCCCGGCACTGCGCCGCTCGGCGAGCTGACCGAGCAGCTGCACGAGCGCCGCGAGCAGGCGAAGCTCGGGGGCGGCGAGGAGAAGATCGCCAAGCAGCACGAGCGCGGCAAGCTGACCGCCCGCGAGCGGATCGACCTGCTGGTCGACGAGGGCAGCTTCGTCGAGATGGGGCTGCACGGCCGGCCGCACTTCTCGCAGCGGGCGATGGACGGGGTCGAGGCGCCGGCCGACGGCGTCGTCACCGGCTGGGGCGACGTCGAGGGCCGCTCCTGTTGCATCGCCGCCTACGACTTCACGGTGATGGCCGGCTCGATGGGGATGACCGGTGAGCTCAAGGTCAGCCGCCTGCGCGAGATGGCGCTGAGCAAGCGGATGCCGTTCGTCTGGCTGCTCGACTCGGCGGGGGCGCGGATCCAGGAGGCGACCGGCTCCTTGTTCGCCGGCTCCGGCCACCTCTTCCGCGAGGAGGTCGAAATGTCGGGGGTGATCCCGATGGTGGCGGCGATGATGGGGCCCTGCGCCGCCGGCACCGCCTACATCCCGGCGCTCGCGGACTTCGTGCCGATGGTCTCCGGCCAGGGCGCGATGGCGCTCGCCGGGCCGCACCTGACCAAAGCGGTGACGGGCGAGGACATCTCGATGGAGGAGCTCGGCGGCGCCAAGGTCCACTGCCGCAAATCGGGAGTCGGCGACCTGGAGGTGGCCGACGACGAGGAGTGCATCTCCGCGATCAAGGCCTACCTGTCCTTCTTCCCGTCCAGCTGGGAGGGAAAGCCGCCGCTGCGCGAGGCGAGCGACCCGGCCGAGCGGATGTCGGAGAAGCTGATGGAGATCGTCCCCGAGTCGAACCGCAAGCCCTACGACATGTACGAGGTGATCGCCGAGATCGTCGACGACGGCGAGTGGTTCGACCTCAAGCCGAGATTCGCCCGCAGCGTCATCACCTGTTTCGCCCGCTTCGGCGGCCAGCCGGTCGGGATCGTCGCCAACCAGCCCAGGCACCTGGCCGGCGTGCTCGACAACGACTCCTCCGACAAGGCGGCGCGGTTCATCAACCTCTGCGACGCCTTCAACGTCCCGTTGGTCTTCCTCCAGGACATCCCCGGTTTCATGGTCGGCTCGAAGGTCGAGCACGCCGGGATCATCCGTCACGGCGCCAAGCTGCTCTACGCGGTCAGCCGGGCCACCGTGCCGAAGGTGACGGTGGTCGTCCGCAAGGCCTACGGCGCCGGCTACTACGTGATGTGCGGCAAGGCCTACGAGCCGGACCTGATCGTCGCCTGGCCGGACGCGGAGATCTCGGTGATGGGCGCCGAGGGCGCGGTCGAAATCATCGGCCGCTCGGCGATCGAGGCGGCCGAGGACCCGGAGGCGACCCGCGAGGCGATGCTGAATGCGGTGCGCCAGCAGATCGACCCCTACATCGCCGCCGGCAACGCGGTGATCGACGACATCATCGACCCCCGCGAGACCCGCCCGACGATCGTCAAGGCGCTGCGGATGGCCCGCGACAAGCACGTCGAGAAGCCGAAGAAACGCCACGGGGTGATGCCGGTATGACGCGACGGGGCGCCATAGTCGCCATATACGGGACTTTCGCGCCCCTGGGGGGTGAGCGATGAGCCGCTTCGAGGACCCGGTGGTGATCAGCTGCTCGATCAGCGGCGTGATCGCCAACCGTGACCAGTGCCCGGCGATTCCATATACCCCCGAGGAGTACGCGGCCGAGGCGCGGCGGGCGGTCGACGAGGGCGCCTCGCAGATCCACATCCACGCCCGCAAGCCCGACGGCACGCCCTCCTACGAGGTCGAGGACTTCAAGGCGATCACCGAGGCGATCCTGGCCGAGGTCGGCGACGTGATCGTCAACTACTCGACCGGGGCGATCGGGGTCTCGCTGGAGAAGCGGATCGAGTACCTGCGGGCGCTGAAGCCCGACGTGGCTGCCCTGAACATGTCCTCGATGAACTACGCCAAGTACTCGCGGCGGCGCAAGGACTTCGTCTTCAAGGCGGTCTTCGAGAACAGCTTCGACACGATCATCGAGCTGCTGAGCGCGATGCGGGAGCTGGGGATCAAGCCCGAGCACGAGTGCTTCGACGCCGGCCACGTCGCCAACCTCGACCCGCTGGTCGACATGGGACTGCTGGAGCCGCCGCTGCAGATCTCGCTGGTGATGGGGGTGACCGGCGGGATCCGGCCGACGCCGCGCAACGTCACCCTGATGTCCGACCAGATCCCCGGCGGGCCGGAGGGGCCGAACCAGTGGCAGGTGATCGGGATCTCCCGCGACCAGTGGAAGCTGCTCGCCTCCTCGCTGGTGCTGGGCGGCAACGTCCGCGCCGGGGTCGAGGACAACCTCTACCTGCCGAACGGCGAGATGTGTCGTTCCAACGGCGACCTGATCGCCAAGGCGCGGCAGATGGCCGAGGACGTCGGTCGCCGTGCCGCCACCGTCGCCGAGGCGCGCGAGCTGCTGGGCGTGCCGGCCCGGGACGATGAGCGCTCTGCCGCTTAGCGACATCCGCGTCCTCGACCTGACGCGGCTGCTCCCTGGCGGCTTCTGCTCGCTGCTGCTGGCCGACCTCGGCGCCGAGGTGCTGAAGGTCGAGGACACCGGGATGGGTGACTACATCCGCTGGGCGCCGCCCTACTACGGGACCGACGAGGAGCAGGCGCTGGGAACCCGCTCGGCGCTCTACCTCTCGCTCAACCGCGGCAAGCGCTCGATCCGCCTCGACCTCAAGAGCGAGTCCGGCCGCGAGGCGCTGCTGCGGCTGGTCGAGGACTACGACGTCGTCCTCGACGGCTTCCGCCCCGGCGTGCTCGACCGGCTCGGCGTCGGCTACGAGCGGATGCGCGAGGCCAACTCGGGCGTCGTCTTCTGCGCGATCACGGGTTACGGCCAGGACGGCCCCTACGCTCAGCGCGCCGGCCACGACATGAACTACCTCGGCCTGGTCGGCCTGCTCGGGCTGACCGGCGCCAAGGACGGCCCGCCGGTGCAGGCGGGCGGTCAGATCGCCGACCTCGGCGGCGGCGCCCTGATGGCGGCCTTCGGGGTGATGGCCGCGCTGCACGAGCGCCGCCGCTCCGGCGAGGGCCAGCTGGTCGACATATCGATGGCCGACGGCGCCCTCTCCTGGCTGGCGATGGTCGCGGCCCAGTACTTCTGCGACGGCGAGGTGCCGCGCCGCGGCTCGCTCCCGCTGACCGGTGGGATCGTCTGCTACCTGCCATATGAGGCAGCCGACGGCTGGGTCAGCTGCGGCGCCCTGGAGCCGAAGTTCTGGGCCGCCTTCTGCGGCGGCGCCGGCCGCCCGGACCTGGTCGAGAAGCAGTTCGAGGCACCGGGCTCCGACGCCTGGCGCGAGGTCGCCGCGATCTTCCGCTCCCGCACTCGCGAGGAGTGGCGCGCCTTCAACAACGAGCACGACTGCTGCATCGAGCCGGTCCTCGACCTCGACGAGGCGCTCGACTCCGAGCTGGTGCGGGCGCGCGAGATGGTGGTCGAGGTGGAGCAGCCGCGACTCGGCACCGTGCGCCAGCTCGGCACGCCGGTGAAGCTCAGCCGCACCCCGGCCGACACCAGCCGCCCGGCGCCCGCGCTCGGCGAGCACACCGACCAGGTCCTCGCCGAGGCCGGCTACTCAAGCGAGGAGGTTGCGGCGATGAAGGAGTCCGGCGCCGCCGCCGGCCCCAGCGCCGACGGCGCCGGTGTCTTCCGCGCATGACTGCCGACGGGCCGATTTCGGGAGATATGGGCACGTTTTCGGCCCATCGGCCCCAGGGGGAGCTGTTGCGGGTGGGGGAGCTCGCCGAGGCTTCCGGCGTGCCGGTGCCCACGATCAAGCACTACCTTCGCGAGGGGCTGTTGCCCGAACCGGTCAAGACCAGCCGCAACATGGCCTACTACCCGCCCGAGTTCGTCGAGCGGATCCGCCTGATCAAGCGCCTCCAGGAGGAGCGCTTCATGCCGCTGAAGGCGATCAGGTCGGTACTCGACGAGGACCCGGAGCGGGCGGCCGCGATGCTCGACCTGGAGGACCGCATTCTCGACCGCGCCCTCGCCGGCGAGCGCGCCCGCACCAGCGCCACCGAGGCGCGCGAGCGCTACGGCGTCCCGAAGGAGGTGCTCGACCGGCTCGAGGAGATCGAGGTCCTCAGCCCGAACAGCCGCGGCTACTCCCCCTCCGACGTGAAGATCATCGAGGCGATCAGCCGCTTTCGCGCCGGCGGCTACGACGAGCAGATCGGCTTCACCGTCTACGACACCGTGCGCTACAAGACGGCACTGGAAGAGCTGGTTCGCCAGGAGGTCGACATGGTGATGAACCGGCTCGCCGGCGAGGTCCCGGCCGAGCGCGTGGTCGAGATGCTGGAAGCGGGGGCCAAGCCGCTGCGGGACCTGATCGCCGCTCTGCACACGAAGCTGCTGGTCGCCGAGCTGGAGCGCCATGGCGAGCGCTGAGCCCGGGGTCGGTCGGCGCTAGCCTGGACCGGTGCGTGCGGCCCTAGTCACCGGCGCCTCCACCGGCATCGGCCGGGCGACCGCGCTGCGCCTGGACGAGGCCGGCTGGTGGGTGTTCGCCGGGGTGCGCAGGGAGGAGGACGCCGAGTCGTTGCGGGCCGCGGGCTCGAAGCGGATCGAGCCGTTGTCACTCGACGTCACCGACGCCGCGCAGATCGCCGCCGCGGCGGAGAGGATCGGGGCCGCGGCCGAGGATGGCCTGGCCGGGCTGGTCAACAACGCCGGCGTCGCCGTTCCCAGCCCGCTGGAGACGATCCCGATCGAGGACTTCCGCCGCCAGGTCGAGGTCAATCTGACCGGCCAGGTCGCGGTCACCCAGGCGATGCTGCCGGCGATCCGCCGCGGCCGCGGCCGCGTCGTCTTCATCAGCTCGATCGGCGGCCGCATCGCCTTCCCGATGACCGGCGCCTACCACGCGGCCAAGTTCGGGATCGAGGCGGTCGGCGACGTCTTCCGCCAGGAGCTGCGGCCGTGGGGCCTGCGCGTCTCGATCGTCGAGCCGGGCTCGATCGACACCCCGATCTGGGACCGGGGGGAGCGGGTCGCGGATGAGATCGGCGAGCGCTCGCCGCGCCGCGAAGCGCTCTACGGCAGGGCGATCGAGAGCTATCGCCGGGTGGTCCGCCAGACGGCGGAGCGGGGGATACCGCCGGAGAAGGTGGCGCGGGTCGTCGAGCACGCGCTCGACTCGCCGCGGCCGCGCAGCCGCTATCTGGTCGGGATCGACGCCAAGGTGCAGGCGCGCCTGCGGCCGCTGATCCCGACGCCGGTCTTCGACCGCGTGGTCGCCCGCATGATGAATCTCTGACGGTCGCCCTCCTATACTTGATTGACGAGTCAATCAACAAGGGGCACGGCTCTTGCGGGTAGCAGCAGTACAGCTTAATTCGACCGGGGACAAGGCCCGGAACCTCGCCACGGCCGAGCGGCTGGTGCGCGCCGCGGCGGCGGACGGGGCGGAGCTCGTCGCCCTGCCCGAGAAGTGGAGCCTGCTGGCCGACGGCGAGCGGCTGCTGGCCGGCGCCGAGCCGCTCGACGGGCCGAGCCTGACCGCGGCCCGCGGCTGGGCGCGCACGCTCGGGATCCACCTGCTCGCCGGCAGCATCGGCGAGCGGGGTGAGGAGAAGGCGTCCAACACCTCGGTCCTGATCGGCCCCGAGGGAGAGGACCTCGCCGTCTACCGCAAGATCCACATGTTCGACGTCGACGCCGGCGGCGTCTCCTACCGCGAGTCCGCTCACGAGCGCGCCGGCTCGGAGATCGTCACCGGGCCGCTCGGCGACCTGCTCCTCGGCATGACCGTCTGCTACGACCTGCGCTTCCCGGAGCTGTTCCGGATCCTCGCCCTGCGCGGTGCCCGCCTGGTCGGCGTGCCTGCCGCCTTCACCCTGGCCACCGGCCGCGACCACTGGGAGGTGCTGCTGCGGGCGCGGGCGATCGAGAACCAGGTCTTCGTCCTCGCCCCCAACCAGGTCGGCCGCGCCGAGCCGCATTTCGAGTCCTACGGGCGCTCGGCGATCGTCGACCCCTGGGGCGTGGTGCTGGCGACCGCCGCCGACGGCGAGTGCTTCGTCGCCGCTGACCTCGACCTGGCCGCCCAGGACCGCGTCCGTGAGTCGCTGCCCGCGCTGGCCAACCGCCGACCCGAGGCCTACGTTTGGCCGCAGCCGAGCGAGGTGCACGCCTGATGGCACAGGCCCCGCCCGTCGACAAGCGCCGCCAGATCCTCGACGCCGCCGTCCGCGTCTTCGCCCGCCAGGGCTTCCACGCGACCCGGGTCGCCGACATCGCCGACGAGGCGGGCGTCGCCTACGGCCTCGTCTACCACTACTTCCGCTCCAAGGACGAGGTCCTCAACGAACTCTTCGTCGAGCGCTGGTCGCTGCTGCTGAGCGCGATCGAGGAGGCGGACCGGGGGGGCGGCCCGCACCGCGACCGCCTCCTCGCCGTCGCCTCCTTCATCGTCGACTCCTACCGCCACGACCCGGAGCTGATGAAGGTGATCATCGTCGAGGTGACCCGCGCCGCCAACTCCTTCGGCCGCACCCACCTGCCGGAGATCCGCAGCGCCTACGAGGGCATCGCCAAGATCGTCTCCGACGGACAGGAGGCCGGCGCCTTCCGCGGCGACATCTCGCCCCTGTTCGCCTCGATGACCTTCTACGGGGCGATCGAGCAGCTGCTCTCGGGCTGGATCTTCGACCTGATCCCGGCCTCCGACACCGGCTACGACGAGGCAAAGGAGTTGCTGGTGACGACGATTTGCGACGGCCTCGAGCCGCGATAGGTAAGGTCGGGCGCTAATGGAGAACGAGATCGTCAGAAGGTTGGCCTGGAGCGGCCTGCTCGCCGCCACCAGCGCCCTCGCCAGCGTCGCCGCGGCGCGGCTCTCGGCGATGCTCTGGCGCCGCCTCTTCGACGAAGAGCCTCCGGAGTAGCGCGACTCGATGCCCGAGCCGACTCAGACGCCGCCGATCCCGCCGCCCGAGCCCGAGCCCGACGAGCGCTCGGTGGCGGAGATGGTCTTCGATGTCTCCGAACGCGCCTCGACGCTGATCCGCGAGGAGTTCGAGCTCGCCAAAGCGGAGATCTCCGAGAAGCTGGGCAAGATCCTGCGCGGCTCGGTCGTCGGCATCGCTGCCGGCGCCTTCGCCTTCCTCGCCCTGATCCTGGTCATGGAGGGCGTCGCCTGGCTGCTCAACGAAGAGGTCTTCGACGGCAAGACGTGGCCCGGCTTCTTCATCGAGGCGGCGTTGTTCCTGCTGGTCGCCGCCGCCGCCGGCTACTTCGCCTATCGCTCGGTCTCGGCCGGCGCGCCGCCGGTGCCCGAGCAGGCGATCGAAGAGGCGAAGCTGACCAAGGAGATGTTGGAAAAGGAGGAGTCGTGAGCGCGGACCCGAAACCGGCCCGGCCCTCGACCGCCGGCGCCCCCGGCCGCTCCGCAGCGGAGATCCGCCGCGACATCGACGTCCAGCGTCGGCAGCTGGGCGGCTCGGTCGAAGCGCTGCGCGGCCGCGTCACCGAGCTGACCGACTGGCGGCGCCAGGTCCGCGAGCACAAACGCGAGCTGGTGGTCGCCGCCGCTGCGGTCGGTTTCGTCGTGGGCGGCCTGGCAATGCTCCGCCGCCGCTAGCGGCGGCTCAGGAGACCAGCTCGGTGGGAACGCTTCCCACGCCGAGCAGGCCGGGGCCGACGTGGGCGCCGAGGACGGCGCCGACCTCGGAGACGAAGACCGGGTCGCAGCCGAATATCTCGTAGCAGTCTTCGATCAGCGCTTTCGCCGTGGCGTCGTCCTGGATGTGCTGGACCACCCAGCCGTCGGCGCCGGACTCGTGGCGCTGGCGGGCGTAGTCGCGCAGCCGCTCCAGCGAGCGGGCGCGGGTGCGGACCCGCTCCACCGGCGTGATCTCCTCCTCGAGCGTGAGGATCGGCTTGATCTTCAGGGCGCTGCCGATCCAGGCCCGGGCGCCGCCGATGCGGCCGCCGCGGCGCAGATACTCGAGAGTGTCGATCGCGAACCACATCTTCAGCGCCTGCCGGGTCTGCTCCGCTTGCGCCACGGCTGCCTCGGCGTCACCGCCGGCAGCCGCCGCCGACGCCGCGCCGAGCGCGCAGAGGCCCATGCCGCCGGCAGCCGAGCGCGAGTCCATCACATGGATCCGCTCGCCGCCCTTGCCCTCCTCGATAAGCCGGTCGCGGGCCTGCCCGGCGGCCTCGAAGGTGCCGGAGATCCCGGCGGAGATGTGGACGGAGACGACCTCGCGGCCCGCTTCCAGGAGCGGCTCGTAGACGGCGATGAAGTCGCCGATCGAGGGTTGGGAGGTGGTCGCTCCTCCCTCCGACGCGCGCAGCTCCTCGTAGAAGGCGGCGAAGTCGGTGATGTCCGCCTCGCGCCGCTGCCTGCCGTCGACGGAGACGTAGAGGCTGATCGTCTGGATCCCGCGCTCGGCGAGAAGCTCGGTCGGGAGGTAGGCGGTCGAGTCGCAGACGACCGCAGTCTGGGTGCCGGCGTTCACAAGGTGACGATTCTCGCAGACGGCCGGGTATCCAGAGCTGCCGCCGCGACCCGGCTACACTTCATGGGGTGAGCGATACGCCCGACGCAGCGATCACCCTCAGCGACAAGGCGGTCGAGAAGATCGGCGAGTTGCTTGGCGGCCAGGAGGGCAGCACCGACCAGGCTCTGCGCGTCGCCGTCCGCGGTGGCGGCTGCTCCGGGTTCCAGTACGCGCTCGCGTTCGACAAGCCCAAGGACGACGACAACCTCTTCGAGGTCGACGGCGTCGCCGTCGTCGTCGACAAGGTCAGCATGCAGTTCGTCTTCGGCTCCGAAGTCGACTACGTCGAAGGCCTGCAGGGCGCCGGGTTCCAGGTCAACAACCCGAACGTCGTCGCCGCCTGCGGCTGCGGTTCCTCCTTCCAGGTGAAAGAGGACGCGGCGCAGGGCGCACCCGCCTAGGTGTAGCTCGTAACCACGCTGTTCATCCGAGCCTCCTTGGAGGCCCGGGGTTCTCGGGACACCCGGCAACGGCCAGGAAGCCTGTCACCGCTCTGACGCTTTCGGTCTAGTCTGCATGGGTGCCCGCAACGTGAGTAGGGGATTTCTGTTGCGGGATTACCCGACCAATGCAACCAAGGGAGGAAGGATGCGTTTCCGAACGACCCTGGCCGGGGTGCTCATCTGTGCGCTCGCGCTCATCGCAGTGCTCGCCGTAGGCTCGGCGAGCGCGCGGCTATACCAGGGCCGCACCGCGCAGAAGTACCCGATCAAGGTCGCAGTGAACGGGGGCAAGCTGAAGGTGCTGCACTTCAAGGCCAAGCTCTCCTGTGCCGATGGCAGCGTCCTGGTCGACACCGAGAGTGGGTTCCAGCCCACGCGTATCGGCAAGGGCGGCAAGTTCCAAGACGTCCAGGTCGGCTCGACCGACGAAGTGATCCTGAAGGGCCGGCGCCGCGGCAAGAAGGTCAGCGGCAAGGTCCGCGTCATCGACCACATCGGCAAGAAGAAGATCAAGTGCCATTCGCGGCTGATCAAGTTCACGGTCAAGCCGAAGTAGAAGCGAGCACGGGCGCCGGCGCTCGGCCGTGCGCGGCCCGGTGCCGGCGCTATTCGATCTGCAGCGGCGGGGACTGCGCGGGCGGCGCGGCCTCGGGGGCCGCTACCGACTCCGGCTGCTCGACGCCGAGCAGCTCGGCCAATTCGCCGGAGGTGAGCATCTCCTCGACGATGTCGGCGCCGCCGACCAGCTCGCCGTTGACGTAGAGCTGGGGGAAGGTCTGCCAGTCGGAGATCTCGGCCGTCACTTCGCGCAGCGCCTGCAGAGCCGGCAGCACGTCGATCGCGCCGTACTCGGCGTCCACCTGGTCGAGCACCTGGACCACCCGCATCGAGAAGCCGCAACGCGGCATGTCCGGGGTGCCTTTCATGAACAGCAGGACCGGGTTGGCGGAGATCAACTCTTCGACTTTGGACTTCAGCTCTGGGTCGGCCATGACGGCATCGTAGCGAGCGGCGCGCATCGGGTCGGGAGGGCGTTCAGAGCTGAGTGAGGATCAGGCGGGGACGCTGGTGCGGACCGAGAGCGCGTGGATCGTGCCGTCGTCGAAGCGTTCCTTGACCGCGGCCTTGACCAGTCGGTGCTGGTCGATACGCGAAAGGTCCTCGAATTGAGCGGCGCTTACCGTCGCCCGCAGATGGTCGCCGGTCCCGGTTTCGTCGATCACCTCGACCTCGGCGCCCGGCAGGGCGGCCTCGATCATTCCCTTCAGCTCGGCGAGGTCGGCGGCCATGGCGGTCGGCGTCAGCCGGTGACCTGCTCGCCGAGGGTGTCGAGCATCTCCTCGACCCGGACGAACTTGACGCGGGGACGGCCGTGAGGCTCGCCGCGGCCGACCTCGGCCTGGTCGATCGCCTGCCAGTCCTCGAAGCTGACGTAGCGGACGCCGCGCTCGCGCAGGAGGCTTTCGACCGCGTCGGGTGAGGGGGCCGCGGGCTCCAGCAGGGTTCCCGCCTCGACGTCGGCCAGGAGGTGGCGCACCGTCTCCAGGGCGTCTTTCTTGTTGGTCCCGATCACGCCGGAGGGGCCTCGCTTGATCCAGCCGGCGGTGTAGTGGCCGACCTTGTGGCCCGCGTCGTGGGAGTCGAGCACCCGGCCGCCCTCGTTGAGGATCAGGCCGCGCTTCTCGTCGAAGGGCACGCCCGCGATCGGGATGCCGGTGTAGCCGACCGAGCGCAGGATCAGGCCGCACTCCAGCTCTTCGCGCTCGCCGGTGTCCCTGGCGCGCAGCGCGCCGCCTTCCTCGACCAGCTCGTTGCGGCCGATCACGATCGACTCGACCCTGCCGTCGCCCTTGATCTCGACCGGCGAGGCGAGAAAGCGCAGGACGATCCGCTGGTGCTTGCCCGCCGGCTCTCGCCGGGAGAACTCGTTCAACGTCTCGACGTTGACCCGGGTCGTCTTGTCGGCCTCGTCGGACTCAAGGAAGGCGGCACTGGCCGGGTCGAGCTCGACCTCGGCGGGGTCGACGACCACGTCGGCGTCCTCCATCTCGCCCAGCTCCCTGATCTCCGGGTTGGTGAAGGCGGCCTGGGCCGGGCCACGGCGTCCGAGCACGACGATCTCGCGGATCTTCTTCGCGTCGAGCATCTCGATCGCGTGGTCGGCGGTGTCGGTCTGGCGCAGCTCGTGGTCGGTCAGCGCCAGCATCCGGGCGACGTCCATCGCCACGTTGCCGTTGCCGATCACGACGGCGCGCTCGCAGGAGAGGTCGAAGTCCTCGCTCGCGTAGTCGGGGTGGGCGTTGTACCAGCCGACGAAGGCGGTGGCGGCGTGGCTGCCGGGCAGCTCCTCGCCGGGGATGCCGAGCTGGCGGTCGGTCTCGCAGCCGACCGTGAAGACGATCGCGTGGTAGTGCCGCTCGAGGTCCTCGACCTCAAGGTCGTGGCCGATCTTGACGTTGCCGAAGAAGCGGAAGCCGTCTCGGGCCGCCGTTTTCTCGTAGACCCGGATCACCGACTTGATCTTCGGGTGGTCGGGGGCGACGCCGCCGCGGACCAGCCCGAACGGGGTGGGGAGGCGGTCGAAGAGGTCGACCTGGGCGTGCACGTCGCCGTCCTTGAGGATGTGCTCGGCGGCGTAGAAGCCGGAGGGCCCGGCGCCGACGATGGCAACGCGGAGAGGGTTCTCTTCGGTACCGATCTTGCTCATTCGAACGCGGAAGAATAGGGAATGCGACGGGCCATGCGGCTACGCGGCGAGCAGGAGCCGACTGCAGGCGGAGCAGACGCCGTGAGAGACAGTCGGCAGCGTGGGGCGCTGGAAGAGGCCGAGCCGGACCGCCGCCTCCTCGACCTCGAGCCACTCGTCGCCGACCAGGAAGCGGTCGCACCAGCCGCACATGGTCAGTGTCTCGCGGTCGCGGCGGCCGGTCGCCCCCAGCAGTGGCTGAGCCGTCGAGCGCCGCTTCTCGGCGCGCAGCCGGGCGGAGAAGACGACGAGCCGGCCCGAGCGGCCGGCGGCGATGCGGATGTCCATCTCCCGCTGCACCTCAGGGCCGTCGCAGCGGAAAGGGAGCTCGACTTCGCCCCGCTGGTCGCGGATCCGCCGCACCAGCATCCGCTGCAGCATCTCCAACTCGTCCCCGGCGACGAAGTCCCAGAGCTGGCGGCCGAGGCTGTCGCCGGCGCCGCCCCAGCCGTTCTCCGCGGCGAACCGGTAATAGCCGTCGTCGACCCGGACGATGCTGTCGTCCTCGCCGATCGTGTAGGTGAGTTCGGTACTGCTGATTCTCTAAAGGTATTGCTTCAGGCGACGGGCAGCGAGGCGGCGCTGGGGACGCCGTCGAGCGCGTCCAGCGCCCTCGCGACCGACATTGAGACACAGGTGAAGATCGGCGTCTCCGTCTCGGTGTACTCGCTCGATTCGGTCGGGCGCAGGTCGTTGACGAGGTCCAGGAACATCCCCGGGTCGTCGCCCTCGAAGCAGACCACGAACTCCTGGTCGTCGAGCCCGAACGAGTAGGTGGTGTTGATCGTGATCTCCGGGTAGCGGCGGCCGACCTCGATGTGGCTTTTCATGATCCGACCGCGCTCCTCCGGCGCCAGCCCGTACCAGCGACGCTGCTTGACCATCGGGTAGAGGAAGAGGTACTTGCGCTCGGAGACGCAGATCTCGCTGCGCGCCTGCTCGTCGGAGTAGGGCGAGCGTTTGGTCATCGAGAGGAACGAGTACGGCGACTCGGTCCACTGCGCCAGGCCGCTTTGGCCGAGGACGACGTGGAAGGTGTGGATGTCGGCCAGGTTCGGGCTCTGGCAGAGCAGGACCAGGTCGACGTCCCCGCGCGTGCCTATGGTTGAGTAGGCGCGCAGCGAGCGGTCGACGCCGAAGTCTTCGCAGGCGGCGAGAAACTCCTGCTTGTCCGTGGCGCGTTGGTCGGGATCTCGACGGCGCCAGGCTGGGTCAACCTTGAAGAAGCTGAACTTGGCGAAAGTACGGTCGGCCATCGGGCTCCTCACGATAGCGCTCGCCCTGCTTTCGGCACCTCCCACGGCGGCCGCGTCCAGCCCCCCTTCGAAGGTCGTCCTGGCCTGGCTTCCGAGCGGCACCGGCGTCGGCCAGTTGGCGGACGCCGGCCTGTCCCCGGGGCTGATGTCGGCCGGCCTGGGGACCGTCCCCCCCGAGCAGACCGACCTCGACATCACCCAGGGCAACCGAGTCTTCGACTCCCTCTACGACACTTCCCTCCCCGAACTGGCCGGAGACTGCCCGTCCTGGTGGCAAGCCGTCGTCCACCGAGCCGATTCCGCCCCCGCCGAAATCGTCCCGGGCCTCCTCTCTTCGACTCTCGCAAGCTCTGGAGTGGACGTTCTGGCGAGGGGTGGAGCGTCTTGTGCTTTTTCGGCGCATCCCACCTTGGACGGGGGCCGCACGTCGTCGAAAGAGTTAAGCGGAACCCCTCGCCAGAACGTCAAAAAGGGAACCTTTGAAGTTCGCGAAGCGAGCCTCGCGACGCTCTCGTCCCTGCGGCGGAGCCTGTCCGCCGACGCCCTCCTGATCGCCCTCGCCCGTCCGACGGGCGCCTCGGACGCCCCGCTTGCGATCGGGGTCGCCGGCCGCGGGCTCGACGGGGACCTCACCTCGGACAGCACCCGCACGGACGGCTACGTCCTCTCGACGGACCTGGCGCCGACGATCCTCGACCGCTTTGGGATCCCGGTGCCGTCGCAGATGTCGGGGCAGGCGATGCGGACGACCGGATCGGTGGATCCCGGGGCGATCGAATCCCTGGCGGCGCGGATGGCGGTGGTCTCGCCACGCCGCGGCCCGGTGATCGGGCTCGCCCTGGGCATCTGGATGGCGGCGCTGGCGTTGGCGGCCATCCTCGGGCGGGCGGCCCGGGCGCGAGTCGGCGTTCGCGTCGTCGGCCTCAGCGTCGTCTACCTGCCGCTGGTTCTCCTGGTCGGCGCCGCGCTGGAGCCAGGCGAGGGCGCCGAACAGCTTCTCGTGATCCTCGGCTCGCCGCTACTGGCCGCGGCCACGCTCGCCGTCCTCGACGGCTACCGGGCCCTGGCCGTGGCCTCGGCCCTGACCGTGCTCGCCTACGCCCTTGACGCGATCGCCGGCTCGCCGCTGACGACGCTCTCGCTGCTCGGGCCGAACCCCGGCCTCGGCGTCCGCTTCTACGGGATCGGCAACGAGCTCGAGGCGCTGCTCGGGGTGCTGGCGGTGGCGGGAACCGGCGCCGGGATCGCCGGTTTCGCGCCGCGCCTCGCGCCTCGCCGCTGCGCCGCCGCCTTCCTCGCCCTGGGCCTGCTCTGTGCCTTCGTCTTCGCCGCCGGCCGCTTCGGCGCCGACGTCGGCGCCGCGATCGTCTTCCCGGTCGGCGCGGCGGTGGCGGCGGTGGTGATCGCCGGGACTGGCCGCAGGTCGGTGTTCCTGGTCATCGCCGCGCCGGTTGCGGTTCTGGCCCTGCTCGTCGCGATCGACCTCGCCTCCGGCGCCAACGCCCACCTCACCCGCTCGGTGCTCGACGCCGGCGGCCTGGGGAGCCTGGCCGACGTCGCGCAGCGTCGGCTGCAGCTCTCTGCCCACAGCTTCGTGCGGCCGGTCCTCGCCGTCTTCCTGCCTCTGGTCGCCGCCCTCGCCGTCCTCGCGATCGTGCGCCGGGACCGCCTGTGCGCCTGGCTCCGCGGTCGCCCGGCGATGCGTGCCGGCCTCCTCGGCGCCCTCGCGGCGACGGCCGTCGGCACCCTCGCCAACGACTCCGGCGCCCTGCTGCTGGTGATCGGCACCGCGTACATGCTCGTCTTCGTCGGCTTCGCCTGGTCGCAGTCTCGTGAGTATGCTGACGACAAAAAGTTGCGAAGTGCGCGCAACGCGTCGGACCCGCCCACCTAGCATGGAGGCATGGAGGCAGTGAGATCGACCTGGACGGATTCGCGGCTCGACGACCTCAACGGCCGCGTCGACCGGCTGAGCGGCCGCGTCGACCGGCTGAGCGGCAGGGTCGACCAGTTGAGCGGCCGCGTCGACGAGCTCAGTCTCAGGATGGACGCCGGCTTCGCAAGGGTCGACGGGGACCTGCGCGACCTGCGCGAGGACGTTCGCGGCGTGAACGGGCGGATCGATGCCCTGCAGCGGGCGATGATCCAGATCGGCGGCGGGCTGATCGGAACGCTGTTCGTCGGAATGCTGGGACTGATCGCCACGCAGCTGTGATCGGCGCCGTGCCGGGTGGCGGCGCTTCGACGCGGACCGGTCGATGATCTACCCTTAGAGACCTGTGCGCATCGGTCTTGTATCGCCATATTCCTGGTCGTACCAGGGGGGCGTCAACCGGCATGTGGAGGCCCTCGCCGAGGAGTTTCTCGAGCGGGGCCACGATGTCCGCGTCCTTGCTCCCTTCGACCCGCCCGGGCGGGTCAGCCGGGTGCTGCACCGAGCCGGTGCCGAAGCGCGTCCGAGGCCCGACTACCTGACTCCGCTCGGCCGCACGATGGGCTTCGGCGCCAACGGATCCGTTTCCAACCTGGCCCCGTTTCCGGCCGGGGGAGTGATTGCCCCGCGGCGGGCGGTGCGGGCGGGCGAGTTCGACGTCCTCCACGTCCATGAGCCGCTGGTGCCGCTGGTCGGCTGGAACGCGACGCTGGGCGCCGACGTGCCGGTGGTCGGCACCTTCCACGCCTACTCGACCAAGCCCGTCCCCAACTACATCGCCAACGCGCTCGGCGCGCGCCGTGTCTTCAACCGGCTCTCGGCGCGGATCGCGGTCTCCGAGGCCGCGGCCTGGACCGGTCGGCGCTGGTTTGGCGGCGACTACACGATCATCCCCAACGGGGTCGACGTCGATGCCGCGCCGGGCGCGGCGCATCCGACAGGGAACGACCTGCGGATCCTTTTCGTCGGTCGCCCGGAGGCGCGCAAGGGGCTGCCGATCCTGCTGACCGCGTTCGGCGCCCTGGTCGAGCACGTGCCGAGCCGGCTGACCGTGATCGGGGCCGAGCGCGAGGACGTGCTCCGCTACGTCGCCGACCCCGAGCTGCTGCGCTGGATCGACGTTCGCGGCCGTGTCTCCGGCGAGGACCTCTGGGCCGAGCTGCACGGTGCCGACGTGCTCTGTGCACCGTCCCTCTCCGGCGAGAGCTTCGGCATGGTCCTGACCGAGGCGTTCGCCGCCGGCACCCCGGTGATCGCCTCCGCGATCGCCGGCTACAGCGACGTCGTCGAGGACGGCGTCGACGGGGTCCTGGTTCCGCCCGCCGACCCCCAGCGACTGGCGGAGGAGCTGCAGCGCCTCCACCACGAGCCGCAGCGCCTGGCGGCGATGGGCGAGGCGGCCCGCCGCAGCGCCCGGCGCTACGCTTGGCCGCGCGTGGCCGACCAGGTGACCCAGGTCTACGAGCGTGCGATCGAGGCGCCGAGGCCTGCCACCACCGGCGAGCGGGTCGCCCACTGGGCCGGCCTGCGGCCAGCGGACGGGGCGCCGAAGACGCCGGCTCAGCGACTGCCGTCGCTCGATCCCGCTCCGGCGCGGCCCGGGGGCCGGGGCCGGCGGTTCGCCCGTCGCGTCGGGCTCGTCGTCGCCGGTGCTCTCGGGATCGGCCTGACGGCGCTGGCCGCCCAGAAGATCGGCATCGACAACGTTGTCGCCAGCATCGTCCGCTCGAACTTCACCTGGGTGCTGGTCGCCTGCGGCCTGATGGGCCTCTCGCTCTTTTTTCGCGCCGCATCCTGGTACTGGATCGCCCGCGCGGCGCTGCCCAACCGCTCGATCCGCCGCCGCGACGTCACCTCGGCGACGATGATCGGCGTGCTGATGTCGGCGACCCTGCCCGCCCGCCTCGGCGAGCCGGCGCGCGCCCTCACTCTCGCCCGCCGCACCGGTCGGATGCGGGAGACCTTCCCGGTCCTGCTCGGCACCCTGGTCTCGCAGACGATGCTGAATCTGGTGGCGCTGGCGCTGCTCGGCGTGATCATCGTCTCGAGCACGCCGCTGTTCCATTCGGGCACCCAGAAGCTCTTCGTCTTCAGCCTGGTGCCGCTGGTCCTCCTGCTCGTCGTGCTGGGGGCGCCGGTGCTGATGCGTCGCAACGGCAACGGCCGCCTGGCTCGGCTCGGCGCGGCCGTGCACCGGGCGCTGATCCAGGTCCGCGCCGGCCTCGCCGTCTTCCGCAACCCGCGCCGCGGCGCCGCCGCCGCGGCGGCGCAGCTCGGCGCCTGGGCGATCCAGCTCGCGGCCTGCTGGGCCCTGCTCTACGCCCTCGGCCTCAACGGCAGGGCCGGCGTCGGGGCGGCCGCCGCGGTTCTGTTCGCGGTCAACGTCACCGCGGTGGTCCCGGCGACCCCCTCGAACATCGGCGTCTTCCAGCTCGCGGTGATCAGCGTCCTGCACACCGGCTTCGGTATCGGCACCGCCGACGCGCTCGCCTACGGCGTCATCCTGCAGGGCGTCGAGATCGCCACGGCGGTCGCCCTCGGCCTGCCGGCGCTGGTCCGCGAGGGCCTGACCTGGAGCGACCTGCGCGTGCAGGCACTCTCGACCGCCCCGGTTCGGCTCGAGTCGAAGCCGCGCTCGCGCGCGGCGCAGCCGAACCGCGAAGGCGTGATTTAGGAAAAAAATCATCTGAGCTATAAGAAACTCTGGTGTAATCGTCTAGGATCGACTTGAGGCGTGCCGCCACCTTTCCCAGGCCGGCACACCTGGCTACGAGAAGGCAGAGGTCGGCGTCGAATCCATCCAGCCGGCGCCGACCCGCCTTCTTGCTCTGAGCGGCGCTCCCCGCCCGACCCTCCAGCCCCCAGCTCCGGGAGCGTGGCCGAGCTTTTGCCCCCTATAGAGGGCAAAACCTCGGCCACGACGAAGCTTCCGTCCCTTGGAGCATCTCCCGATTCTCGGGAGCTGCCTCACCTCGGGAGGCGGGGACGCGATTCGTGGGGAGGGGTGGGGGTGTCCCTCTCGCGCAGCGGCGTCCTCTTTTTCGCTCCGGCGCCCCTGCTCGGACGGCCGTTGTGCTCCCCAGCGAAAAACCCAGCAAGCGAGAGGGACACCCCCACCCCTCCCCGCCAAACCCCGTCCGCCGTTAACCGACCGCCTCGGCGGGCGAGGCTTCGTCCGGCTCGGACGCCGGCGGCAGGTCGCCGCCGCGGTCGGTGCCAGCGATCAGCTCGTCCGACGCTTTCTCGGCCGGGACGAATCCGGACTTCATGCCGAAGTAGACGGCCTGGGGGTGGTGGGCGACGATCGCCACCGTCGACTGCTCGGGCATCACCGCGAACCCGTCGGAGAGGGTCATGCCGATTGCTCCGAGGTCGAGCAGGCGCCAGACCTTCTCGTGCTCGGACTGGTCCGGGCAGGCCGGGTAGCCCCATGAGTAGCGGCGGCCCTGGTCGAGGTCGATGCCGAGCTCGTTGCGGATGTCGGAGTGCAGCCACTCGGCCAGTCCCTCGGCGGCCTGGACGCCGAGCCCATGGACGTAGAGCTGTTCGGCGAACTCGCCCTCGCGCTCGAGTCGCTCGATCAGCTCGGTCACCTCGGGGCCGACCGTCACTCCCTGCAGGGCGACGACGTCACGTTCGCCCGACTCGACCGGCCGGTAGAAGTCCGCGAGGCAGATGCGGTCGTGCTTGGGCTGGCGTGGGAACACGAGCCGCTCCAGCTCACGCTCGGGGTTCCCGGGGTCGAAGACGACCAGCTCGTTGCCGTCGGCGTTGCAGGGGAAGAAGCCGAGTCGGGCGCGGGGCTGGAGATAGTCCTGCTCGCGCCACATCCGCTCCAGCCGCGGTGCGAAACCCTCCTCCTCGTCCGTGCCCTCCACCAGTTGGCGCCAGGCCTCGCCCTTGACGCCGCGCCCGCCCCAGTGCAGCTTGAAGAGGACGTGGCGGTCGAGGTAGGGGAAGACGTCGTCGAGGTCGACGGGCAGCTCGCGCGCGCCCCAGAACGGCGGCTCGGGGATCGGCACGTCGGTGCGGGCGGCGGAGCGGACGCTGTCGTCGGTGACAGGCGGCGCGTCGTCGACGACAGCCGGCTTCTCGCGCAGCTGGCGCGCCTCCGCGCGGATCCGCTCGACCAGGGCGCCGCGCGCCTCGCTGTCGACGAGGGCGTCCATCGTGTCGAGGCCCTGGAAGGCGTCCTTGCAGTAGAAGACGCCCGGCTCGTAGACCTCGTCGGAGTCCTTGCCCTTCGGGTAGAGCGCGCGGCGGCCGAAGTCGCGGTTGATCGCGGCGCCGCCGATCAGCACCGGGAATCCCAGCCCGCGCTCGTGCAGCTCTGCGACGCAGGTCGGCATCTGCTTCGAGGTGGAGACGAGCAGGGCGGAGAGGCCGATCGCGTCGGCCTCGTTCTCGACCGCCGCCTCGATGATCGTGTCGACCGGGACCTGCTTGCCGAGGTCGATCACCGTGTAGCCGTTGTTGGTGAGGATCGTGTTGACGAGCGACTTGCCGATGTCGTGGACGTCGCCGAAGACGGTTGCGATCACGACCCTGCCCTTGGTGTGTCCCTCGATCCGGTCCATGTAGTTCTCCAGCTGCGCCACCGCTCGCTTCATCACTTCCGCCGACTGCAGGACGAAGGGCAGAATCAGTTCGCCGGCGCCGAACTTGTCGCCGACCTCCTTCATCGCCGGCAGCAGCACCTCGTTCAGGGTCGGCACGGCGCCGAGCTTCTCCACCGAGCGGTCGATCCACTCCTCGACCCCGTCCTTGCGACGGCGCAGGATGTGCCAGTGCAGCGCCTGCTCGGGCTCCATGCCCTCGGTCGGGTCGCCGGCCTCCTCCGCGGCCTCCTCGCCCTTCGACTCGAAGTGGGCGATGAACCGCTCCAGCGCGTCCTCGCGCCGGTTGAGGACGAGGTCGTCGGTCAGCTCCCGCTCCTCGACGGAGATCTCCGAGTAGGGGGTGATGTGGTTCGGGTTGACCATCGCCAGGTCGAGGCCGGCCTGGACGCAGTGGTGGAGGAAGACAGAGTTGAGGACGGCGCGGGCCGGCTGGGAGACGCCGAAGGAGACGTTGGAGACGCCGAGCGAGGTCTTGACCCCGGGGATCTCGGCCTTGATCCTGCGGATCCCCTCGATCGTCTCGACCGCCGAGGGCCTCCACTCCTCGTCGCCGGTGGTGAGGGTGAAGGTGAGCGCGTCGAAGATCAGCGCCTCCGGCTCGAGGCCGTGCTCCTCGCAGGCGATCTCGCGCAGCCGCCTGGCGATCTCCACCTTGCGCTCAGCCGTCTTCGCCATCCCGACCTCGTCGATCGTCAGGGCGATCAGGGCTGCCCCGTGGGCCTTCGCCAGCGGCACGACGACGTCGGCCTTGTCGCGGCCAGCCTCGAGGTTGATCGAGTTGACGATCGCGCGGCCGGGGATCTGCTCGAGCGCCGCCCGGATCACCTCGGGCTCGGTCGAGTCGACCTGGATCGGCGCCGGCTGGGTGAGCGAGACCCGCTTGACCACGGCGCTCATCTGCTCGTCCTCGTCGGAGCGCTCGGTCAGCGCCACGCAGATGTCGAGCACGTGGGCGCCCCCCTCGACCTGGTCTTCGGCCACCTGGACGAGTCCGTCGTAGTCGTCGGCCAGCAGCAGCTCCTTCGCCTTGCGCGAGCCCTGGGAGTTGACGCGCTCGCCGACCAGAGTCGGGCGTGGCTCCTGGGCCAGCGGGGTCGAGGTCATCATCGAGGAGACCTCGATCGGCCCCGGTGCCGGGCGCTTGCCGGGCGCTTGCGTGCCGACCCGCTCGCGGATCGCGGCGATGTGCTCGGGGGTGGTCCCACAGCAGCCGCCGACGATGCCGACGCCGTAGCGCTCGACGAACTCTCCCAGCGTCGCCGCCAGTGGCTCGGGCTTTTCAGGGAAGATCGTCTCGCCGTCGGGTCCCTGCAGCGGCAGGCCGGCGTTGGGAATGCAGTGGACGGGCAGCGGGCTGGTCTCGCCGAGGAAGCGGATCGCGTCGCGCATGTCCTCGGGACCGGTCGAGCAGTTGAGTCCGACCACGTCGACGTCAAGTGCGGTCAGCGTGGTGAGCACCGAGCGGATGTCGGTGCCGAGCAGCATTCTGCCGCCGTTGGGAAGGAGCGAGACGCTGCACTGGATCGGCAGTCGCCGGCCGGTGGCGGCGAAGGCCTCGCGGGCGCCGAACACGGCGGCCTTGACCTCGAGGATGTCCTGGGCGGTCTCGATGATGATCAGGTCGGCGCCGCCTTCGACCAGGCCGGTCGCCTGCTCGGCGAACACCTCGACCAGGCGGCCGAAGGAGATGTCGCCGAGGGTGGGGTCGGTCGAGGCGGGGAGGAGGCCGGTCGGCCCGATCGAGCCGGCGACGAAGCGGCCTTCGCCCGCCGCCTGGCGGGCGATCTGCGCCGCCTTCGTGTTGATCTCGAGCGTGTGCTCGCCGAGGCCCCACTCTTCGAGCTTCAGCCGCGAGCCCTGGAAGGTGTCGGTCTCGATTACGTCGGCGCCGGCCTCGAGCATCGAGGCGTGGACGCCCTCGATCACGTCTGGGCGGTTCAGCACCAGCGCCTCGTGGCATTTCCCCTGGAGGCCGCCGTAGTCCTCCTGGGTGAGGTCGAACTGCTCCAGGGTCGCGCCCATGCCGCCGTCGAAGACGACCACGCGCACCTTTGCCGCAGCAATGTAGTCCCGCTCGGCCATGAACAGGGGAGGCTACCGAGGCTGCTGCTCAGCACCGCACCGTCGCCGTCGCCGGTCTCAGGAGAGCCGGGGCACGATCACGGTGAGGATCGCGACGAGGAACGCGAAGAGGCCTCCGAAGAGGGCGGCGATGAGGATCTGCTGCAGGGTGTCGAACCGCCGGTTCAACTCCGCGCCCATGGCGCTGGACTCGGCGCGCACGCCCCCGATCTCGGTGTGGAGCTCCTCGCGCACCCCGGCGATGTCCTGCCGCACGCCCCCGATCTCGGTGTGGAGCTCCTCGCGCACCCCGGCGATCTCCTGCCGCACGCCCCCGATCTCGGTGTGGAGCTCCTCGCGCACCCCGACGATGTCCTGCCGCACTCCGCCGATCTCGGTGTGGAGCTCCTCGCGGAGGCTGGTTACGGCGCCGACCAGTTCGTGGCGCAGCTGCTGGGACTCGGCACGCATTTCCGCGGTGTGCTGCTCGAACCGGCGGTCGGCCCTGTCCATCCGTTCGTTCACCTGGGCGAAACCGGTATCGAGGTGCTGGACGAGGTCGTCCATGCGGTCGTCCGTCCAGGCCTGTCTCGCGCTCACCGACTCCATAGTGCCACTGTAGACAGTACGTTGCGGTACTGGGCAAAGAAATCGACACGGAAGTGTCAATTCTCAATCGCTCGGCGGGGGCTATCCGCGCATGCCGAGGCGGCGCTTGATGCCGCGGGCGTTGACCGCCTGGGCGATCCAGTCGACGATGCGCCGGCGTGCCTTCGTGTACGGGTACCACGTCGGCTCGCGCTTGCCGCCGAAGCGGGTGATCACCAATGACTCCGAACGGCAGAACTTCTTGATCCCGTACTCGCCGTGGCGGGTGCCGATGCCGGACTGCTTCCACCCGCCCATCGGCACGTCGGAGGCGAAGTAGTTGACGAGGACGTCGTTGACGTTGATCGCCCCGCACTCGACCCGCCTGGCCACCCGCTCGGCCCGCTCCCGCTCGCCGAACACCGAGCCGGAGAGGCCGTAGCGGCTGTCGTTGGCCAGGCGCAGCGCCTCCTCGGGGTCGCGCACCTTCATCACCCCGACCACGGGGCCGAAGGTCTCGTCGCGCATCACCTTCATCGAGTGGTCGACGTCGACCAGGACCGTCGGCTCGAAGTAGTCGCCCGGCCCCTCCACCCGCTTGCCGCCGACCAGCGCCCGGGCGCCGTTGGCGAGGGCGTCGTCGACGTGGTCCGCGACGATCCCGATCTGGTTGGGCGAGGTCATCGCGCCCACGTCCTTCGGGTCGGAGGCGTCGTCGGCCCCCTGCCGCAGCTTCGCCACTTCGCGCGTCAGCTTGGCGAGGAACTCGTCGTAGGCCGGTGCCTCGACGTAGATCCGCTCGACCGACATGCAGATCTGGCCCGAGTTCATCATCCCGCCCCAGGCCGCGGCGTTGGCGGCGCGGTCGAGGTCGGCGTCGGCGAGGACGATCATCGGATCCTTGCCGCCGAGCTCGAGGCTGACCGGGGTCAGGGTCTCGGCGGCGCGGGCCATGACCTTGCGGCCGGTGCGGTCGGAACCGGTGAACTGGACGAAGTCGACGGCGTCGACGAGGGCGCCGCCGGTCTCGCCGATCCCCTGAACGCAGTCGAGCACGTCCGGCCCGCCGATCTCTTCCTTCCAGGCCTCGATCACCTCGGCCAGCCCGAGCGGGGTGAACTCCGACGGCTTGATCACCACCGCGGCGCCCGCCATCAGGGCCGGGATCGCGTCGCCGAGGGAAAGGATCAGCGGGAAGTTCCAGGGGCTGATGATCCCGACCAGCGGATGGGGCCGGTACTGGACCCGCAGCTTCTTGGCGGCGAGCAGGCCGGAGTGGGGGCGGACGCTCTCCTCGCCGATGAACTTGGCGCCCCGGGTGCCGTAGAAGTTGATGATGTCGGCGAGGTAGACGGGCTCGTTGGCGGCGTCGGCGCGGACCTTGCCGGTCTCCGTCTGCATCGTGTCGAGGATCCGTTCCTTGTTGTCGAGCAGCCAGTCGCGCAGCTTGCCGAGCCAGTGATAGCGGCCCTCGATCCCAATCGCCTCCCACTCGGGTTGGTTGGCGCGGACGCGGGCCGCCGTCGCGGCGACCGCTTCGGGCGGGTCGACCGGGATCGTCGCGACCAGGCCTCCCGTCGCCGGGTTGCGGACCTCGATCGTCCCGGCGCCGGCCGCCGCAACCCCGTTCGTCTGCTTGCCGGTCTCGGCCGTTCCGCTCTCCACCGGTGCTCCCTTCGTCGCCCTTGGCTGGTCAGCCAACCTTAGCCGGACGCGGGCGGTGGCGGGGGGACTCGCGGGCCGCGGCCGGGAGCGACGGTCAACCGAGGTGGTTGACGACGATCCCGACGATGCCGGTGAGGATGGCGCCGAAGATCGCGAACAGCATCCTGTCCAGGCGCGCTTCGACTGCGGCGAACCGGTCGTTCATCTCGGTCCGCAATTCGGCATGGCCCTGTCGCATCTCCGCCCGCAGCTGGTCGGCCAGATTCGTCAGCTCGGTGCGCAGCCCGGTGGAGTCCACCTTCGGTTCCCGCCGCAGCTCGCGGTTGTCGATCCGCAGGTCGGCGAGGTCCGAGTGGACCTGGGCGAAGCCGGCTTCGACCCGGTCGGCCAGGTCGTCCAAGCGCTCGTCGGTCCAGGTTTCTCGTGGCATCACGGCCACGATGCCACTGTAGATAGAACGTTGCGGTACTGCTCAGGGCTTGATTTCGACCACTTCGCCACTGTCGGTGACTTCGGTTTCCGGCAGGGCGGCGGTGATTGCGGCGGCGAAGGAGCCACCGGGCGTGCCGCCGCCCGGGGTCACGGCCTTGGCGCCGCTGTTGAGCCCGGCGCCGACGGTGAAGAGGAGGTGGTAGCGGCCGGCCCGCACCGCACTCAGCTTCCAGACCGCTTCCGTCGTGTCGCCGGGTTCCAGCGGGCCGAAGTCGAAGGTCTTGGCGTTCGAGGTGGTGGCGCCTCCGGGCTGCGAGGAGCCGGCGAGTCGCGGGTAGCTCTGCGCCAATACCCAGACCGGCCGGTCGGGCTGGGCCAGGCCCGGCTGCGGGTCGCGGATGCCGAACGGCAGCGCCGAGTCGGCGCCCTCCCTGCCGGCGACCGAGAAGGTGACGGCGAGGGCGGGGACGGTGCGCTTGCCGGTATTGCGGACGCCGAGCTTCAGCAGCGAGGTCTGTCCCAGGCGCTGCTTCGCCGGGAAGCTGGCGGCGGTCACCGCCACCGGGTAGTTGCCGGACGGCTGGTTGGCGTCGGAGGAGGATTCGCCGCAGGCGCCGAGCAGCGCCGCCACGGCCACGGCGGCCGACCCGATCGCGATGGCTCGAAGGCGGGCGTGCCGAGAGTGTCGTCCGGTCCCCCGCAAAGCGGCCCGAACATACCATGAGGTTTTGCCGCTTCAGCAGCGATTCCGGGTGCTCCCGAAGGGTTAGCCGGATCTCAACACTGGGCTAACGGTTGCTGCTGGGCCATCCCCTAGACTCAGGCCGACGAGTGGGGCGTCGCGCGTGTGCGGCGCAGCTCGCCTGGAGGAGCTGATGGTCGGATCCGCGGTCAACAGGGCATTCCTGCCCGCAAAGTCGCTGTTCGAGCAGGTGGGGGAGATGATGCTCCTGACCGCGCGCACGATCGTCTCCGCGGTCAAGCCACCGTACCCCTACGGTGAGGAGTTCATCGGCCAGTTCCTCTTCGCCCTGCAGCTGTGCTGGTTTCCGCTGCTGGTCTCCACCGTCGCCTTCGGCTTCGGCGCGCCCGGCCTGCAGGCGGCGAACTTCCTCTCGCTGTTCGGCGCGCTCGACCGCCTCGGCGGCTTCTTCGTCCTCGCCTCGATCCGCGAGTTCGCTCCGTTCGTGACCGCGGTCGTGGTAGCCGGCGTCGCCGGCACCGCGATCACCGCCGACCTCGGTGCCCGCAAGATCCGCGAGGAGCTCGACGCCCTGCAGGTGCTCGGCGTCGACCCGATCAAGAACCTGGTCGTGCCGCGTTTCCTGGCGCTGATGCTGATCACCGGCCTACTCGACATCTATGCGCTGGTGTTCGGGATCAGTGGCGGCATCCTCACCGAGCTCCTCTACAACCAGCCTCTGGGCGGGTTCTTCGCGACGCTCTTCTCCAATGCCTCGATCACCGACCTCTGGGGCTCGGTCGTCAAGTGCACCCTGTTCGGGGCGATGATCGCGGTCGTCTGCTGTTACAAAGGCATGACCGCATCGGGAGGCGCCGCCGGTGTCGGCCGGGCGGTGAACGAGGCCGTGGTGATCTCGTTCATGGCTGTGTTCGCCTTCAACTACATTTTCACCCAGACCCTGCTGGCGACCAACCCGGAGTTGCAGACGATCCGATGAACGCCTGGCTCGAAGTCCCGCGCGGCTGGCTCGACTCCTTCGGGGAGATCGCCCGCTTCGGCTCGCGGGTGGCCGGGCTGGTCTACTCCGGGCGGGTCTTCCGCTTCTTCGGCGAGAGCCTGCGTCAGGCCGGGATCCTGATCCTCGGCTCGGCGCTGATCATCTGGGGCCTCGTTTTCACGCTCGGCCTGCAGTGCGGGATCGAGGGCGCCTACCTCCTGCGCGCCCAGGGCGCGCCGGCCTACGCCGGCGTCTTCTCGGCCTGGTGCGACCTGCGCGAGATCATGCCCTACGCCTTCGGCTACATGCTCGCGGCCAAGGTCGGCACCGGGATCGTCGCCGAGCTGGGGGCGATGCGGATCTCCGACGAGATCGACGCGCTGGAGGTGATGGGAGTGCCGCCGGTCACCTTCCTCTGCGCGACCCGGCTGCTCGCCGCCTGGATCACCTTCCCCTTCATGTACCTGGTCGGGATCGGGATCATGTACCTGGCCAGCTACCTCGCCGTGGTCAAGCAGATCGGCGACGTCTCCTCGGGCGGCTACTTCCTGATCTTCTGGATGTTCCAGAACCCGCCCGACCTCTTATTCAGCCTGATCAAGGGGATGGTGATGGCGACCGCGATCGTGCTGGTCGGGTGTTACTACGGCTATACCGCTTCCGGCGGGCCGGTGGGGGTGGGGACCGCGACGGCGAAGTCGATGGTCCTGAACATCGTCTTAGTCCACATCATCGGGATGCTCGGGACCCTTGTTTTCTGGGGGGCCAACCCGCGTGCGCCGATAGGAGGGTGACGTGTCGACCGAGGAGCAGGAGCGCATGAACGAGGACAGTGGGCCGTACGTCAGCGAGGACGGGGCGGTGATGGGGCAGGACTTCGTCATCCCCGGTGTCGATCCGCGCGAGCACGATCCGTACCGCTTCCACACCGGCCGCAAGCGCGACCACGGCGGCGAAGACGCGATCGAGATCATCGACCTGGTCAAGCAGTTCGGACGCGCCCGCATCCTCAACGGGCTCAGCCTCGGGCTTCCCGAAGACCAGGTCTCGATGGTGCTCGGCCCGTCGGGAACCGGCAAGAGCGTGCTGATCAAGCACATCGTCGGCCTGCTCTACCCGGACTCCGGCGACGTCCTGGTGCACGGCGAGTCGATCCCGAACATGACCGACGACGAGCTCTTCGAGGTGCGCAAAAAGTTCGGCCTGCTGTTCCAGGACGGCGCCCTCTTCGGCTCGATGAACATCTACGACAACGTCGCCTTCCCGCTGCGCCAGCACACCGACAAAGGCGAGGAGGAGATCGGCGAGATCGTCAGCCGCCGGCTCAAGGAGGTGGGCCTCGCCGAGGCGACCTACAAGATGCCGAACGAGCTCTCGGGCGGGATGCGCAAGCGCGCGGGCTTCGCCAGGGCGCTGGTGCTGGAACCGGCGATCGTGATGTTCGACGAGCCCGACTCCGGCCTCGACCCGGTCCGCACGGCGCTGCTCTGCGAGCTGATCCGCGAGGTCCACGCCGAGAACGGCGGCTGCTACCTGGTGATCAGCCACGACCTCGGCACGGCGCGGCGGATCGCCGACTTCATCGCGGTGCTGTGGAGCGGCAAGATCGTCGAGTCCGGTCCCAAAGAAGAGCTGTTCGACTCGAGCAACCCGTTCGTGAACCAGTTCCTCAACGCGGACGTCAGCGGGCCGCTCTCGATGGACTAGGCCCTGTTGAACCCGGGGCGGTGGTTTGGCCGCGCCGCGGCGTGGGCCGCGCGGCACGCGTGGGCGGTGCTGGCGGCGGCGGCGGTGCTGGCGGTGGCGGCGGCGGTCGGGGCGACGCAGATCCCGACGCGGGCCGGCGTCGACACGCTGGTCGACGGCGGCGGCCCGACCTACGCGGCGACGCAGCAGGTGCGCCGGGACTTCGGCGAAGAACCGGTCGTGGTGCTGGTCAAGGGGGAACTGCCGAATCTGATCCTCACCGAAAACATCTTCAAGCTGCTGCGCCTGGAGGGTTGCCTTTCGGGCAAGGTGCCGCAGGGGGCGAAGCCGATCCCCGGGCCCTGCGCCGAACTCGCCGAGATGGAACCGGTCGAGTTCCTCTCCGGCCCCGCCACCTTCCTCAACGAGGCGGTGGTCCAGATCGACCGGCAGCTGGAACGGCTGGCGCGCCACGTGCCGGCCGCCCGGTTCCGCGAATTCCTCCTCGACATCGCCACTCGCTACGGGATCACCACCGCGCCGAGCATCGACAACGAAGAATTCGTCGCCACCGTCGTCTTCGACCTCAGCCGGCCGCGGGGGACGCCGAAGCCCCGGCTCGCCTACCTCTTTCCCAATGCTCGCTCGGCCCAGATCGTCGTCCGTCTCAAGCCGGGGCTGAGCGAAGCGCAGCGCCACCGGGCGATCGGCCTGATCGAAGCTGCGGTCGCCGAAACGACCCCGCGCAAGGCCTGCGCGGCGAACGGCAAGGCGGCGCCCTGCTTCGTGCTGAGCCGCGGCAGCTATGTCGTCTCCGGCGCGCCGGTCGTCGTCGACAGCCTCACCCACACGCTGAAAGACGCCTTCCTCGTCCTTCTCGCCGTCGCCCTCGCGGTGATGGCGCTGACCCTGCTGCTCGTCTTCCGCTCGCGCTGGCGGTTGCTGCCGCTGGCGCTCGCGCTCTCCGCCGCCGCGGTCGCCTTCGGCCTGCTCGGGCTTGCCGGCGGCGCCCTGACGATGGCCTCGATCGCCGCCCTGCCGATCCTGATCGGGCTTGGCGTCGACTACGCGATCCAGTTCCAGGCGCGTTTCGACGAGGCCGTGGCCGGCGGCGCCGCAGGGCCCGACGCCGCCCGCCGCGCCGCCTCCTCCGGCGGCCCGACGATCGCCGCGGCGTGCCTGGCGACGGTCGCGGGGTTCCTCGCCCTGCAGCTCTCGCCGGTACCGATGGTCCGCGAGTTCGGCTGGCTGCTGGTCGCCGGGGTCGCGATCGCCTTCGCGGTTTCGCTCTTCGCCGGCTTCGCCGCCTTCCGCCTGCGGCGGGGGGGCGACGGCGGCAGCTCGCTCCTGCGGTGGACGGTCGGCCCGCCGGAGCGCCTCCTCTCCCTCGCCCTTTCGCGCCCGAGGCTGGTGCTCGGCATCGGCCTGGCGCTGGCCGCGATCGGCTGGGCCGCCGGCACCCAGATCGAAACCGTGTCCGACATCCGATCGCTGGCGCCGCAGGACGCGGCGGTGCGCAACCTCAACGAGCTACAGGACACGACCGGCGTGTCCGGGCAGCTGGAGGTCAGCGTCGAGGCCCCCGACCTGACCGACCCCGCCACGATCGAGTGGATGGCCGGCTTCAAGCGCAGGGTGCTCAGGGACAACGGGTTCAGCGGCGAAGACCCGAGCTGCCTGCGGGCGGAGATCTGCCCCGGGCCGGCGCTCTCGGACTTCCTGGTCAAGAGCGGCGAAAAGGTGACGCGGAAGCGGATCGAGGCGACGCTGGCCGCGCTCTCGCCCTACACCCTGCGCCAGGTCGCCCCGGTCGACCCGAAGACGGGCGAAGTGGGGGAAGCGGCGCTGATGACGTTCGGGATCCGGGCGCAGTCGCTGGCCGACCAGCAGGCGCTGATCGACCGTGTGCGGGGTGAGATCGGCGAGCCCGGGCGGGCGGGCGGGCCGCCGCCGGGGGTTCGGGTCGAGCTCGCGGGCCTGCCGGTGATCGCCGCGGAATCGGCCTCGGACCTCTCCGCCAGCCGCTACTGGCTGACCCTGGCCGGGCTCGCCGCGGTGGCACTGGCGCTGGCGCTCGTCTATCGCTCGCCGCGGCGAGCGCTGGTCCCGCTGGTCCCGACGGTGATGGCGACCGGCTGGGCGGCGCTGCTGCTCTGGGCCACCGGCATCCCGCTGAACCCGATGTCGGCGACCCTGGGGGCGCTGACGATCGCGATCGCGACCGAGTTCGGCGTGATCCTCGCCGGCCGCTTCCAGGCCGAGCGGTCGGGGGCGGTCGGGGTCGAGGAGGCGCTGCGGCGCGCCTACGCCCGCACCGGGCCGGCGGTCGTCGCCTCGGCGGCGACGGCGATCGCCGGCTTCGCGGTGCTGATCGCCAGCGACGTGCAGATGCTGCGGGACTTCGGCTTGGTCACCGTGATCGACCTCGCGGCGGCCCTGCTCGGGGTGCTGGTCGTGCTGCCGGCGGCGCTGCGCTGGGTTGAGGGGAGATGAGGGACCGCTACTCGATCGGGGTCGGGCTGCTCTTCCTGGTCCTGGTCGGGATCGCCACCCTGCACACGCTGAGCGGCGGCGGTGGCGAAGACACGCTCGGGATCGACCGCCAGCCTCCCCACTGGCCGCTGCCGGAGTTCGCGGTCCCGGTCGCGGCGGGCAAGCTCGAAGGCGACGCCAACGTCGCCCAGGACGACTGCGGGTCCTCCGGAATCCCCTGCCCCGGGGGCGCGAAGCGGAAGCCCGCCTGTCGGATCCACGTCGCCGGGGCGATCCGCGTCTGCGATCTCTTCGACCGTCCGCTGGTGATCTCGTTCTGGTTTGACAAGGGGAGCAACTGCGCCAATCAGCAGGACGCCGTCGAGAGCGCCTACGAGCGCTACCTTGGCCGGGTGAACTTCCTCTCGCTGGACGTCCGCGACGACCGCGAAACGGTTCGCGGCCTGATCCGCGGGCACGGCTGGAAGATGCCGGTCGGCTACGACCGCGACGGCGCCGTGGCCGGCCTCTACCGGGTCGGCCTCTGCCCGACCTTCGCCTTCGCCTACCCCGGCGGGACGCTCGAGAGCGCCGGTATCGGCGAACTCACGGCCGCCCAGCTCGACGCTCGCGTGCGGCAGCTGCTCGCCGCGACCCGCAGGGCGGAGGCGGGTTGAGATGGCCGGCGCGGCCGGTGGGCGGTTGGGTTGGGACCCGGCGCCCGAGCGGGGCTGGGTCGCGCCGCGGATAGCCGCCGAGTTCCCCGGCCTCGGCGTCGCCTGGGTCGAGGTCGACGCGCGCCCGGGGCGCAGCCCCGAACCGGTCCGGCGGCGGCTGCGCGACCTCTCCGACCGCTTCTTCGGATCGCACGCGATCCGCCTGCGCGAACGGCCGATTCCCTGGGCCTACCGGGTCTTCTTCCGCCAGATCGGCCTCGACCCCGACCGCACCCGCACGCCGGTGGAGCAGCTGGCGCTCGACCGCCTCCACGACGGCGCCTTCCGCAGTCGCGGCCTGCCCCGCGACGCGCTGACGATCGCCACGGTCGAGACCGGGGTGGCGCTGCGTGCCTTCGACGCCGACCGGGTCGAGGGACGCCTCTGCATCCGCGACTCGGCCCCCGGCGAGTCGCTGCCCGGCCGTCCGGGCGAGCTCGCCCACGGCACGCTGACGATCGCCGACGAGGCCCGGCCGCTGGCGCTGCTCTTCGGCCCCACCGGCGAGGGCTACGGCGTCGAGCCGGCGAGCCGCCGCGTCGCGATCGTCGCCGTCCAGGTCAACGGCGTGCCTGAGATCGCCGTCGAGGAGGCGCTGTGGATGGCCGCCGCCACGGCCGAGGCCGCGTGATCTAGACTTTTTCGACTGGTCATGCCCGCTCTGCTGCGACGAAACGAAGACTTCGGGCTCCGCGTCGGGGGCGACGAGCGGCTCGCCCGCAGTGAGCTGCGGCGCCAGGTCGGCCGCCTCGAGCGCGAGCTGGCCGGGCTCTTCGGCGAGGCCTTCGGCCGGGTCGAGATCGGGCACCGGGTCGGGGCGGCCGCGGCGGAGCCGCGGGTGCTCGGGCTGGGCGAGCTGGAGCGGTTGCGAGACGAGCTCGCCGACCGTGTCGCCGAGGCGCGGGTGGCGCTGCGCGAGCGGGCCCGGGTCGAGACCGCGAACCGGGAGCTGCTGCGGCGGATGCTGGCGGCGCCGGCGGAGCTCAAGTGGGTCAAGGTCACCCGCGACGACATCGGCGAGCCCGGCTGCGGCGCCTGGCACTCGCGCCCCCGCCTCGGCCCGATCGGGATGCTGATGGGCTGGTGGCGGGTCAAGGTCTCCTCCGGATGCCCCTTAGCCGGGCGGCTTGCGGCCGTTGAGCGCCAAGCGGGGCGGTAAGCGAGCGAAGAAGCGCCCGGCGCCGGCCGCGAAGAAGCGGGCGACGAGCGCAGCGCCGGCACCGGCGCGGCGGGTCGGCTCGGGCGACGAGCGCCCACCGGCGCCGTGGGGCAGCTTCCCGTTGGCCGAGCTGGTGATCCTGGCCGGCATCGTCTGCCTCCTGGTCGGCATCTTCGGCCAGCACCAGGCCGCGATCGGGGCCGGCGTCGCCCTGGCCGGTCTCGGTGGGCTGGAGGTCGCGATCCGCGAGCACTTCGCCGGCTACCGCTCCCACACTTCGCTCCTGGCGGGGGCCGTCTTCGTGCTCACGGTCGGCCTCGTCTACTACGTCGCTCACGAGGTCCTGGCGGTGGCGCTGGCGGTCGGCGCCGTCGCCTTCGCGGTCGCCCTCTACCTGGCGCGCCGCGCATTCCAGCGCGCTTCCGGAGGGCTGAGCTTCCGGATCGGCGGAATGCGCGGCTGAGCGGGGTGGCTAGGCGGGGACCGGGTTGCGGTTGGCGGCGGAGCGGGAGGCGAGCTCCGCTGAAAGCAGGGTGCGCTGGCGCGAGGTAAGGGTGCCGAGCTGCTTGTTCTCGTTGAGGGAGAGCGGCAGCAGGAACTTGCGGGCGCGGGTCCGTCCCCAGCGCCGCTGGCTGGTCAGGAGCTCGGAGATGGTCATGCTTTCGGTCTCCCAGGGGCAGTCGCGGACCACCTCGGCGGCCTGGAGGTCCCCGCGCGCCACCGCGCGCTTCAGCTCGGCGCGGGCCAGTCGCACGAGGTTTGCTCGTTCGAGCGCTCGCATGTGTTGAGGTGCCTCCACCGAAGATGCGATCGTCGTTGCGGGTGCCGTTGAGGCAGCGTCCACTGGACTCCTCCCTTCAAGGAATCGGGTAACCGGTATCTCGCCGGCGACCATCAGCTTTCGCCGCTGCCCTGACCGGATCGAGTTGTGTGTCGGACGCCCCTCCCGGGTCGTCCGCGCCGAGGAGGAGAAGGTATGCGGCCGGGGTGGCCCTCGTCAACCCGAACCGGACCAAAGGAAGGCCGGGTCGGTCGCTAAGAGCAACAATTTCGATACATCCGGCGCCTTGTCGCGATCCGGACAAGGCTGAAACTACCCAAGACGGGGGATGTCAAGATCTCGTTACCGCCGTGTTAGGACCGCGGAAGGTCCGGGAAGTCCTGGATCACCCTCGCGACGGTCCCCAGGGCGCCGTCGAGATGCTCGCGCTCATGGGTCGCCATCAGGCTGGTCCGCAGCAGCGCGCCGCCGGGCGGGACGGCCGGGTGGATCGCCACGTTGGTGTAAACGCCGGCGTCGAACAGGGCCTTCCAGAGCAGCACCGCCTGCCAGTCGTCGCCGACCATCACCGGGACGACCGGGGTGGTGGCGACGCTGCCGTCGGGCAGCGTGCCCGGCTCGATCACCTTCAGCCCGAGGTGGCGCAGGCCCTCGCGCAGGTACTCGGCGTTGGCGAGCAGCCGCTCGAACAGCTCCGGCCCGTCCTCGCGGATCACCCGCAGCGCCGCCAGAGCGGCGCCGACGGCGGCGGGCACGGCCGAGGCGCTGAAGATGAAGGAGCGCGAGGAGACCCGCAGGTACTCGATCACGTCGGCCGGGCCGACGATGAAGCCGCCGCAGGAGGCGAGGCTCTTGGAGAAGGTCCCCATCCGCAGGTCGACCTCGTCCTCGAGCCCGAACAGCTCGCTGGCGCCGGCTCCGCGGGCGCCGAGGACGCCGGCGCCGTGGGCCTCGTCGACCATCAGGCGGGCGCCGTGGGCCTTGCAGAGCTCGACGATCCGCGGCAGGTTGCAGACGTCGCCCTCCATCGAGAAGACGCCGTCGACGACGACGAGCACGCCGCCGCCGTCCTCGGCCGCGCGCTGGAGCATCTTCTCCAGCTTGTCCATGCGGTTGTGGCGGAAGGGGCGCAGCTTGGCGCCGGAGAGGCGGCAGCCGTCGAGGATCGAGGCGTGGTCGCCGGAGTCGCAGATCACCGTGTCGCCGGGGCCGAGGATGGTGCCGATGCAGCCGAGGTTCGACTGGTAGCCGGTGGTGAAGACGATCGCGTCCTCGGTCCGCATCCACTCGGCCAGCTCGCGCTCGAGTTCGAGGTGCAGCGGCGTCGTCCCGTTCAGCAGCCGCGAGCCGGTGACGCCGGTGCCGAACTTCTCCAGCGCCTCGCGGGCGCCGCTCTTGACCCGCTCGTCGCCGGTCAGGCCGAGGTAGTTGTTGGAGCCGAGCATGATCGTCTCGCGCCCCTCCATCTCCACCACCGGCCCCGCCTGCGAGGTGAGCAGCCGGAAGTAGGGGAGGAGGTCGTGCTCCCTGGCGGCTTCGAGTTGCTCGCGGCGGTCGTGGGTGCGCGCCTTCTCGAAGACGTCGACGGGGGCCTTCGCCGTCTCGCTCATAGGCCCAGAGTGTAGGTTGCCGCTCACATGGGAAGCGTGTCGATACGCCCGGTGGGGACCCGGCGGGAGCTGAAGCGGTTCGTCAAGGTGCCTTTTTCGGTGCACCGCGACCACCCGCAGTGGGTGGCGCCGCTGATCTTCGAGCGGATGGAGTTCCTCAACGCCAAGAAGAACCCCTACTTCGACCACGCCGAGGTCGAGTTGCTGATCGCCGAGCGCGACGGCGAGCCGGTGGGGCGGATCAGCGCCCAGGTCGACCACCGCTGGGACGAGTACCAGGGCGGCAGCGACGCGATGTTCGGCTTCTTCGAGACGATCGAGGACCCGGAGGTCGCGAAGGCGCTGATCGAGGCCGCGGCCGAGTGGGCGGCGGGCAAGGGCCGGCGACGGATCCTCGGGCCGATGGACTTCACGACCAACGACGAGATCGGGATCCTGATCGAGGGCTACGAGCGGCGGCCGATGATCCTCGAGCCGTGGCACCCGCCCTACTACCGCGAGCTGGTCGAGGCACAGGGCTTCGAGAAGGCGATGGACGTGCTGATGTGGGAACTGCAGTTCGGCGACCTCAAAGAGGGGGAGGAATTCGACCCCGCGATCCACGCCGCCGCCGAGAAGGCGCTGCGCGACGAAGGAATCGCGATCCGCAACATGCGCAAGCGCGAAATGGCGGCCGAGGTGCGGCGCTTCATGGACGTCTACAACGAGGCCTGGGGGGACAACTGGGGCTTCGTCCCGATCACCGACGCCGAGGTCGAGTTCCAGGCCAAGAACCTCAAGCAGGTGCTCGACGAGGACTGGGCCTTCGTCGCCGAGAAGGGCGACGAGGTGGTCGGTGCCGCGTTGACGCTGCCGGACGTCAACCAGGTGATGGCGAAGCTGAACGGACGCCTGCTGCCGTTTGGCTGGGCCAAGTTCCTGCTCGGCAAGCGCAAGATCGACCAGCTGCGCGTCTTCGCCCTCGGGGTCAAGCACGAGTACCGCCACACCGGCGTCGCCGCCGGCCTCTACCTCAAGCACCTCGAGACCGCCTCCCAGCCGGGCGCGATCGAAGGCGGCGACATGGGCTGGATCCTCGAGACCAACAAGCCGATGAACCGGGCGATGGAAGGCATGGGCGGCAAGGTGGTCAAGCGGTACCGGATGTACGAGCGGGCGCTGGCGCAGGACGCTGCGGCCTGAACCGCGCAACTTCCGGCGTTCGGGCGGCCGCCCGCCTGAAGCGACCTGGGGCCTCGCTAGAGTCGTGGCGGTGAGTGACCTCGACGTAGACGGCGAGATCCTGGCTGAGGAAGACGCCGAGCCGCGCGAGGCGACCGAGCCGGTGCGACCGCTGCCGCTGCCCTACGAGGAGGCGGCTTCGCCGGTGCTCCGCACCGACGTCCGCACCGCCGCGATCGCCGCCGCCGGGGGCGTCCTCGCCGGCGCCGCGACCGTCGCCGCCGTGCGCGCCGTCAGCGCCGTCGGCTCGAGGCCGCGCTCGCCGCGCCGATTCGTCCGCCGCCGCGACCGCCAGAACGTCGTCGCCAGCCGCTCCTTCCTGGTCGACGTCCACCTCCTGGGCCGCTGACCGCCACCCCGGGGTCGATGGGCCGAAAACGGGCCTATGGCTCCCGAAATCGTCCCGTCGGCCCCCGGGATGTGGAGGTGCGGCCCGCGTCGCCTTGGGGGATGCCTCGGGGGTCGGTGGATGGGACGGTGCGGGTGCAGGGCGGGGTGGCCGTGCGGTTGCTGCGGGTCGAGGGGGCGCCGGTGGTGGTGCGGGCCTGGCAGGCGGCCGCCGGCCGGGTGGTGCTGCGGGCCGAGGCGGTCGACCCGGCGGCGGTGACGGTGCCGGTCGGCGCCGGCGGCGGCGACCGGGCGGGCGAGGAGCAGCTCGCGGTCGCGATCGAGCGGATGCGGTTCGCGCTCGGCGTCGACGCGGACCTCTCCGAGTTCCACCGGCGCTTCCGCCGCGACCCGCTGCTGGGGCCGCTGCTGCGGCGAATGCCGGGCTTCCGGCCGCGGCGACAGCCGTGGCCGTGGGAGGCGTTGGCCTGGGCGATCGTCGGCCAGCTGATCGAGGCCGACCGCGCCGCCCGGATCCAGCGGCGGCTGGTCGGGCGCTGGGGGGCGCGACTGGGCGAGGGACGGGCGGCACTGCGCGACGTCCCGGCGGCCGCGGCGATCGCCGGGCGCGCGCCGGCGGAAATCGAGTCGACGGACCTGGCCGGCGGCCGCGCGGTGGCGTTGCGCCGGGTTGCCCGCGAGGTCGCGAGCGGGCGCTGCGACCTCGGCTCGGTGGCCGCCGACCGCCGCCTGCTGGCGGTCCCCCAGATCGGCCCCTGGACCGTGCAGTGCCTCGGCCTCTTCGGCCGCGGCGAGATGGACTCGCTCCCCGCCGGCGACCTCGCATACATCAAGCTGGTCGGGCGCATCGCCCGGCTCGGTCGCCGCGCCTCGATCGCCGAGGTGGAGGAGTTCTACGCGCCCTACGCGCCGTGGCGCGGCCTCGTCGGCAGCCTGACGCTGGCGGGGCTGTACCGGACGGTCGCTCAGGGCCCGCCGCTGCGCCGGGCGGCTTGACTCAGGCCTGCAGGTCGAGGGTGGCGGTCGCCGGCCCGCCGTAGGAGTGAGCGGCGCGGCGGCCGCGGCCGACCCGCTCGAGCTGCTCCCGGGTCGCCTCGAGTGAGGCGCCGAGGCGGCCGCGGAGGCGCTCCTGGGCGGCGGCGGCCCGCTCCAGCGCGGAGCGGGCGGAGGCCGGCGGTCGCTCCGGGAGGGTCGCGGTGATCGCTTCGCTGCGGCTGAAGATCGCCTCGAGCTCCCCGACTCGCTCTTCCTCGACCAGCGCTGCGGCGGCCTCCGCCAGGTCGGCCAGCTCGGCGTAGGGGTCGGGGCGTCTCAAGCGAGGTCCCCCGCGGGCGCCGTCCGGGCGCCGTCGGCGACCTCCGCCCAGGCGCTGCGCAGAACACCGAGCAGCCCGGCGACCCGTTCGATCGGCTCCGGGTCGAGCGCCAGCTGGGCTTCGGTCAGGGTCCGCTTGCAGAACAGGTAGATCGACTCCAGCCGCTCGGCGACCTCGCCGGCCTCGAAGTCGAGCGTCACCAGCAGCTCGTCGAGGATCGCGTGGACGCGGTGCAGCGGCTCGGACGCCGCCGCGACGTCGCCCTCGCCGACGGCCTCGGCGGCACGGGCGAGGAAGCGGCCGGCGCCGTCGTAGAGCATCACCACGAGGCGCTCGGGAGGGGCGCTGAGGACGCTGTTCTGGGTGTAGGCCGCCGAGGCGGTCGCGTAGCCGTTCATTCGCCCCGGGTGATCGGTCGCGAAGGCCCCGGCTTGAGGCCATTTCGGCCAGGTCGCCGGTTAGGGCAGGCCTTCGATCTGGCTGGTCAGCCATTGCGATTCCGACTGGCTCTTGGAGAGCGCGGCTTCGAGCTCGGCGAACTGCATGTGCAGCCGCTCTTCGCGCTGTTCGAGCCGGGCGTCGAGCGTCGTCATCGATTCGCTCAGCTGCCTGGTTTCGGCGCTGACGGCTTCGAGGCGGGTGGCCATCGTGCCGCTGGGTTCGAGCGTGGGGGTCAGCAGCCCTTCGAACGATTCGGAGAACCCTCCGACCAGTTTCTGGATCGCCACGGGTTCGGCTTCGAGGGCCGATTCGAGCTTCGATTCGTCGAGCACGAGGCGGCCGATCACCGAGCCCGATTCGCTGCTGACGTTCTTGCTCGGCGCGCCGGTGCCGATCCCCAGCGCGGAGAGGCCGGATTCGGAGACGAAGTTGCGCATCTGCGAGAGCAGGTCGTTGAGGCCGCTGTCGCCGAAGAGCACGCCCCGGTTGGATTCGGCCTGGGACTTGGGATTGGCGACGCGGGTTTCGGTGACGCGCGAGCGGATCGCGTCGAGCGCCGCGTTGTAGGCGCTGACGAACGCCTTCAGCTTCGAGGTGATTTCTTCGTGGTTGGGTTCCGGGTTGCCGACGGTGACGGTGACCGGCGTCGAGGTCAGCGACTTCAGGCTCAGTTCCAGCCCCGGGACCGCTTCGGTGGTCACGTTCGAGGACGAGGTGGCGGCGACCCCGTCGACGCTGTATTCGGCGTCGCGCCCGACCTTCAGCTTTTCCGCTTCTTCGCTGATCGTGGCGCCGCTGGCGGCGATCGCGTTGGCGGCGCCGGTCGTGCGGCTGGAGAGGATCAGCTTGCCGCCCGAGGCGACGGCGTAGACGTCGGTTTCGGCGTTCCCGTTGATCGCCGCCGCGGCTTCTTCCAGCGTCGCGCTGGCGCCGAGTTCGACGGTGGCGCCGTTGATCGTGAGCTGTGATGCGGCTTCGCCGGCGGTGAAGGCGAAGGTCCGCTGCTCGGCGCGGGCGAGCTGGGTCACTTCGATCTGGTAGCCGCCCGGCCCGGTTCCGGAGAGCCGCTTGGCCGAGACGCTGGTGGAGTCGCTCGACTGCACCGACTGGACTTCGGACCAGACGCCGACCGACCGCAGGGCGCCGGCGGCGTCGGAGAGGGATTGCAGCTTGGACTGGATTTCGCCGAGCATCTGCCCGCGCGCCTTGACCTGGCCCTCGCGCGTTTCCAGCCGCGCCTTGGGTGCCCGTTCGACTTCCATCAGCTTGGTGATGATCGCTTCGGTGTTGAGTCCCGAGGCGAGGCCGCTGAGCGCGATCCCGGCCATCAGCCCACCACCTTGCCGGTTGCGAAGTCGAACACTTCCGTCGGCGGCACCCGGCGCAGCACGTTGCCCTCGAGGTCGCGCACCTCGATCCGCAGGCGGCCGGTCCGCTCGTCGTGCTCGAAGCTGAGCCGGCGCCCCAGCTCGTGCAGGCGGTCGGCGGCGCGGGCGGCGGCGCGGACCTCGGCCTGGACCTCGGGCGGCGGCCCGGACCCGACCGCGCCGCCGAGGTGTTCGGCGAAGGAGGGCTCGGTGCTGCTCTGGGGACCGGGGACGGCGGCCGGCGGCCGCTTCGCTCCTCCGGCACCTCCCACGGTGGGAAATCCGAAGCTCATGGGGTATCTCCCTTCCTCCTGGAATCGGCTCCGTCCTTGGATGCCCGCCCCCGCCATGGCTGCCGGCGGTGCGGTCTGCCCCGGTTAATCGGCCGCCTCAACGGGAACTTGACTCGAGTTCGCGGGCGCGCCTGGCGAACGCCTCGGCGTCCTCGCGGAAGCCGCGCGCCTCGGCGACCCGGGCGAGGCCGGCGAGCGCTCTGGCGTCGGCCTCGTGGAGCTCGCAGGCGGCGATCCACTCGTCCGCCGCCGATTCGAGGAAGCCGCGCCGCAGGTAGATCTGGGCCAGCGTCTCGTGGCGCTCGCGGGCGGGAACGGCGGCGGCGTCCAGCGCCGGCAGCAGCGCTTCGAAGGCATCGAACTCCTCGATCCGCAGCAGCGCCTCCAGCATCGTCGGCAGGACCGCTGCGCAGGCGGGGTCGAGGGGCGGGAACTCGGCGCCGTCTGCGGCGTTCGCCCAGGCCCTGAAGAGGTCGACCTCGGCCCGCGGCAGGGAGCGGGCGGCGGCGCGCTCGGAGGCGACGGCGATCGGCGCACCGGCGAGCAGCAGCGCGAACAGCTCGCTGCGGGCCGCCGCCGCGGCGCAGCCGGCGTCCTCTCCGACAGCCGCCGCGCTTGCCGCCGCCTCGGCGTAGCGACGCTGCGAGAGCAGCGCTTCGGCCAGCGCCAGGCGGGCGTAGTCGTTGCCGGGCTGGGACTCGCCCACCGCCCGGTAGAGCGGCTCCGCGGCCCCTGGGTGCCCCGCCTCGTACAGCGCGGTCGCGGTCATGAAGCGGACCGACGGCGTCACCTCGGCGACGCCGTCCTCGACCGTGGCGCGCACGTCCTCCGGCGTGGCGCCGCGCCGCAGCATCGCGTCGGCCAGCGGCAGCACGCTGCCCAGGTAGCCGGGGTGGTCCCGCAGGCAGCGCCGCAGCAGGTCCTCGGCCTGGCCGCTGTCGCCGCGCTCGATCGCCAGCTCGGCGAGCTGGACCAGCGCCAGGTAGCTGCCGCAGCCGACGGTGGGAGAGTGGCGGCTGGGGGCGTCGCCGCGCCGCAGGCAGTCCTCCAGCAGCTCGACCGCCCGCTCGCGCTCGCCCCCCGCACGGGCGAGCAGCGCCTGCTCGAGGACCAGGTCGGTCAGCTCGGGGAACAGCTCGAGCCCCTCCTCGGCGCGGGCCGCGGCGGCCTCGTGGCGGCCGGTCACCCGCAGGCTCTTGACCAGGCGGATCGTGAGCGAGGGCAGGTAGCCAAGCTCGGTCCTCCCCGGGTCCCCGCCGAGCATCTTCCAGGCCCGCTCGAACTGCCCGCGAGCGGCCTCGGCGTCGCCCGCGGCGGCCAGCTCGGAGCCGAGGTTGAAGCAGAGGAAGGGGCTCTCGCCGGACTCGACCAGCTGCCGGCGCAGCAGCTCGATGTTGCGGCGGGACTTCTCGCGGGCGTCGCGGACGACGCCGAGGTAGCCGTAGTGGTCGACGCGCACGCGCGTGGGCTCGATCCGCTCCGGCTGGCCGGCGGGGAGCCGGTGGGCGACCTGCTCGTGGACGCGGCCCTCGAAGCGGTACTCGGGGCGGTTGCGGAACATCCGCAGGGCGTTGTGGGTGACGGCGGTGCCGTCGCCGAGCTCGCCGGTGTGGTGGGTCTCGACCAGGTAGAAGGCCTCGCGCCAGGTGCGGCCGGTCAGCTCGCGCAGCAGCTGGGCGTCCTCGCCGACCAGGACCTCGTCGGCGTCGAGGTAGAGCAGCCAGTCGCCGCTCGCCGCCTCGAAGCTGGCATTGCGGGCCTCGGCGAAGGAGCCGGTCCACTCGCGCTCGATCACGCGGGCGCCGAAGGAGCGGGCGATCTCCACCGTGGCGTCGCTGGAGCCGGTGTCGACGACGACGATCTCCTCGACCGCCTCGCGGGCGGCGGCGAGCGAGCGCGGCAGCATCTCCGCCTCGTCCCTGACGATCATGCAGAGGCTCAGGGTCAGGCCCTCGGCGGGGCGGGCCAGCTCGGCGGCCCGGCGCGCCGCCTCCTCCAGCGCGGCGAGCCGCGCCGCGACCGCGGCGGGCAGGTCGGGACGCGGGCGAAGCCGGCGGCGCTCGACCTCGGCCAGGTCGGCCGCGACGTGGGGCAGCTGGGGATCGAGCCGGACGGCTGCGCGGAACAGCTCGGCGGCGCGGTCGAGGGCGCCGAGCTCGCAGAGCGCGACGCCGGCGCGGTCGAGCAGCAGCGGCTGGGCCGGGTCCTCGGCGAGGCCGGCGAGCGCCTCGGTCGCGGCCGCCGCGAAGTGCGCCGGGGCGTCGGCGGGCGGGGCGGAGGCGGCCCGCGCCAGCTCCGCCTCGATCGCGTCGCGGCGCGCCCGGTAGCGGCGCAGGTCGGGCAGTGGCGGGGAGGAGGAGGCGGCCTGGTCGGCGTGGCGGTTCGGCATCGTCCCGGCTGATCGGCCGGCAGCGGCGCGGACGGAGCAATTGGACGCACGTACTAGCCCGCGACCGCACAAATACCTCAATCCGGCGATTGAGCGCGCGCCTCCCCGCGCCGAGACACCCCGCGGACAACAAAGGGGGGATCCAGATGTCAACCACCACCGAGCGATCCGAGGACACGACGGAGCTTTGGATGCAGTACCGGGCCAGCGGCGATCGCGACCTGCGCGACAGGCTCGTGCTCGCCTACGTGCCGCTGGTCCGCCACATCGTCTACCGCAAGGCGCGCGAGCTGCCGGCCTGGTGCGAGGTCGACGACCTGATCTCCAGCGGCGTCGAGGGCCTGATCGGGGCGCTCGACCGCTACGACCCGTCGAAGGGGGCGCCGCTCGAGCAGTTCGTCTGGACCCGGATCCAGGGCTCCGTGCTCGACAGCCTGCGCAAGCTCGACTGGGCGCCGCGTTCGCTGCGGCGCTGGGAGCGCGACCTCGATCGCGCCCGCGACGGCTTCGTCGTCAGCACCGGCCGCCAGCCGACCCACGGCGAGCTGGCCGCGGCGCTGGGGATCTCCGGGGAGGAGCTGCGTGAGCGGATCGGCGACCTCGCCTCGACCGACCTCGCCTCGCTCGACAGCCTGACCAGCGGCGACGACGAAGGCACCGTCGCCCTGATCGAGACGATCCGCTCGACCGACGCGGAGAGCGACCCCGAGGGGGAGACGACCCGGACGCTCGCCAAGGAGCGCTTCCGGCGTGCCTTCTCCCACCTCTCCGAGCGCGAGCGTCGGGTGGCGGTGATGCTCTACACGAAGGAGCTGACGCTGAGCGAGATCGGCGACGAGATCGGCGTCTCGGAGAGCCGCGTCTGCCAGATCCACGGCGAACTGAAGACCCGCCTGCGCTCCTCGCTGCGGCGCGAGTCCGAGCTGTTCAGCGCCAGCGCCTGAATCGGCTCAAGTCGGCGGGGGCCCGGTCGATCACCGGGGGCATGGATCGCGGGCTCTACGTCGCCGCCTCGGGGATGCTGGCCGAGATGGTGCGCCAGGAACAGATCGCCAACGAGCTGGCGAACTCGACCACCCCCGGCTACAAGGCCGACCGCTCGACCCAGAGCGGCTTCGGCGAACTGCTGCTGCGCAACACCGCCAACGGCCGGGCGATCGGCTCGGTCGGGCTGGGGGTGCGCATCGACCGGATCACGACCGACCTGACGCCGGCCCCGGTCCACGAAACCGGCGACCCGCTCGACCTCGCGATCGAAGGCGAAGGCTACTTCGCCGTTCGCACCGCGAGCGGGGTCCGCTACACCCGCGACGGCCAGTTCACCGCCAACGCCGAAGGCCTCCTCGCCGACTCCTCCGGCAACCGGGTGCTCGGCGCCGGCGGCGCGCCGGTGAGGCTGCGCCGCGACGGCACCGTCTCCGCCTCCGAAGTCGGCGTCTTCGCGGTCGAAGGCGCCCGCAAGCAGGGCGACTCGCTGTTCACCGGCACCGCCGCCGGCACCGGCTCGGGCCGCGTGCGGGCCGGGGCGCTGGAGGAATCGGCGACCAACCCGGAGCGCTCGATGGTCGAGATGATCTCCTCCTTCCGCGCCCTCGAATCCGACCAGAAGGCGCTGCAGACGATCGACGAAACGCTCGGCGAGTCCGCCGGCCAGGTCGGGGCGGTGGCCTGAGGTGCTGGCCGGGCTCTACACCGCGGCGGCGGGCATGGAAGCCCAGCAGAGCCACCTCGACGCCCTCTCCAACGACCTCGCGAACGTCTCCACCACCGGCTACAAGAGCCTGCGCGTCGGCTTCCACGACCTGCTTTACCAGGCGGTCGGGATGGGCGGCGGGCCCGGCGTGGGCACCGGCTCCGGCGCCGCCGCGGGGGTGATCGGACGCAACTTCAGCGAGGGCGCGCTGGCCCAGACCGAACGCCCGCTCGACATCGCCCTCGAGGGCCCGGGCTTCATCCGCGTCAGCGACTCCGAAGGCAACGAAGGGCTGACCCGCGACGGCAGCCTCGGGATCACCCCGGACGGCCGCCTGCGGACCTCCACCGGCCAGCTGCTGCGGCCGACCGTGCGGATCCCTGAAGGCGTCGACGCGAGCGAAGTCTCGATCGCCTCCGACGGCACCGTCAGCGCCCGCGGCCGCCGGCTCGGCCAGATCTCCGTCGTCACCGTCGCCAACCCCGACGGGCTGGAAGCGGCCGGCGAAAGCCTCTTCCGGCCGACCGCCGCCAGCGGCTCGACCCGGGCGGCGGCAGGGACGACGGTGCAGCAGGGCGCGCTGGAGTCCTCCAACGTCGACGTGGCCGACACCACGGTCGAAATGATGAACGCCCAGCGCGGCTTCCAGCTGACCAGCAAAGCGATCCAGACCGAGGACGAAGTGCTGGCCGTCGCCAACGGGGTGAAGCGGTGAGCCCGGCGCTGCCGCCGGTGGCGCCCGGCGCCGTCCCCGACAGCGTCCGCGCCGCAGGCCCGAAGGCGGTCGAAGGCTACGAGTCCGCGCTCGGCTTCGAACGCCTGCTGCTCTCGAAGATGCTCGCCGAGGCGCTGCCCGAAGAAGGCCAGGGCGGGGGCGAAGGCACGCCAGGCGCCGCCGAACCGCGGGCGGCGAGCATGGCGGAAACCTTCGCCGACGCGATCTCCGCGGCCGGAGGCGTGGGCATCGCCGCCGACCTCTACCGCCGATGACGCCGACGGGACGAAAGCGTCTCCATAGGGCCCGTTTTCGTCCCCTCGGCCGGGGGGTTTCGTGAGCGCGGCGGTGGTCGCTCGCGATCCGGCGCTCGTTGCGGCGGTTGGGCGTCATCTCGAGCTGCAGATCGAGTCCGGGCGCAGGCTGCTCGACCAGGTGCTGCGCCAGGGCGCGGCGATCCGCGAGCGCGACGCCGAGGCGGTGCTGGCGCGGCTGGCCGACATCAAGGCGGAGATGGCGGCCCGGGAGGCGCTGGAGGTCGAGCGCGCGGCGCTGATCGACCAGGTCGCGCTGCGGCTGCGGATCGAGCCGTCGGCGGTGACCCTGGCGGCGCTCGGGACCCTGATGTCGGAGCCGGAGGCGTCCGCGATCGAGACCCGCAGCGCCGAGCTGCGCGGCCTGCTGGCGGAGATCGCCCGCGAGCACGGCATCAACCGGGCGCTGATGCGCCAGGAACTGACCTTCCTCGACCACCTGATCCACCTGATCGGCGACCCGGACGCCGGCGGCCCCAACCGGCTGATGGACGTGGAGGCCTAGACCGGTGGCGATCTCGAGCTTCAACGGGCTGCAGACGGCGCTGCGCGGGCTGCTCGCCCAGCAGCGCTCGCTCGACGTCACCTCCCACAACGTCGCCAACGCCAGCACCCCCGGCTACTCGCGCCAGGAAGCGGTCCTGGCGGCATCGCCGGCGCTGAAGATCGCTGCCGGGGCGGTGCAGGGCGGTGGCGGCGCCGAACTGGGGACCGGCGTCGACGTCCTCTCCTACCGCCGCATGCGCGACAAGTTCCTCGACCTCCAGTACCGCGCCCAGGCGATGCGGCTGGGCGGTCTCGCGGCTCAGGTGCGGGGGCTGGAAACGGTCGAAGGGGCGCTCGCCGAGCCGGGCGAAAACGGGATCGCGGCCCAGCTCGGCAAGTTCTGGTCGGGTTGGGAGGACCTCGCCAACGCGCCCGAGAGCCAGGCGACGCGGCAGGCTCTGGTGGAGAGCGCGGAAGGGCTGGCGAGCAGCATCGCCGGCCTCGACTCGCAGCTGGCGACCGCGGCCGAACAGGCTTCGGCCGAGTACGCGTCGATCACCGGGGCGGGTGGCGAAGTCGGCCAGATGGCGAAGGAAATCGCCGAGCTGAACGAATCGATCCGCAGCTCGCTCAGCTCCGGGGCCACCCCCAACGACCTCTACGACAAGCGCGCCCTCCTCCTCGACAAGCTCTCCGGCCTCGCCCGCACCTCCGTCACCGACCTCGGCAACGGCACGATCGAAGTCGAATTCGGCGACGCGGCGGCGCCGCTGGTCTCGGAAACCACGGTCACCTGGCCGCAGGCGCTGACCGAACCGCAGGGAAAGCTGGGGGCGCTGATCGAACTGTCGAGCCCGACCGGGACGATCGCCTCCTACCGCACCGAACTCGACGCCTTCGCGCAGGGGCTGGCTGAATCGGTGAACGCGCTCCACACCGCCGGTGGCGGCCCCGCGTTCTTCGGCTTCGTCGCCGGCAGCGCCGCCTCGACCCTGTCCGTCAACGTCACCGCCGCCGAAGTCCAGACCTCGACCACGAGCGCCGAAGGCGCCAACGACATCGCCCTGGCGATCGGCGCCCTGCGCGGCGGCAAAGCGGACCAGGCCTACGCCGGCTTCGTCAGCCGCGTCGGCACCGACATGGGCAACGCCCGCCGCTCCGAAGAAAACTCGCAGACGCTGGTCAGCGCCGTGCAGGAACGGCGCGAATCGACCTCCGGTGTCTCCCTCGACGAAGAAATGTCGAACCTGGTCCGCTTCCAGCGCGCCTACCAGGCCTCGGCGCGGGCGATGACGAGCTTCGACGAAGCGCTCGACGTGCTGATCAACCGCACCGGCAAGGTCGGGCTCTGATGTCGACCCGGATCACCAACTCGATGATTGCGGGGACGGTCCTGCGCGACCTCGGGGCGGCCGACCGCAACCTGGCGCTGACCCAGCGCAAGCTCTCCTCCGGCAAGCAGCTGACCCGGCCCTCCGACGACCCCTTCGGGGTCGGCCGGGCGATCCAGCTGCGCGGCGGGCTGGAGGCGACCCGCCAGTACCGCCGCAACGTCAACGAGGGCAGCGGCTGGACGACCGCGACCGAAGCGGCGCTGACCCGGATCACCGACGTGGTCCAGCGTGCCCGCGAACTGCTGGTCTCCGGCGGCAACGACTCCAACGGCCCGGTCGCCCGGGAAGCGATCGCGACCGAGATCGACGCCCTGACCGAATCGCTCAAGCAGGAGGCCAACACCACCTACGAGGGTCGCTACGTCTTCGCCGGCACCGCCACCGAAACGCCCCCGTACGCGCTCGGGGCCGTCGACACCTACGCCGGCAACGCCGGCTCCGTGGCGCGGACGATCGGCACCGGCGTCGCGGTGAACGTCAACGTCAGCGCCCAGGCGCTGCTCGGCGAAGGCCAGGGCGCCGCCGACAACAAGCTGCTGAACGTGATGCGCGACATCGCCGAACACCTGCGCGGCAACACCGTCGCCGACTCCGAAGCGCTGCGCGGCACCGATCTCAAACGGCTCGACGTCAACCTCGACCAGCTGACCAGCACGCGGGCCGTGGTCGGGGCCACCGCCAACCGCTTGGAATCGGCGGGGGCGCGGCTCGACGAGCTCGAGGAATCCGGCGTCAACCTGCTCTCCAAGGTCGAGGACGCCGACATGGCCGAAACGCTGGTCAAGTACTCGACCCAGAAGTCCGTCTACGAAGCGGCGCTGAAGGCGGGCGCCAACATCGTCCAGATGTCGCTGCTCGACTTCCTGCGCTGACCGACCGATAGAAGGGGGTACCGATGGAGATGGAGCAAACTGTCAACAGCACCCGCTTCGGGGTGCTCGACGTCCCCGAGGAGGCCCTGGTCGATTTCCCCGCGGGGCTGATCGGGGTCGGCGGGCGTCATTTCGCACTGCTGACCCGCCAGGAGAGCGGTGCCTTCAAGTGGCTGCAGGAGGTCGACCGCGGCGACCTGGCGCTGCCGGTCACCGACCCCTTCCCGTTCTTCCCCGACTACGAGGTGCGGATATCCGACGCCGAGGCGGAGCGGATCGGCATCGAGGACCCCGCCGACACCGACGTGCTGGTGATCGTGCGCGCCGCCGAGGCGCTGGAGGACTTCAGCGTCAACCTGCTGGCGCCGTTGCTGATCTCGGGCGGGATCGGCCACCAGGTGATCAACGAAGCGCCCGGGTCGGTGCGCGTGCCGCTACTGTCTGGCCTGGCCCAGAGCGCGTCTTGACGCCCGGGCAGGGGAAATTTGGACGATGCTGACGATTACCCGCAAGCCGGGCGAGCGGATCATGATCGGCGACGACGTCGTGATCGAGGTCGTCGAGGTCACCGGCAGCACCGTGCGAATCGGCATCACCGCCCCGCGCGACCGCCTGATCTACCGCGAGGAGCTCTGGGAGCGGGTCAAGCGCGAGAACGAGGAGGCGGCGCGCAGCGAGCCGGGGCGGATCGACGACCTGGCCAAGGGAGAGGGCGCCGGCCAGCCCTAGTCGCCGTGCGGCCCGGCCGCCGGCGGGGTGACGAGTCGCATCGTGATCGCCAGGGCGACGGCCTGGGCGAGGGTGCGGGCGCCGAGTTTGCGCTTGATGTTGCGCACGTGGGTGCGGGCGGTGTGGGGGCTGATGCAGAGCGCCTCGGCGATCTCCTCGGTCTGGGCGCCGCGGGCAAGTTCCATCGCCACGTGGCGCTCGCGCTCGGAGAGGATCTGCGGCGGCGGCGCGTCGTCGGTCGCAGGCTGGTGGGCGCACTCGAAGAACATCGCCCCGGCGGCGACGGCGCGGATCGCCCGCAGCACCCGGTCCGGCGGGCATTCGCGGCAGACCGCGCCGCTGGCGCCGGTCGCGGCGACTGCCAGCAGGCGGTCGCCGTCGGGCGGGGCGTCGAGGATCAGCAGGACCCGCGAGCGGCGTTCGCGCCCGAGCCGGTGGGCCATCGCCGCGCCCCGGCCGGAGATCGCCACCAGGGCGATGTCGGGAGGCTCTCCCAGCGGGCCGGCGAGGATCGTTTCGACCTCGATCGGCGCCGCGGCGATCACGTCCATCCCGGCTCCCCGCAGCACCGCCTCGAGGCCGGCCCGCGCCAGTGCCTGGTCGTGGTAGACGGCGATCGTCGGCGCCCGCCCGCCGATCCCGGCGCCGGCGGCGCAGCCCAGCCCCCCCTCGGGCGCGGAGAGGCCGCTCATGCTCGATTCGAAGAGGTTCATCCGAGCCGCACGTACCCGGTCGCGCCGCCGCCGCCGGGCCCGTAGGTGCGCTGGGCCACCTGGTCGGAGGAGTTGCCCTCGATCGTGTGGATCGTGCCGTCGGGGTCGACCGCTTCGACGATGCCGACGTGCTCGCCGCCCCAGACGATCAGGTCGCCGGGCTGCGGCGCCGCTTCGGTGGCGGGGACGGCGCGGCCGGTCCGCTGGGCCCAGCTCCAGATCGCGCTGACCGAGCCGAAGCCTTCGCCGTGTTCGCCGAGCGGGACGCCGGCCTGGCGGGCGGCCCAGGAGGCGAAGTAGGCGCACCAGGGGCCGACGGTGGCGCCCGGCACCGCTTCCCGGTAGGCGGCGATCTGGGGCGAGTCATTGGAGCCGGGGGGTTGCTCGGAGACGCCGATCTGGGTGCGGGCTGCATCGACCACGCCCGGGGCGCCGCGGCCGCTTCCGGCGGCTCCGGCGACGGCGGTGGCGCTGGAGACCCCCGCCTGTTCGAGCGCCTGCGCGAAGCGCGATTCCGAGGTGGATTCCGCTCCGGTCGAGCTCCGCTGCGGCGGCAGGAGCGCCGTTTCTATTTCTGAGACTCGGGCCAGGGTCGCGGCAACGGTCATCTGCCCGGTAATCGGCCCACTTTGCGGAACCTTTAGTTCAAGATCCCTTTCCGTATATATGGGGGAACGATCGTCCAGGCCGGGACGTGGAAGCGGGCGGCTTCGCGGCCGCCCGCTTCCGACCCCGGTCTCCTAGCCGAGGAGTTTCAGGACCGAGCTGCCCGACTGCTGGGCCTGGGCGAGCATCGCCGTGCCGGCCTGCTGCAGGATGTTCAGCTTGGTGAATTCGACCATTTCGGACGCCATGTCGACGTTGCGGATCCGGCTTTCCGACGCGCTCAGGTTTTCCTGGTAGACGGCCAGGTTGTTGAGCGTGTGTTCGAGGCGGTTCTGGACCGCGCCGAATTCGGCCCGCTGGGTCGACACCGCACCGATCGCTTTGTCGATCTGCGCGATGTCTTCTTCGCTGCCCAATTCGAATGCTTCGGTGCCGACCGCTTCGCCGAGGCTGATCGTCGAGACGGAGATCACCTCGCCGTCGTTGGCGCCGACCTGGAAGGTGACCGAGGCGGCCGAGTTCAGCAGCTTGATGCCGTTGAATTCGGTGCTGGTCCCGATCCGTTCCACCTCGCTGGCGAGCTGGTTGACCTCGGACTGGATCGATTTGCGGTCTTCTTCCGAGAGGGAGCCGTTCTTGTACTGGACGGCGAGTTCGCGGGTGCGCTGCAGCATCGAGTGGACCTCGTTCAGGGATCCCTCGGCGGTCTGTACGACCGAGACCGCGTCCTGGGCGTTGCGCTGGGCCTGGCTGATGCCGCGGACCTGCGCCCGCAGCCTTTCGCTGATCGCGAGGCCGGCGGCGTCGTCTGCGGCGCGGTTGATCCGGTAGCCGGAGGACAGGCGCTCCATCGCCTTGCCGATCTGATTGCTGGTGGTGACCAGGTTGCGGTGCGCGTTGAACGCCTCGACGTTGGTCTGGATACGAAGGGACATATCGATCGCTCTCCTTGGATCGGGTTGGTTGTCAGTCCCGGGGCGACTCCCTGTCGCCCCTCTTGGCCCCGGTAATCGCCGCCTCCCGACGGGACTTGAGAGAAATTTCCGGGCGACCGGGCAGGCCGCGGTTCTTCCTGCCGACCCCTTTGTGGAACTCTCCTGTTTACTGGAACGGTCTATAGCAAATGCGCCCGCCGCCGAGCAGATGACCGAGCCAGCTCTCACCGACCAGCCCGACGCGCGCCGGACCTACGACGCCTTCGCCGCCAGCTACGACGACTTCAACCATCGCTACACGCACGAGCAGTGGACCGGGCGGCTGCTGGGGAAAGCCGAAGGCGCCGGCCTGACCGGGCGGCGGCTGCTCGACGTCGGCTGCGGCACCGGCCTCAGCTTCGTCGCGATGCTGGCCCGCGGCTGGGAAGTGACCGGGTGCGACATCTCGCCGGGGATGATCGAGCGGGCGCGGGAGAGGGCCGGGGAGGAGGCGACGCTGCTGGTCGCCGACATGCGGGAGCTGCCGTCGCTGGGCGAGTTCGACCTGGTCTGGGCGGTCGACGACGCGGTCAACTACCTGATGAGCCGGGAGGAGATGGAGGCGGCCCTGCGCGGCATGCGCCGCAACGTCGCCCCGGCTCCGTCTGGGAAGCCCACTTCGAGGGCAAGGGGGTGGAGGCCCACGTCCATCGCCAGCGCCACTTCCCCGAAGCGGAGGTCCTGGCCGCGATCGAGGCTGCCGGGCTGCGCTGCGTCGAGGTCGCCGGCGAGCTGGAGGGAGACCTAGAACTCGGGGTCGACGAAGACGTCCACACCAAGGCCGTCTACGTCTGCGTCGCGGCCTGAGCCTCAGCCCGGATCGGACGGAGGCCTCCGGCCGACGATCTCGAGGACCCGCTCGGAGACCTCGGCGACCCGCATCGTCCGGCGGTGCAGCTGCTCGGCCGACATCGCCAGCTCCACCGACTCGCCGGTCGGCGGGAAGCCCCAGCCGAGCTCCTCGATCAGCCGCAGCTCGTCGGCGAACTCGCGACCGAGCCGCTCCGCGGTCGTGAAGTCCTCGTTCACGGCGGCGCGGTAGACGCCGTCGATGCCGCTGAGGTGGTCGAGCGCCTGCGCATAGAGAGCGTCGCGCGCCCCGACTGTGATCTCGATCGTCGTCACGTCCGTCATCGCGGCTTGCCGGGGCGCTCGCCTCCCAGTCTCGGCGAGCGCCCCGCGGGCACGGCCCCAGTCATGGCCGCGCCCAGCCCTTGCCTCTCGGTGCGATGAAAGGTGGACCGCACCATTTTTCGTCGGCAAGTCGGGTGGGGGCGGGCGCCGCCCACGCGCTTCGCCCCGGAAGAGATGGCGGGACGTCGAAGGCCGCGACGCCGGCGATCCGCGCCAGGACCAGGGCGACGGGGCGCTCGCGCCTGGGTGCGAAGCCCCGTTTTTCGGCTCCCCGCCGGGTGTGTCGCTCGGCCGCGGTGACCGGGTCGAGGTCCTGCGAAGGCACCCTGCAGAGGTGGTAGGGGTCGGTCTCTCGCGGCAGTCGCGGTTCGCTCAGGAGGATCGACCCCCGAGCTGCTGTCGATCGGACAGGGCGGTGTCTTGCAGGGCCGCCAGCACCACCTCTTCCTCCTCCGGCGCCGTGGAGAATCGGCGGCCCGAGGGGTCGGCGACGCCGGGCCCGCCGGTCGCGACCAGGCCGGCGCTCTCGAGCACCCGCAGGTGGTACGCGGCGGAGGTGACCGAGCAGGGCACCAGGCCCGACTTCGCCAGCTCCAACGGGGTCAGCGTCTGCACGTCGCGGTGAAGGGCACGGAGGATCTGCCGGCGATAGGCATGCTGCAGCGCCTTCTGCATCGCGGCCGGCATCCGGGATGCCAGGTGCGCTGGGATCGGTTGTCCGGGGTCGCTCGCCTTCGCCATCTCGCCTCCTCCGTCCCCTGCCCGCCACCAATAGAGAAATTCGAATGACAAATATGGGAAAGCCGCGGCAGTCTAGGGGTACGCGCCGGTTGTATTGCAGACAGTTTGTACCAGCGAACACCTGTCCTATGCTACTTGAGAGTCTGTAGACCTCAAAGTGTCCAGGCGCAAAATGTTCCAGAGTGGCATGGAGGGCGATCTACAGCGCATAGTCGGCGAGAACCTGCGGGCATACCGCCAGGTCCACGGGATCAACCAGGAAGACTTTGCCGACATGCTCGGCATGCACCGGACCTACATGGGGAGCATCGAGCGCGGCGAGCGCAACCTCTCACTGCGCAAAGTCGAGCAGATCGCCGCTCGCCTCGACCTCGAGCCGCGGGTCCTGCTGCGCCCGGCCGAGGACTGACGCGAACTTCGCCGAGACAAGCGGTGCCGCTGGGATGTCGCAGAGCTCGCCGGCGAATCAGCGCCGGCCTGGTAGAGGTTTTCCCTCTCTATGGGGGTAAAAGCTCTGCCACGACTCGCGTTCGCCATCTCGCTCGGCGACGCGTCGACAGGATCTACCCTGCGCCGCCCCCGTCGTGCTCGATCTGGAGCCGGCGCGCGGCGGCGATCGTCGCTTCCGCCTCCTCGCGGGACTTCCAGCCGCCGACTTCGACCTCCTTGTGCTCGAGGTCCTTGTAGACGGAGAAGAAGTGGGGGACCTCGAGTTTCAGCTGCTCGGGCAGATCCTCGAGGCAGGTGACCGAGTTCCAGCCGGGGTCGCTGACCGGGACGCAGACGATCTTGTCGTCGATCCCGGCCTCGTCGCGCATCTCGAACATGGCCACCGGGTTGACCGGGATCACGCAGCCGGGGAAGGTCGCCTCCGAGACACAGACCAGACAGTCGAGAGGGTCGCCGTCGAGGCCACGGTGGCCGATCAGGAAGCCGTAGTCGGCCGGGTAGACCATCGACGAGGAGAGGAAGCGATCGAACACGATCCGACCGCTCTCCTCGTCGTACTCGTACTTGTTGCGCCCGCCCTTGGGGATCTCGACGAGGGCCAGGAGCTGGCCGCTGAGGTCAACGTGGGTCATCGCCCCAAACCTATCGAGGCGATCGTGGCGGCGAGTCCGGGGCAGCCGATCACCCTGGGCCCGTCGTCTCGGTGGGCCCGGATCCACCTCAGGGCGTTCGGAGCGTCTCTGGGCTCGTCAGCTAGATCTCAACCGGGGTGTCGGCCCGCCGGCCCCAATCGACCCAGGAGGGGTAGTAGACCCTGACGTCGGGAAAGTCCAACAGGTAGGCGAGCGCGAACCAGGCCTGACTGGCGCGGTTGCCGATCGTGCAGTAGGCGATCACGGTCTGGTCAGGGGAGACGCCGCTCTCCTCGAGCGCCGCACGAATCTCCTCGGGCTCCTTGAAGGCGCCGCCGTCGGAGACGAACCGATCGATTGGCACGCTGACGGCTCCGGGCACGTGTCCGGGGCGGCCGACGTCCTCGCTGGCGCCGGAGGGCCAGAAACGCTCGCCGTTGAACTCGAGCGCCGAGCGAGTGTCGAGTAGGACCTGCGCGGGATCGTCGATCGCGGCTTCGACATCGGGACGGGTCGCCAGCAGCGTGGGCCGCGGTTCGCGGAGGCGGTAGGAGCTGCGGACGAACGCCGGGACCTCGGCGCTCCATGCACCACCGGCCTCAGACCACTGCTCGCGCGAACCGGCGAGCATGCGGACGTCCACGTGCCCTTGCGCCCTCATCAGCCAGAAGCCGAGCGCCGCCCCGTAGCCATAGAAGACGAGCGTGGTGTCCTCGTCGACACCCGAGAGCGAGATCAGCTCCTCCAGCTCGGCCCGCCCCACCGGCTCGTAGCTCTCGTTGCGCAGGTCGGCGTAGGCGTCCCAGAAAACCGCACCGGGAATGTGCCCCTGCCGGTAGGCGCTCGGGCTGACGTCCACCTCGACCAGGCGCACCCCGGGATCGTCGAGCCGATTCGCGATCCACTCCGCGGCGACCAGATGCTTCACCTTTCGCTCCTGTCTAGCTGGGGACCCGAACGAACCGATCCCGCTGCAGCCGAGCTTCTGTCATCCGCTACAGCGGCTCGGGAGGACCCTCTCAACGGGCCGCCGCACTGTCAAGCGGGTGCCACCGGGTCGCCGTCCATCCCCGTCACCTCCTCGACCTGCAGCGCCCACTCGTCGTCCTCGGCGATCAGCAGGGTGCCCTGGGCAAAGCGCAGGCCGTTGACGTAGAGGCCGATCGGGTCGTCGATGCGGCGGTCGAGCTCGACAACGGCACCGGCGCCGAGGCCGACGACGCTGGCCAGGGACGCACGGGCGCGGCCGAGCTCCGCCCAGACGCGGACCGGGACCTCGCCCAGCGAGCGGGTCAGCTCGGCGTCGGCCGGCGTCGGCGGGGGCGGGTGGGGCGTGGGGTCCGAGGCCGCGGTGGCCGCCAGCTGGGCGAGGCCGGCGACGGCGTCGGGCTCGATCGCCTCGGTCACCTGGACGGCGCGGCGACTGCCGCTGCGGCCGGGCCTGGCCCGCAGCACCCGCACGCCCTCGACGCAGAGGCCGAGGCCCTCGGCCACCCGCGTGCCCAGTGGCAGGGTCTCGCCCGGTTGCAGCAGCAGCGCCCGCTGGGCCGGGATCTCGGTGCCGGCGATCTCGGCGCTGACCTCGATCTCGACCGCGCCGAGGCCGTCGCGCAGCTGCTGGCGCTCGGCGGGGCTCGGCGCCTCGCCGCCGTCGGCGTGGCGACCGAGGATCCGTGCCTCGACCGGGGCGATCGCCCGGTGCGGCACCAGCAGGGCGAGGGCGAACTCGGTGCCCTGCATCCGCGCCCGCATCGGCAGCGACAGGGTCGGCTCGGAGACCGGCGCCACCTGGGCCGTCTCCAGCTGGGTGTCGACCGCGGCGAGCCGCAGGTCGACGCCGGCGAGGTCGCGCCAGACCACGGTCAGCTGGGCCAGCATGCCGTCGAACAGCCGCCGCGCCAGGGCGAGGTCGATCTCGGTCAGCCGGCGCTCCGGCGGCGTCTCCTCGCAGGGGCCGCTGAGCAGCGACTCGATCCCGGTGAGGATGAAGCCGAGGTCGGCGCCGAGGAGGACCTGCGTGCCGACCGGGTCCAGCTCGACGATCGCGCAGAGGGTCGAGGAGGAGAGGCGGTCGTGGGCGTTGGCCCAGGTGAGCTGGGTGACGTCGCCCACCTCGAGCTCGATCGGCAGTCGCAGCTCGGCCGAGAGGCGGGTCGAGGAGGTGCGGCAGAAGGCGACCAGCGCCCGGTGCAGCCGCCGCTCGTGGTCCGGCGTGAACTTGGTCGGCCGGGTGAAGTCGATCTTCTTGGTCGTCACGCTCATAGGAGAACCTCCCCCTTGTTCTCCTGAGATCTAGATATGGAGGCCGAGCGCAGCGAGGCCGTCGAGGATCCCAGGCGAACGCATAGAGAAGCCGACCGCCGTCGGGAGAGCACCTGTCGCGCTAGCCCCGCAGAGGGCCACAGTGAGACCAGTGCCTCCCGGCGGTGAGAGGCGCCAGAAGCGCCAACAGGACGTGGTGCCGCAGAGCACCACCCTATGAGCATGCGCAACGGCTCCTCGCGGCCGGCTCTCAGCCGAGATGAATCGACCGAGGAGGAAGCATGGCAGCAACGAAGACGGGCGGCGTCGACTGGGCCGCCGAGGCCCATGAGGTCTGCGTCAGCGAGGAGGGCCAGGTGGCCGAGCGCTTCTCCGCGCCCCACGACGAGCGCGGGATCGCCGCCCTCGCGGCAAGGCTCAAGCGGGCGGGCGTCGCCCGGGTGGCGATCGAGCGCCCCGACGGGATCCTGGTCGAGCGCCTGCTCGCCGCCGGCCTGGAGGTCCTGGCGATCCACCCCAACCAGGTGAAAGCCGCCCGGGCCCGCTTCGCCGTCGCCCACGGCAAGTCCGACCGCTTCGACGCCTACGTGCTGGCCGAGCTGGCCCGCACCGACGCCCACCGCTTCCGGGCGCTCGTCCCGGACTCCGATGAGACCAAGGCGCTGCGGGCGCTGACCCGCGCCCGTGAGGACCTGGTCGGGGTGCGGGTCGAGCTGGCCAACCAGCTGCGCGCCCAGCTGGAGGCGTTCTGGCCCGGCGCCCTGATCTTCAGCGACGTCGACAGCCCGATCTCGCTCGCCTTCCTGGGGCGCTACCCGAGCCCGGCCGCCGCCAAGGGCCTCGGCGAGCGGCGCATGGCCGCCTTCCTCGAGCGCAGCTCCTACAGCGGGCGCTCCGAGGCGGGCGAGCTGGTGGCGCGCATGCGCTCGGCGCCGCAGGGGACCGCGGGTCAGGCTGAGGCCGAGGCGCGCGGCGCCGTCGTGACGGGGCTCGTCACCTCCCTGAAGCCGATCGTCGCCGAGATCGCGAAGCTGACCGCCCAGATCCGCGAGGCGCTCGCCGCCCATCCCGACGCCCAGATCTTCGCGCCGCTGTTTCGCGACCCGAAGACGGCGATCTGCCCGGCGACTCTGATCGCCGAGCTGGGCGACGCGCGAGGGCGCTACCCGACGGCGGCCGCGATGGCCGCCGACGCCGGCATGAGCCCGGTCGCCCTGGAGTCCGGCAAGCTGCGGGTCGCCACCTTCAGACGGGCCTGCGACAAGCGGCTGCGTGCCGCCGTCGCCACCCTCGCCGACACCACCCGGCACTGGCATCCGTGGGCTCGTGACGTCTACCAGCGAGCGAGAGGACGAGGCCAGGACCACCCCCACGCCATTCGCACCCTGGGGCGCGCCTGGCTGCGCGTCCTCTGGCGCTGCTGGCGGGACGAAGTCTCCTACGACCCCGCTCTTCACGGCAATCTTCGACGACTCGAAGCGGCAGGGGGTTGACACAGGGCGTCTCACTGCTCTGCACCTCCGTTCGGGACGGCCGCGGCGCGGCGCTCGATCTCCTCCAGCAGGGCGGCGCGGCGCTCCTCGGCCGAGGCGCGAGCCGCCTCCGCCTCGGCCAGCGCCAGGTGACGCCAGACGAGCACCGCCAACGCCCAGCCGGCGAAGTAGCCGACGACGCCGCCGAGCAGCGCCCGCAGGCCCGCCGCCGGCAGCGGCAGGCCCGACTGCAGCGAGACGAAGCCGACGAAGGCGAAGGAGCCGAGGCCGCCCCAGCCACGGGCGAGCTCGATCTGTCGGCTCGCCCGCGGGTGGTCGCAGAGCCGTATCGGGTGCGCTTCGGGGCTCATGGCGTCACCCTGCTGGCGAGGTCGCGCGGGTCGGCGAGGGCGATCGTTCCCGGCCCCTCGGCGACGTAGCCGAGCGGGACGCTGGAGCGGACCGCAACGTCGAGGACGCCCCCGAGGTGGCTGGTTTCGCTGGCCCCGGCGAGCAGCAGCCGGTTGGGCCCCAGCGCCTCCAGGCCCTCCAGCAGCTCGGCCGCGGCCGCCGCCGCGGTGCCGGCCCGCAGCACCAGGTGGACCTCCGGCTCGGCGAGCCCGTCGAGCTGCGCGGCGACCTCGCCGAGGCCCTCGGCCCCGCCCCAGAGCGGCGGCGTGTCGACCAGCAGCAGGCCCTGACCCTGGTCGGCGGGACGGACGCGCTCGGCGTCGAGGCGGGCGACCGGAGTGCCCTGCGCCTCGTGCGCGGCGGCGATCGCCTCGATCGCGGTCGACTTGCCGGCGCCCGCCGGCCCGACCACGACGACCGTCCGCGGCCCCGGCGCCGCCGCTGGCGCCACGGGGATCCGCAACGCCAGCTCGTTGCGCACCAGGGTCCGCAACCGAGCGGCGCTCACAAACGGCATCGCACTCGCCACCACGGAGTCGACCACGACCTGCGCGATGTCCGCCCCAAGCCCAGTCGCGACCAGCCCACCCCTGAGCGCCTCCGCCCGCGGCGGCCCCAGCGGCTGCTGACGGGACGACTCGGTGACCTGAGGGCCCGTTTTCGTCCCGTCGGCGGCGGTTTCGCGGAGGACTTCGGCGAAGGGGTGGGCTTGGTCGACCAGCTCCTGGACGGCTGGCGTCGCCAGGCCCTCCCTGGTGGCGGTGTCGTTGCGGATCGGCGGCGGCTCGTCCGGCTCGATCTCGACGGCGTCGGCCTGCGGCTCCTCCGGCGCCTCGTCGTATACGTCGACACTCGGCCCGCCGGGCCTGGCGTCCACCTCCACGCAGCGCTTCTGGAAGAAGCCGCCGACGCCCCCGATCAGGCCCTCGCGCTGGCGCACGATCACCGCGTCGGGGCCGAGCTCCTCGCGGATCTGCGGCAGCAGCGACTCGATCGTCGCGCCCCGGTAGGTCCGCAGGCCGGCTGCGGCCGTCATCGTCTCGGTCATACCTGGACCACCCCCATGTTCTCGACCCGGACTCCGGGCACGATCTCGTTGTAGGAACACACGGTCAGCTGCGGCAGCGACTGCTCGCAGAGATGTCGAAGATGGCGGCGGGCGCGCGCCGAGCAGACCAGCACCGGGCGCCCGCCCTGGGCCAGCGCCGCGTCGAGCTGGGAGCGCAGCGAGGCCAGCAGCGCCTGCGCCCGCGAGGGCTCCATCGCCAGCAGCTCGCCGTCGGGCGTCTGCGCGATCGCTTCGGCGACCTCCTGCTCGACCGCCGGGTCGAGCGAGATCGCCCGCAGCCGCATCGAGGTGTCGACGTGGGGCGCGGTGATCGTCCGCCCCAGCACCGCCCGCGCGTACTCGGCCAGGACCGCCGGGTCGCGGGTGACCCGCGACTTGTCGCCGATCGCCTCGACGATCGCGCCGAGGTCCTTGATCGGCACCCCCTCGTGCAGCAGCGCCTGCAGCACCCGCTGCACCTCGCCCAGCGAGAGCAGCTCCGGCACGACCTCCTCGACCGCGGCGGCGTTGGTCTCCTTGAGGCCGTCGAGCAGCTTGCGCGTCTCCTGACGGCTGAGCAGCTCGGCGGCGTGGGCGCGGACCGTCTCGGTCAGGTGGGTGGCGACCACCGATTCGCCGTCGACCACGGTGTAGCCGAGCGCCTCGGCTTCGGCGCGGGAGGCGTCGGGGATCCAGGTCGCCGGCAGCCCGAAGGCCGGCTCGGTGGTCGCCACCCCCGGCAGCTGCCCGGCCGCCTCGCCGGAGTCCATCGCCAGCTGATGGCCCGGCATCAGGCGGCCGCGGGCGACCTCGGTGCCGCGCACCCGCAGCACGTACTCGTGCGAGTCGAGGCCGAGCTCGTCGTGGATCCGGACCGGCGGGATCACCGTGCCCAGCTCGGCGGCGAGCTGGCGGCGAATGCCGGTGACGCGCGCCATCAGGCCGCCGCCGGAGCCCTGGTCGACCAGCGGCACCAGGCCGAAGCCGATCGCCAGCTCGAGCGGGTCGACCTGCACCGAGGGGCTGCCGTCCTCGGGGCCGGGCGGCAGCTGCGGCGTCCCCTCCTCGAGCTGCGGCGGCGTCCCGGCGGGGTCCGGCATCCCGTCGCGGATCGCGTAGGCGACGCAGGCGAGGGCGCCGCCGATCAGCAGGAACGGCAGTTTCGGCAGCCCCGGCACCAGGGCGAAGGCGCAGATCACCGCGGCGGCGACCATCGGGGCCTTCTTCTGGGCGAAGATCTGGGCGGCGATGTCGTTGCCGAGGTCGCGGTTGGAGGCGGCTCTGGTCACGATGATCCCCGCTGCGACCGAGATCAGCAGGGCCGGGATCTGCGCCGCGAGGCCGTCGCCGACGGTCAGCAGCGAGTAGTGCTGGGTCGCTTCGGTGAAGGAGAGGCCCTGCTGCATCACCCCGATCACGATCCCGCCGACGAGGTTGATCAGAACGATCAGGATGCCGGCGATGGCGTCGCCTTTGACGAACTTCGAGGCGCCGTCCATGGCGCCGTAGAAGTCGGCCTCGCGGGAGATGTCTTCGCGCCGCTGGTGCGCCTGCTGGTCGGTGATCTGGCCGGCGTTGAGGTCGGCGTCGATCGCCATCTGCTTGCCCGGCATCGCGTCGAGGGTGAAGCGTGCGCCGACCTCGGCGACTCGGCCGGCGCCGTTGGTGACGACGACGAACTGGATCACGACGAGGATGAAGAAGACGACCAGGCCGACGACGACGTTGCCGCCGACGACGAAGTTGCCGAACGCTTCGACCACCTCGCCGCCGTCGCCGTGGAGCAGGATCTGGCGGGTGACCGAGACGTTGATCGCCAGCCGGAACATCGTCGTCAGCAGCAGCATGCTGGGGAAGGCGGAGAAGTCGAGCGCCCGCGGCACGTAGAGGGTGGCGACGACGATCGCGATCGCCGAGGAGATGTTGAGGGTGATGAAGAGGTCGATCGCCAGCGGCGGCAGCGGCACGATCATCATCACCACGACCATCACCACCGCGACCGCGGCGACCAGGTCGGCGTGCGCCAGCAGGCGCTTCACCCCGGTGCTCATGCCGCCCTCGCGGTCGGGGTGCGCCGGCGGGCGGTGCGGTAGACGAAGGCGAGCAGCTCGGCGATCGCCCGGTAGAGGTGCTCGGGGATCTCGGCGTCGAGCCGGACCGAGTCGAACAGCGAGCGCGCCAGCGGCGGGTTCTCGACCACCGGCACGCCGTTCTCCTCGGCGACGCGGCGGATCTGCAGGGCGATCAGGTCCTTGCCCTTGGCGACGCAGACCGGGGCGGGGTGGCTGCCGTCGTACTTCAGTGCGACGGCGAAGTGGGTCGGGTTGGCGACGACGACGTCGGCGCCGAGCACCGCCGCCATCATCCGCCCGCGCGACATCTGCTGCTGGCGGCGGCGCTGGGAGGCGCGCAGCTCGGGCGAGATCGACTCCTCTTTCTGCTCGCGCTTGACCTCCTCCTTGCCCATCCGCAGCTGCTTCTCGTGCCGGTGGCGCTGCCAGAAGAAGTCGGCGAAGGCGATCAGCAGGTAGGCGGCGCCGGCCTTCCAGGCGATCCCGGCGACGCCGGAGGCGATCTCGACGCCGAGCGCCGGCGGCTGGATCCCGACCAGCGCCGCCAGGTCCTGCAGGTTCGGCAGCAGCGCCATCGCCGCGATCGCGGCGACGATCGCCACCTTGCCGGTGCTCTTCACCGTCTCGACCAGGGCGTTGGGGCCGAACACGTTCTTCGCCCCCTGGATCGGGTTGAGCCGTTTCGGGTCGGGCTTGAGGCCCTGGGGCGCGAGCCGCAGCCCGAGCTGGGCGACGTTGGTGCCGAGGCCGGCGAAGAGGCAGGCCAGCGCCACCGGCGCGACCGCGGCGACGACCGCCAGGCCCGCCGCGCCGATCAGCGGCCCGAGGCCGGCGGCGCCGACGTCGCCCGGTTCGGCGATGTGGGCGAGCATGCCGTGCATCGTGTCGGCGAGGCCGCCGGCGATCCCGGAGCCGAAGGCGGTCAGCGCCCCCAGCGCCGCCAGCAGGACGACGGCGCCGTTGAGGTCGGTGCTGCGCGCGACCTGGCCTTTCTTGCGCGCCTCGGTGCGCCGTTTCGGCGTCGCCTTCTCGGTCCGGTCGGAGGCGGACATCAGCCGAGCCTCAGGCTTCCCAGCGCCGCTTCGACGCTGATCTGGAGCTGGTTGGAGAGCCAGCCGCCGACGAAGGGGAGGGAGACGCCGACGACCAGCAGGCCGACGACGATCTTCAGCGGGAAGCCGACGGCGAAGATGTTGAGCTGGGGGACGACGCGGGAGACGACGCCGAAGGAGGCGTCGGTGAGGACCAGCGCCAGGATCACCGGCGCGGCAACCTCGAGCGCGGCGACGAGGATCCCGGCGAAGGCGGCGGCGGCGCCGGCGGTGAGCGCGGTCAGCGAGGGCACCTTCAGCATCGGCACGATTTCGTAGGACTTGGCGAGGCCCTGGATCACCCAGGCATCGCCGCCGATCACGATGAAGACCGTGATCGCGACCATCGAGTAGACCTGCACCATCTGCCCCGACTGCAGGTTGGTGATCGGGTCGATCAGCGAGCCGAAGCTGAAGCCGATCGTCGTATCGAGGATCGAGCCGGCAGTGGCGAAGGCGGCGAACAGGCAGGCGAGGGCGAGCGCGAAGGAGAGCCCGACGACGATTTCCTTCAGCGCCAGGCCGGCCAGAGGCAGCACTTCGCCCGGCACGTCCTGGCCGTGCAGGGCGACCGGCGCCAGGCCGATCGCGAAGGCGACGGCGACGATTCCCCGCGCCCGCACCGGCACCATCGACGAGGAGAAGGGCGGGGCCAGCATGAACAGCGGCCCGACCCTGGCGAGGACGAGGACGAAGCCGGCCAGCTGGTTCTGGCCGAGCTGGTCGATCGCCGCGCTCAATGTTTCACCATCCCCGGGATCGAGCGGTACAGGTCGGCCGTGTAGCCGACCATCTGGTCGAGCATCCACGGCCCGGCGACGATCAGGATCAGCGCCACCGCGAGCAGCTTGGGGATGAACGAGAGCGTCATCTCCTGGATCTGGGTGACCGCCTGGAAGATGCTGACGACGAGGCCGACGACGAGCCCGGCGAGGAGCAGCGGCATCCCCACCTTCAGCGCCAGCAGCAGCGCGTCCATCGCCAGCTTGACGACCTGGTCCTGGTTCACGAGAAGCTTTCCACCAGCGACTGCATGACCAGGCTCCAGCCGTCGACCAGGACGAAGAGGAGGATCTTGAACGGCAGCGAGATGAAGGCCGGCGGCAGCATGATCATCCCCATGCTCATCAGGGTCGAGCTGACCACCAGGTCGATCACCAGGAAGGGCAGGAAGATCAGGAAGCCGATCTGGAAGGCGGTCTTCAGCTCGCTGGTGACGAAGGCCGGGATCAGCACCCAGGTCGGCACGTCGGCGCGCGTCTTCGGCTTCTTGATCCCGGCCAGGCCGACGAAGAGCGAGAGGTCGTCTTCGTTGGTCTGCTTGAACATGAACTTCCGCAGCGGGTCCTCGGCCCGTTCGAGCGCGGTCTTGTCGTTGATCTTGTGGGCGGTCAGCGGGTCGAGCGCCTCGGTCTTCATTTCCTTCAGCGTCGGCGCCATCACGAACAGGGTGAGGAAGAAGGCGATCCCGATCAGGACCTGGTTGGGCGGCGCCGTCGGCGTGCCGAGGCCGGTGCGGACGAAGCCGAGGACGATCAGGATCCGGGTGAAGCCGGTGGTGGTGAAGATCAGCGCCGGGACCAGGGTCAGCCCGGCGAGCAGGAGCAGCAGCTGGACCGCGTTGCCGCCGTCGACCTTCACCCACGCACCGTCCAGGCGCGGAGGGTGTCGAGCGCTCGCTGCGCCACCGGCGCGGCGCGGCCGGGCGGGCCGGAGCCGGCGTCGGCCGCCGGTCCCTCCTCGCCGAGGATGCCGAGCGCCCGCGCCTCGTCCTCGTCGTAGCTGCGCACGGCGGTGACGCCCTGCTCGCCGGAGCCGACGACCAGCACCTCACGGCCGGCGCGGACGACGTGCAGGGAGCGGTTGGAGCCGAGCGGCAGCGAGCCCATCGCGCTCAGGCCGGTGCCGTCGCCGCGCTCCTCGCGGCTGGCCTTGACCTGCTTCAGGACCCAGCGCAGGCCGAAGATGATCGCCAGCACGATCGCCAGGCCGACGATCGTCCGCACCAGGCTGCCGCCGCCGACCGAGTGCGCGGTCGTGGTCGACCCGACCAGGTGGACGGGTGCGTTTTCGCCGCCTGAGACCGCGGCGAGGAGCGGTGATTTGAGCAGGTTCATCGAGAGCGATCCGCTCGGGATCGCCCCCGGTAATCGCCCGCGCCCGCAGGCGCTTTAGCCGGTTCCTCCCTTCGCCTCGACCTGCAACCCGGCGTTCGGCGGCGGATCCGGCGCCTCGGCGGGCTCCGGGTCGGCGACTGGCGGCGCCTCGGCGGCCGTCCCGACCGCGCCGGCGGCGGCGATCTCGGTGATCCGCAGCCCCATCTCCTCGTCGATCGCGACCACCTCTCCGCGGGCGATCACGCGGCCGTTGACCAGCAGGTCGACCGGGTCGCCGGCGAGGCGGCCGACCGTGACCACGCTGCCGGGGCCGAGGGCCAGCGCCTCGCCGATCGTCATCCGCGTACGGCCGATCTCCACCGCCAGCTCGACCGGCACGTTCTGCAGCCGGCCGAGGTCGGCGCCGCCCGCGCCGTCGCCCGCCACGCCGGGCTGCAGCTCCTCGTACCGCATCTCGCCGGCGCCCATCACTGCACCACCAGGTCGGTGAAGGCGACCGAGCGCGTTTCGACGTCGGTCTCGCGGTCGATCGCCTGCTGGATCTTCTGCGCGTAGCCGCTGCGCCCCTGGCGCGAGGTCAGCGCTTCGGCCGGGGCCCCGGTGAGGTTGTTGGTGACGATCGCCCGCACCAGCGGTTCCTCTTCCAGGGTGCCGAAGCCTTCCGCCGGCGGCGTCGCGCCGCCGGCGGCCGACTGCCCCGGGGCGAGGACCAGCGCCACGGTCAGTTTCGCGTAGTTGCCGCCGGCCAGGTTGACGACGAATTCCTTCGGCAGCACGTAGACCTCGCCCTTCACCTTGGCCTTCGATTCGGTCGGGGAGGAGAGGACGAATTTGTAGGCGGCGATCCCCAGCACGAGCACGAGGATCGGCACGATCAGCTTCAACTTGCGCTTCATCGGACGGTCGGTCCTCCTTGCGACGCGGTGCCGGTCCGCAGCAGCGCGATTTCGACGCGCCGGTTGCGGGAGCGGCCCGCTTCGGTGGTGTTGGGGGCGATCGGTCGCAGCCCGGCGACGCCGGTCGCTTCCAGTCGCCCGGGGTTGACGCCGTGGGCGGTCATGAAGCGGACCACGGCGGCGGCACGGGCGCCGGAGAGCTCCCAGTTGCTCGGGTACTGGCTGGTCGAGATCGGGACGCTGTCGGTGTTGCCCTCGACCGAGATCGGGTGGCTGGCGTCGACGTCGACGAGGTCGGAGATCTTCGCCAGCAGCGGGTCGGCCTCGGACTTGATCACGGCGCTGCCGGAGTCGAAGAGGACCTTGTCGGTGAGCAGGCGGATCACCAGCCCACGCGAGGTCACCATCGTCTCGATCGAGGCGGAGAAGCCGTGGCGGCGGGCGTAGGCGTCGAGTTCGCGCTTCAGCCGCAGGAACTCGTCCTGTTCGACCGTGGCCGAGGAGGAGGAGCTGGAGACGGTCGCCGGCACCGGCTGCTGGGAGGCGGCCTGGTGGGAGGCTTCGGCGCCGCCGTCGGGGATGATCGAGCCGCCGCCGTTCAGCACCTTCGGCGTGAAGGCGTTCTGCAGCGCCTGCTTCAGCGTCTTGTACTTGGAGACGTTGACCGAGGAGATCGAGAACAGCACCATGAACAGCGCCATCAGCAGGGTGATCATGTCGGCGTAGGTGAGCAGCCAGCGCTCGCCGTCGCCGTGGCCCTCCTCGCCGCCGCGCCGCCGGCGCCCGCGCCGCCGGGACCGGGTCGCGCCCGCCGAGGTCACGCGGCCACCTTCACCGGGTCGGGCTCGGGGGCGGCGGCCCTGCTGCGGGCCGGGGACTCGGCCGCCTGGGCGGCGGCGCGCTCCTCCGGCGGCACGAAGGCGGCCAGCTTGTCGGCGACGATGCGGGGGTTGTCGCCGGCCTGGATCGCCAGCACGCCCTCGATCGTCAGTTCGCGCAGTGCCATCTCCGCTTCGGAGATGTGCTTGAGGCGACTGCCGACGGGGAGGAAGATCACGTTGGCGGAGGCGACGCCGTAGAGGGTGGCGATGAAGGCCCCGGAGATCGCCGGGCCCAGGGTCGCCGGCGCGTCGAGGTTCTCGAGCACGTGCACGAGCCCCATCACCGTGCCGATGATCCCCATCGTCGGCGCGAAGCCGCCGGCTTTCTCGAAGACCGAGCGGCCGACCCCGTGGCGCGAGTTGGTGCCGTCGATCTCGTTCTCCATCACCTGCAGGACCAGCTCCGGCTCGGTCCCGTCGACGACCAGCTGCAGCCCCTTGCGGGTGAACTCGTCGTCGAGCTGCTCGATCTCGCCCTCGAGCGCCAGCAGGCCGTCGCGGCGGGCCCGGTCGGCGAGGGAGACCATCATCTCCACCCGGCCCGCCAGGTCCGGGCGCTCGCCCGACATCGCCTGTTTGTAGAGCGCCGGGATTCGCTTCATCGCCTCCCAGGAGGTCGAGGCGAGGGTGGCGCCGAAGGTGCCCCCGAGCACGATCAGCAGCGCCGGGACGTTGAAGAAGGCGCCGACCTGGCTCCCCTCCATCAGGGCGCCGAGCAGCAGGCCGGCGAAGGCTGCGGCGATCCCGATCGCGGTCGAGGCCTTCATCTCTCTCAGTTCTCCGCCAGGTAGTCGGCGGCGTGCAGGGGCGCTTCGGCCATGCGGTTGCGGCGCAGGGCGCGCTCGAGGATGCCGACGCGCCACTCGCGGACGGCCGCCGTCACCGAGTCGGGCGACTCGGCGACGACGAGCTTGGAGCCCGTGGTCAGGGTGACGACGGTGTCCGGGGTGGACTCGACGGCGAGGACGAGATCGGGGTTGAGGTCGAACTCGTGACTCTCGCCCCCTAGGCGGTGCAGGCGGATCATCGCTTCAGGTTGACCAGGTCCTGGAGCATTTCGTCGGCCGTGGTGATCACCCGCGAGTTCGCCTGGAACCCGCGCTGGGCGGCGATCATGTTGGTGAATTCGGTCGCCAGGTCGACGTTCGACATCTCCAGCGTGCCGGAGATGGTCAGCCCGAATTCGCCGCCGGGGGTGCCGTCTTCGGCGCCCCCGGAGGCGGCGCTTTCGATCCAGCGGTTGCCCGAGTTGCGCACCAGGCCGGCTTCGTTCTGGAAGGTCGCGATCGAGAGGTAACCGGCGACTTCGCGGGGGCCGCCGCCGGCCGGCACGTAGCTGACCGAGCCGTCCTGGCCGATCGAGATGTCGGTGGCGCCGGCCGGCACCTGGATGTAGCTGTTGGGGGCGCCGGCGCCGGCGGCTTCGCGGCCCATGACGAAGTTGCCGTCCTGGGTGGTGAGGAACCCTTCGGAGTCGAAGGTGAAGTTGCCGGCGCGCGTGTATTCGTAGGTGGTCGGCAGGGCCGGTGGGGCGGCGTTGCCGACGACGAACATCCCCTCGCCCTGGATCGAGACGTCGGTCACTTCGCCGGTCGACTGGGTCGAGCCGGAGCCCATCAGGTTGTCGATCGAGCCGAGCTGGACGCCGAGGCCGACCTGGGCGGCGTTGCGGCCACCCTGGCCGCCGCCCGGCGCCGCGGCGCCGATCTGCATCTGCGAGAGCGAGTCCTTGAACGTGGTCCGGCTCGACTTGTAGCCGACGGTGTTGACGTTGGCGATGTTGTTCGCCGTCACGTCGAGCATCGTCTGGTGGGATTTGAGGCCGCTGATCGCGGCGAACATCGAGCGCATCATGGTGCGGTCACTTCCTTTCGCGGCCTCCTCGAAGAGGTCCGGCCGTGGTTGGTGGCGCACGTCCCTGTGCTGGTTGTCGAGGCCGCCCGCGTCATGCGACGACGGCGCTGTCGATGTTGGTGAAGACGTGGTGGCGCATCTGCGCGGCGTCGATCGCGGTGATCACGGTGCGGTTCTTGACCGAGACCACGAAGGCGGTGTTGTCGACCATCACCACCGCGTCGCGGGCGTTCTTCTTGGCGGCCATCTCGACCCCGCGTTCGAGCCGGCGCACGGTCGCGGTGCCGGCGCCGATGCCGCGCCGGTCGAGCCGCTCCAGCGCGTGCTTGGAGAACTGCAGGCCGCCGTCGCCCTGGGCCTGGCTCCGTCCCAGCTGGTCGGCGAAGGAGGCGCCGACGCCGCCGGCGCGGGAGGCGCTGGCGGGTGTGGCCGGCGAGCCCGTGCGGGGCCCGGTCGGCGGCAGCGGCGAGAGGCCGCCCATCCTGTCGATCGGAGCGGTCACCGGACCTGGGTCACCGCGCCGGGCAGGACTCCGGTTTCACCGGCGATCGTCAGGGTGAAGCTTTCGCCGGAGAAGTCGACGTTTTCCACTTCGCCTTCGGCCGTGCTGCCGTCGGCCTTGGTGTAGGTCACCTGGTGGCCGATCAGCGCGATCGACTGGTTGGCGGCGACCGTTTCGCCCAACCGTTCGTTGGAGGAGGCCAGGTTCGTCACCTGCTCGAGGGTCGAGAAGGCCGCCATCTGGCTCATGAATTCCTGGTCTTTCACCGGGTTGAGCGGGTCCTGGTTCTGCAGCTGGGCGACCAGCAGCTTGAGGAAGTCGTCCTTGCCGAGGCCGCCGCTCGCTTCGCTGAGCGGTTCGGCGGCGCCCGTGCCGCTCGCGGCTGGGGCGCTGAGGGTCTGGATCGGGGTGGTCATCTCTCTCCTTTCGCTCAGGCGAGGACGTCGACGAGGACGCCCCCGCCGAGCTCGACGGTGCGGACGGTTTCGGGGGCTTCTTCGGGAGGTGCGGGGGAGGTGTCGGTGGGGACGGGGGCGCCGCCGGGCTGGCCGCCGTGGCCGGCGCCGCCGGGCGCGTCCTGGGCTACCGAGACCGAGAGGCCGAGCAGCTGTACTCCCTGGGCTTCGAGTCGGCTGCGCAGTTCGGCGCCGGAGCCTTCGAGCAGGTGGGCGGCCTCATGGGTGTTGGCGAGAACGGTGGCGCTGACCCCGCCGTCGCTCGCCTTGAGGACGACGTCGACCGAGCCGAGCTCGGCCGGCCGCAGGGTCAGCCGCGCCCGCGAGAAGGACTGCGTGGCGGCGAGCCGGATCGTCGCCTCCAGGGCGACCGCCGGGGCGGGGGCGGCGCTGGCGGCGCTGGGCGTCGCCGCGGCGACGGGGGCGGCGCCGGTTGGCGCCGGAGCGGGGGGCGGCGCGGCGCCCGCGGGCGCGGTCGGCGTTGCCGGCGCCGGCTGCTGGATGGTGGGCTGCGGCGCGGCTGCCTGCTTCCCGCCGGTCGCGGCGTGCTGCGCGCCGGGAGCCGCTTCCGCGGCGGCGGCCTGCGGCGCGGCGGCCTGCGGGGCGTCCGCCGCCGCGGGCGCGGCCTGCGGCGCCGCGGCCCTCTGCGCTCCAGCGCCCCGCGCCGGTGCGGAGCCGGGCTGCGGGGAGGCTGCACCTGCCGGTTCCCGCCCCGCGCCGGCCTGTCCCGCCGCGGGGTCGTACATCGCTGCGATCGGGGAGGAAGGGGAGTCGTCCGCGGGCGCGGCTGCCGACGTGACGGCCGCCGCGGGATGCGCTTCGCCGGTCCCGGGCGCGCTCGCCGGCGCGGCGGGCGCCTGGGCGGCGGCCGGCCCGGGCACGGGGGCGGCTGCGCTGGGCGTGCCGGCGGTGGCTGAAGGGGGGGAGGGCGCCGCGGCGCCGGGCACGGTGGAGCCCGGAGCGCCCGCGCCGGGAGCGCCCGGTGCGTGCCCGGCGGCAGGAGCCGGCGTACCCGCAGGGGTTGGCACGGCCGCCGCAGCCGGCGCACCCGCGGCTCCCGGCGCGACCTGGGTCGCGGGTGAGGCGGCTGGGCCGGGGGCGCTCGGGGCGGCGCCGGCACCGGCCGTGCTCGACGCTTTGCCGGTCGCGCCGGGGGTGGGCTTCTCGGCACCCGGGGTCGTCCCGGGAGCGGGCTTCTCGGCACCCGGCGTCGCCGCCGCCGCCCCGCCGCCAGCGAGCGTCGGCGCTTCGGCCGCCCCGCCGTTCTTCGCCTGGTCGGGGCTCTTGGCGTCGCCTTCCGCAGGTGCGGTCCGGGCGATTGGATTCGGCGGGAGGAATGCCACGAAGGGCGTCCCCACCGGTTCCGGCGGCGGCGGCGGCCCCGGCGGCGGGGCGCCCAGCGGCGGCCCGGTGCGTGGTAGCTGGTAGCCCATCACGCTCACCTCGTCGCGCCCTGCCGGAATTCGGCTGCGAAGCCGAGCACGCGGGGGACGTAGGTCTGGGTTTCGGGGTAGGGCGGGATGCCGCCGTACTGTTCGACTGCGCCCGAGCCGGCGTTGTAGGCGGCCAGGGCGAGTTCGGCGCTGCCGCCGAACTTGTCGAGCGCTTCGCGCAGGACGCGGGCGCCGCCTTCGATCGATTCGGTCGGGTCGTGGGGGTCCCTGACGCCGACGCCACGCGCCGTTTCCGGCATCAGCTCGGTCAGCCCCTGGGCGCCGGCGCCGCTGCCGACGTCGGGCTGGAAGTTGGACTCGGCTTTGATCAGCCCGGCCAGCAGCGAGGGGTCGATCCCGTTGCGCGCGGCGGCGGCGTTGATCTGGGCCGCGAAGGGCACCGCCGAGTTGACGGGGGTACCGGTGGCGCTCGCTCCGGTCGGGCTGGCGCCGGTGACGACGCTGGCGCCGGCGGTCGGCGCACCCGTCCCCTGGCCCGAGGCCGCGGTGGCCGCCGAGAGTTGTTCCCCGAAGCCGCTGCCGGCACTGCCGCCGCTGCTGGCGCTCGTCTCGGCGGCGGCGGGGCCGGCTTCGACCTGCGCGATCATCTGCTGCAGTTCGGCGACGCGGCTGGCTGCCGCGCTGGCCGAGGCGGGGCCTTCGACCGCGGCGCTCACGCCGCCCTCCCGCGCCGGTGCGCGGCCAGCGCCAGCTCGTCGAGCTGGGCGCCTTCGAGTCGTGCCGTCTCGCGCCGGTGCTCGCCGAGGCGTCGGCCGCGGAGGCGATCGAGCGCCTGGCGCTCGCGGGCGGCGGCGAGCAGCCTGCGGCGGCGCTCGGCCACCTCGCCCTCACGCTCGGCCAGATCCCGGGCCGCCGCCGCGCGCGACCCGACCAGCCGCTCGAGGTAGGCGTCCATCGCCACCAAGTCCTCGCCGCTGCGCAGCGGCCGCTCGCCCGGGGCCGCGACCGCGGCGCGCTCGGATGCCCGCGCGTCCTCGATCGAGGCGTCGATCCGGCGCAGCGAGCGCTCGCCGTCCAGCCGCCGGCCCAGCGAGATCGCCAACGCCTCCTGGGCGCTGCGCTCGCTCTGCCGCCGCAGCCAGTGGACGCGCTCGAGCCGGAACTTGAAGCCGGAATCACTCACGCCCCCGGTAATCGCCCGCCGCCCGAGCGTCTTTAGCGGTTTGGGCCAGCGCCCCCGGTCGACGTGTCTGAGTTTGTACCCCGTAAGCGGTGGGAAAGCTCAGACACGCCGTCAGACGCTGAGGTGGAGCGGGGGGATGGCGCTGGGGGAGTTGGGGTCGAGGCCGGGGTGCGGCTGCGCCGGCGCCGGGTCGAGCGGCTCGCCGGCCGCCGGGACGGCGGCGCGCGCCTCGGTCGCCGCCGCGGCCAGCGTCTGCAGCCCGGTGTCGGCGTCGCCGAGGCCGCTGCGCTCCTCGACGCCCTGGCGCAGGAAGCCCTCGATCTCGCCGCGCAGGGCGATCGCCGCGTCAACCACGGGGTCACCGCCCGATTGGTAGGCGCCGATCGCGATCAGGTCCTCCTTGTCGCGGTGGGCGGCGATCAGCCGGCGCACCTCGCTCGCCGCATCCTGGGAGGCGGGCGGCGAGATCTCGGTCGCCAGGCGGGAGACGCTCTGCAGGACGTCGACCGCCGGGTAGTGGCCGGCGTGGGCCAGGTCGCGGCTGAGGACGGCGTGGCCGTCGAGGATCGAGCGGACCGCGTCGGCGACCGGCTCGTTCATGTCGTCGCCGTCGACCAGCACGGTGTAGAGGCCGGTGATGCTGCCCTCGGGGCTGGTCCCCGCCCGCTCCAGCAGCCGCGGCAGCAGGGCGAAGACGCTCGGCGTGTAGCCGCGGGTGGCCGGCGGCTCGCCGATCGCCAGGCCGACCTCGCGCTGGGCCATCGCGAAGCGCGTCACCGAGTCCATCATCAGCAGCACGTCGGCGCCGCGGTCGCGGAAGTGCTCGGCGATCGCGGTCGCCGCGAAGGCGGCCTTGATCCGCACCAGCGCCGGCTGGTCGGAGGTGGCGACGACGACGACGCTGCGCTCCAGTGCCGCCCCGAGGTCGCGCTCGACGAACTCGCGGACCTCGCGGCCGCGCTCGCCGACCAGGGCGATCACGTTGACGTCGGCCGAGGTGGAGCGGGCGATCATCCCCAGCAGCGAGGACTTGCCGACCCCGGAGCCGGCGAAGATGCCGAGCCGCTGGCCGACCCCGCAGGGGACGAAGGCGTCCAGTGCCCGCACCCCGAGCGCCAGCCGGCGCTCGATCCGGGGCCGCCCGAGCGGGTCGGGGGGAGGGGAGATCGCCGGCCGCCGCGCCGAGAGCGCCAGCTCGGAGCCGTCGAGCGGGCGGCCGAAGCCGTCGACGACGCGGCCCAGCAGGCCGTCGCCGACCGGTACCCGGAAGCTGCCGCCGGTCGCCGCCACCGGCTTGCCGGGCCCGATCCCGTGCATCTCGCCGAGCGGCATCAGCAGCGTCGCGGAGCCGCGGAACCCGACCACCTCGGCCGGGACCGGCTCGCGGTCGCGCCCGGTCTCCACCAGGCAGACCTCGCCGACCTCGGCGTCGAGCCCGCTCGCCTCGACCACCAGCCCGATCACGTCGCGCACCCGCCCCCGCCGCTCCAGCAGGTCGGCCCGCCGCAGCGCCGCCGCGGCCCCCGCCAACGGCTCACCCATCGTCCAGCTCCGAGCGCACCACCGCGCCCGCCCGCTCCAGCTGGCCGGCGATGCGGGCGTCGATCTCGCCGGCCTGGGTGCGGACCAGGCAGCCGCCGCGCTCGACCCGGCGCTCGGCCCGCACATTCAGCGCCGCGCCGTGCTCGGCGCCCAGCTCCTCCAGCGCCGCCCGGACCGCCTCGACGTCCTCCGGGTTGACCAGCAGCGTCGAATCCTGCGGCTCGGCCAGGCGCCGCAGCGCCCCGCGCGCCACCTCGACCACCAGCTCCGGCCGCACCTCCAGCGCCGCCCCGACCACCTTCTCGGCGATCTGCAGGGCCAGCTCCACCGCCGCCTGCTCGGTCCGCGCCGCCGCCGCCTCGCGCTCGGCGCCCAGCGCCCGCGCCGCCGCCGCCAGCGCCTCGACACTGGGCGCGATCTCGGCCCGCCCGGCGGCCAGCCCCTCCGCGTGGCCCTCCGCCCGCGCCGCCTCGACCCGCTCGGCCCGGGCGTCCTCCCGCCGCGCCGCCTCCGCCTCGGCGTCGAGCTCGGCGAGCGGCCGCGGCGCGGCCAGCTCGGGGAACTCAAACGACGAGCTCATCGCCGTTCCCGCGTCGGCCCATGACGATCTCGCCGGCGTCCTCGAGGCGGCGGATCTCGGCGACGATCCGCCCCTGGGCGTCCTCGACCACGCTCTTGCGCTGCGGCGGCTGGTACTCGATCTCCTCGGCCAGCATTTCTGCCCGCCGCTCCGACATGTTGTCGAGCACCTTCTGGCGCACCTCCTCGGCGACCCCGCGCAGGGCCAGCGCCAGGTCGGCGTCGTCGGCGTCCTTCAGCACCGTCTGCACGGCACGGTCGTCGAGCTTGACGATGTCCTCGAAGACGAAGAGCAGGGCGCGGATCTCTTCCGCCAGCTCCTCGTCGGACTCGGCCAGGGTGTCGAGCACGTTGCGCTCGGTCGGGCGGTCGGCGTGGTTGAGGATGTCGGCCAGCGACTGCACCCCGCCCGAGGCGGCGTACTCCTCGGAGAGCACGTTGGAGAGTTTCTGCCGCATCACCGCCTCGACCTCGCGGATCACCGCCGGGCTGGTCTCGCTCATCCGCGCGATCCGCAGCGAGACATCGGCCTGCTGGTCCTCCTCCAGCAGCGCCAGCACCTCCGCCGCCAGCGTCGTGTGCAGGCTGGAGATCACCAGCGCCTTGGTCTGCGGCGCCTCGTTGCGCAGGAAGGCGTTGATCTGCTCGGGCGGGGTGCGGTGGAGGAACTCGAAGGGCCGCATCTCGATCACCGCCGACAGCCGGCCGGTGATCTCCGCCGCTTTCTCGGCCCCCAGCGCCCGCTCCAGCACCTCGCGGGCGTAGGCGACGCCGCCCTCGGCGATCGAGTTGAAGGCGAGCGAGTTCTCCGCCACCTCCTCCAGCACCGCATCGACCTGCTCGCGCGGGATCTCGCCGGTCTTCGCCATCTCCAGCGAGAGCTCCTCGATCTCCGCCTCGCTGAGGTGGCTGAAGACCTCGGCCGCCTTCTTCGGGCCGAGCGTGACCAGCAGCACCGCCGCCTTGCGCCGCCCGCGCAGCGGCGGCGCGGCGCTGGGCGTCCGGGCCGGGCTCAGCTCCGGCGCGCCCGCCTCCGCCTCGCCCGCCGGCACCAGCTCGTTGGGCGCCGCCTGCACTAGTGGCTCCTCCGGTCCACTAGCCGTCCTTCATCCAGGCGCGCAGCTGCTGGGCCACCCGGTCGGACTCCATCGACGCCACCTCTTCCCCGTCGGGGCCGAGCTGGGCCTTCCCGCGCCATTCCTGCTCGCCGTCGGGGTCGCCCAGCTCCAGGTCGGCCAGTGAGGTCGGCGCGTTCAGCTCGTGCAGCCAGACCGGTTCGGCGTCGAGCACGTCCTCCTGTCGCCGCCGCAGGTGCCTGCCGGCGAAGAAGAGGAAGAGCGCCGCGGCGAGACCGAGGGCGACGTACTTGGCGATGTCGAGGATGCCGCCGACGGGGCTCGGCTGGGACGGTTCGGGCGGCTTGGCGAAGGCGATCCGGCTGGTCGTGATCGTGTCGCCGCGTTTCGGTTCGAGACCCGCCGCCGCCGCCATCGCGTTCTTCAGTTCGACCGCTTCGGCGGCGGGGATCGAGTTGTCGAGGACGAGCGAGATCGTCTGCCGGGTGACGCCGCCGGGGGCGACCTGGGTGTGGGTGACGGTCTTGTCGACGCCGTACTGCGCTTCTTCGTCGGCCCGTTTGTATTTCGAGTTGCCGCCGCTGCCACCGCCGCCGGCGTAGCTGGGGATGTTGCCGGCGGTGCCCGCGGCGCCACCTGCCGCGCCGGCGCCGTTGCCCTGCAGCGACTCGTGTTCAGTGTGGCGGCTCAGCGGCGTGCCCTTTTTGGCGTATTCGAGCTTGCTTTCGGTGGTCCGGTTGGCGTCGAGTTCGGCCTTGACCTGGACCCGCCCCTTTTCCGGCCCGACCGTCCGCACCAGCAGCGCGTCGAGCTGGGCTTCGAGGTCGTGGTCGTAGCGCGCCTCGATCGCCTGCTTGGAGGCGCCGCCGCCTCCGGAGCCGCCTTCGCCAGCCGGCCACAGCAGCCTGCCGCCGGAGTCGGTGATGGTCACGTCCTTGGCGTTCAGTCCTTCGACGCTGGAGGCGACCAGCTGGGCGATGCCGCGCACCGGGCCGGCCCCCAGCGCGCCCGAGCCGGAGCCGATCAGCACCGCCGCGGTCGGCTTCACCGATTCGGCGGCGAACAGCTGTTCTTCGGGCAGGGTCAGCTGCACGGTGACGCCGTTGACCCCTTCGACCTGGGAGATCGTCCGTTCCAGTTCCCCCTCCAGCGCCCGCTGGTAGGTGACCTTCTGTTGGAAGTCGGAGGCGCCGAACTGCTGCTTGTCGAACAGTTCGAAGCCGGGCTTGTTGCCGCCGACCGCGTCGCTTTCGGCGAGCGCGATCCGCGCCTTGTCGACTTCGCCTTCGGCGACCGAGACCGAGGTGCCGCCGCCGCCGATCTGATACCCGATCCCGTCGGCTTCGAGCGCCTTGGTCACCTGGCCGGTTTCGGCCGGGTCGATCCCCGAGGCGACCGTGGTGTAGCTCTGGCTGGTCGCCATCTGGAACAGCACGAAGACCAGGACGACGACGGCCAGGATCGCGCCCGCCAGCGCGATCCGCCCCCGCGGCGAGAGTCTCGACAGGACTGAGCGTACGGACGCCACCGCTCAGACTTGGGTGTGGAAGATCTCGGAATAGGCTTCGACGGCCTTGTTGCGCACCTGCGAGGCGAGCTGCATCGAGAGGCTCGCTTCCTGGACCGCGGTGACGACCGAGGTGACGTCCTTGGTTTCGCCGGTGGCGAGGGCCTGGGCCTGGGTGGCGGCGTTGCGCTGGGTCTGCTCGAGGCTGCCGATCGCGTTGCTCAGCATCGAGCCGAAGCCGCCGCTGGGGTCGGTGGCGCCCGGCTGCGCCGGAGAGGCCCCGGCCTGGGCCCCGAGCCCGCCCACCGACCAGTCGCCGCCGGCGGCTTTGGGCACGGCCCATTCGGAGAGGGAGGGGGTGGCGAGGGCGGAGACCGGGATCGTCATCGCAGCAGTTCGATCGTTTTCGTGAACGCGGTCTTGGTCGTCTGCAGGGCGGTGACGTTGGCCTGGTAGGCGCGCGAGGCGTCGATCAGGTCGGTCATCTCGGTCACCGGGTTGACGTTCGGCATCGTCACGTAGCCGTTGCCGTTGGCTTCGGGGCTGCCGGGGTCGTAGACCTGGCGCAGCGGCGTGTTGTCGGCGACCACCCCGACCGCTTCCACGCCCTTCGGCTCGGCGCTGCCCATCGCCCCCGCCAGTTCGCCGGCGAAGCCGCCGCCGGCCTGCTGCAGGACCACCGTCTTGCGCCGGTAGGGCCCGCCTTCGGGGGTGCGCGTGCTCTGCGCGTTGGCGAGGTTTTCGGCGGTGACGTCCATCCGCAGCCGCTCCGCGGTGAGGCCGGTGGCGGAGATGTCGATGGCGTCGAACATCCCCATCAGGAGACCCCCATTGCGGTGCGCATGATCTGGGTGCGGGCGCCGGCGACCTGGACCAGGGCGCTCAGTTCGAGCCCGTTCTCGGCCAGCTTCGCCGATTCGGCTTCGGCGTCGACGCCGTTGCCGTCGGCGCGCAGCGCCACCGGCGGCCCGCTTTCGGGAGAGAACCGGACGGCGTCGACCGTGCCCGGGCCGCCCGCGATCGCCCCCTTCAGAGCCGCGTGGAAGTTGACGTCCGCAGGCTGGAAGCCGGGGGTGTCGACGTTGGCGACGTTGTTGGCCAGGATCGCGTTGCGCAGGGTGGCGCCGGAGATCGCGCGATCGAGGACCAGTTGGGTGGAGTCGAAGATGCCCATCGAGCTTGCGACCCCGGTGATCGGCCGCGGGCCGCCAGGGTTTAGCCGCTTTTCGCCGCTGCGCCGGAAGGTGCTTCAACGAACCCGGGGGTCAAGTGAGTGGGTCATCTGTCGATAACGACGCGATGCAAGAAACGGGGGACAGGAACTGGCCGGAGCACGAGGTCGCCGCATTCCTCGACCAGATCTCGTCCGGCAGCCAGGACTACCGCCGCCTGGTCGAGCGCCTGCCCGTCATCGTCTATGCCGCCGAGCTCGGCGAACAAGGCAGGTGGCGCTACATCAGCCCTCAGGTCCACGAGATCCTCGGCTACTCGGCGGAGGAGTTCAGATCCGACCCCGGGCTGTGGGAGCGGCTGCTTCACCCCGACGACCGCATCCGCGCCCTGGAGATCGAAAGCGAGGACCAGCTCGGAGAGCGCAACACCAGCCCGATCGAGTACCGGATGCGCACCCGCGACGGCCGCGTCGTCTGGATGCTCGACGAGGCGGTGCTGGAAGCCGACGAGAACGGCGTGCCGGTCTGGCACGGCGTCCTCTACGAGATCAGCGAGCGCAAGCACACCGAGCGCGACCTGCAGCGGGCGCTCTCCCAGCAGGCGGTGGTCGCCAGGCTCGGCGAGCGGGCGCTGCAGGACGGCGACCCGGAACTGCTGATGCGGGAGGCGGCGACGCTGATCGGGGAACTCGACGGCGTCCACAGCGCCTGCATCTGGGAACTCTCCCGCGACGGGCGCCGGCTCAACCTGCGCGCCGGCCTCGGGGAGGAGGTGGTCGGCGCCGGGCGCCGCGTCTCCGCCGCCCGCGACTCGCACGCCGGCGCCGCCCTGCAGTCCGGCACCCAGGCGATCGTCTCCGACTGGTCCACCGAGGAGCGCTTCACGATGCCGCCGGTCCTGCGCGTCGTCGGCGCCACCAGCAGCCTCGCGGTGCTGATCGACGGCAAGGACCACCCCTTCGGGGTGCTCGACGTCCACGCCACGGAGCCGGGCAGCTTCTCGCCCAAGGACGTGCCCTTCATGCAGGCGGCCGCCAACGTCCTCGCCGACGCGATCGAGCGCCACTCCGCCGACCAGGCGCTGCGCCACCGCGTCCTGCACGACTCGCTCACCGGCCTCCCCAACCGGCTCAGCTTCGTCGACGCTCTCACCGACGCGCTCCGCCGCGCCGCCGTCTCCGGCTCGCCGGTCGGGCTCCTCTTCCTCGACCTCGACCACTTCAAGCTGATCAACGACAGCCTCGGCCACCACGCCGGCGACGCCCTGCTGCGGGCGGTGGCGCCGCGGCTGCGCTCCCATCTGCGCCCGGGAGACGTCGTCGCCCGCTTCGGCGGCGACGAGTTCGGGATCCTGATCGACCGCCTGGCCGACGACGGCGAGGCGCTGGCGATCGCCGACCGCGTCGCCGCGGCCTTCGCCCGGCCGTTCGCGATCGACGGGGTCGAGCACTTCGTCAGCTCCAGCATCGGCATCGCCGTCGCCGACGCCTCCGAGCGCACGGTCAACGCCGAGCTGCTGATTCGCGACGCCGACGCGGCGATGTACCGGGCCAAGGAGAGCGGCCGCTCCCGCTGCGTCATGTTCGACGCCGAGATGCGAGCGGGGGCGATGCGCCGGCTCGAGGTCGAACGGGAGCTGCGCCACGCGCTCGAGCGTGACGAGTTGGCCCTCCACTACCAGCCGGTGATCAGCCTGGGGACCGGCGAGATCACCGGGCTGGAGGCGCTGGTCCGCTGGCAGCACCCCGAGCGCGGCCTGCTCGACCCGGCCGAGTTCGTCTCGATCGCCGAGGACAGCGGCCTGATCGAGCCGATCGGGCGCTGGGTCCAGGAGCGCGCCTGCCGGCAGGCGATCGAGTGGCACCAGCTGCGGCCCGACTCGCGACCCCTCGACGTCTCCGTCAACCTCTCCGCCCGCCAGGTTGCCCACCGCGACCTGCCCGCCACCGTCGCCGACATCATCGCCGGCGCCGGCCTGGACCCGGTCAACCTGCGGCTGGAGATCACCGAGAGCGTCCTGGTCGAGGAGTCGGCGACGGCGATCTCCTCGCTGGAAGCGCTGAACGAGCTCGGCGTCCGCCTCGTCCTCGACGACTTCGGCACCGGTTACTCCTCGCTCGCCTACCTCAACCGATTCCCCTTCCACGCGCTGAAGATCGACCGCTCCTTCGTCGACGCGCTGGGCATCGAGCAGGAGCGCACGGCGATCGTCGAGGCGATCATCGGCATGGCCCGCGCCCTCTCGCTCGAGGTGATCGCCGAGGGGGTCGAGAACGAGGTGCAGCTGTCAGAGCTGCGGCGGCTGGGCTGCGACTACGCCCAGGGCCACCTCTTCCACGCGGCGATGCCGGCAGACCGGGTCAGCCAGCTGATCGCCTCCGGCGCCCCCGGCTATTCGGGGATCTCGCCGGGCAGGTAGGCGTTGGTGAGCAGTTCCGCCGGCGTCATCAGCGATTCGACCAGCCCGTTGTCGCGCATCCAGCCGGCGAACGCCTGCCACGCTTCCGGGTCCATGTAGCCGTAGGGCTTGCCGGCGGTGCGGGCGCCGAGCAGCGGCAGGGTCGCCTTCACCTCGGCCGCGGTCAGTTTCGGTTCGAGGTCGTGGTTGGCTTCGGTGATCGTTTTGGTCGCGGCGCCGGGCCGTTCGACCGCGGCGTTGGTGCCGCGCTCCAGCGCCGCGATGAAGAGGCGGAAGGATTCCGGGTCTTCTTCCAGGCGCTTGCGGTTGGCGACCAGGACCAGCTCGTCGTAGGTCGGGACGCCGAGTTCGTCGACCGGCATCACCACCGGTTCCCTGCCGCGTTCGCGCAGGTCGACGCCCTCGACGTTGCTGTAGCCGCCGAGCATCGCCTGGGCCGAGCCGCCGACCAGCGCTGGCAGCAGGCCGAAGCCGACGTTGACCGACTTGACGTCGGCGGGGGAGAGGTGGACGCGGGCGAGGATCGTCTTCAGGAAGGCGTCCTGGTAGGGGATGCCGGCGGTGGCGACCGTCTTCCCCTTCAGGCCGGAGACCCCCTTGATGCCCGACTTCTTCAGCCAGATCAGCGAGGTCAGCGGGCGGTTGACCAGCGCCGCCACGGCGACCACGTTCAGCCCCTGTTCGCGCGCCAGTGTCACCTCCGGCTCGTAGGAGATCGCCAGGTCGGTGCGGCCGGCGGCCACCAGCTTCAGCGGCGCCGCGGGGTCCGAGGGGGCGTCGATGCTGACGTCCAGTCCCGCTTCCTTGAAGTAGCCGAGCTTCTGCGCCATGTAGATCCCGGCGTGGTCGGGGTTCGGGTAGAAGTCGAGGGTGAGGCCGAACGGCTGCGTTTCGCCCGTTTCGCTCTCCGACTTCGCGCCGCAGGCGGCGAGCCCGAGGGCCAGCGCGAGGAGGGCGATCGCGACCGCGATCGCGGGGGTGCGGGGTGGCTTCATCACCTGAGTTCTACCGCCAAGTGACGACGCGTCGCTCGGCGAGGGCGGTGAGGCCGAAGAGGACCAGGCTGGTCGCCGAGAGCAGGGCCACTGCCCCGAACAGCCTGGCGATCTCCAGTTGGGCGTTGTCGGTGAGGATCTCGTGGCCGAGTCCGGAGCTGCCGCCCACCCACTCGCCGAAGACGGCGCCGATCGGGACGAAGACGATGGCGATTCGGACGCCGGTGAACAGGTAGGGCATTGCTGCTTTCCACTCCAGGCGCCGGAAGATCTGCCACCGCGAGGCGTAGAGGCTGCGCATCAGCTTGATCGCGTCCGGCTCGACCGAGCGCAGCCCCTGCAGGGTGGACACGGTGATCGGGAAGAAGCAGACGAGGACGATGACGATGGCCTTGGGGGCGATCCCGAAGCCGAACCAGAGCAGCAGGACCGGGGCGATCACGATCACCGGGATCGTCTGCGACGCGATCAGCAGCGGGTAGATGGAGAGGCGCACGACCGTCGAGAAGTGCATCGCCACCGCGAAGCCCACCCCGGCGAGAAGCGCCCAGACGAACCCGAGCACCATCTCCCGCACCGTTACCCAGGCGTTTTCGCCCAGCAGGACCCGGTTCTCCCAGATGGCACTGGCGATTTCGGCGGGGGAGGGGACGAAGTACCGTTCGAGCCCCAGCAGGTCCGCCAGGGCGCCGGTGCCGGCCGCCAGCTGCCAGAGGCCGATCAGCGTCGCGAAGAACGCCACCGGCAGCACCCAGCGCCAAGCCCCTCTCCATCGCGTGGTCTCCCTGTCGCCCATCGCCTGCCTCAGGAGCCCCGCATCGCCTCGTGGAGCGCCCGCAGCGCCCGCTCGCGGGCGGCGACGAACTCGGGGCCGGTGACGGCGGCGTCGCGGTCGCCCGCCCGCGGCGCCGGGGCGCGCAGCTCGGCGACGACTCGGGCCGGGCGGGCGGAGAGGACCAGCACCCGGTCGCAGAGGTAGAGCGCCTCCTCGACGTCGTGGGTGACGAGGACGACGGTCCGCGGGTCGTCGCGCAGTGCCCCGGCCAGCCACTCCTGCATCTCGGTGCGGGTGATCGCGTCGAGCGCGGCGAACGGCTCGTCCAGGGCCAGCACCGGCTTGCCGGCGATCAGCGTGCGCAGGAAGGCGACCCGCTGGCGCATCCCTCCCGAGAGCTCCTGCGGCCGCGAGCCCTCGAAGCCGGCGAGGCCGAAGCGGTCGAACAGCTCGCTCGCCCGGCGCCGCGCTTGGGCCCTGCCGAGGCCGCGGTTGCGCAGCGCCAGCGCCGCGTTGTCCAGCGCCGAGTACCAGGGCAGCAGCAGGTCGCGCTGAGGCATGTAGGCGCAGCGGGCCAGGCGCCCGGCCGCGTCGGCGGCAGCGCCGACCTCGATCGTCCCGGCCCCGGGCTCGCGCAGGCCGCAGATCAGCTCCAGCAGCGTCGACTTGCCGCAGCCGGAGGGGCCGACGAGGCCGGCGACGCCGTGGGCGGGGACCTCGAGGTCGAGCCGCTCCAGCGTCCGCAGCTCCCCGTAGGAGTGCTCGACGCCGGCGATTGCGACGCCGTCCCCGGCGTGCTCGGGGGCGCGCCCGCGCGCGCCCAGGCTCCGAGTCTCGGGGCTCATGCTGTTATCCTGGCGCACTCGACACTCTTGACCATGCCGGTCAAGAAAGTCGATAAGCACTCCGCGCGGAAGACAGGAGCTCGCAGGTGGATCCGGCAATCGTCCTCTTCGGACTCGGCATCGGCGTACTCGTCGGGATGACCGGCATGGGCGGCGGCTCGCTGATGACGCCGCTGCTGATCCTGATCTTCGGCATCCAGCCGACGACCGCGATCGGCACCGACATCTTCTACTCGGCGATCACCAAGATGGTCGGCAGCTGGCGCCACCTGCGGATGGGGACGGTCAACCTGGAGCTGGTCAAGTGGCTCTCCTTCGGCAGCGTCCCGGCGGCGGTGGCCGGCGTGGCCCTGGTCTCGGTGCTGGAGAGCCACGTCAGCGAAGACCGGCTCAACTCGCTGGTCTACGCAGTGCTCGGCGGCACCCTGCTGATGGTCGGCGTCGTCACCCTGACCCGGGCGCTGATCCTGCGCAACCTGATCGACGAGCGCGACCGCTTCGAGGTCGAGCGCCGCCACAAGCTGGCGGCGATCCTGATCGGCGCCAGCACCGGCTTCGTGATCGGGATCACCTCGGCCGGCTCGGGCACGGTGATTGCGATCCTGCTGATCGCCGTCTACCGGCTGGCGCCGAAGCGGGTGGTCGGCACCGACATCGTCCACGCGGCGATTCTGCTGACCGCCGCCGCGATCGCCCACTGGGTCGGCGGCAACATCGACTTCGGCCTGGCCGGCAACATCCTCGTCGGCTCGATCCCCGGCGTGATCGTCGGCGCCGCCCTCTCCGACCGGGCGCCGCAGGCCTTCATCCGCACCGCGCTCGGCGTCGTCCTGATCCTCTCCGGCCTGGTCACGGTCCAGAAGGGCGACCCCACCGTCTGGCCGATCGCCGCCGCCGTCGCCGCGGTCGGCCTCGGCGGGGTCATCTACGCGCCGCACTGGCTCAACCGCCGCCGCGAGCGTCAGCGCCAGGCGCTCTCCTCGACCCTTCCCGCCGACTGATTTACTGAATCCATGCGCGTCTCAGCGAAGGCCGACTACGCGGTCCGGGCCGCAGCGGAGCTGGCGGCGGCGGACGAGGGCCCGGTCAAGGGCGAGCGCCTGGCCGAGGCCCAGGACATCCCCCTGCAGTTCCTCGAGCACATCCTGCTCGACCTCAAACACAGCGGCATCGTCCGCGCCCGCCGCGGCGCCAAGGGCGGCTACTGGCTGGCCCGCCCGGCCGAGGAGGTGACGATCGCCGACGTGATCCGCGCCGTCGAGGGACCGATCGCCCACGTCCAGTCGGCGCCGCCCGAGGCGATCGAGTACCGCGGCAGCGCCGAGCACCTGCAGGAGGTCTGGATCGCCGTCCGCGCCAGCCTGCGCACCGTGCTCGAGGGGGTGACCCTCGCCGACCTGGTGTCGGGCGAGCTGCCGGCCGCGATCGGTGAGCTGACGGCCGCCCCCGAGGCCTGGCTGACGAGCAGCGCCAAGGCGTAGGCGGCGAAGCTCCGAGGGGGTTGGCGTCCCCACGAATCCGCGCGGGCTTCGCAGGGTGGGCGGCTTCCGTGAAGGAGGCAGACAACAGCGGTGCGACTTATGGCCGTTATAGGGGCAATAAGTCGCACCGCTGTCCGAGCTTATCCAGGTTGAAGGCTGCGAGCCAGGCGTGCCCGGCCGCCCGAATGCCCTGGCTTCGCCGGGAGGTCCCACCAGACCTCCCCTCGCACCCACCTCACTCCGGCGCCGGCACGCCTCCCGCGACGACGTTGACGAAGTTCTCGAGGTGCCTGGTGGTCCAGCACTCGAAGGCGCCGTCGCAGTAGCGCTCGTAGGCGGCCATCACCGAGTCGCCGTAGTTCCAGTAGAGCTTCGGCTCCGGGTTCAACCAGAAGAGGCGGCCGGCTCGTTCGGAGATCTGGCCGAACACCTCGGCATGGGGCTCGCGGCCGTTGGTGCGGGCGTCGCCGAGCACGATCACGGTCGAGCGCGGGTCGAGCTCGTCGGACAGCTCGGTCAGGAACTCGAGCCAGACGCGGCCGTAGTCGGTGTAGCCGGAGATGTCGGCGACGCCGCCCTCGCTGGAGATCCGCTGGGCGACCGCGGCGAAGTCGCGCTCGTGCTCGAAGACCTCGGTCACCTCGGAGATCCGCTCGATGAAGACGAAGCTGCGCAGTTTGCGGAACGAGTCGTGGAGGGCGTGCAGGACCGAGAGGAAGAAGACGCTGGCCGAGGTGACCGAGGTGGAGACGTCGCAGAGGACGTAGATCTCGGGCCGCCGCGGGCGCTTCGGCCGGTAGCGCAGCCGCAGCGGCACGCCGCCGGTCTCCAGCGAGGCGCGCATCGTCCGCCGCACGTCGACGTGGGCGCCCTTGCGCCGTCCCCGCTGCTCGTGGCCGAGGGTCGCCAGCCGTCGCTTCATCTGCGAGACGGCGCGGTGGACGGCGGCCAGGTCCTGGGTCGGGCTGGTCGGCAGCGCCCGGTCCAGCTCGGCCAGCGGCCGCGAGGGGGGGAGGGTCTCGGTGCGCTCGATCAGGTCGCGTTCGAGCTCGCGCCGCAGGTGGCGCTCGAACCGGGTCAGCTGGTCGCGGTCGATCGGCGGGCGCTCGGCGGCGCCGTCGGCGGCGGGTGGCTGCTGGCCGGTGCCGAGGCCGAGGCTGCGGCGGATCCGCTGCACGTCGACGCCGACCACGCCGGAGCCCTCCGAGCGCCCGAAGGCGGCGATCGCCAGCCGCGCCAGGTCGCGCAGCCGATCCTCCTCGCCGGCCGCCATCGCCTCGCGGATCGCCTCGCTCAGCGCCTCCATGTCGAGCCGCCCGTCGCCGCCCGCCTCGCCGCCCTCGCCGCCGGCTCCGCCCTCGCCCCGCTCGCCGATGCCCTGACTGACCGCCTCGGCCTCGGCGGCGCGGAAGAAGAAGCGGTCGAAGAGCAGCTCGAAGACGCGGCGGTCGTCCTGGGACTTGGCGACGGTCGCCGCCAGCGCCTCGCGGAAGTCGTCCTGCGAGGTCCACCCGATCTCGCCCAGGGCGGCGAAGGCGTCGAGGATCTCCGAGGTGCCGACCGCCATCCCCTCGCCGCGCAGCTCCTCGCAGAAGGCGAGCAGCTTCGCCGCCAGTCCCGGTGGCCCGGGGTCTGCCTTGGACCCGTAGGGGGAGGCGGGGCTCATGGGCTCGATAATAGGCGCGTGAGCCAGGGATCAGGGCAGGAGCAGGAGGCGACGGCGACCGCCGCGCTGAAGCAGCTCCGCCTGCTGCGGCGCCGGCACCTGGTCGGCGAGATCGACCTGATGGAGGTGCTCTACCGCGTCTACGTCGGCGCGATCTTCGGGGCGATCGCACTCGGCCTGCTCGCCGGGGCGGTGAACGAGGCGTCGGTCGGGCCGAGCGCGGTCGATTGGATGCGCGACCACGGCCCGGCCGCGCTCGGGATCCCGGTCGCCCTGGCCGTCCTCGCCGGCCTGCGCACGGGTGCCCGCGGCGGGCCGCTGGCGATCGAGGCGGCCGAGGTCCAGTACGTGCTGCTGGCCCCGCTCGACCGCGGCGCGGCGCTGCGCCCCGCCGCCTGGCGGCAGCTGCGGATCGCGGCCCTGGCCGGCGCCGTGCTCGGCGCGATCGTCGGCAACTTCGTCTTCCGCCGCCTGCCTGGCTCGCCGGTGCTCTGGATCGCCGGCCTCGCCCTGCTCGGGGCGCTGATCCCGCTCTGCGCGCTCGGCGCCGCCACGCTCGCCTCCGGCCGCCGCCTGCGCCCGCTCGTCGCGACGGCGCTCGGCCTGCTGCTCCTCGCCTGGGGCGCCGCCGACCTCGCGCTCGGCTGGACGACCTCGCCGACCAGCATGATCGGCGAGCTGGGGACGCTGCCGCTGCAGACGGGGGCCCGGGCGGCGCTGGCGGGGCTGGGGGTCGCGGTCGTTGCGGCACTGGTCGGCGCCGGCCTGCTCGCGGTCGGCGGCATCGAGCTCGAGGCGGCGCGGCGCCGGGCCGCCCTGACCGCCGAGCTGCGCTTCTCCGCCTCGGTCCAGGACGTCCGCACCGTGGTCCTGCTGCGCCGTCAGCTCGCCTCGGAGCGGCCGCGGCGGCGGCCCTGGCTACGGCTCGCCCACCGCGACGGGGAGCGAAGGGAGGTCTGGCGGCGCGGCTGGCGCAGCTTCCTGCGCTGGCCGGGGGCGCGGATCGTCCGCGTCGCCCTGCTCGGCGCCGCCGCCGGCGCCGCCGCGGCCGGCGGCTGGGGCGAAGCGCCGCTGCTGCTGGTGCTGCCGGGGCCGCTGCTGCTGGTCGCCGCGCTCGACCTGATCGAGCCGCTGGCCCAGGAGACCGACCACCCGACCCGCCTCGAAGGCCTCCCGATCCGCCCGGGGAAGCTGATCGGCCGCCACCTGGCCGCCCCCACCGCGGGCCTGGTCGCGGTCGTCGCCGTCGCCACCGGGACTGCCGCCGCGCTCGGCTCGCCGGCGACCGCGCTCGGGCTCGGCGCCCTGCTGGCGGTCCCGGTCGCGTACCTGCTCGTCTGCTGCGCCGGGGTCAGCGCCACCAACGACCCCTACGCCTACCTCCTCGTCCCCCAGGTGGGCTACGCGCAGTCGGCCGCCCCGGTCGCGATCGCGGCGATCGCCGCCGGCCTGCCGCTGCTGCTGGCGCGGACCGCGGCCCGTCACGGCGAAGCCCCGACCGGCGCGGCCTTCAGCGCCGCCGTCGTCCTCGTCCTCCTCGCCGCCGCCGCGGCCGCGTTCCTGCGGGCCCGCGTCGACGGCCGCGCCGCGGTCGGAGATCGCCGCGCACCGGCCGGCGGGCAGCGTCACCCCGAGCGGGTGAGTGAGGGGTGACGGCGCCCGCCCCGGCGCCCGGCGCCGACCCGCGCCCCGCCCTGCGCGCTTCCGGCCTCGGCCGGACCTATGACGAGTTCGTCGCACTGGGCTCGCTCAGCCTCGAGATCGGGGCCGGGGAGATGGTCGCCCTGGTCGGGCCCAACGGCGCCGGCAAGACCACCTTCCTCACCCTCGCCGCCGGCCTGCTCGAGCCGACCGCCGGCACGATCGAGATCGGCGGCGATCCGGCCGGCACGATCCCGGCTCGGAGCCGGCTCTCCTACCTGCCGGACACGCCGGTCTTCTACGAAGACCTCAGCCTCGACGAGCATCTCGCGTACGTCGCGGCGCTGCACGGCGTCGCCGACTCCGCCGAGCGCTCGGCGCGCCTGCTCGAGCGGCTCGACCTCGACGAATGGGGCGACGGCCTGCCGGCGGAATTCAGCCACGGGATGCGCCAGAAGGCCTCGATCGCGCTGGCGCTGGTGCGCCCGTTCTCGGTCCTGCTCGCCGACGAGCCCTTCGACGGGCTCGACCCGCCGAGTCGCACGGCGCTGTTCGAGCTGATGGCGGAGGCGCGGGAGGGCGGTGCCGCGATAGTCGTCTCGGCCCACCGGCCGGACGTGATCGCCGCGGCGAGCCGCTGCGTCGCCCTGCTCGACGGCCGCCTCGCCTACGACGGCGCTCCGGACGCCGCCGAGGTAGCCGAGTTCTTCGCGGCGTAGGCAGCGATCAACCTGCCCTCCGGCGCGCCCCGGATGTAACGCCACGGAGGTCCCGTGCAATTGCCTCCACATGACGAACTCACGAATCGACCCGAGTCTCGCGGCGTCCGCGCGGATGCCGCGAGTGTCCCCCGTGACAGCAATCTCGACGGCGGATTCGCCCGGGATGCCCAGCGATGCCACGCTCCTGGTTGCGGCCGGAAGGGATCCGGATGCATTCCGGGCCCTCTATCACCGCTACGCCGTGCGGCTGCACGGCTACTTCCTCCGGCGCACCGGGGGCGAGGACGCGGCCCTCGAACTGACCGCCGAGACCTTCTCTCAGGCCTGGATCGTGCGAGCGCGCTTCCGGGACGAAGCAGACGGGTCGGCGGCGCCATGGCTTTTCGGGATCGCCCGCAACGTGCTGCTGATGTCGGTCCGTCGTGGCACCCTCGAAACCAGGACCACCGAGCGTCTCGGGGTAATGGAGCGACTCGACTGGACTGACGGCGAATCCGCCCCCTTGCCCGTCGCTGAGTGGGCCGACGGTGCCGACGAACTCCTCGAAACTCTGCCGCGATCCCAGCGCGACGCCGTGCGGCTCCGAGTTCTCGGAGACCTCGGCTATGACGAGGTCGCCGCTGCGCTGGGAACCAGCCAGTCCGCGGCGCGTGTACGTGTCCACCGCGGCCTCTCAGCTCTGCGCGAACACCTATCCCTCTCAAAGGAGGCCTCGTGATGTCACATTCTGAAATGCAGGCCGACCCGCTCGATCGACTCGGGGACGCGCTTCACGCCGCAGTCGCTGCCGACCTGGATCGGTCGCCCGACCACACCTCTACCCGGGCGTTTCGCCCGGGTCGCCATAAGCGGCGAGCGGTCGCCGGTGTGATGGCGGCTGCGCTCATCGCGGTGCCGGGAGTCGCTTTCGCGGCCAGTGCCCTCATTTCCAACACCGAGGTCGCCCGCAGCATTCCCAACGGCACCCTGGCCCTGCTGGGGACCGAACCGACCTGCACGACGGTTCGTGAGGGGATCGAGTTCGAGTGCACGCTCGCAAAGGTTCCCAGCGGCGAATTGGCCCCGGGAGCGTGGAAGGGCACGCTAGAGGCGTCGGTCGACGACCAGTCGCGTGTCAATGGTGGTTGTCGCTCGGAGAATGCCGCCGGTACCCAGTGGCGCTGTTACGTCGGTGAGGAAGCCGTCCGCCAGCGGATCATCGGTCCCAATCTCCTCGGTCAGCACGCCTCCGGACCTGGAGTCGGCTGAGTCCCAGCCCTCCTTCTGGTTCAGCTGGTCGAGCTCGACTCGGTCAGTTTCATCCCGACCCGCTCTGCCACCACCGCGATGTCGGTGCGGTGCTTGACAATGATGGACATCGACTGGGTGAAGGTCTCCCGGTCGATGTCCTCGGCGCCCATCAGCAGCAGCGTCCGCGCCCAGTCGATCGACTCGGCGATCGAGGGCGGCTTCTTCAGGTCCAGCGCCCGCACCATCCCGATCACCTCGACCAGGCGGCGGGCCAGCGTCTCCGGCAGCTCCGGCGCGTGCAGGCGGACGATCTCGATCTCGCGCTCGACCCCCGGGTAGTCGAGCCAGAGGTAGAGGCAGCGGCGCTTCAGCGCCTCGGTCAGCTCGCGCGAGTCGTTCGAGGTGAGGACGACGATCGGCATCGTCGTCGCCGAGATCCGCCCCAGCTCGGGGATCGTGATCTGGAAGTCGGAGAGCAGCTCGAGCAGCATCGCCTCGAACTCCTGGTCGGTCTTGTCGATCTCGTCGATCAGCAGCACCACCGGCTCGGGGCTGGAGATCGCCTGCATCAGCGGCCGGGTCAGGAGGAAGTCGGCACTGAAGATGTCGTCCTGCACGTCGTCCCAGCCAGCCTCGCCGCCGGCCTGGATCCGCAGCAGCTGCTTGCGGTAGTTCCACTCGTACATCGCCTTCGCCTCGTCGAGCCCCTCGTAGCACTGCAGCCGCACCAGCTCGCGCCCGGTGGCGCGCGAGAGCGCCTTCGCGAGCTCGGTCTTGCCGACCCCGGCGGGCCCCTCCACCAGCACCGGCTTGCCCAGCTTCTGGGCCAGGAACGAGACCAGCGCGGCGGGCTCGTCGGCCAGGTAACCGACCTTCGCCAGCGCCTCCTTCACCTCCGCCACGGAGCTATTCGACATCGGCCGATGATAATCACGCCCCCGTGCCCGACCTCGCGACGCCACCCGCAGCGCTGCTCCCGCACAGCCCCACGCCCTACATCGCGCTGATGCTGGCCGGCTTCGCGATCGGCATCCTCGGCCACCTGACCCGGGCCCGCTGGCTCGTCGCCGCGGGCGTCGCCCTGATCTTCCTCGGCGCCCTGCTCTTCCCGCTGGTGGCCAACCTGACCACCGAGAACCGCCCATCCCCGATCGAAGAATCCCGCGGCGACTCGGGTGCGCCGTAGTCGCGGCTACGATCGCACCGTGGGCCTTCTCGACGAAGTCGACCTGACGCTCAGCCTCGGCCACCAGGAGGAAGAACGCCAGCTGAAGGCCGCCTGGGAGCGGCTGTCGCAGCTGCGGCTCACGCTCGGGGGCCTGATCGGCGACAAGCAGGTGGGCCCGGCGCTCTGCGTCGTCTTCGAGGGCTGGGACGCGGCCGGCAAGGGAGGCGCGATCAAACGGCTCGTCTCGCCGCTCGACCCGCGCCACGTGCGCGTCGCGCAGTTCGCCGCGCCGACCGCGGACGAGCGCCGCCACCACTTCCTGCGCCGCTTCTGGCCGGCGCTTCCCGGATGGGGCGGGATGGCCGTCTTCGACCGCTCCTGGTACGGCCGGGTGCTGGTCGAACGCGTCGAGGGCCTGGCCAACCGCGAGCAGTGGCTGCGCGCCTACGACGAGATCAACGCCTTCGAGCGGACGATGGTCCACGAAGGCATGATCCTGATCAAGTTCTGGCTGCACATCTCGCCCGAGGAGCAGCTGAAGCGGTTCGAAAGCCGCGCCGACGACCCGCTCAAGTCGTGGAAGCTGACCGACGAAGACTGGGAGAACCGCTCCAAGCGGGCCGATTACGAGGAGGCGGTCGAGGACATGCTGGCCCGGACCAGCGAGCCCCGGGCGCCTTGGAGGCTGGTCGCGGCCGAGTCCAAGCGCCACGCCCGGGTCCACGTGATCCGCACCGTCAACGAGGAGATCGAGGCCGGGATGCGCCGTTGGGGCCAGGAGCCGCCGTCGCCCCGGTAGGCGTCCTGCGGCGTTTCTTTAGGCACCGATCGGCGCCAGCTTCTACGATCAGGGGCCGATCCTTCACACGATCAGCGAGGAGCCCTATCTCTTGAGTCGTTTGCGCATCATCGTGCTGCTCGGGGCGCTGGCCGCCCTTGCGACGGCGTTCGCCGCCTGCGGAGGCGGAGGCGGCGAAGATCCCCAGAGCGTGGTCCAGGACGCCACCTTCTCGGGTGTGAAGAGCGGCAAGCTCGACGTCTCGCTGGGGGTCAAGAGCGAGGGCAAGAAGGGCGGCGACCTCAACGTCACCCTCTCCGGCCCGTTCCAGAGCGTCGGCGGTGGGTCGCTGCCCGAACTCGCCATGAGCGCCAAGGCCAAGGGCTCGGTCAGCGGCGAAAACGTCGACTTCGAAGGTGGCCTGACGGTGCTCTCCGAACGGGCCTTCGTCGAATACAAGGGAACCGAGTACGAAGTCGACCCGACCACCTTCGGCTTCGTCAGGTCGGCCTTCGAACAGGCCCAGCAGCGCGGTTCCAAGGAATCCGGCAACGTCTCCGCCTGCCAGGAAGCGGCGACCGGCCTGAAGGTCGGCGATTTCGTCAAGAACCTCACCGACGAAGGCAGCACCGACGTCGAAGGGGCCTCGACCACGAAGGTCAGCGGCGACCTCAACGTCGAAGGCGCGATCGACCAGATCATCAAGCTGATCGAAAACCCGTCCTGCGCTGCCCAGCTCGAAGCCGCCGGGCCGCTGCCGGTGGGCGAACTGGAGGCCGCCAAGAAGGAGGTCTCCAGCGCCGTCAAGGAGGCCCATGCCGACGTCTACGTGGGCGAAGACCACATCATCCGCCGGATCTCCGCCAACCTGTCGATCGAACCGGAAGGCTCGAACCAGGAACGCGTCGACATCGAATTCGACCTCACCCTCGGCGGCGTCAACGAAGAACAGTCGATCTCGGCACCGCGCGGGGCAAAGCCGCTCGAAGGGCTGTTCAAGCAGCTCGGCGTCAACCCGCTCGAACTGCTCGAAGGCGTCAGCTCCGGCGGCATCGGCGGCCTGCTGGAAGGGATCCTGGGATCCCAGGCCGGCGTCGAAGGCTCTTCGGGCGGCGGCGCGTCGTCCGGTGGCAGCTCCTCGGGGGGCGGCGCCTCGCAGGGCCAGCAGGCCTACATCGAATGCCTGCAGGGCGCGCAGACGCCGGCCGACCTGCAGAAGTGCGCGAACCTGCAGCAGTAGCCGCTTGGCGCGACAGCGGTTGCGGGGGCGCCGGCGGCCGGGCGGCCCCCGCCCCTGCGCGTAGGCTTCGGCGCCCTTGACCCCGCCGGCCGACCACCCCAACCGCCCGCGGCTGGACGCCTCCTTCCTGCGCACTCCCCAGGGCTGGCCCTACCTGCTGGTGCCGCTGATCCCGGTCGCGGTCGGCCTCGACCTGGCCGGCGCTCCGGCGACCGTCGTCTTCGCCACCTCGGCGCTCGGAATCGTCCCCACCGCGGCGCTGATGGGCCGCGCCACCGAGGAGCTGGCTGCCCGCTCGGGCCCCGGCGTCGGCGGCCTGCTCAACGTCACCTTCGGCAACGCGCCGGAGCTGATCATCGCCCTCTTCGCCCTCGGCCAGGGGCTGCAGGAGGTGGTCAAGGCCTCGATCGTCGGCTCGATCATCGGCAACATCCTGCTCGTGCTCGGGGCGGCGATGCTGGCCGGCGGGATCGGCCGCGAGAAGCAGACCTTCAGCCGTACCAGCGCCAGCATCCAGACCTCGATGCTGATGCTGGCCGCCGCGGCGCTGGTGATGCCGGCGATCTTCGAGCTGGTCGAGGGCAAGGGGCTGCCGATGCCCGGCGCCGAGTCGGTCCACTACGGCTCCACGGTCGAGCAGCTCTCGCTCGCCGTCGCGATCGTCCTCGGCGTCACCTATGTCATCGGCCTCTTCTTCTCGTTGCGGACGCACCGCGACCTCTTCAACCCCGAGTACGAGGACGAGGACACCTGGGGCTGGTCGGTCCGCACCTCGGTGCTGGCGCTGGCGGTCGCCGGGGTCCTGGTCGGGGTGATGTCGGAGGTCCTGGTCGGCTCGATCACCGAGGCCTCGCACTCGATCGGCCTCTCGGAGTTCTTCATCGGCGTGATCGTGATCGCGATCGTCGGCAACGCCGCCGAGCACTGGGTCGCCGTCCTGGTGGCGCGCAAGGACAAGATGGACCTGGCGGTCAACATCGCGATCGGCTCCAGCGGCCAGGTCGCCCTCTTCGTCGCCCCGGTCCTCGTCCTCGCCTCCTTCTTCCTCGGCCCCTTCCCGCTGGCCCTGGTCTTCAACGGCTTCGAGCTGGGGGCGATTCTGCTGGCGATCCTGATCGCCAACTACGTCACCCAGGACGGCGAGTCGACCTGGTTCGAGGGCGTCCAGCTGCTCGCCGTCTACTTCGTCTTCGGGCTCGCCTTCTATTTCGCCTGAGCGTCTCCGGGCGTGCCTGGCGGCGTCCTCGGTCGCTCGCGTGCGGAGCACGCCACGCTCCCTGCGTCCTTGCCGGGAACGCCCGGAGACGCTCAGTACGCTGCCCCCATCGAATTCGCTCTCCTCGCGACCAGCTTCGCCGTTGTCCTCGCCGGCGCCCTGCTGTTCACCAACGCGGTCGAGTGGATCGGGCACCGGCTCGGCCTCGGCGAGGGCGCGGTCGGCAGTGTGCTCGCCGCCGTCGGCACGGCGATGCCGGAGACGCTGATCGCGATCGTCGCCCTGATCAGCGTCTCCGCAGGGTCCGAAGGCGTCGCCCTCGGCGCGATCGTCGGCGCCCCGTTCCTGCTCGCGACCCTGGCGATGGGGCTGGTCGGCCTCTTCGCCTTCCTCTTCCGGCGTCGCCGCAAGCAGGGGGTGGAGCTGGCTGCGCACGGCCCGACCCTGGAGCGCGACCTGCTCTTCTTCCTCGGCTTCTTCGTCCTCGCCGGGCTGCTCGCCTGGGGGCCGCCGGCGGCCGTGCGGATCCCGGTCGGCGCCGCCTTTCTCGCCTCCTACCCGCTCTACATCCGCCGCACCCTGCGCGGCGGAGGGGAGGTGCAGGACGAGGAGACGCTCGGCCCGCTGATGTTCGAGCGCCGTCCGGAGCGCCGCGAGCGGCCGGCGCTCGTCCTCTGCGTCCTGCAGCTCCTGGTCGGCCTCGCGGCGATGGTCGGCGGCGCCCACCTGTTCGTCGAAGAGCTGCTCGAAATCGCCGACAGCCTCGGCGTCGAGGCGCTGGCGCTGTCGCTGATCCTGGCCCCGCTGGCGACCGAGCTGCCGGAGAAGGTGAACAGCTTCTTCTGGGTGCGCGAAGGCAAGGACGCGCTGGCGCTCGGCAACGTCAGCGGCGCGATGGTCTTCCAGTCGACGATCCCGGTCGGGATCGGCCTGATCTTCACCGACTGGTCGCTGGACGGCAACGCCCTGCTCTCGATCGGCCTCGGTGCGGCCGGCGGCCTGCTCGCCTACCTCAGCCTGCACCGCCTCGGCCGCTTCAGCCTGCCCGCCGTGGCCGGCTGGTTCGCCCTCTACGCGGCGTTCATCCTTGTCGTCGCCGCCCGCGCCTGATCGCCGATTCCGACATTTGGGGGTCTATGGACCCCCAAAATCAGGAAGCGAGCTCTGCCAGCGCCTTGAGCACGAGGGCGTCGTGCTTTTTCGGCTGCACCTTGGGGAAGACTCTGGCGACCTTGCCGTCGGGGCCGACGATGAAGGTCGAGCGCAGCATCCCCATGTACTTCTTCCCGTACATCGACTTCTCGCCCCAAGCGCCGTAGGCGTCGGCGACCTCGTGGTCGACGTCGCCGAGCAGGGTGAAGCCGAGCCCGTGCTTGTCGTCGAACTTCTTGATCTTCGCCGGCTCGTCGGGGGAGACGCCGATCACCCGCGCCCCGGCGGCCGCGTACTCGTCGCTGCGGTCCCGCACCCCGCAGGCCTGAGTGGTGCAGCCGGGGGTGTCGGCGCGCGGGTAAAAATACAGTATGAGCCACTGACCCTTGAAGTCGGAGAGCTTGACCTTCTGGCCGTTCTGGTCCGGCAACGTGAAGGCCGGTGCCCTGTCGCCTGGCTGAAGCATCGGTGCAAGCTATTCGATCGCGAGCGATCGCCGCCGACTGAGGAGGGGAGCGATGCCGTCATTCTTGCCGGCCATACTCGGCGGATGACCCGCAGCTACAAGGAGCGGATGGACCCTGGGGGGGAGATCGGAACCCTTGCGGCAGGAATGCGCGCACTCTCCTGGGGGCCGGTGGGCGCGTTGCTGAAGCAGGTTGGCGTGTTTGACGACCAAGGTCTTGAGCACGCCCGCTCAGTGCATCGCGAATACCAGGAGCTAACTGACGGCCCCTCCGGGGTTGCCGAAAATCTTGCTCCGCTCGGATGGGTTGCGTTCGGAGGGGTTCCGGCCGAGGAGTACCGAGAAGCTGCTCAACTGGCGGGGCAGGGAGATCATGAGGCTGCGGAGGATCTTCTAGTCGAGGCCTGGAACAACGGTGATCGGCTTCGGTGGGCCGTCAAGCGCATCAACAGCATCTACGCTGGCGGCGATGAGCCGTGGAGAATGATCGGTCATCACCGCCGCAGACAGATTGACGAGGCCCTGGCAAGCCACGGCGACCAGCGGTACGCGAGCGCCATCGGCGTGGTCCTGCCGCAGATAGACGGCATCGTCCACGACTTGACCGGGAAGGCCGCGAAGTCCTTCTTTGCCAGTGGTCAGAAGGCGAATCATCTCGAGGACGACGAGACGATCGCTGGGCATCCAGACGGCCTGAGGGTGCTGGCCAGGCTTTTCAACAAAGACCGACGGTCGACGACGGTGGACGGCGAGCTGCGCCGTAACGGCATCCTTCATGGCCGGGAGCTTGGGTACGACACGCTCTGCAACTCGACCAAGGCATTCGTCGCCCTCCTCTCAGTGATCGAGTGGGCTCAACCGCTCGCCGTCGTCAAGGCCGCTCGGCTTGCGCGCGAAGAGGAAGACCGCCATGCCGGGAGCACGGAGCGAGATGAGTTCGGACGGCGACTCGATCGCAGGGGGTTCAAAGAGGCTCAGGATGCCCTTGCGAAGCTGGCTCTATACCAGCACGGGCATTTCACACATCGGGGTGCATACGAGACGTGCCTCGCGGATCTCGACAAGCCGGACGGATTGCCCGCTATCCGTGATCTCCATGTAGAGGTCTCCGCGGATCGGTTGAGCTACCGGGCTTGGATGCCCACGGAGACGAGCATCGTATTCGGCGTCGCAGGGAGAGGCGGCAAGTTCGAGGGCTGGAAGTACGTCGGCGAAGGCGCACCTCCCGCGGACCTCGTTGCCTCGGATTCGTGGCGGCACGACATTGACGACATGCCGCACGACGATTGGTAGGCGCTCTGGCTGCTCGTGCGGCTCTGTCGACGGGCTCCCGTCGTCAGTTATTCGCTACTTGTCCCTCGCCGTCCTAGTGACGATGCGCTGGCTCGACCACGCGAACCTTTGATACTGGCGCGAACACGATCCGCGCCGCGGACCCGAGTTCGGGCTTCGTGACCTCGATCATGGCGGTGTCGCCGTCGCGTAGCTCAAGCACGCCGCCTCGGGCACCAGCGGGCGCATCATCGACACGCTCGATCAACTCGACGATGTCGAAAGCAGCGATTTTGTGCGCTACAGCCATAACCACATCTTACGGGCTCGGGTAGGCGGTGACCAATCGTGGCGCGGCATCGGGTCCCGCGTAGTGCCAGCTCGTATTGACCGCCGCGCTGCGGTCGCCGATCGCCAGGACTGCCTGCACGCCGCAGACGACGCCGAAGTCTGAGCGATCACGCACCTCTTCGATCGTGGCCTCCTGGACTGCCTCCTTGATGGCATCCCAAACGAGATCGCGATCGTCCTCATCGACCCTGAAGACGTTCTGCCATTCGGCTCCATGGCCTCGACCGAGCACCCAGCCGTCGAGCTTGATGCGGTCATGCCAGCACTCCGCGGCTCGCGGCAGAGGATCCCCGACCTGTGGCGGCCATCCCATGGCGGCGGCAGCCTACTCGCCCAGCTAGCGCTGGAACTTCGCCGCGATCTTCGCGATCTCAATCAGCGTCACCCCAAGGGCGGTGGCTATGTCTTCGACCGTCGCCCAGGTTGGGTTCGACTGCCCACGCTCGATCAGTCCGAAGGTCGAAGCCGTGACGCCAGCGTCATGGGCGACGGCTTCCTGGGTCAGACCGCGCTTCTGTCGTACCTCGCGGATTGCCTGCCCGAGGGCGCGCTGCGGTCGCTGGGAGGGAGCCATATGTCGCAGGCTCCCGACTCTCGGCGCTCAGGTCTAGTCGATAAATACCCGTTGATATATCGACTAAATGTGGTAGCGTTAGCACTACAGACAAAAAGTGCCCCCGCGCGGTTGCACCCGCCGGGGGCGTGGCACAGGAGGCATAGCTCCCATGCACGATCAAGATATTCCCGCCGAGGGATCCTTGCGCTCATTGGCGCCGGCTGAGCGTGATTGGTCAACGCAAGCCGCCGACGACCGTGATCAGGCCGAGGTCCTACTCACGATTCTCACCAGCTACCCGACCCATTTGCGGATGAGCGAGCTGGTCTTGGAGATCACCGCCGGCTCATCCGATTTCCCCAGTCGGGATCGACTGGAACGCGCCGTTCGCGATTTGGTCTCGACCGGCTTGCTGTTCCGCTGCGAATCGTTGGTGTTGCCGACGCGCTCGGCACTTCGCTTCAACGAGCTTGTAGACGGAGGACGGGGGGCATAGGCCGAGTCTCCGAGCCGCCTCCCACACCCGCCCGGCGCGCAGGCCACCGGGGCGCGAGCCCAGTCGGCCCCTTGCTTCCCGGGCCGGAGACCTCGCCCATCTCGCAATTGGGGCAGGGTCAGGGCTCTCGCTTAGCGTCGGGCGGGTGTGGGAGGCGGCGGGGGAGGGACGTGACCTGCGGCGGCTCTGACGCCCTGTCTACTGCTGCGTCCTCCCGGCGTCGGCGAAGACACGTTTGATCGCGGCAAGGATCTGGCTCGAGACCCTGTCCTTGTCCAGCTGCGCCCGAGGAGCCACGACTGGCGGGTCGGGGGAGATGACGGTTGGGGGGATCGAGCCTCCGAGGGAGACCGATCCCTCGGAGGAGCCCCCGTATGCGAGGTACTGGGCATCGTGGACGGCGACCGCTACCGCAACCTTGCCGATCTCCGCGCGCAGGTCGATCCGGTCCCAAATGAGTTGTGCCGAGCGACCTGCTGCAGCGATAAAGGCGGCGAGGCGAGCCGGGTCGATCTTCATACCGCCGAAGGTGCCCTCTGCTGCGGCCGAGCCCGCGATGCTGATGGAGCCGTCAGCTCCGACCTCAGCTTGTGGACCGCTCTGCTGGGGTGGGGGGCCGAGCAGAATGCCGGAGGCGGAGACCTGCCCGATGACGCCGGCGCTCTGAGGGACGCTTCCGCCGGCCCGCAGGGCCGAGATCAAATCATCGACAAGTCTCTCGTCCTCAAGTGCGATGGCGTCGAGGACGATCGTCTGTCGTAGCGGCGCAAAGACAGCACGCACCGGCACGGACTCGGTCCAGGTGCAGCGTTGAGCGGCGAGACTCATCGCTTTCTCGCGCGCAGACGGCGCATCGTCGACCACCTGCGAGCGCTGGCGGATAAGCGCATCGGCCACCCGCGCGCCGATGTCGAAGGCATCGGAGAAGGTGCCGTAGAAGACCCCGTCTCCCCAGGTTCCGCGGATGCGCTCCAGGAAGTCGCGCTGGCGGCTCTCCATGTCCTCCGTCTGGACAAGGACCAGAACCGGCTTTCCAAGCCGGACCGCCTCCTCGTACTCCTCCTCGGTGGGGCTCATTCCGTTCGCGCCTGGATCGCCGTAGCGCGGACCCATGAGGAGGAGGTAGTACTCGGCGGCAGCGACTTGGTCGAGTAGCGCGCGTCGCGACGATTCGGGATCGGCGCTCAGATTCTCGGATCGGATCGGATAGAGGCCAGCGGCGGACACCCCGACAGCTGCAGCATCGCGGACCTCCTCGAAGCCACCGATGACGCTGCTTACGAAGACGGCGTCAACGGCCATCGCTGATATGGACGCCCGTTTGTCAAGCCCCCAACCACCAAAGGCCCGCTGAGAGCGGGCCTTGTCTTGGCCCAGGAGGCGGCGGTCGACCTGGTGCGCGACTCGCGGTCAGGCTGATATGCGCGGGTTGGCTACCGCAGGACCGGGTTTCGTCATAGCGCCCGCTGTCTAGGATCGAGCGTCGCCGCGGAGCGGCTGCTCATAGCGACATCGCGGATGCGCTGCGCGAGGGGCCGAGCCCGCCGCCTCCTGGGCCAAGCAGTGCTTGGTGGTCTCAGTCGGCTGTCGTGACCGCCCAGCAGAAGCCGGCGAGCTCACGGGCGACGGCGACCGCGCAGAGGGTGCGGCGCTTGCCGCGCTCTGAGTCGAGCCGGACCCAGCTGCGGTGCAGGCGCTGCTGGGCCTTCCAGGAGGTCGCGCAGACCGCCTGGGGCTGGCCCTCCTGGCGGCGGCGCAGCTCGCGGCCTTTGCGCGGTACCCGGCGGTAGTGCCAGGCCGCCTCGACCAGAAGCCGGCGGGCGTGGCGGGAGCCCGACTTGGTGATCGAGCCCTGCCGGCGCTTCTCGCCCGTCGTGTTCTCCGAGGGCACCAGGCCGAGGTAGCTCATCAGCTGGGCGGGTCGAGCGAAGCGCTCGAAGTCACCGACCTCGGCGCAGAGGCCCAGAGCGCTGAGGGTGTCGATGCCGCGCAGGCAGCGCAGGCGCGCGACGCTCTGCTCCCATGGGGAGCCCTCGACCAGTGAGGCCATCTGGGCCTCGAGATCGGCGCGACGCACCAGCAGGGCATCGATCGCCCCGATCCCGTCGAGCAGGACCGACTGGGCCACCGGCTCGGGCAGCTCGACCCTCCCCAGCCAGTCGAGGTGGCGCTGGGTCCAGTTGTTGCCCTCGAAGCGCAGGTCGTGGCGCAGCAGGAGCTTGCCGACGCGGTGGCGGGCTCGCATCAGGTCGCCGCGAACGTCCTCGCGGGCGCGGACCAGGTCGCGCATCGCCTCTTCGGCGGGGGTGGGAACACGGACGGCGTGCAGGCCGCCGATCATCAGCAGCCGCACCAGCCGCTCGGCGTCGCGGCGGTCGGTCTTGACGCGGTCCTGGGCCGGGCGCTCGATCTTGCCCGGCGCCGCGACCGTGCAGTCGATGCCTCTCGCCATCAGTGCCCGAGCCAACCCGAAGCCGGTCGGGCCGGCCTCATAGGCGACCCGCACCGGCGCCGGCAACCCGGTGCAGAATTCCGCCACCTGCTCGGTCTGCCCGCCCATCCGCTGCACGGCCAGCTCGCCGGAGTCAGAGTCGGCTATCGCCGCCACCACCTTCGCCGCGTGAACATCCAGACCCACCCACGTCCTAACCTGAGCCATGTCGGCACCCCCATGATTGCGGTCCTCGCCGAGGCCGTTCCTCGGCGACAAACCCGCGCATCTCATGCGCGGGTGCCGACCTTCGCACCGGGTTCGGATCGAGCCGGCGCTCAGGTGGGCGGTCCATAGGGTCTAGGCGGCTCTCTGTGCGATGCGGGGGCTGAGGTCGGCGTACGCCTCGATCACCTTCGTCGAGTTGTGCAAAGCGGCGCGCGCACCGTCACCGGGGCGGTACTCGGCGAGGATCCGGCGCAGCAATTCGAAGTCGGAGCCCGGTTCCCGCGGGGGTCCGGCGGGCCAATTGCCGTAGGCGACGCTCACGGGGCCGGCGACGACCAGGAGGCCCCAGCCCTCTCCATTGCGGTCTCCGCGCTCCATCAGTGGTCCCACATGTGCGCAGGCGAGCCTGATCGCGCCAGCGAGGCTGCCGGCTCGACCTGCATCGACCTCCGTGGCGACAAGGAAGCCGGAGCCCGTCTGGGACGCCCGCGCGACCGTGGTCTGCTCGATGAACTGCCCGTGTAGCTCGAAGATCATGCGGGAAGTCCCCATTCATTTCCAGCGTTCTCCAGGTGCAATGGGGTGGTCCAGCCAAGACGGTCCGCCAGAGCCAGTATCACTGCCTCTCCGCCCTTGTCCGCCTCGAAGGCGTTGCCAACCACCCGGCGGGTGACGTAGGTGTGAACTGCTCCATCGGTGGTGGTCAAAGTCCAGGTGCAGGCTCGATAGTTGGCATGCATACGGGCCTCGTGCTTGCACGTCACCGAGAGTCCGTGAACAACAGCGAATGGGAGGGCGATCGCCTCGACCTCCTGGTCCGGCTCCGAGGGCACGAAGGCGACCAATGCACCGGCTGCGAGCGCGAGGACCAGGGGCTGGTCATCGAGGTACCCAATGCCGGCGACGGTGTCGGCAGGCAGGAAGCTCCGCAGGGCCTGCTTCAGCGCGTGGTAGGAGTTGGTGTCCTGACGGCTCGCTTCGCGCGCCTCGTACCACGCGTCGGCGAGCTTGTTGGCGAGATCCACCTACCGCTCCTTGCGGACGCCCTTGAACGGCTTGTTGTCCGCCTTCTGGTCGACGAAGCGCCCAGTGGTGCTGTCGCGCTTGGTCCAATGGCCGTTGGGGTTCAGCGTCTGCGACCGCTGCCGCACCGCTCCGCGACGTCCCGGGCCCTTAGGGGGGTTCTTAGCCATATCCCTTGCCTCCTTCTAGAGGTTGTCCTTGATCCACTGGCTGGCGCGTGAATCGAAGCCATGCCAGGCGGCTTCTGGGTTGGTTACGTCGACGACGAGCAGCTCGTCGCTCCCGTCGAGGTGCTGCTTGAGACGGTCGCGAAGGGCGACCGCGGTCTCGTCGGTCCGTACCAGCCAGGTCGAGTCCAGGTAGTGCCACCAGAGGGGCACGGTCTTCAGCGCTTCGTAGAGGCCCGAGTAGTCCTGCCCCGGACGGTTGAGGTCGTACCCGACCAGCAGCGTGCGCATGCTCAGCCCCTCCGGTTCACTGGGAGCTGGGTCATATGATCGGAGCTTCTACAACGATCCATTGGTGCCTCGCCAAGCCACTGGTTTACACTTACGTAAACCCAGGGTACCAGACCCCGCAACTAGAACCCGTCCGCGCTGTTTATTGATATATAAACCAATGTTCGATGTCCTACGAGAGGGTGCGAGCCGAAGATTGGTATGGGGATCCGACCCCTCGGGTCGGTTCCGGGCACGCGACTACTTCGAAGAACTCGACATGAGAGACCGCGCGAAGTTCGAGCCGCTATTTGAGCGACTGGCTGAAACGGGCAGAATCAGCAACAAAGACCGATTCGTGAAGGAGCCAGGCGACATCTGGTGCTTTAAGGCTCACGCCAGACGGCTTGCCTGCTTTTTCGACGCACGAGACGTCGTGTTGATCTACGGATTCGGGAAGAAGACCGACAACAGCAAGCGGAGTCGCCGCCACCTGGAAACGGCCGCAAAGCTTAGAACTGAATATCTGACCGAAAACAGAAGGGGGTGCAAATGACGAAGAGGAAGACCAAGAAGGAGGACCAGGAGCGCGAGTATCAGCGGCTGGTTGAGGAGGAGACGCTCATCTTTGAGGCAACGGAGCTGCTCTCTGAACTCATCGAGGCCGAGCAGATCAACAGAAAGGAGCTCGCAGACAGACTTGGACGCTCGAAGGGGTTTGTGACGCAGATCCTTTCCGGTGAGCGCAACATGACCCTCCGTACGCTGGCTGACTTTGCCTTTGCCCTTGAGCATCGGGTTGAGGTCGCTGCGTCGCCGCTGTCTGCCAGCGGTGATGGGGGAGAGACGACTAACCAGGGCGGCTCGACGATGGTTCGCGTGTACGGGGGAAGCGATGAGTCCCTGGCGCAGCCGAGCTGCGCGGGACGGGCACATAGCGCCCCTCGGCGGTCTCAGGCCGCCGAGGGGGCGGTGCTAAGCCCTGAAGGCAACTGGATGCGCGCCCATGCGCGAGCCGGCGGAGAATCGCCAGACTTGTCCCTCCTTCGGACTCTTGAGCCGCTTCGTGGGGGAGGACCCGAGGAACCCGTTGTGGGCTAGGCGATGACGCATCTGAACAGCAAAAACGCCGCCGCTCCCCTCGACTACGCATCTATTGCGAGGATCGCGAGCGCGGTTGAGCTGCAGGACATTGCACTTCGTGGGTCGCGCGCCATCTTGCGTGTACCGGCCTCCGAAATCGAGGACGACTTGTCGGGTAAGGCGTTCGTTGGCTTCGAGACGACCGTCGCTCCCCACGCCGCGGACGACCGAGCATTTGCCATTAGCGCGGCATTCATCGCGGTCTATAGATCAGACTGGGAGGGAGGCATCCCGAATGAGCTGCCCGAGCCTGATGTCGACAGTCCACCGGAGATTGAGATCGAAGCTCGCTTTGAATTGAGCTACAGCGCCGAAGACGATGCCGAGCTTGACTCCGAGGATCTGAACAACTTCGCAGCTGCAAACGGCACTTTGCATGCGTGGCCGTATTGGCGAGAGTTCGCCGACGACGTTACGCGGCGCATGCAGCTTCCACGACTCGTGGTCGGTGTCTTCAAGTTCCCTTCGCGGCACGATCCCGGAGGACGTCCTGAGGCAGAGCCTTCTGATGGTGAGGCGGTCGACACTTTCGAGGAGCCTGGAGACGTCGTGGGTGGAGAGCCGTCCGACGAGGGCGACGCGCGTGGATGAGCGCGCCGTGGTCACGCGGCCGTCGATTTCTTCCTAAGCCCGCAGCGGCGGGCAGCATCGGATCCGACGGTCGAATGGAAACGCTGGCTTGACCGACCGCGAGGCGCCAAAAGAAGGGGCGCTGACGCGCGAAATCTGATGTAGGGGGTAGACATGCCCCTCACCTGCCCCCACGACGCGGCAGATCCGGCGGGACGACGCGCCCGGGACCCCGCCGCGATCACCGACGCCCTCACGGCGCGTCTCTTGAAAAGTGCCGGATTCGGCCGGCTCGAACGACGGACAGGTAGATGCCTGTTTCGTCAATAGCCGATCACGGTCATTGCCAAGCCCCCCGGCCGAGCCCGGGCGGCCGGCCGATTTCTGCCCGCCCGACCTTGCCAATCGCCCTGCCCCCGATTGGCAAGGTCGCACCTGGCGAATTCCGCATTGGGCCGCGGAATGTCGAGTCCTTCGGCGCGCCCGAGTCTCTACCAACCAAATCGGAGTCACGGTGATGGTCGGTAGATCCTCCTCCGATGGCAATCGCCCCACTCGCGCTCGCTCCTCAGCTCAGAGCCCTCCGCTCTCTGACCTCGACCTCCGGATTCTCGACCTCCTCTCCTTCCTCCGGGTCCTGACCCAGACGCAGCTCGCCAGATCGATGTCGCCCAAGACCCCGCCACGAACGATCCGCTATCGAACCGCGCGCCTCGCCAGGCTCGGCTTGATCGGGCGTACCCGCCCTTACCGCGAACGCGGCTCGGCGCCGCATCATTTGTGGCCGACGCGCAAGGGTGAGGCGATGGCGGCGGGAGAGCCCCCGCCGCGCGGCGGTGAGCGGCGCGAGCCGAATCCGCTCTTCCTCGCCCACGCGGCGGCGATCAGCGAGCTGTACGTGTCGCTGAAGACCGGGCTGCCGGATGGGTTCCGCCTCACCGGCTTCAAGCGCGAGGCGGAAGCACGGGAGGCGTTCCGCGGCTATGACGGCAAGGAGCACGCGGTGGCGCCGGACGCCGGCATCCAGATCACCGATCCCGATCGCTACAACCTGTTCGCCCTAGTCGAGCTTGACCTCGGCACGATGTCCAGCCGCCAGCTCAAAGCCAAGGCGCAGGGCTACGGCGATTACGCTCGGCTCTACGGCTGGCGCCAGACCTATCCCTTCTGCCCGGCGCTCCTGTTCCTGACGACCAGCGAGAAGCGAGCGCGCTCCTTCCTCGTCACCTGCGAGAAGGCGGTCGGCCGCCGCGAGATGCTGGTCGCCGCCTGCGGGCTGGCGCGGGACATCGACCGCGCGCTCACCGCGCCGAAGTGGCTGACCGAAGGCGGCGAGCAGAGCGCCGACCTGCTGACGATCCTCCGGGCGGCCCGCCGGCCCTACGACGAAGAGCGCGAGCGCGAGGAGGCCGAGCGGCGCGCGGACGACGAGAAGCGCGAGCAGCTGCGCTCCGAACCCGCCGCGCTTCGCCACCACCTGCGCGAATGGGAGTACCGCGACTGGGACATCGAGCGCCTTGGGACGACCGCCGCCACCGCGGTGCAGCTGACTCTGACGGGAGACGGCGAGCTGGCCGAGGTCGAGTGCCGCGCGCTGCGGACGTTGGGCGCGATGTTCGCCGACCCGCTGAGCCTCCAGCTCGCCGAGGGAGAGCCGACCGTTGGCAGACGCTTCGATCTTGAGGAGCTCGCGGAGCACCACAGAGCCCGCCAGCTCGACTGCGTGAGTGACCTCGCCCGCCGCTTGGGCGACGGGCCGGCTCTGAGCCAAGCCCGCGGCCGCCTCCTGGCCGGCGGGCTTCTGACGGCGGAGGACGCCTCCTCTCTATCGCGGAAGGCGGCAGACGACGAGCGCTCCCGCGCCGAGCAGGAGCGCCTGCGCTTGGGCTACCTCGAGTTCCGCGAGGACCGGGCGCGCGCGCTGGCCAAGTCCCAGCGACTCGTTGCTCGCCTGCGCAACAGGCCGGATGCATTCCTCGTGGAGGTCGATCGGGAAGCGCTGGGGGTCTGCGGCTCCTGTCAGGAGGTCGCCTACCCCGATCCCGAGCGGGCGCGCTCTGAGCGGAAGCCCCGCGACATCGCCTTCCGCTGTCACTTCTGCGGCGGTGGGCAGCTTGCGAAGTGGGAGCCGGTTGGGGGAGGGGAGGGCTGGACCAGCAACCCCTACAGAGAGGTCAGCTCTTGAGCCCAGGCTCGGACGGGCTTCCAGATCAAGTGCGCGCGGAGGTGCGCCGCATCCTCGACGGCGAGGCCCGGCGCCTACTCGCCGAACAGCTTGACTGCGATTCGGTCGCGACCGCGGCCCGGGCTGATCGTCACCGACTCAACCGTCGCGCGAACAAGCCCGCGCTGAGCCTCAAGGCTGAGCCGATCCCAATCCGCCATCGTCACGGTAAGCGTCGAACGCGCATCCCGTAGCTGTTCGTCCCTCTCCCTTGCGGCATCGCGCGCCTCCCGCAGTTGGGTCAACCGCTCCTGCGCAGCCTGCTCATCCTCGATCCCGGTAAACGCGCGGATGGCGGCGTCGAGGTCGGCCTGTGCCTTCTCGTGGGCCGCCGCCGCTTCGCGGGCGTCCTGCTCGGTCGACGCCCTGCCCTCCTCGTCGGCGAGCCGGCGCTTGGTCGCCTCGATCGCCGCCTCCTCGGCCATCTCGGCGCCGATCGTCATTCGGTGCTTGCAGTCGCCGACCGGAGGGCAGCGATAGAAGGGGTAGGTACGGCCGTTCTGCTTCTGCGTGCCGACGACCATCCGCGCGCCCTCGTCGCAGTGCAGGACGCCGAGCCGAGCCAGCAGGCGGTCGGACTTCGGTCGCGGGCCGCGCGGCACCTTGTTGCGCTGCACCCGGTCGAACAGGTCGCGCGCCACGATCGGGTCATGCGCTTCCGTGTTCACAAGCTTGCCGAAGTGGATCTCGCCGAGGTAGAGGCGCGAGGACAGCATGGACTGGACGCCGTGGTAGCTGCGCTCGATTCCGTGTTCGCCGAGGAAGGCGCGGATGTCCTTGATCGTCGCGCCCTGGTCTCGCATCTCAAACGCCTTGACCACGACCGGCGCATCGGCAGTCGCGATGAGACGCCCATCCCCGCCCGGCTCCAGGCCGGGCGGGGCATCGGGGAAGGGGCAGACCCCGCGGGCGACGGCGCTCGCTTGTGCCTCGGCGGTGCGCTCCCCGACCGAGCGGCGGTAGTACTCGGCGAAGGCGCCCATCATCGTCCCCGACAGCCATTGCGCGGCGGTCTTTTCCGAGACGGCGCCGTAGTCGACCGCCAGGACTTCGCCGCCGGCGGCCTCGACCCGCGAGACGACTTCGCCCTGCACGCGCAGGCTGCGCACGAGTCGGTCGAAGTAGCCGACGATCAGCACGCTCGCCTTGCCGGCCTCGATCGCCTCGATGGCCTCGCGCAGGCCACGGCGCTGCTCAAGCGGCTTGCCGCCGGAAACGTCGATTTCGTCGGCGGTGCTCTTGAGCGTCAGGCCCTGGCGCTCGCAGGTCTCCTTGATCCGGGCGAGCTGGTCCTGGGGCGAGACGAAGGACTCCTCGCGACCTGGTTTCTTACCGCGCTGCTTGCGCTCAGAGACCCGAATGATGCCGATGGCTACCCGCGATGCCATTACTGCAATTATAGCTTCGCGTGTCGGCGCGGGGATAGAAGTAGAGGACGACGGTCTCGCCGCGCAGCTTCGAGAGGGTGACCGGATCGCTGTGCTGGTCGGGCAGGGTGAAGTCGGGCGCGGCGTCGCCCTCGGCGAGCACGCTAGTCCTCGCGGCCGGGGTCCTGGCCGTTCTCGTCCTCGTCCAGCTCCTCGTCGCCCTGTTCGAGCGCGGTCTCCGAGACGGAGCCGGTGGAGCCCGGGTGGTAGTGCGTCTGGAACTTCTCGAGGATGCGGTCGCGCCCGTCCTCGTCGATCGGCGTCTCCTCGGAGATCCGCACCCAGTCCGCCCCCTCGTAGGCCTCCATGTTGAAGACCTCCTGGTCGATCGAGGCGGAGTCGTCGACGACGACGACGACCTCGGTCTGGGGGTTGAAGTAGGTCCCGGGCTGCACCAGCAGCTGCTCGACCTCGTAGAGGTTGTCCTCGGGAGTGGCCATCAACCGGATCCTATGAGATCTGCGAGTTGCCGTTGGGTCTCGGCCTCGACGTCGAGCGGTTCCAGCCCGTTGCGCAGGCGTCGCTCGTTGCGGACGACGACCAGTTGGCGCACTTCGGAGCGCAGCTCGGCGTCGACGGCATCGCGCGGGTGGCGCGCCTGCGGCTCGCAGTCGGCGAGCAGGCGCTCCGCCTCGGCCTCGACGTCGAGCGGGGCCTCTCCGCGGCGGCGGCGGCGCTCGGACTTCGCTTCCAGCATCTGGCGCACCTCGGCCGCCTGGATCGCCGGGTCGGCCGCTGCTGCCACGTCCCTCCGCGGCGCCGGCCGATCGTCGAGGATCGCGAACGGGCCCGCGCCGTAGGAGTCCCAGCCGCCGGCGACCCGTTTGAGGGCGACGCCGATCACCGGAGCGGCGACGCCGGTGAAAACGAGGATCACCGCTCCCTTCTGCACCGCCGTGATGGCAAGCGCCAGGTCCACGAATCAAGGGTACCCCCCACATAGGGGGTGTTCATCCGCTACCCTGTCGACTGGTTGACTGACCAGTCAATCGGGCGGAACGTCAGCCGTCAGGCGGCGCTCCACAGACTTCGCAAGCACCAGAAAGCACCGACGAAAAGGAGTTCCGACCGGTGGTTGACTTCACCCTGACCGACGAGCAGAAGGACCTGCGAGAGCTGGCGCACAGCTTCGCCGAGAAAGAGATCCGCAAGGTCGCCTGGGAGTACGACAAGGACGGCACCTGGCCCCAGGACGTCATCGACAAGGCCTGGGAGGTCGGGTTGATGAACACCCACGTCCCGGAGGCCTACGGCGGCCCCGGCCTCGACTACCTCTCCGGCTGCCTGATCGAGGAGGAGATTGGCTGGGGCTGCTCGGGCATCGGCACCTCGCTGATGGCCAACGGGCTGGCCTCGGCGCCGGTCAGCCTCGGCGGATCCGAGGAGACCAAGAAGAAGTACCTGGGGATGCTGACCGAGGCGCCGAAGCTGGCCTCGTTCTGCCTCACCGAGCCGGACGCCGGCTCCGACGTCTCCGGGATGAAGACCAAGGCCGTCAAGAAGGGCGACAAGTACGTCATCAGCGGCTCCAAGTGCTTCATCACCAACGGCACCTACGCCGACTGGTTCACGGTCTACGCCAAGACCGATCCCGACGCGGGCCATCGCGGCATCAGCGCCTTCGTCGTCGACGCCGACCTCCCCGGGGTCAGCGTCGACAAGAAGGAGGACAAGATGGGCCAGCGGGCGTCCAACACCGCGACCATCTCCTTCGACGAAGTCGAGGTCCCGGCCGAGAACCTGATCGGCCAGGAGAATCACGGCTTCAAACTGGCGATGATGACGCTCGATCGCACCCGCCCCGGCGTCGCCGCGATGGCGGTCGGCATCGCCCGCGCGGCCTTCGAGTTCGCCGCCGAGTACTCCAAGGAAAGGGTCCAGTTCGGGGTCCCGATCGCGATGCACCAGGCGATCCAGTTCATGATCGCCGACATGTCGACCAAGGTCGACGCGGGCCGGTTGCTGACCTGGAACTCGGCCGTCCTGCTCGACCAGGGCAAACGCAACACGCTCGTCTCCTCGCAGGCCAAGCGCTTCGCCGCCGATTCGGCGATGGAGGTCACCACCGACGCCGTCCAGGTCTACGGCGGCTACGGCTTCATCAAGGAGTACCCGGTCGAGAAACTGATGCGCGACGCGAAGATCATGCAGCTCTACGAGGGGACCAGCCAGATCCAGCGCCTGGTCATCGCCAAAGAGGTGCTGCTGCCGCGCAACATCGACGAGCGCACCCCGGAGGCCGAGGCCAAGGCCGCCGACGCCGCCCGCGACAGCCAGTCCGAGACCGCCAGCGCCACCGTCTAGAACCGCCGCCGACGGCCGATTTCGGGACCCTACGTCCCGAAATCGGCGCGTCGGCACCTTTTCGGGGTACGGTGGCGTCATGGACGCTGCCGAACGAGGGGCCGCCGGGAAGGCGGCGCGGGCCGACGCTCCTCGCTCCAGCCACGGGGCCTGGGTGCCGGCAGAGGACCGCGAGGACCCGATTGCGATCCTCGACCGACAGGCCGAGGACCGCGTCCCCGACCTGGTGCCGATCCGCAACGGGCGGATGGCCGCCTCGCCCTTCGCCTTCTTCCGCGGCGCCGCCGCGGTGATGGCCGCCGACCTCGCCCGCACCCCCGTCTCCGGCCTGCGGGTGCAGGCCTGCGGCGACGCTCACCTCTCCAACTTCGGCGCCTTCGCCGCCCCCGACCGCCGCCTCGTCTTCGATCTCAACGACTTCGACGAGACGCTGCCGGGGCCGTGGGAGTGGGACGTCAAGCGGCTCGCCGCCAGCTTCGCGATAGCCGGCCGCGAAAGCGGCCTCAAGCGCAAGCAGCGGCGCGAGGCGATCCTCGCCGCCGCCCGCACCTACCGCGACTCGATGCGCGCCTTCGCCTCGCTGCGCAACCTCGAGGTCTGGTACGCCCGCCTCGACGTCGAAGCGGTCCTGGGCCAGGTCGAGGACGCCGCTCCCAAGGACCTCAAGCGGGTCCGCAGGGGGATCGGCAAGGCGCGCTCCAAGGACAGTCTGCGGGCGCTGGAAAAGCTGACCGAGACCGTCGACGGCGAGCTGCGCTTCCGCAGCGAACCGCCGCTGCTGGTGCCGGGGGAGGAGCTGGTCGGGGACGAATCCGGGATCGACCCGGCGGCGCTGGTGGACAAGGTCCTCGGTGCCTATCGGGAGAGCCTCGCGCCCGACCGCCGGCACCTGCTCGACGGCTACCGCTTCCGCCAGATCGCCCGCAAGGTGGTCGGGGTCGGCAGCGTCGGCACCCGCGCCTGGGTCGTCCTCCTCACCGGCGTCGACGACGACGACCCCCTGTTCCTCCAGGCCAAGGAGGCCCAGGCCTCGGTGCTGGAGCCCTACGCCGGCGTCGGCCGCTTCCGCAACCACGGGCGCCGCGTGGTCGAAGGCCAGCGCCTGATGCAGGCTTCGAGCGACATCTTCCTCGGCTGGTGCCCGGCCGCCGGCCTCGAAGGCGAGCGCGACTTCTACGTGCGCCAGCTCTGGGACTGGAAGCGCTCGGCGGACGTCGAACGGCTCTCGCCGAGCGGCCTCGGCGTCTACGCGCGGATGTGCGGCTGGACCCTGGCCCGTGCCCACTCCCGCTCCGGCGACCGGATCGCGATCGCCGCCTACCTTGGCGCCGGCGACTCCTTCGACGACGCGATCGCCGACTTCGCCGAGGCCTACGCCGACTGCAACGAACGCGACCACGAGGCCATGCTGGCGGCGATCGACTCCGGCCGGGTCGAGGCCCTCGACCTCTGAGCGCCGCCCGGTGCGAGGGCGCCCGGCGGCTCAGGCCGGCGCCGGCGGCGGCTGCGCCGCCGTCTGCGGGTCGCCGAACGGCTCGGAGGGCAGGTCCCGGGTGCTGAAGAGGGAGAGGACGACGAGCAGCGCCGCGAACAGGAAGGCCGTCTTCAGCGCCTTCAGCTGGGCGTCTTCGTATTCGGTGACGAGGGCGTCGACGGTGGCGGGGTCGACGCCGGCCGCGGTCGCGCCTTCTTCCACCTCGGCGGCGGCGACGAAGCTGGCGCCGGAGCCGATCCGGACCCCGACCTCTTCCTGGACGTCGGCCGAGATCTTCGGGTTGTCGGCGATATTGGCGGAGAAGGCGTAGATCAAGCCGCTGATCACGATCGCGCCGAGCAGCGCCGTGCCGAGCGAGGAGCCGAGTTGCTGGGCGGTGCTCTGGATGCCGCCCGCCTCGCTGCGGTCGGCGTCGCCGACCGCAGACTGGACCACGTTGCCGAGCTGGGAGACGATCAGCCCCATGCCGACGCCGAGCACTCCCATCGCGAACAGGAAGGAGGCGTTGTCGAGCTTCGGCTCGACCGTGTCGAGCAACAGCAGGGCGGCGACGAAGACGACGCCGAGCCCGACCCGGACCAGCAGCCTCGCCGAGAACCGCCGCGCCAGCGCCGAGCCGGCGATCGCGCTGACGAAGAGCCCGACCGAGGCGGGCAGCATCCGCACCCCGGTTTCCAGCGCGTCGAGGCCCTGGACCACCTGCAGGAACAACGGCACGGTGAAGAAGATCCCCATCAGGACCAGGTTCTGGGCGAGCAGCATCGCGACCCCGCCGCGCAAGCGGGGCAGGCGCAGCAGGTCGAGGTGGATCAGCGGATCGCGATCCAGCGCTTCGCGGCGGCGCTGCCAGCGGGCGAAGAGGCCGAGGACGACTCCGCCGGCGGCGACCACGAACGGGGTCAGCGAGAAGCCGAAGGGCTCGACCGGCGAGTTGCGCGGCGCCAGCCAGCCCCAGTTGCTCGCCTCCAGCACCCCGAGCACGACGAGGCCGAGGCCGAGCGCCGAGAGCACGGCGCCCACCCCGTCCAGCTGCTTAGCGCCCGCGCTCCGCTCGGGCTCGGTGATCAACCGGCTGCCGAACAGGATCCCGATCGCGACGATCACCTCGCCGACGAAGACGATGCGCCAGGTCAGCTCGGTCGTCGCCCAGCCGCCGAGAATCGGGCCGACGGCGATCCCCGCCCCGGCGACGCCGCCGAGCACGCCGTAGGCGGCCGCCCGGTCGGAGCCGCGGAAGTTGCCCGCGACCAGGGCGACCATCGCCGGCAGCACCAGCGCCGCCCCGATCCCCTCCAGCACCGACCAGCCGAGGGCGAGGCTGGGCACGTTCCAGGACGCCGCGGTCAGCGCCGAGCCCGAGGCGTAGATGCAGAGGCCGATCACGAACGCCCGTCGACGCCCCCAGAGGTCGCCGACCTTGCCGCCGGTCATCATCAGCGCCGCCATCACCAGCGCGTAGAAGGCGATCACCGCCTGGATCGTGGTCACCGTGGTGTCGAAGTCGGCGACCAGCTGCGAGATCGCGACGTTCATCACCGCCTGGTCGAGGACCATCAGGAACTGCGCGGCGGCCAGCACGGCCAATACTCCCCATTTCGCCACGTAGGCAGCCTAACCGCCGGCGCCGCGGCCAGCCGGAGAAGAGGCGCAAGCGGCAGCAGGTAGGGGAGAAGGCGCCGGGAGGGGGGAGAATCCGGGTCGCTGTCGACCTTTCCCTCGCTATGCGTGCGAAAGGTCAACAGCAGGGAGGGGAGCTGGCGGCACTGGCCGCGAGGCAGCATGGAGTCGTCTCGATCCGGCAGCTGGAAGGCCCGCTCGGCTGCACGCGGGGTTGGGTCGAACGGGCGGTCCGAGACGGGCGGCTGCACAGGCTGTACACCGGGGTCTACGCGGTCGGCCACACCGACCTCTCGCTGCACGGGCAGTGCTTGGCGGCCGTCCTGGCCTGCGGCCCGGCCTGCTTGCTCAGCCATTACTCGGCCGCGTGGCTGTGGGGGCTCTCCTCCACCCTGCCCATTCCGATTCACGTCACCGCCCCGGTCGCCCGACGCGCCCGGCCACCGATTCGGCTGCACCGCGCAAGCAGGCTCAGCCACGCCGATCGGTGGCTGGAGGAGGGCATCCCGGTCACGTCGCTGGCGCGCACCCTGCTAGACCAGGCGGCTCTGGTCTCAGGACGGCGTCTGCGCCGCCTCCTCAAGCGCGCCGAAGAGCTGCGGATCTTCGACCTCGGCGCTGCCCACGACGTGCTCGACCGCAACAGGGGGCATCGGGGCACGCCGCGCCTCCGTCGCGCTCTCGCCCTCTATGAGCCGGGCCCCTTCACCCGCTCGGAGTTCGAGAGCCTCTTCTTCGAGGCGGTTGTCGCCGCCGGGCTGCCGGTGCCCCGGGTCAACTCCAACGTCGTGGGGATGGAGGTCGATCTCTACTGGCCCGGCCACCGCCTCGCCGTCGAACTCGATCTCTACGAGACCCACGGCACGCGCGAGTCCTTCGAGGAGGACCGGCTGCGCCGCGAGGATCTGCTGCTGGAGGGGATCGGGACGACGAGCGTGACCGGGCCGCGGTTCGCGCGCGAACCCGAGGCGGTGCTCGCCCGCCTCGGGCGGCTGCTCGCGGAACGCGGGCCGGTGGCCTGAAAAAGACCTGCTACCGCGCCGGCGCCGTGTCGCGGCGCTTGGAGGCCTTGAGGCGCTTGACTTTCTCGAGCTCGACCTTGCGCAGGCGGACCGCATCGGGGGTCACTTCGACGCACTCGTCCTCGCGCAGGAACTCCAGCGACGCTTCCAGCGAGAGGCGGGTGGCCGGCGCCAGGCGGACCAGCACGTCGGCGCTCGCGGCGCGCATGTTGGTCTGCTGTTTGGCCTTGGTCGGGTTGACGTCGAGGTCGTCGGCGCGGGCGTTCTCGCCGACGATCATCCCTTCGTAGACTTCCTCGCCGGAGCCGACGAAGAGGGTGCCGCGGTCCTGCAGGCTCATCAGCGAGTAGCCGGCGGTCTGGCCGCGGCGGTCGGCGACCAGGGAGCCGGTCTGGCGCGTGCGCAGCTCTCCCGCCCAGGGCTCCCAGCGGTCGAAGACGTGGTGGAGGATGCCGCTGCCGCGGGTCTCGGTGAGGAACTCGGTGCGGAACCCGATCAGGCCGCGGGCGGGGACCAGGTAGTCCATCCGCACCCAGCCGGTGGAGTGGTTGACCATCTGCTCCATCCGCCCCTTGCGCGCCGCCAGCATCTGGGTGACGGCGCCGACGTGTTCCTCGGGGACGTCGATCGCCAGTCGCTCGACCGGCTCGTTGACCTTGCCGTCGATCTCCCGGGTGACGACCCGGGGCTGCCCCGCGGTCAGCTCGAAGCCCTCGCGGCGCATCATCTCCAGCAGCACCACCAGCTGCAGCTCGCCGCGGCCCTGGACCTCCCAGGCGTCGGGCCGTTCGGTGTCCTTGACCCGGACGGAGACGTTGCCGACCAGCTCGGCGTCCAGGCGCGAGCGGATCTGGCGGGCGGTCAGCTTGCCGCCGCCCTGGGTGCCCGCCAGCGGCGAGGTGTTGATCCCGACCACGACCGAGAGCGAGGGCTCGTCGACGGTGATCACCGGCAGCGGCTGCGGGTTCTCGGGGTCGGCCAGGGTCTCGCCGATCGTCACCTCTTCGAGTCCGGCGACGGCGATGATTTCGCCCGGCCCGGCGTCCTCGGTGGTGACCCGCTCCAGCCCTTCGGTCACGTACAGCTCGGTGACCGCGGCCCGCTCGACGCTGCCGTCGGCCCGGCACCAGGCGATCGGCTTGCCGGAGCGGATCGTCCCCTGGCGCACCCGGCAGATCGCCAGGCGGCCGACGTAGGGGGAGGCGTCGAGGTTGGTCACGTGCGCCTGCAGCGAACCCTCGGGGTCGTACTCGGGCGCCGGGATCCGCTCGAGCATCAGGTCGAGCAGGGGGGAGAGGTCGGTCCCCTCGACCCCCTCCTCGAGCGCGGCCCAGCCGGCTTTGGCGTTGGTGTAGACGATCGGGAACTCGATCTGCTCGGAGTCGGCGTCGAGGTCCATGAACAGCTCGTAGACCTCGTCGACGACCTCGGAGATGCGCGCGTCGGGCCGGTCGACCTTGTTGACGACGAGGATGATCGGCAGCTTGCGCTCCAGCGCCTTGCGCAGGACGAAGCGGGTCTGCGGCAGCGGGCCCTCGGAAGCGTCGACCAGCAGCAGTGCCCCGTCGACCATCGTCAGCGCCCGCTCGACCTCGCCGCCGAAGTCGGCGTGGCCCGGGGTGTCGACGATGTTGAGCTTGACCCCGCCGTGGTTGACGGCGGTGTTCTTGGCGAGGATCGTGATCCCCTTCTCGCGCTCGAGGTCCATCGAGTCCATCACCCGCTCGGCGACGTCCTGCCCTTTGCGGAAGGTCCCGGTCTGCCACAGCATCGCGTCGACCAGGGTCGTCTTGCCGTGGTCGACGTGGGCGATGATCGCGACGTTGCGCAGGTCTTCTCGAGTGGCTGGCATGGGCGGCTTGGGAGAGTAGGGGACGCGGTCTGTCGGCGGCCCCGAAGGGGGTCCAACCAAGACGAAGCCCGCCAAATGGCGGGCTTCGTCGACTGCTTGAAGCGTGGTGCCGACTACGAAGTCTGCTGGACGCTCGCGGCGGCCGGGCCCTTCGGGCCTTCTTCGGACTCGTAGCTCACCTTGGCGCCCTCGGTCAGGGACTTGAAGCCCTCGCCGAGGATGGCCGTGTGATGGACGAAGACGTCCTTCGAGCCGTCATCGGGAGTGATGAACCCGTAACCCTTGTCGTCGCTGAACCACTTGACAGTTCCGGTGGGCATGCATTGCCTCCACTTAATGTGCTGCGAACGCGGAGGATGCGGTGAAGCAACGACGCGAGCGCTACGCACGAACTTTGCCGGTTTTACCGACCCTAACGCAGGGGACCGTAGCAGGATCTCTGGCGGTCGCGCCTCACATAGCGCCGGCCCGGCGCTTCTCTTACACGGGCATTACCTTCTCCTGACTTCCGCCTGACCCCGCGCGGCGACGCTTGCGGGGCAAACTCAGCGAGGAGGAGAGGGAGATGGCAACGCCTTTCGTCAAGCAGGTCCTGGCCCCGCTGGCGCTCTGCGCCGCGGTCGCGGCGGCGGCCACGGTGGGGATGGCCGGAATCACGTTCGGGTCCGGCGCGTCGGCGACCAATCCGGCGTTCCTGCCGATCGGCGACGGCAAGGTGACCACTTCCGGCGCCAGGCGCGGCTACGTCTACGCCTGCCGCGAAGGCAGCGCCCCCGGGCCGGCCGGCGCGATGGTCGAAGGCCCGTGGATCCGCGGCGACGGCACCTTCGACCTCAGCGCCAAGGCGACCGTCGACGGCAGCGTCCACTGGTCGCAGGCGCGCTTCAGCGACAAGCGCGAGGGGTCGCGGCGGGTGTTGAAGGGCAACGACCTGCCGACCAGGCAGACGACCGGCGAATTCCCGGTCAAGTCGAGCGACGACGCCTTCCGGTACGACCGCAACCCGAACTCGATCGTGGCGCGCGCCCACGCCTACTCGCTGCCGCTGCACCCCCGGGCGGCCTCCTCGCCCAACTGCCTGACGGGCGGGCCGATCGGGGTGGCCAAGAACGGCGTCGCGATCTTCGACGCGCTCGATGCCGGCGACCGCGACGCCGTCGCCCACGAGGTCCAGGACAGCTGCGGCGGCCACCCGCAGAAACAGGGCGAATACCACTACCACTCGATCCCCTCCTGCCTGACCGCGGGCGAATCGAAGCACAAGGCCTCCGGCCTGGTCGGCTTCGCGCTGGACGGCTATCCGATCTACGGCCCCCGCGGCGCCCACGGCAAGCTGCTGACGAACGCCGACCTCGACGCCTGCCACGGGCAGACCAGCAAGGTCTGGCTCGAAGGCCGCTGGCAGCGGACCTACCACTACAACGCCACCCTCGAGTACCCCTACACGCTGGGCTGCTTCCACGGGACGCCGGTGAGCCGCGGCTGAGCGTCGCCGCGGCCGGCCCGGCCGCTTGGGTTTCGCCGCCGTTCTGCCGATGTACTCCGTATGCAGACGACGCTGAAGGCCGGCCGTCGTGCTGCCTCAGCGCTCGCCACCGCGTTTGCGGTCGCCTGTGCCGCCGCCGCGCCGGCCGCCGCGATGGAATCCAGCGGCACCCTCTCGCCGTTGCTGGCGAAGCTGGCGACGCCCGCGGTGCGGGCGCTGCCGCCCGCCCGGCAGGCCGAGGCGCTGGACGTGGTCGCTGCCGGGCCCGGCAGCCTCGTGCGCGAAGGCGACCGGGTCCTGGCCCAGGTCCGCTTCGACCACGGTGCGATCGCCCGCCGCGACGACCTCCACGCCGCCGGCGGCCGGGTGCTCGGCGCCAGCCGCCGCTACCAGTCGGCGACGGTCGCCGTGGCGCCGGCCGACCTGCACGAAGTCGCCGCCGTACCCGGCGTCGCCGCGGTGACCCCGGTCCGCACGCCGGTGCTCTACGCCGTCGACTGCGAAGGCGGCTCGGCGATCTCCGAGGGCGTGGGCCAGCTGCACGCGGCGGAAACCGAAACCTCCCCGGTCGAAGGCGCCCGCGAGAAATTCGCCGTCGACGGCACCGGCACCACCGTCGGCATCCTCTCCGACTCATACGACAAGGCGACCGGTGCCGCCACCAACGCTGCGCAGGACGAAGCGACCGCGGACCTGCCCGGCCCGGCGATCCCCGGCAGCGGCGAATGCGCCGGACAGGAAGCCTCGGTGAACGTGATCGAAGACCTCGGAGCCGAAGGAACCGACGAGGGCCGGGGGATGCTGCAGATCGTCCACGACGTCGCTCCCGGGGCCTCGCTCGCCTTCGCCAGCGCCTTCCTCGGCGAAGCGGCGTTCGCCCAGAGCATCGAAAGGCTGGCGAAACCGGTCGGCGAAGGCGGCGCCGGCGCCCAGGTGATCGCCGACGACGTCATCTACTTCGAAGAGCCGTTCTTCCAGGACGGCCCGATCGCCGCCGCGGTGGAAAAGGTCAGCGGCGAAGGCGTCACCTACCTCTCCTCCGCCGGCAACGACAACCTGTTCGACGGCGAAGGCAACGAATTCGCCTCCTGGGAAGCGCCAGCGTTCCGCGACTCCGGCGGCTGCCCGCCCGCGGTCAGCACGATCCCCGAACTGCACGGGACCCACTGCCTGGACTTCAACCCCGGCCCCGCCACGGACCGGACCTTCGGCATCAAGGTCGAACCCGGCGCCACCCTGAGCGTCGACCTGCAGTGGGAGGAACCCTGGTACGGGGTGGGCACCGACATCGATGCCCTGCTGCTGAACGCCGACGGGGAAGCCCTGACCGGCTCGTTCGAAGACAACCCGAAAACCGGGCGGCCGTTCGAGCTCGTTCAGTGGAGCAACGAAAGCTCCACGGAGAAGACGGTGCAGCTGGTCGTCAACCGCTACTCGGGCGCCAGCCCGCGGCTGAAGTTCGTCCTGCTGCAGAACGGGGGAGGGGTGAGCGGCACCGAGTACCCGCGCTCCGGGGGCGGCGACGTGGTCGGCCCGACGGTGTTCGGCCATGCCGGCGCCGCCGGGGCGATCGCGACGGGTGCGATCCGCTTCAACACGACGGCCGCACCCGAGCAATTCTCCTCGCGCGGCCCGACCACGCTCTACTTCGGGCCGGTCAACGGGACGACCCCCGCGGCCCCGCTGGGCTCGCCGCAGGTGATCTCCAAGCCGGACGTCACCGCGACCGACTGCGGCAGGACCACCTTCTTCGCCCAGTTCTTCAGCGGCGCCTGGCGCTTCTGCGGCACCTCGGCCGCGGCCCCGCACGCGGCCGGCGTCGTGGCGCTGATGAGGGAGGGAGCGCCGGGGGCGAGCGCCGAAGAACTGCGGTCCGCGCTGATCGGGACCGGCTCGGCGGTGGGCTCGTACGGCAGCTGCGCGGTCGGCGGCGGCCTGGTCGAAGCGGTCGCCGCCACGACCGCCGCCCGCGACGAAGCCACGCCCGCGCCACCCGCTGCCTGCGCCGCACCCGACGCTTCCGGCCCGGTCTTCGTCGCGCCGGGAGACTGGGGCTCGGAAGAACCTCCGGTCCCGCCGGCGCCGACGCCGACGCCGGCGCCGACGCCGACGCCCGAGACCCCGGGCGCTGCGCCCACGGCGACCGTTCCGGGAGCGCCCTCGACCCGGATCGCGAAGCGCCCGCGAAGGGTCGTCCGCACCCGCTCGCGCACCGCGCGGGTGCGGTTCCGCTTCGCCTCCGACCAGGCCGAAGCCGGCTTCCGCTGCAGCTTCGACGGGCGCCATTACCACGGCTGCTCGGTCCGGGTGGTCCGCCGCTTCGGCCTCGGCCGTCATGTGCTCAGGGTGAAGGCGCGCAACGCGCTGGGCGAGGCCGACTCCAGCCCGGTCGTCTTCCGCTTCCGGATCAGGCGGGTCCGCTGACTCCGGTCCCGGGCGGCTCGGCGGGCCGCGAGGGGCGTGAGCGCGCCTGCCGCCGCATCGCCCAGTGGCCGCCCCCGAGCAGGGCCAGCAGGCCGGCGACGCTGGCGAAGACGATCGGGTCGGTCAGCGAGAGGCCTTCGAGGCGGGTGCCGAAGTAGACGGCGATCGCGGTGATCGGCAGGAAGCCCACGACGGTGGTCCAGATAAAGCGCCAGAGCGGGACCCGGGCCGCCCCTGCGGCATAGGAGAGGAGGCTGAAGGGGACGATCGGGATCAGGCGCATCGCCAGCAGCAGGCTCGGCCCGCCGCGCTCGATCATCCCCTCGATCCGCTCGAAGCGCTCCTCGCCGAGCCAGCGGTCGAGCAGCGGCCGCGCCACTCTGTGCCCGACCGCGAAGCAGGCGAGCCCGGAGAGGAGCCAGCCGACCACCACCAGCGCCAGCGCCGGGAAGAAGCCGTAGGCATAGCCGGCGGCGGCGTCGACGATCTCCGCCGGGTAGAAGATCACCGCGTGGATCAGGGCAAGGGCGACGATCAGCAGCGGGCCGGCGGCGCCGAGGCGGTCGATCTGGTGGCGGACCTCGACGTTGTCGCCGTGGATCGCGGCGACGACCGCTTCGCGCAGCGGCGAGACCGCGAATACCAGCAGGGCGAGCAGGGCGATCCCGGCCAGGGTGATCCCGATCTCGACCAGCGGCACCCGCGGGGGGTGACGCAGAGGATCGCCGTTCGGGTCGAGCGCTGTGCCTTTCGTCTTGTGCGTCACCTGGCTGTCGCCAGGGTCGCACACGGCTCAGCTCGTCAGGGGGCGAGGGCGGAGGCGGATCGCGTCAGCGCGAGGAGCTTCGGCGAGCCCCAGCCGCTGGCCCAGTCGTACCCCCGCGTCGCGTTGCAGCAGCCGATCGGGACGCCGCCGCCGACGTTGGCGGGCAGCATCGGCCCGAGGTCGTTGTCGCCCTTGACGACGTCGGTGAAGACGCCCCGCCACGACTTCGACCGCGAGCCGAGCCGGTAGAGCAGCGGGTTGGCGAATCCGAGCGGGCGCTGCCGGTGCTTGGCCGCGTACTGGTCGGCCAGCGCCAGGCCGCCGGCCACCAGCGGCGTCGCCGCGCTCGTCCCCCCGATCGCGGTCCAGCCCGGCCTGGTCTGGGGGAGCGCCCGGCATTCGGGGGAGGTGCAGAAGTAGGCGTAGCCGGGGACCGGGTCGGCGAGCCCGGAGATGTCGGGGACGATCCGCCCGGGACCGAACTTCTGCACCTGCTTGAGCCGCTGCCACCAGGGACGCTGCGAGGAGAACAGGCTGGCTCCGCCGCCCCCGCCCCCGACGAGCAGCGGCGAGTCGTTCCAGACGATCTCCGAGGAGATCCGGTTCTTGGCCGTGAGAGTGAGGTTGGTGCCGCCGACCGCGGTCACGTAGGGCGAGCTGGCGGGGAGGCTGACGGTGCGGATCGGCAGCGCGGAGGTCCCTTCCGGGCTGTTGATCCGGCAGCCGCTGGAGCCGGTGTCGCCGGCCGCGACCAGGACCGAGATGCCGGCCCCGTCGGCGACCGCGAAGACGTTGTCCATCGCCTGTCGGAGGACGAGCTGCTCGGAGAATTCCGGCTCGCAGATCCCGAGCGAGATCGAGATCACGTCGGGGTGGTGGCCCTTGGAGCCGAGAGCGGCGGCGGCGGTTTCCGCGATCCCGCCGGCGGACGATTCGCCCTCGTAGACGTAGATGCGGTGCAGCCGCGGTGCCGCGGCCGAGAGCACCTCGAGGTCGAGGGTGGACTCGGTGCCGCCCCTGTACGGCTTGCGCCTGCCCACCGGGGTGACGCGGATCGGCGGGGTCGGCAGACCGAAGCAGCGGTCGAAGGTCTCGACGTCGCTGTGGCGGAAGCCGTCGATCTCGACCACGGCGACCGTTCGGCCCTGGCCTTCGAAGCCGCGGTCCTGAAGCGCGGTGTGGCCATAGGCGCGCAGGTACTGGTTCGGCGTGAACGGTGATTCTGCGCCGGGGGTGAGCCCGGCGCCGGCACGTCCGGCCACGCAACCGGCGGCGGTGCCGGTGTGGGGCCTGACCGAGCTGTATTCCTTGGCCTTGCTGGCGCTGGCTCCGACCCGGGCCGGAGCCGTCACGTTCTTCACGGCCTGGCTGTTGCCGAGCACTTCGATCCCGGTGACGAGGCCGCGCAGGCCCGCCGGGACCGAGACGTCGCCGCCGCTGGCGCTGGCGCTGGCCGCGCCCGGCAGCAGGCGCCGCGCCAGGTGGGCGGGCAGCTTCACGGTGACGAAGGTGCCGGTGCGGCCGACGGTGCCGTGCACCCCGTGCTCCCCCAGCCAGGCCAGCGTCTGGTTGCGGGTCTCCTTCGAGGCACCGAAGCGCCTGACCAGCTGCTCGACGCTCTCGTATTGGCGGTAGCGCGGCGAGGAGGGGTCCGAGACCGCCCGCACGAAGCGGTCGAGGCCGCGCGGGTGGCGCATCAGGACGATCGCTTCGGTCGGCTTCCCCGGCAGCGCCGTGCCGGCCGTCGCTGGAGTGGGCAGGGAGAGCGCCGTCGCCAGCGCGAGCAGGAGGGCCGAAGCCGCGGGAAGTCTTCTCATGGCCGCGCAGTCTGAGGCGGGGCGCCGACGGAACCTTCGCCCCCGAGCGCCACCGCGGCGCCGCTCGAACCGCCGCTCAGCCGCCGAGCCGCCCCGCCAGCCCCGAGTGCCGCTCGCCGCCGTCGTCCCGTCCCACCGCCGACGCCAGCGCCGGGTGGTCGCCGACCAGGACGCAGCTGCTGCGGGCGCGGGTGATCGCCGTGTAGATCAGCGGCCGGGTCAGCATCCGCGAGTGCGAGCGGTGGCAGACTCCGACCACGACCGGGACCTCGCATCCCTGCGCCTTGTGGACCGAGATCGCGTAGGCGAGGCGCAGGTTCGCGGTCTCTTCGTAGGGGATGACCAGCGAGCCGCCCTCGTCGGTGTCGACCAGGATCGCTTCTTCGTCGGGGCGGTCCTTGCGGAGGAAGACGATCGAGCCGTTCATCAGCCCCAGCTCGTGCGAGTTGCGGGTCTGGATCAGGCGGTCGCCGACCCGGAAGCGCTCGTTCAGCGCTTTCTTCCCGTCCGCGTTGAGCCGGGCCTGGAGGCGCTCGTTGAGGGCGTCGATCCCGACCGGTCCCCGGTACATCGGCGCCAGCACCTGGACGTCGCGGATCGGGTCGAGGCCGAAGCGTTTCGGCACCCGCTCGGCGACCACCTCGATCACCGTCTCCAGCGCCCGCTCGGCGCTGGGGCGGTTGATGAAGAAGAAGTCGTGATCCTGGTCGGGCTCGGGCTCCAGGTGCGGCGGGCGGCCCTGGTTGATCTCGTGGGCGGCGGTGGTGATCATCGAGCGCGCCGCCTGGCGGAAGATCTGGCTGAGCCGTACCACCGGCGCCGCGCCGGAGGCGATCAGGTCCTCGAACGGCTTGCCGGCGCCGATCGGCGGCAGCTGGTCGGCGTCGCCGACGAAGACGACGTGGGTCGCCTCGGCGAGGCCGGCGAGCAGCACCTCGACCAGGCGCAGGTTCAGCATCGAGGACTCGTCGACGATCACCAGGTCGGCCGGCAGCGGGTGCCCCGGCCGGAAGGTCGGCTCGCGCCCCGGCATCCACTCCAGCAGGCGGTGGATCGTCATCGCCTCGTGGCCGGTCGCCTCCTCCATCCGCCGCGCCGCGCGGCCGGTCGGCGCGCAGAGGGCCAGACGCAGGCCGGCCGCCTCGGCCTCGGCGACGATCCCCTTCGTGCAGAGCGTCTTGCCGACGCCGGGGCCGCCGGTGAGGACCGAGATGCGCGCCTCGAAGGCGCCCCGCACCGCCGCCCACTGCTCGTCGGTCAGCTTCCGTCCGTCTTCCAGTTCGCCCGGCTCCTCACCCGGGTCGTGGTCGAGTTGGGGCGACTGGCGCGTCCGTTCGCGCAGCGTCGCCGCCACCGCTTCCTCGCTGGCCAGCGTCGACTTGCGATAGACGCGCTCGTCCTCCTCGAGGGCCAGGCCCGGCGCCGCCGCCAGCACCTCGGGGTCTGGCGCCAGCCCGATCAGTCGAGCGGTCCGCCGTGCCAGTTCCGCCAGCGGCAGGTAGGTGTTGCCCTGCTGCTCGGCCTCCTGGAGGGCGTAGAGCGCCGCTGCCTGGGCGCGGCGGCTGGACTCGGGCGGCACGTCGGCTGCGAGGGCGATCTTGTCGGCGCGGGCGAAGCCGACCCCCTCGACCTCGGTCAGCCGGTAGGGGTCCTCGTGCAGGACGGTCATCGAGTGCTCGCCGTAGCGGGCGTGGATCGGCGCCGCCAGGTGGGCCAGCCCGTGGGGGGCGAGCTGCACGTGGAGGTCGCGCACGGCGCGGCTCGCGTGCCAGGATTCGGTCGCCGCCGCGGCCTGGTCGGCGCTGACCCCGCGCAGGGCGGAGAAGACCCGCTGCGGGTCGGCGGCGATCGCCCGCAGGACGCCCTCGCCGTGCTCGTCGACGAGGCGCTCGGCCCGCGCCTGGCCGATGTGGCGCAGCGTCGTCAGGTAGGCGATCTGCCCGGCGCGGTCGGCGGGGTCGAGCGGCAGCGCCCCCTGCGCTCGCAGCTGGCGCCCGTAGCGGGAGTGGGTCTGCCACTCGCCGCTGACTTCGGCCCGGTCGCCGGGGCCGAGGTGGGCGACGGGGCCGACAAGGGCGAAGCCCTCGCCGGAGTCGGCCTCCTGCACCTCCAGCACCGCGTAGCCGTCGTCCTCGGCGCGGAAGATCACGCCGAGCACCTCGACCCTGCCGGAGTAGGCGGCGGCGTCGGCGTCGAAGAGGGACGCGGTTCGGGTCACGGGTCAAAGCTAGCCGCGGCCGAGGCGGCACAGCAGCGGCTCATGGGCCGGTCGCCAGCTGTTCGTCGAGCTGCTTGCGCAGGGCGTCGCAGACCTCTTCCACGTCCGGGTTGTGGCGCTCGGCGGCCAGCACTCCCAGCAGAACCTCCGCGTCGGGCCTCGACATGGTCAGGGTGACGGTCGTCTCGCTCATCGCTCCTCCTCGTCGTCGGGAGAGTCATGATGGCGCCTGGGCCGGAGTCCCGCTGGCCCCGCTACCCGCGACTGCCGGTGCTCAGCTGCCCAGGCTTCGAGCCGGCTCCGCCTCCGCCGGGTTTCGCGCCGCCCCGATAGCGGCCCCGATCAGGCCGAGGCCGAAGACGACGACCACGAGGTCGACGAGCAGGCCGAGGATCGGCACCAGGGCCAGCGCCCGCAGGATCGCGATCCCGGCGAGGAAGGAGAGCGTCCGCTCCCGCGGCGGCTTCACGATCGCCCGCCCCAGCGCCCAGGCGGAGGCCACGTAGGCGATCGCGCCGAGCGGCAGCAGGGAGAGGAAGATGCCGATCGCCAGCGGTAGGCCGAGGACCGTGACCGCGGCGATCACGCCGGCGACCGGGAGGACGATCCCGATCGCGATCCCGATCGCGATCAGCGGCCCGATCCGTTCCCGCGAGCGGGCGCTGATCGCGTCGGCGGCCCGCGGCGCGATCAGCAGGGCGAGGATCCCGAGCAGGGCCAGCGAGACGCTCGAGGCGAGCCAGAAGAGCAGGCCGCCGATCACCGGCACGACGCCGCCGAGGTTGGGCCAGCTCTTTTCCTGCACGTCGCCGTGGACGCGGGCGTCGAGGGAGACGTCGGGACGGTCGCTGCCGTAGTCGACGTTTCCGGTGACCACCGCCGAGGGCAGCAGGTGTGATTTCCCGGCGGCGGTGAAGAGGTTGCCTTCGATCGTCCCGGAGACGACGACGTCGCCGCTGAGGACGACGACGTCGCCGCTGACCCGGCCGGCGATCCGGGCGTCGCCGCTGACGACGAAGACGCCGTCGACGACCTGGCCGCGGCGGACGACGGCATCGCCGACGACCACCACGATCGCGTTTTCGCTGCCGTGCGGCCCGGTCTCGGCCGCGGCCGTCGCCGGGGACGCGGCGACCGCCGCGAGCCCCAGCAGCGCCGCTACGACTACGAGGGTCGCGCGAACAGACACCCGGCCAGACTAGCTGCCCCTAGCTAGCCGCCATCGGGTCCGGTTCGCCCAGCTTGGTCATGTCGGGCGCCTCGTAGGCGCTCCCCGGGACGCCGCCGACGACGACCAGGCGGATCCCCTCGGCGCCCGGCCAGACCTTGCGCATCGTCCCCGCAGCGACCCGGATGAGGTGGTCGCCGTCGAGCGGGAAGCGCTGGCCGTCGATCTCGATCTCGCCGCCCCCTCGGAGCACCAGGTAGACCTCCTCCTGGCCGTCCTGGGCGTGGTCGTGTTCGGGGTAGCCGTCGTAGTTCGGCGGCATGTCGATCACCTGCATCCCGAACGACTCGACCCCGAGCTCGGCCCGGGCCCGCTTGAAGGCGCCGCTGAAGACCGCCTCCATCTCGTCGATGTTCTTCACCTGGTAGCTGCTCATCGCCCCGTCCTCCTCATGGTTGACCCCTGTCGTTCGTCATCCTATGCGGGCGGATCCAGGCTGGCGGGACGAATCGCGACCGGCGCTCCCAGGCCGCGCCGGTCGCATTCATCCGTTGCTCAGGCGCTCTTTGTAATCGAAATCGCTGGCACCGTGGCACCCGTCGTGGCGACCTTCACTCAGCTCACCCCCCTTCGAGTCGAGAGACCCCTTTCTTCTGTTGCTCTCGACCGCTACACCACTAAAGCCGGTTCCAGCAATACCGTGGAACTGTCCAAAAAAAGTCGCGAATCGCTGAAATTAGATGGTCGGGTGAAATAAGATCAACCGGTCAGTCTCTTTACCGACGAGAGGAGAGTCACCGTGGCCGCGAGGTCGAAATCGAAGGAAATAGACCGGGCGCTCGTGAAGGTCGTCGGGCATCCGGTGAAGGTGCGGGCGCTGACCGTCCTGACCGAACGGTCCGCCAGCCCGAAGGAAATCTCCGATCAGCTGGGGATCCCGATCGGCCAGGTCAGCTACCACGTGCGCGTGCTCGAGCAGATGGGGATGATCGAGCTGATCGGCACCCGCCAGGTCCGCGGCGCCGTCGAGCACTTCTACAAGGCGGTCCGCCGGCCCAGCCTCAGCGACGAGGAGTGGGCGGAGCTCTCGATCTCGAGGACCGCGAACAGGTTCTCGATCTGGGCAAAGCAGCAGGAGATGGTCGACGCCGCCTTCGCCTTCGAGGCCGGCACCTTCGACCGCCGCATCGACCGCCACCTCAGCCGCGTCCCCCTGGTCCTCGACGAGGAGGGCTGGGGCGAACTCGCCGGTGTTCATGGCCGAGGGCCTCGACACGATCCTCGAGATCCAGGCCCGCAGCTCCGAACGCCTGAGCCGCCAGGGCGGCGGAGGGCGGCTTCCCCGCCGTCGCGTCGATGTCCTGCTTCGAGATGCCGGAGGGGGGCGAGCCGCCGCAACGGTGAGCGCTGCCAGCGTCGCGGTGCGGCTGCGGCCGCGTGGCCGCGGCGACGAGTTGATCGGGTTCGAGGGCGGCGTGCTGCAGGCGCGGGTATCCGCGCCGCCGGTTGAAGGAAGAGCGAACAAGGCGCTCTGCAAGCTGATCGCGAAGCGGCTGCGCGTGGCGCCCTCGCGGGTGAGCGTGGCCCGCGGGGAGAAGAGCAGGGACAAGCTCGTCGTGGTCGAGGGGGTCGACGAGGCGACGCTGCTCGCCGCCCTCGGCAAGTAGTTTGGGCGGGCGATGACTGCCGAGCTGCCGATCCTCCTGTTCGCGACGCCCGCCGACCTGGAGCGCTGGCTGGAGGAGAATCACGCCGGCTCGAAGGGCATCTGGCTGAAGATCGCCAAGAAAGGGTCGGGCGAGCACAGCGTCGACTACGGGCAGGCGCTGGACCTGGCGCTGTGCTTCGGCTGGATCGACAGCCAGAAGCGGGCGCTGGACGCGACCCATTTCCTGCAGCGCTTCACGCCGCGGCGGCCGGGCGGCAGGTGGTCCCGCATCAACCGCGAGAAGGCCGAGGCCCTGGTCGTCGCCGGGGCGATGCGCGCCGCCGGCATGGCCGAGGTCGAGGCGGCCCGATCGGACGGCCGCTGGGAGGCCGCCTACGAGGGCCAGCGGAGCGCCGCGGTTCCCGACGATCTGCGGGCCGAGATGGAGGCCAACGACGCCGCGCGAGAGTTCTTCGAGGGGCTCGACAAGGCCAACCGCTACGCGATCGTCTACCGGCTCGAGGAGGCGAAGAAGGCGGAGACCCGGGAACGGCGGCTGCGCAAGTTCGTGGCGATGCTGGAGCGCGGCGAGAAGATCCACGACTGAAGGGCTGGCGGCCCGGCGTGCGTCCCGCTAGGGTTAAGCAACAGGGTTAAGCAAGGGCGAACACACTTCTTAGGAGGAACGATATGGACGTTGCGATTGGGCTGCCGAACACGGTGCCTGGAACCACCGGAGATCAGCTGGTCGAGTGGGCGCGGCGGGCGGAGGCCCGCGGCTTCTCCAGCCTCGGCACGATCGACCGCATCGTCTACGACAACTACGAGCCGCTGGTCGCGCTCGCCGCCGCGGCGGCGGTGACCGAGCGGATCGGCCTCTGCACCTCGGTCCTGCTCGGCCCGCTGCGGACCAACGCGGTCGAGCTGGCCAAGCAGTGCCTCAGTCTCAGCGCTCTCTCGAACGGCCGCTTCACCCTCGGGATCGCGCTCGGAGCGCGCGAGGACGACTACGAGGTGAGCGAGGTCGAGCTCGCCGGCCGGGGCGCTCGCCTCGACGCCGAGCTGGCCCGGATCAAGGAGGTCTGGGGAGACGACGAGATCGGCCCCGCGGCCGCCGCGGCGCCCCGGATCCTGGTCGGCGGCCACGCCGATGCCTCCTTCGCCCGCGCCGCCCGCTTCGGTGACGGCTGGGTCGCCGGCGGCGCCACGCCGGAAGAATTCGCCGCCATGGCCGCCAAGGCGGAGGCGGCCTGGGCCGAGGCCGGTCGCGAGGGCGAGCCACGCAAGACGGCCCTGGCCTACTTCGGGCTGGGCGAGAACGGCGAGGCGGAGGCCCAGGCCGAGCTGACCGGCTACTACGGCTTCCTCGGCGAGGAAATCGCGAGCTACATCGCGGGCTCCGCCGCCACCGACGCGGAGACCGTCAAGGGGTACGTCGCCGCCTTCGAGGGGGTCGGCTGCGACGAGCTGATCCTCTTCCCGACCAGCAGCGACCCCGCCCAGGTCGACCTGTTGGCCGACGCCGCCGGGCTCTAGCCCGGCGGCACCGCCGACCCGAGCCGATCCCACCTGGGACAATCGCGCCTTGCTCCGCCGCCGGAACCTCCACGTGTCGTTCGCGCTGTTCGCGCTGGCCGCGCTCGGTGTCGGGCCCGACGCGACGCCGGCGGCCGCGGCCGGGTCGGCGGCGAAGGCCGACCGGGCGCTGGAGCGGGCGATGCACCGGCTGGTGGCGATGCCGGGTGGCCCGCCCGGGGTAGCTGTCGTCGTCCAGCGAGGCGATCGCCGCTCGTTCCACTCCGCCGGAACCGCCCGGGCGGGCAGGCGCTGGCGCTGGCGCCCCGACGACCACATGCGCCTCGCCAGCGTCAGCAAGGCGTTCAGCGGCGCCGCGGCGCTCTCGCTCGTCTCGCGCGGGAAGCTGAAGCTGTCCGACCGCGCCCGCGCCTGGCTTCCCTGGCTGCCGGCGGCCTGGGGCGGGGTGACGATCGCCGAGGCGCTCCAGCACACCAGCGGCCTGCCCGATTACTCCAGCTCACCGGCCTTCCAGGAATTCTTCGGCGCCCACCTGCACGCCTACCTCTCGCCGCGGGAGCTGGTCGAATTCGCCACCGCCGACCCGCTCCGGTTCCAGCCCGGCGCCGGCTACGAGTACTCGAACACCGACAACGTCGTGGTCGGCCTGGTCGTGGCTGCCGTCGGCGGCCACGACTACAGCCGCGAACTGCGGCGGCGGGTCTACCGGCCGCTGGGGATGACCCGCACGACCCTGCCGGTGGGCTTCCGCATCCCTCGCCCCTTCGTCCACGGCTACGTGCTCGACCCGCCCCAGCCGCCATCCGACGTCACCACCCTGCTCGGCATGTCGGGCGCCTGGGCCTCGGGCGGGATCCAGTCCACCGCGGCGGATCTCAACCGGTTCGTCCGCGGCTACCTGGGGCGGAGGCTGTTCGACCGCGCCACCCAGCAGCGCCAGCTCCGCTTCGTCGAGGGCCACTCCGAGCCGCCGGGCCCGGGGGTCAACGCCGCCGGCCTCGGCGTCTTCCGCTACCGCACCCGCTGCGGCACCGTCTATGGCCACACCGGCAACCTCCCCGGCTACACCCAGTTCGCCGCCGCCAAGTTGGGCGGCCGGCGCTCGGTCACGGTCTCGGTCAACGCCCAGGTGACTCCGGGATCCTCCAACGGCCGGGTCCGCGCCGCCTTCGAGGCCCTGCGCCGCCTCTACACGCTCGGCGCCTGCGCCGCTCTCGCCGGCCACTGACCGGCGGCCGCGGCCCGCTCAGCGCGGTTCGCAGCTCTGCTGCGGGTTGGCGACGCTGCCGTCGGGCATGATCGTGTTGCAGAGGGTGGCGCCGGCGACGAAGCCGGGGCTGACCTTCGCCCCGGCGAGGATCGCTTCGCTGAGGTCGGTGCGGCCGAAGCGGGCGCCGCGCAGGTCGGCGCCGACCAGCGCTGCCGAGCCGAGCCGCGTCCCGCGCAGGTCGGCGTGGCGAAGGTCGGCCTTGGTCATGTTGGCCTCGCGGACATCGGCTTCGCGCAGGTCGGCCCGGACCAGCTCGGCCCCAACGAGGTCGCCCACGGTCAGGTTCGCGCGCGGCAGGCTCGCGTTGGTGAAGTCGGTTTCGACGGCGGCGGCGCCGGCCAGCACGGAGCGCCCGAAGCGGGCTCCGCGCAGGTCGGCGAAGGAGAGGTTGCCGAGGGCGAAGTTGGCACCGGTGAAGTCGGCCCCGGGAAAGCGCGCGTAGGAGAGGAAGGCGGCGTGCACCTCGACGCCGCGCAGGTCGGCGCGGGGGCAGGCCGATTCGGAGGCGATCAGGCAGCCGCGCACCCGCGTTCCCGCCGGGTCCGGCAGCCTGCTGCCGCGGGTTTCCCGAAGCACGGTGTAGATCGCCGCCTCGGGCGGAATGGCGATCGTCGGCCCGTGCCGGTGGGACTTCGCGAAGTGGCAGCTGGAACGGTGGTTGCGGACCCGGCCGCTGGGCATGATCGTGTCGCAGAAGCGGGCGCCGGCGAGGCGGGCGCCGCGCAGGTCGGCGCGGTCGAGGTCGGCGTAGGTGAGGTCGGCACCGCGCAGGTCGGCGCCGCGCAGGTTCGTGCCGGCGGCGAGGACCCCGGAGAGTTGGGCGCCGCGCAGGTCGGCGCCGCTGACGTCGGCGCCGCTGACGTCGGCGTCGCGCAGGTTGGCCCGGTGCAGGTCGACGCCGTGGGCGCGCATCTCGGCGAGGCCGCCCAGGGTCAACTCGGCGCCCGCGAGACTCGCCCCGCGCAGGTCGGCGTAGCCGGCGACCAGGGCGGCGCCGCTGATCTTCGCGAGGTCGGCCCCGCGCAGGTCGGAGAGCGAGACCGCGACGCCCGCCAGTTCGGCGCCGCGGGCGTGCAGGCCGCGCAGGTTCGAGGAGGGCAGGATCGCCCCGGTCAGCGCCTGCCCGTTGAGGCTGGCGCCCGGGCACCTTGCAAAGGGGACGAGGAGGCACCCGTTCACCGTCGAGCCGGGTTCCACGCCCCCTTCGCCGAAGGCCTCGAGCACCGGGTAGAAGGGGTCGCTGGGCTTGACCTTGACCGGCGCCTGCTTCTCGGCCGCCGCGGCCGGTCCGGTCGCGACGAGGAGCAGGGCGGCGAGCGCGAGGGCGGCGGTGGTGAAGCTGCGCTTGATCATCGTTCGCGGGTTTCGGACGGGGTGGCCCGATTCCTGCCCGCCCTACACTCGGCGGGTGGACAGAGAACTGCTCGAATCGACCCTGGCCGAGGCCGGCGGGCCCGCCTACCGCGCCGGACAGGTGTGGGAGTGGGTGGCACGGGGGGTGCGCGGCTACGAGGAGATGACCAACCTGCCGGCGGCGCTGCGCGAGCGCCTCGCCGCCACCGTGCCGCTCTCCACCCTCACCGTCCAAGTGGAGGCGCGCTCCGACGACGGCACCGTCAAGACCCTCTTCCACACCGCCGACGGGCGGCCGCTGGAGGCGGTGTTGATGCGCTACCGCGACGGCCGCCGCTCGGTCTGCCTCTCCTCGCAGTCGGGCTGCCCGCTGACCTGCACGTTCTGCGCCACCGGGCGGATGAAGTTCGGCCGCAACCTCTCCGTCGACGAGATCCTCGACCAGGCGCTCCACTTCCGCCGCGTCGAGCAGATCGACCACGTCGTCTTCATGGGGATGGGGGAGCCGACGATGAACGTCGACGCCGTCCTGGCCGCCTGCGAGCGGCTCCCCGACCTCGGCGTCACCCATCGCCGCACCTCGATCTCGACGGTCGGCTGGGTACCGGGGATCGACCGCATCGCCGAGTGTGAGATGCCGATCGGCCTGGCGCTATCGCTGCACGCGCCCAACGACGAGCTGCGCTCCCAGCTGATGCCGGTCAACGAGCGCTACCCGATCGCCGCGGTGCTGGCCGCCTGCGAGCGCTACCGCGCCCGCCGCCGCCGCAAGGTCTTCGTCGAGTACGTGATGCTCGACCGGGTAAACGACCACCCCGAGCACGCGCGCGAACTGGCCGCCCTGCTCGATCCCCGCGCCTACAAGGTCAACCTGATCCCCTACAACCCGACCGGCGCCTATGACGGCTCCTCGCCGGAGCGGATCGAGCGCTTCCGCGCGATCCTCGCCGAGCGCCGCCTGCCGGCCACCGTCCGCCTCACCCGCGGCCGCGACATCGACGCCGCCTGCGGCCAGCTCGCCGCAACTGCCAATCTGGAGACATAGTCGTGGACACATTAATGGACATATTGTGCCCTACAATTGATTTATGCCTGCGGACAAGGGAATTTCCAAGAGCCATTCCCACATCGATTTCAGCGTAGATTTACGGCCTTTTTCACCGGTCACCTGGATCTTGCTTGGGGAGGCGAAGTCCAAGAGCCAGCACGTGGGCCGGGCGCTCCTCTCCCCGGCCCGGGCGGCCGAGCTGCTGCAGGTCTATCTCGTCAAGGGCATGCTCGCGACGACGGCGATCGAGGGGAACACGCTGTCGGAAGACGAGGTCAGGAGAATCCTCGACCAGACTCTCGACCTGCCGCCGTCCCGGGAGTATCTGGAGCGGGAGGTCGAGAACGTGCTCGCGGCGTACAACGTGGCGCGCAGGGAGCTGTTGGACGACCCCGGGCTGCCCTTCTCGGTCGCCCGGCTCTGCGAGTACAACCGCCTGATCCTCGACGGCCTGGACCTGGAAGAGGGAGTTGTGCCAGGTGAGATCCGCCGGCACTCGATCGTGGTCGGCTCCTATCGGGCCGCGCCGCCGGAAGAGGCGGAAGGCCTGCTTGCCAGGCTCTGCGACTGGCTCAACGGAGACGAATTCGATCCGCCCCCGGACGCCACTCAGCTTGCCGCGCCTCTGGCGATAGTGAAGGCCGTCGTCGCGCACCTCTATCTCGCCTGGATACACCCCTTCGGCGACGGCAACGGGAGGACTGCCAGGCTCCTCGAGCTGCAGATCCTTCTCGGCGCTGGATTTCCGGTTCCGACCTGTCAGCTCCTCTCGAATCACTACAACCTCACCAGGTCCGAGTACTACCGCCAGCTCGCGCTCTCGAGTCGCGAGCAAGGTGGAGTGCTGTCGTTCTTGGGGTATGCCGTGCAGGGTTTCGTGGACCAGCTGCACGAACAGCTCGACGTCATCCGGAAGGTCCAGTTCGAGGACAGGTGGGAGCAGTTCGTCTACGAGAGCTTCGGCGAGCGCCGTAGCGAGACCGACAATCGCCGCCTCCGGCTGGTCCTCGATCTCTCTCGCGCGTTTCAGGCGACGGGGACGCCCGTGTTCAAGCAGGAGATTCCGACCCTGACCCCGCGTCTCGCAGGGGCGTATGCCGCAAAGACCGAGAAGACGCTCAGCCGCGATCTCAACGCGATCAAGGCCCTGGGGCTGCTGAGGCAGGAGTCCGGAAGGGGGTGGGTACCGGCCGACGAGTCGATCCAGAAGCTGCTGCCGCAGGCCGCCGAGGGACTCCTCTGGGATTGAGGCGCGGGCGCGTTTGGGCACCTGCACCTGACGGAAACTGGCCAGGCAGCCAGTTATGCTCCGAGGCGGGATGGCGACGCTCGATACCTCAGGGCCGGTGACGAGGCCGCCGCAGATGTCCGCCAACCCGGTGCGGCGGGTGGTGGCGGACATGGTCGGCGAGTGGCGGGGGAGAGGGAGGTTCCCGCCCGGCCCCGGCGACTTCAGCCTCGCTCGCACGCACCAGGTCGCCCACGACCCGCTGCCGCTCCTGCTCGGCGCCTACGAAGAGCTCGGCCCGATCTTCAGCATGCGGCTGCTGCACTCGCGGGTCGTCTTCATGCTCGGCCCGGAGGCCAACAACTTCGTCACCGTCGCCCACCCGGAGAACTTCCACTGGCGCGAGTCGAGCTTCGGCGACCTGATCCCGCTGCTCGGCGACGGCCTGCTGACGATCGACGACGACTACCACGACCGCGCCCGGGCGATCATGCTGCCCGCCTTCCACCGGCGCCAGCTCGACGCCGCGGTGGCGACGATGGCGACCGAGGCGGAGGCGGCGATCGGCGGCCTGCGGCCCGGCCGGGTCTTCGACCTCTACGACTGGATGCGCAACCTGGCGATGCGGATCGCGATGCGGGCGCTGCTCGGGCTCGACCCCGACGAGGCCGGCAAGGGCGCCACCGCGGCCCGCCACTTCGAGCGCGCGCTCGGCTACTACGGGATCGACTACCAGTGGCGGCTGGTGCGCGGCCCCCGCTCGCCCTGGAGCAAGATGGTCGCCTCGCGGCGGGTGCTCGACGAGATCGTCTTCGGCGAGATTGCCGCCGCTCGCGCCAACCCCGACCAGGGCCGGACGGACATCCTCGGCCTGCTGATCGGCGCCCGCGGCGAGGGCGGCGAGGCTTTCACCGACCGCGAGGTCCGCGACCAGGCGATGACCCTGATGTTCGCCGGCCACGACACCTCGACCTCGACCCTGACCTTCATGATGCACGAGATGGCGCGCCACCCGGAGGTGGTCGGCCGCCTGGTCGAAGAGCAGGACCGGGTCCTCGGCGGCGCCACGCCCACGGTCGACCAGCTCGAAAAGGAGCTGCCCTACCTCGACATGGTCCTCGACGAGGTGCTGCGCCTCTACCCGCCGGCCTGGATCGGGCCGCGCCGAGCCGTGCGCGAGTTCGAGTTCGGCGGCTGCACCGTGCCGCGCGGCGCCTACGTCAACTACTGCTCCTGGGCGAGCCACCGCCTCCCCGAGGTCTTCCCCGACCCCGAGGCGTTCGTCCCCGAGCGCTTCACCCGCGAGCGCAAGGCGGCGTTGCCGCGCGGGGCCTACGTTCCCTTCGGCGGCGGCCAGCGCGTCTGCATCGGCAAACGCTTCGGCCAGATGGAGGTGAAGCTGGTGGCGACGATGCTGCTCCAGCGCCTCCGTCTCGACGCCCTCCCCGGTCGCACGATGACCGTGCGCCAGATGCCGACCCTCTCGCCCGAGGGCGGCCTGGAGATGCGGGTCGGCGGGCGCCAGGCGGCGGCGACCGCGTGACCGCCTAGCCTGCCGGCGTGGACACCACCCCGGCCCTCGGTCTCAGCCGCTCGACGCTGTGGTTCGGCGGGCTCGCGTTCTTCACCTGTTACCTCGGGCAGACGGTGCTTGGCGTGATGCAGCCGACGATCGCGACGGAACTGGGGCTGACCGCGTCGGAAGCCCAGTGGGTGGTCAACGCCTTCTTCTTGGCGATGGCCCTGTTCGCCGCGCCTGGCGGGCGGATCGGCGACTACCTCGGCCACCGGCAGGTGCTGATCGCGGCGCTCGGGGTGTTCGCGCTGGGTTCGCTGGCGGCCGCGGTCTCGCAGGGAATCGGGTGGCTGATCGCCGGCATCGCCGTCGCCGGGATGGGCGCCTCGACCCTCTACCCGTCGAGCGCGGCGATGATCGCCAACCGGGTCTCGACCGAGCATCGCGGCCGCGCCCTCGGTCTCTACTCGGCGATCGGGGTCACGGTCTTCGTCCTCGGCCCGCTCGCCGCCGGCCTGCTCACCGCGGCGATCAGCTGGCGGGCGCTGTTCGTCCTGCAGGCGGTGGTCGGCGTCGGCCTGGCGCTGTTCGGCTGGCTGCGGGTGGACAACCGGTCGGCGGGGGAGAAGGAGCCCTTCGACGGCCGCGGCTTCGCGGTCCTGCTCGCCGGCCTGACGGCGCTGCTGGTAGCGCTGATGCAGGCGCTGGTCTGGGGCTGGGATTCGCCGCCGACGCTGGCCCTCTTCCTCGTCGGTCTGCTCACCCTGGCCGGTTTCGGGGCGCTGGAGCTGCGCACCGCGCAGCCGCTGCTCGACGTCGCACTGCTGCGGCGGCCGGTCCTGGCCGGGATCGTGTTGGCGATGTTCGCCGCCCAGTTCGTCCTCAACGGCTTTGTCATCTACGTCGCCACCTACTTCCAGCACGTGCTCGGCTACGGGCCGCTGCTTGCCGCCGTGGCGATGGCGCCGGCGTTTCTCCTGGCGCCGGCGTTCAACATCCTCGCCGGTCGCCTCACCGACCGGCTCGGCCCGCGCCGCCCGGCCCTGTTCGGCTACCTGGTCACCGCCCTCTGCTTCGCCTGGATCGCGGTCTTCGTCGGCGCTGGCGGCTACTGGCCGCTGTTGCCGGGCCTGCTCCTGCTCAACGTCGGGATCGCGCCGATGTTCACCGCGCTGCTGACCGGCCTCAGCAACGAGGTCGACGCGGCCGAGCGCGGTGACGCCAACGCGCTGGTGCTGACGATTCGCTGGATCGGCGCCGCCGCCGGCACGATGGTCATCGGCGTCGTCGTCCACGCCGCCGCCGGCGACAACGGCACTCCCGGCGCCTCCGCCTATGCCGCCGCCTTCGTCGTCGAGGCGTGCGTGACGCTGGCCGGCGCGCTCGCCTGCTTCGCGCTGCTCCGGCGGCGCGATACGCGATGATCAGGGGCCGGTGCGCGCCCTCGTCATCTCCGACACCCACTTCGGCGCCTGGACGGGCCGGGACCTGCTGCGCGAGGACTTCTTCCTCGAGCGGCTGGCGCCGCAGCTGGACGGGATCGACGAGCTGGTCTTCCTCGGCGACCTCTTCGACTTCCTCTTCGGCTCGGTCGACGACGCGGTGGGGTCGGCCGACGGGCTGCTGCGGCTGATTGCAGAGAAGATGTCCGGCGGCAAGCTCGTCTTCCTCGCCGGCAACCACGACCACCACCTCGTCCACCGCGACGCGGAGGACCGGCTGGAGGCGCGGCTTGCGGAAGGCTCGGCGCCCGCCGTCAACCGGGCGGGGCCGTGGTTCTTCCGCGCCTTCCTCGAACGGCGCCTGCCGCAGGTGGAGGTCGAGATCGCCTACCCGACCTACAGCTTCGGCGGGGTGCTCTGCACCCACGGGCACTACCTCGACCCCCACGCGCGGCTCTCCGGCTCGCGCGCCGACCGGCTGCTGACCAGGACCCTCTGGGCGATCGCCTCCGGCGGCCCCGAGGCGCCCAGGACGATCGAGGACTACGAGTCGGTGATGACCCTGCTGACCGAGTGGCTCTACATCGCCGCCCAGATGCCGCACGGGACCCACGCCCAGCGCAACGTCTTCCGCGCCGCCCAGCGGGCCGGGCGGCTGGGGTCGACGCTGGGCCTGCCGGTCCGCGGCGCCAAGCGCCTCGCCGCCGAGCTGCGCGACCGCGGCGTCGGGCCCGCCGAGGAGCCGCTGCCCAGCGCCGAGCACTTCGACGCCGTCGTCCGCGGCGAGGCGGCGCGCCAGGCGCGCGAGCAGCCGGTCGAAGGGCCGCCCTGGTCGCGGCCGCTGTACCCGGAGCCGACGGTGGTCTCGCGCAGCGACCCCTCCGAGCACGCGCTGGAGGCGTTCGCCCAGGTGGTCGAGAACCTCGGCTGGGCGCGGGACACGGACCGGATCGTCTTCGCCCACACCCACCAGCCGCTGGACGACGTGCGCTCGGACCGGGACTCGCGCACCCGCTACTGGAACACCGGCTCCTGGATCTACGAGCCCGACCTCGGCTCGCGCCAGGCCTACGCTCGCTACCTGCGCTTCGCCTGGCCCGGCACCGCTGTCTTAATCGACGATGAAGAAGCGCAGCCTAGGCTGTTGGAGATGCTCGCCGACCTCAACCCGCTGCACGGCGGCCCCGGCCTCCCGGACGCCTCTTGAACGAGCTGCTGGGGCTGGCCGCGATCGTGGTCCGGGCCGAAGAGGCCTGGGAGCCGGTGATCTTCGGCGGCATGATCCCGGCGCTCGGCGCGGGCGCGGTCGGCTACCTCATCTACCGCGCGGTGCGCGAACCGCCCGAGGAGGACGAGGGCGGAGACGGCGGCCCCCCCGAGCCACCGTCTCCATGAGCCCCGCCCTTACTTGATGAAGAGCATCTCCTCGTACTTCGGCAGCGGCCAGAGGTCGTCGGCGACGACCTTCTCCAGCTTGTCCGCCGCCTCGCGCACCTTCGCCATCGCCGCCAGCTGGTTGTCGCGGGCGTAGGTCGCAAGCTCCATCCCCTCGACGCCGTCGGGGTACTCGTTGGCGGCCTTGAGCTCGCCGAGCGCCGAGACCAGCTCGTCGACCAGCTCGCGGACCTCGCCCTCGAGGGCGGAGACACCGGCCTCGGAGATCAGCGCCAGCTGGCGCAGGCCGGCCGGCAGGATCATCGTCTGGGCCATCGAGAACGTCTCCTCGGCCTCGATGTTGGCCCGGATCGCGTACTGCTCGACCCAGACCTCGTAGCGGGATTCCAGCTCCCGCTTGGAGAGGACGTTGTACTTTTCGAACGCCTCGACCGTGTCCTCCGAGAGCACTTCCGGCAGCGCGTCGGGCGTCGTCTTCAGGTTCTTCAGCCCGCGCTGCCCGGCCTCGGTGTGCCACTCCTCGGAGTAGTTGTCGCCGCCGAAGCAGACCACCTTGTTGGCCAGGTAGGACTCTTTGACGATCTCGATCACGGCCTGTGGCATCCCCTCGCCGCCGGAGACCTTCGCCTCCAGCTTGCCGGCCAGCTCGTCGATCGCCTCGGCGGCGATCGTGTTGAGGACCGTGTTGGGGAAGGCCAGCGACATGCTCGACCCGAGCGCCCGGAACTCGAATTTGTTGCCGGTGAAGGCGAACGGCGAGGTCCGGTTGCGGTCGCCGCCGTGCATCGGCAGCGGCGGCAGCACCGTGGTCCCGAGGTCGAGGAAGGAGGCCGGCGTGTTGGGGTCGCCTTCTCCGGTCGAGATCGCCTCGAACACCCTTTCCAGCTCGGCGCCGAGGAAGATCGAGATGATCGCCGGCGGCGCCTCGTTGGCCCCGAGCCGGTGGTCCTGGCCGATGTTGGCGACCGAGGCCCGCAGCAGGCCCTGGTGCTTGTTCACCGCCTGGATCACCGCCGTGCAGAAGAACAGGAAGTGGATGTTGTCCGCCGGCGTGTCGCCCGGGTTGAGCAGGTTGGCGCCGGTGTCGGTCCCCATCGACCAGTTGTTGTGCTTGCCGGATCCGTTGACCCCGGCGAACGGCTTCTCGTGCAGGAGGCAGACCAGGCCGTAGCGCCGCGCCACGTTTTCCAGCGTCTGCATCAGCAGCTGCTGGTGGTCGGAGCCGACGTTCGAGTTCTCGAAGATCGGCGCGATCTCGTACTGGGCGGGCGCGACCTCGTTGTGGCGGGTCTTGACCGGAATGCCGAGCTTCCGCATTTCCAGTTCGGACTCCATCATGAAGGCCAGCACCCGCTCCGGGATCGAGCCGAAGTAGTGGTCGTCGAGCTCGTGCCCCTTCGCCGGCTTGGCGCCGAACAGGGTGCGGCCGGTGGCGATCAGGTCGGGCCGCTCGAAGAAGTACTGCTCGTCGATCAGGAAGTACTCCTGCTCGGGCCCGACCGTGGTGAAGACGCGCTGGCTCTCCTCGTCGCCGAGCAGGCGCAGGGCCTTGAGCGCCGAGCGCGAGAGCGCGTCCATCGAGCGCAGCAGCGGGATCTTGGCGTCAAGCGCCTCGCCGGTCCAGGAGGCGAACGCGGTCGGGATGCAGAGCAGCGCCCCGTTCGGGTTCTCGAGGATGAAAGCGGGGCTGGTCGGGTCCCAGGCGGTGTAGCCGCGGGCCTCGAAGGTGGCGCGGATGCCGCCGGTCGGGAACGAGGAGGCGTCGGGCTCGCCCTGGATCAGCTCCTTGCCCGAGAAGCCCGCCATCGTCTTGCCCTCGCCGGCGGGCTCGAAGAAGGAGTCGTGCTTCTCCGCCGTCGAGCCGGTCAGCGGCTGGAACATGTGCGTGTAGTGGGTGGCGCCGTTCTCCAGCGCCCAGTCCTTCATCGCCTCGGCGACGGTGTCGGCGAGGCTGGGGTCGAGTGCCGTGCCCCCGGCCATGGTCGCCTGCAGCTTCTCGAAGACGTCGCTGGGCAGCCTTTCGCGCTGCACGACGACGGAGAAGACGTTGGCGCCGAAGGCCTCGTTCTCGGGAAGGGTCAGGTCGACCGCGCCGAGGGACTCTCCGTTGGAGCTCCACTGCGCGGCGGTCACGTTCTGCTGGCGGATACGAGTCATCGCTTGGCTTGTCCCTCGCTTGGCGGCGCGCCCGTCCGGGCGCGATCGATTTCGGGTTCTCACTCCCTCATTAAGAGCCAAAAGAGCCTAATGGGCAAAGGTCGCGGATGGCTTTGTACGGCCGTACAGTCTTTGCCCGCCGGCGGTTGTCCCTCATGGCGGTGCCGGCCCCGGGCGGTCGGACCGGATAGCCTCCCGGTCGCGGATCGCACCGCACTGCAAAGCCAAAACTCCGGGAGGGACCACCCGCAATGTTCGTTTCCAAGGCCGCCGTCGTCGGCGGCGGCACGATGGGCGGCGAGATCGCCCAGGCGATCGCCGCAGCCGACATCCCAGTCGTCGTCAAGGATATCGACCAGAAGTTCGTCGATGCCGCGATCGAGAAGGCCCGCGCGGTCACCGAGGGGCAGCTCGGCCGCCTGGTCAAGAAGGAGAAGCTGACCCAGGAGCAGGCCGACGCGCGCCTCGCCGAGGTGATGGGCAAGGTCATCGGCACCACGACCTACGAGGGCTTCGGCGACGTCGACTTCGTGATCGAGGCGGTGCCGGAGCGGATCGCGATCAAGCAGTCGGTCTTCCGCGAGCTCGACGCCGCCACCCCGGGGCACGCGATCCTCGCCTCCAACACCTCGGCCCTCTCGATCACCGAAATCGGCGAAGCGACGCTGCGCGAGGACAAGGTCGTCGGCTTCCACTTCTTCTACCCGGCCTCGATCATGCCGACGGTCGAGGTGATCGTCGGCGAGGAGACCTCGCAGGAGACCGCCACCGCCGCCTTCAACTTCGCCCAGGCGATCAAGAAGCAGCCGATCGTCTGCGGCGAGGTGCCGGGCTTTGTCGTCAACAAAGTCCTGATGGCGACGATCGGCGAGGTCTGGCGCGCCCAGGAGGAGGGGGGGCTCTCGCTGCAGCAGATCGACGAGGCGATCGCCGCCGCCAAGGTCGCGCCGATGGGGCCGTTCTTCCTCACCGACCTGCTCGGTCTCGACACCGTGCTCCACGTCGCCGAACACCTCAACGAGGCCTACGGCGAGGGCTTCTACGTGCACCAGGGCCTCAAGGGCCTGGTCGCCGACGGCAAGCTCGGCGCCAAGAGCGGCGGCGAGGGCTTCTTCAAGGACGGTGAGCAGACGGTCCCGGGCGACGCCGCCCCGGACGCCGAGGAGCTGGTGGCGATGTTCACCTGCCGCGCCCTGATCGAGGCCTGCCTGCTGGTCGAGGAAGGGATCACCTCGGTCCGCGACGTCGACATGGGGATGATGGGCGGCGCCGGCCTCGACCCGCGCCGCGGCCTGCTGCCGCCGTTCTGGAAAGCCGACGTCGAAGGGCTCGACAAGGTGCTGGAGCGGATGGAGCAGCTCGAGGAGAAGCACGGCGAGCGCTTCGCCCCGCCGGTGACGCTGAAGCGCCTGGTCGCCCAGGGCCGCCTCGGCCTCGCCTCGGGCCAGGGCTTCTACCCCTACCCGCAGCCCGACGAGGGCGAGCAGGCGGAGACGGTGAAGCTGGAGACCCGCGGCGAGGTCGCGATCGCCTGGCTCGCCAACCTGCCGATGAACGCAGTCTCCCCCGACGTGATCCGCGACCTGAAGACGGTCTGGGAGCGGGTCAAGGCGGCCGACGGGGTGGGGGCGATGGTGATCGCCTCCTCGGTGCCGGTCGTCTTCTCGGCAGGGGCCGACATCAAGGCCTTCACCGCGATGGACGAGGCGGCCGGCGAGGAGCTGATCCACACCGGCCACGCGCTGCTGCGCGACCTCGGCACCGCGCCGGTGGCGACGATCGCCGCGGTCAACTCGATCGCTTTCGGCGGCGGCTGCGAGATGGCGATGGCCTGCGACGTGCGAATCGCCGCCGAGGCGGCCGTCTTCGGCCAGCCCGAGGTCAAGCTCGGGATCATCCCCGGCTTCGGCGGCACCCAGCGGCTGCCGCGCCTGGTCGGCCCGGCGAAGGCGCTGGAGATGAACCTGGTCGGCGACGCCGTCCTCTCCGAGGAGGCGCTCGAACTCGGCCTCGTCAACCGTGTCGTCCCCGACCACGAGCTGTTCGAGACGGCGCTGATGTGGGGCCGCAAGCTCGCCGCCCAGGCGCCGGTCGCGGTCGGCCAGATCAAGTCGGTCTCCAACAAGGGCGACCTGGACGAGGGCATCGAGGCCGAGAAGCGGGGCTTCGCCGCCGCCTTCAACAGCGAGGACGCCAAAGAGGGCATCGCCGCCTTCCTCGCCAAGCGCGCCCCGAAATGGAGCGGCAAGTAGCACCAACCAGCCGCCGACGGGACGAAGACGGGCCCAGAGGGGACGTTTTCGGCCCGTCGGCGGGAGTCTTGCGGCTGGCAGAGCTCCTCCGCGAGTCGCGCTCCACCGTGGTGCTGACCGGGGCCGGGGTTTCGGTGCCGTCGGGGATTCCCGACTTCCGCACGCCGGGGACGGGGCTGTGGGAGAACGTCGATCCGATGGAGGTCGCCCATATCTCCGTCTTCGAGCGCGACCCGGTCCGCTTCTGGACCTACTACCGGCCGCGTTTCCAGTCGCTCGGCGAGAAGCGCCCCAATCGCGCCCACGAGGCGCTGGCCGAGCTGGAGCGGATCGGGCTGGTCGAGGGCGTCGTCACCCAGAACATCGACCGCCTGCACCGGGCCGCCGGCTCGCGCAACGTGGTCGAGGTGCACGGCTCGATCGAGACCTCCTCCTGCACGGAGTGCGGCGAGGGCTTCGGGATCGAGCAGGTCGAGACGCTGTTCGACGAGGAGGGCGTCGCCCACTGCACGAGCTGCGGCGGCGCGGTCAAGCCCGACGTCGTCCTCTTCGGCGAGATGCTGCCGGCGGCGGCGATCGAGCGGGCGCAGGAGATGGCCGCGCGGGCCGAGCTGATGCTCTGCGTCGGCTCCTCGCTCGAAGTCTTCCCCGTCGCCGAGCTGCCCCAGCTGACGCTGCGCGGTGGTGGTCGCCTGGCAATCGTCACCAAGGGCCCGACCCCCTACGACGAGGACGCCGAGCTGAAGCTGGGCGGAGAGGTCGACGAGGAGCTCGGGGCGCTGCTGGCGGCGCTGGCCTAGCGCCGCCGCGCCGGCTCAGAAGTCGATTTCCTGCCGGCGGCAACTGGCGACGACGTCGCGAGAGCGCGGGTCGCTGAACTTGGCGCTGTGGGCGCAGATCTTCTCCGCTTCGACGCCGCATCCCTTGACGACTTCGCCGCCGGTCTTGCCCGCGACCACGACCTTGATGCAGCCGGTCGGGGTGTCGGGCTGACTTCCCCCGGCGGCAGCGAAGATCAGGATCGCGATCGCGACCACGGTCACGATCAGCCCGCCCGCGACGACGTTGCGCTCACGCTTGGTCAGGCGCCGCAGGCGCTGCTGCTTGCCCCAGTGTCCTTCGAGTGGCATGGCCGGGGAGATTAACGGCTGGACTCGAGCCCGATCCCGACACTCTGGAGAACCTGCGGTGCCGATCTTTAGACACTTGTACGTAGTGGCGATCTCGGCACGGCGAGAGGGTTGGCAGCAGTTGAAATGGGCGCATCACGCCGGGAGGAGTCCGTCTCGTCCGCGGTCTCCGGCAGGGCCCGCAAACAAGCAAGAAAGGAAACACCGGTTCTATGGAATGGTTGAGCGAAGGCGCCAATTCTTGGCAGCTCACCGCCGCGACCCTGGTCGGCCTGATGAGCGTCCCGGGGCTGATGGTCCTCTACGGCGGCGTGATGCAGAAACGTTGGTCGGTGAACTCGATGATGATGTCCTTCGTCGCGTTCGCCCTCGTGCTGGTCATCTGGTGCCTGTTCGCCTTCAAAATGGGCTTCGGGGAACCGATCCACATCTTCGGCGCGAAGACCGGCTTTTTCGCGAACATGTGGGGGCAGCCCGGCTCGATCCTGAGCAGTTCGAGCTTGTTGGGACAGGCCCACGTACCTGAGTTCGCCGAAGTCGAATTCCTATTCCCGGAGTCGACGCTCGCCTACTTCCAGATCGTGTTCGCGGCAATCACGCCGCTGCTGATGCTGGGGTCGGTGCTCGGGCGGATCAACTTCAAGGCGTGGATCCCGTTCGTCGCCCTCTGGACCGTGTTCGTCTACACGATCAACGCCTTCTTGATCTGGGGCGGTGGCTTCTTCGCCCAGCACGGCGCGGTCGACTTCTCCGGTGGCTACGTGATCCACCTCGCGGCCGGCGTCTCCGGGTTCGTGGCGGCATGGGTGATCGGCCCCCGGCTCCAGCGCGACCGCGAGATCGACGCCCCGAACAACCTGGCGATGGTCGCCGTCGGAGCCGGCCTGCTCTGGCTCGGCTGGAACGGGTTCAACGGCGGCGACTGGTACGAAGCCGGCCCGATCGCCTCCGCGGCCGTCCTCAACACCAACCTCTGCACCGCGATCGCCCTGCTGGTCTGGGTCGCCTGGGACTACGCGACCGGGCGCAAGCCGAGCCTGATCGGCAGCGTCAACGGCATGATCGTCGGCCTCGTCGCGATCACCCCCGCCGCCGGTTTCGTCAACGGTTGGGGCGCGATCATCATCGGCGTCATCGCCAGCACGCTGGTCTACTTCGCGCTCAACTACCTGAGCCGGGTGGCACCGTTCCGCAACGTCGACGACACCCTCGGGGTCATCTACACGCACGGCTTCGCCGGCGTCTGCGGTGGCCTCCTGGTCGGGATCTTCGCCAACAGCGCGATGGCGGAAACGACCCTCGCCGGCACGATCTCCGGCGGCGGCCTGCATCTGCTCGGCTGGCAGGCGCTGACCGCTCTCTGGGTGATCTGCTTCTCCGCGATCGGCACCTTCATCCTGCTCAAGCTGGTGGGCCTGGTCGTGCCGCTGCGGATGAGCGAGGCCGAAATGGAGGAGGGCGACCTCGCGGTCCACGGGCACGAGGTCTACCCGTCCGACGTTCCCTCCCTGGGCTTCCCGGACGGCTACCCGCCGGCCCAGGCGACCCCTCCTGCGGCGGGAGGCGCGGCCGCCTAGGCGACCCGCACCGACAACCCGACGTAGTAACGGAACCGCCCCCGCTCCTCCCGGGGGCGGTTCCGCGTTCGGGGCCGCCGCTCAGACGTCGTTCTCGGCGCCGACCCGGCGGGCGGCCTCGCGGAGCACGTTCAGCATCGTCGCCACTGCCGGCGTCGCCGCCGCTCCCCGCGGGGTGGCGGCGAAGACCTTGCGGACGGGGCTGCCCGGGTGCAGCGCGCGGATGCGGATGTCCGGGCGCACGGTCGAGAGAGCCAGCTGCGGGATCAGCGCCACGCCGACCCCGGCAGCGACCAGGCCCTGGACCGTCTGGTAATCGTCGCTCTCGAACGAGACCCTCGGTTCGAAGCCGGCGGCGTGGCAGGAGCGGATCACGTGGCGGGCGCAGGGGCTGGCGGCCGAGGCCTGCACCCAGGACTCCTCGCGCAGGTCCTCGAGCCGCAGTCGCTCGCGGGGGGCCAGCGGATGGTCCTCGGGAAGGGCCAGGTGGAGCGGGTCGTCGAGCAGCTCGAAGCGCCGCATCCCGGCGCCGAGGCGCTCGCCCACCCCCTCGAATTCGAACAGCGTCACCAGGTCGAACTCGCCCGCCCGCAGTCGCGGGGCGATCTCCTCCGGCTCGCCCTCGGCCAGGGTCAGCTCGACCCCGGGGTGAGAGGCGCGAAAGCCGGCGATCGCCCCCGGCATCAGGGTCGCGCCGGCGGTCGGGAAGGAGGCGGTGCGCAGGCGACCGCCGTGGCCGGCGGCGATCGCCGCCAGCTCGGCCTCGGCGGTCTCCATCTGGGCGAGGATGCCGCTGACGTGGCCGGCGAGGGACGCCCCCGCCGCGGTCGGGCGGACGCCGCCGCGGCTGCGCTCGATCAGGGCCACGCCGGCTTCCCCCTCCAAAGTCGCGATCGATTGCGAGACCGCCGACTGCGAGTAGGAGAGCGCGTCGGCCGCCTCCGAGAAGGAGCCGTGGGCGATCACCTCGCGAAGGACGTTGAGCCGGTTCACGTTCAGCATAAGCAGATCTGATTCAAAAGATAGAGAATCGCAGTTGTGCTAATGGAAGGGCGGTGCCACTATCGGTCTCGAGCTTCGTATCGCAACCCTCAAGGAGGCACCACGAATGGCACTGAAGATCATCGTTTCCTACGACGACACCGACAACGACCGCGACGCGCTGGCGCTGGGCCGCCTGCTCGCGATCTCCGGCGCCGAGCTCTCGCTCGCCTACGTCCGCCACTCCTTCGGCGACACGGCGCTCGAGCAGCAGCAGGCGGAGGAGCTGCTCGCCCGGGGCGCGGCCTCGGTCGGCGCGCCCGACATGCCCAAGCACGTCGTGGTCAACGCCGCGACCAGCGTCGGCCTGATGGAGCTGGCCGAGCGCGAGGGTGCCGACGTGATCGTCTTCGGCTCCGAATACCGGACCGCCAACGGCACCCTGAAGCCGGGGATCTCCGCGCACAAACTGCTGCTCGGCGGCCCCTCGGCGATCGCCGTCGCTCCGGCCGGGCTGCGCTCCAACCCGTCCCTGAGCATCAACGCGGTCGGGGTCATCGACGAGGGCGACGCGAGCGCCCGCGAGACCGCGGCCAGCCTGGCCAAGGCCCTCGGCGCGGCTGTCGCCGAGCACGGCGCCGGCCCGGTCGACCTGCTGGTCGTCGGCTCGCGCCCCGAGGCGCCGCAGGGCAGGGTGGTCCTCAGCGCCGCCAGCGACTACGCGGTCGAGGCGGCGACCTACCCGGTGCTGGTCATCCCGCGCGGAGTCTCGCTCGACTTCGCGGGAGCACCGGCTCCGGCCGCCTGATCAGGCCTGCGGTCGCCTGACCACGAGGACGACAGCCGCGATCTCCGGGTCGCGGCTGTCGATCCTCTCCCGCGCCTCGTTCCAGGGGATCGCTCGGCCGTCCTGGCCGCCGACCAGCTCGGCGGTGACGGCCTCCGGCGTATCCGTCTCGATCACGAAGGCGTCGGGCAGCGACGGCGGCGGGGCCTGGGCGATCAGAGCGCGGGTCACGTTCTCGGAGGCTCGCTCGGCGTTCGCCCAGCCCTGGCCGAAGGAGAGGTCGGCGGTCTCCATCCGCGGCCCCTCGAAAATCCGCAGGCTGCTCTCGGCCGGTTCCCACTCGCGGTCGCCCATCTCGATGACCCTCTCCTCGATCCAGGGCTGGACGACCTTCTCCATCACGTCGCCGCGGGTCAGGTTGAAGACGCGGGCGTGACGGAACCCGGAGCTGATCTCGACGTGGAACACGGCCGCGACGCTAGCGGTTTTTCGCCGGGCCGATGGGAATTGGAATGATGACGCCGTGGCCGCCACCCTCCCCGACGCCGTCGTCTTCGACAACGACGGGCTCCTGCTCGACACCGAGTCGGTCTGGACTCGCGCCGAGCGCGACCTCTTCGACCGCCGCCGCCAGGAGTTCACCCCGGCCGACAAGCGGGAGCTGGTGGGGACCTCGGCGGAGATCGCCGGGGGGATCCTCGAACGGCGGTTGGAAGTGCCCGGGCGCGCGGCCGAGCTGATCGAGGAGCTGAACGCACTCGTCGTCGCCGAGCTCGAGCACGGGGTGGAGGCGATGATCGGCGCCCGCGAGCTGCTGGGGGCGTTGCGGGGCCGTGGCACGCCGATCGGCCTGGTCTCCAACTCGCCACTGCCCTTCGTCCGCCGCTCGCTCGAGCTGGTCGGCTTCGAGGGTCACTTCGACGTCGTCCTCAGCGCCCACGAGGTCGCCGCCCCGAAGCCGGCGCCGGATCCCTACCTCGAGGCATGCCGCCGGCTGGGTGTGACGCCGGGGCCGGGCGTCGTCGCCCTCGAGGACTCGCCGACCGGCGTCGCCGCGGCGCGCGCGGCGGGCTTGACCGTGATCGGCGTGCCCTCGATCGAGGGCATGGCGCTGGAAGAGGCCCACCACATCGCCGAGAGCCTGCTCGACGCGGTGATCGCGCGTGAGCTGGCGCTCTAGGTCTTTCGTCGGTCAGACCGGTCGCTAAACGGCTTGTTAGAGCCGGAAACCGGGAGATATCTCACTCTTCGCCTGAGGGTTAGAGTTCAGCCGAGAAGCACTCTGCGGCGGCGCAGCACGCGCTCGCCGGCCTCGAGCAGCTCGCCGATGGCCTCCACCTGCCTGCGGCTCGGCTCGCCGGCGAGTGCCGCCGCGGCGATCTCACCGGTTTCGCCGGCCCGTTCCTCCAGCGCGGCCATGTCGCGCCGGTGCCCGGGGTCGTCGAGGGCTCCCGGCAGCTCCGCCAGCAGCGCTTCCAGCCCGACCCGCAGCTGCAGCGCCGCCTCGCGGTCGCGGCCGGCGTCGAGGTCGCTGCGGGCGCGCAGCAGCAGCGTCTCGCAGGCGCCCAGGGGCTGGCGGCCGCCGAGCGCGGCCGCCAGCCGTTCCTGCGGCTGCAGGTCCTGCCGGCGTCGGCGTCGGCGCGAGGCGGCGCCGGCCCAGACGTCGACCTCACGTGCCTCGCTGAAGCCGCCCTCCGCCGTCTCCCCGCCGCTCCCGTAGCCGAGCCTGACCGCCACCGCCCGCTCCGGCGTCAGCTGGTGGGGGTTCGGGTCGGCGCCGGCCACGGCGTGCAGGTGCAGGGCGCGGTTGAGCAGGCCGATTCCCTCGGCGACGAGCACCTCCGCCGTGTCCTCCGCCTCGCTGGCCTCGTCGAGCCAGCGCCGCGCTTCGTCCGGCTCGTCGAATGGCGCGAAGGCGCGGATCGCCGTGACCCGGGTCAGCGGCAGGGGGGAGGGCTCTTCGCCGGCCTCCACGGCCCGCGCCCGCCGCCGTCGCCGCCCTGCCGCCCGCGGCGCCCCGGTCGTCCCGACTGCAAGCACGCTCTCCCGCCCCTCGCCGTCCCGCGCCAGGTAGCGCCCATCCGCCACCCCCAACGTTCCCGCGAAGTCGAACTGCACGAACCCGAATAGCGCCGCCAAGTCACCCATTCTCCCGAAGAGGAGAACGCTGCGGTTCCCGTCCGAACCTCAGCCTTCGCCGCTCTTCGGCCCTTCGTTCTTCTTATCGGGCAGCGAGTATTTCGAAGGCCCGCTCTGCACTTCCGGGTTGGGGATTTCGCCGAGGCGGGTGATCAGGCGGTTCCACTTGCCGGCGGAGAGGCCGCTGAAGTCGAGGGCGAGGCCGCCGTTGTCGCCGATTTCCTTCAGGAAGGCGGCCATCCGCTTGCCCCATTCGGTGACGGCGCCCTCGTAGTAGGTCGAGTGGGAGAGGGGCACTCCGCTGGCGTCGGCGAAGCCGGTCTCGATCGAGCCGCCGGGGACGAAGGTGGCGATCTGCTGTCCGGCCGCGACCCGCTCGCCGGCGTGCACGGTCGGCGTCAGCCCCTCGTAGACGAAGATCACCTGGCCGGCGTGCGAGCCGCCCAGGAGCCTGTAGAGGACGCCGCCGCCTTCGGGCCAGCCCAATGCCCCGGTCTTGAGGATCACCGCGTCGCCGATCGCGCCGATCGGCCCGGTGCCGGTGAAGTCGACGCCCTGGTCGATCCGGCCTTCGGTCGCGTCCTGGAACGGGTTCACGTAGCCGCCTTCGGGTTCCGGGTAGTAGCCGATGTGGATGTGGTCCGCGTGGTCGGCGAGGGCGAAGCTGGTTTCACCGGGCAGGTTCTCGAGCGAGATCACCTGGTGCGGGTGCATCGTCCCCTGCAGGGCGAGGACGTAGCGGATCAGCTTGTCGGTCAACGTCCCCGGGCCCTGGTGCCCGGCCACCGGCACGCCGTCGATTTCGGCGATGTCGACGGCATCGCCGCTGGAGTGCTCGGAGACGTTGCCGGAGGAGGCCAGGTAGCGGTGGCCGCACTCGAGGGCGGAGATCCGCAGCCGTAGGCCCTTCGAGCGCAGGTACTCGAGCATCGCCAGGACACGGCGGTCGATCCGGCCGTCGGCGACGTCTTCGCGGCCGCAGGGGTAGATCGAGAGCCCGCTGTCGGCCAGCACCCGCTTCTGCAGGGCTTCCTTGGAGAGCAGCAGGACCCCCGCCCCGCTCAGCTGGTCGGTGAACGGGTTCTTGCCCTTGGCCCGGTAGATCGCCGTCGCTTCCAGCAGCTTCCAGCCGTCGAGGATCGGCTTCGGGTCGATCCGCTGGGCGCCGCTGCCGGCCGGCTGGATCGAGAAGTTGAGGTGGGGGTCGATCCCTTCCCGTGCCGCCGCGACCCGGCCCAGCAGGGTCCCGGCTATAACCCTCGACCCGACCCTTAGGGTTGAGCCACGCGACCCGTTCCCGGCGCCTTCGACTTCCCCTCCCGCCGAGGATGCGGCTCGGCCGGGCGCTCGTTTGGGCAGGGCGTAGAGACGGGGCCGCAGGTCCTGGCTTTCGACCGGCAGCGTGCTTTCGCGACCGCTCGGGCTGACCACGGTCCGGCCCTGGTGGGCGATGCTGCCGAGCTCGGCATAGGTGTAGCGGTTGCCGTAGGTGTCTTCGAGGACGATGAAGCCGCCCAGCTTCGGCGAGTGCCCGAGCTTGCGGATCACCCCGTCGTTGACGGCGACGACCGGCGCGCCGCGGTGGGAGAAGATGTTGATCCCGCGCCGCGTCGGCGAGGAGGAGATCACTTCGGCGGCGTTGCCGGAGGAGCGGCTCCGCGAGGTCGATCGCTTCAGCGCTGCGCGGGCGGAGATGTCGTCGGCGTAGCGGGCGTCGGCGGCGATCGGGAAGTGGGCCCCCTCGGTCAGCCCCGTCAGCGAGCCGACCAGGTTCGCCGGCAGGCGCCCGTAGGCGCGGGCGTAGAGCAGAACCTCCTGCGCGTACCAGTCGGCGTGGTTGTAGGCGAGGACCGCGTCGTAGAGGTTCTTCTGAGCACCGGCGACCTTGAGGTAGTGGGCGGCGGCGCAGATCGCGTCGACCGGGTTGTAGGGGTCCTTGCGACCGTCCCCGTTGGCGTCGAGGCCGTACGCTTCCCAGCTCGAGGGGAGGAACTGCATCCAGCCGACGGCGCCGGCGCTGGAGACGTTGAGGTTGGTGCCGAACCCGGTCTCGATTTTGTTGATCGCGGCGAGGACCTCCCACGGGACCCCGTATTCGGTTCCGCACGCCTGGTAGATCGGCAGCAGGAAGGGCGGGATCTCGAACGATTCGATGATGAAGTTGGGGACGCCGACCGGGGCCGGCCCGAAGGAGGCGATCGTCGTCGTCGGGTTGGCGGCGGTCGGCGCACCGCCACTGGAGAACTGGGCGCCGCCGTCGGAGCCTTCCGCCAGCGGCTGCGAGCCGCCCGTGGCGCCCGGCGCCTTGACCCCGCCGTCGGTGCTGCCGCCGCCACTGGCGTCGCCGAGGCTTTCGTTGCGCTTGACCCCGCCGCTCGCTTCGCTGCCTTCGCCGCCGCCGATCGAGGTGCCGCGCCTGACCCCGCCGCCCTGGGCGCTGCCCCCGGCGCCTTCCTTCCGCGCTTTGCCGGCTGCCGGTTCGGGGCCCTCGCTTTCGTCTTCGGGCGAGGTGCAGTCGGGGTCGGCCATGTCGACGAGGCCGTCACCGTCGTCGTCGACCCCGTTGGAGCAGGCCGGTTTCTGCAGCGCGGGGATCGTGGTGACGGCGGTCGGTGGCGGTTCGACGGCCGCGTTGGGGCCGAGCGAGTCTGCCCCAGCCATGGTCGTGCCGAGCACGGCCACCGCCAGCAGGCTGGCGAGTACGACGATCAGTGCGATCTTGGCTCTCATCCCAGTACGCATCGAAACCCACTGCCACGGACTGCGGAACCGCGACCGTGCCTCCCCCTCACTTCGGACGATCCCAAGCTACTCATTCGCCAAGGGGTACGCAACGGCGTCAGCCGTCCCCCAACAAGGACTTAATCAGCATCGGATTCATGCCCGCAGCAGGCAGGTTTTCAGTCGAGCCGGATGTGCTCGTTAAGCTGACGTGAATGAGTTGCGAAAGGCGGGCGTTGTGAACCAGGAGGAGCAGGACGGGCTGCGGGCCCGCTCCGAGCAGGCGATCGGCGAGTTGGCCCAGGCGCTGGTCGACAGCCCGACCCTCCACAACGCGATCGCGGCCGCCTTCGGCGCCCGCGAGAAGGCGATGGAGGCCCAGCAGGCGGCCATGGGCGCCCTCAACCTCTGCTCCGCCAGCGACCTCGAACGCATCGAGCGCCGGGTCCGTGCCCTCTCGCAGCGTCTCGAGGACGCCGAGGAGGAGGTCGACCGCCTCAGCGGCGAGCTGGGAGCGCTGCGGCGCCAGGTCGCCAAGAACAGTGCCGAAAGCGCTGAGAAAAGTTCCAGAGAGGCCGAGGACTAACCCTCGACCTTAGGGTGAGAATGCGGCCGAGGCGGCGGTTCCGGCCCGGTTTGCCGCCCGTTCCAGGCCCTCGTCGTCGAGGTGCTCCCCGCCGGGCCCCTCGGTGACCACGAGGACCGCCGCGATCGTCACCCCGAGCTCGCCGCCGCGCTTCAGCAGCGCCGCCGTCTGCATGTCGGCCGCGTCGGCCCCGAGCGCTGCCGCGTCGGGGTGTTCGCCGTGGAGCGTGTCGAGGCTGGCGACCGATCCGCTCTGCGCGGCGGCCCCCAGATGCCCTCTGAGGGCGGCCGCCAGCTCCCGGTCCGGGGTCACCGCCTCGCCCCCGCGCCCACCCGGCCCGGCCCAGGCGTGGGCCTCCTCGACCACGAGCAGCTCGCCCGGGCGCAGCCCGGCGGCGAGGCCCGCGCAGGTGCCGACGCGTATCGCCCGGCGCATCCCGAGCCCGGCCAGGTCGGAGAGGACGAGGGCGGCGCTGGGCCCGCCCATCCCGGTCGACTGCACGGTCAGCTCGCCGCCCGCGGGCGTGCGTCCCCAATAGCCCCACAGCCCCCGGGCGTGGTTGCTCATCTTCGGCTTCTCGAGCAGCGTCTGGGCCAGCATCAGCGCGCGTCCGGGGTCGCCGACGAGAACCGCGTCGGCGGCGATCGGGGCGGTCGGTCTGAGGCGGGCCGGCATCGCGGCGGCCGAGCCTAGGCCATCGCCGGCGCTTCGGGGCGCCCTCTGTCAATGGGAGAAACGGCCTCGGTGGATTTCCTCCACCCGTCCAAACATGGCCGTTCGGAGGCTTCGTACGGTGGAACCAGGTGGAGCGCGTCCGGCTCCACGCTGTCCGTCCACTCGTCCAAGGCAAGTGTCAATCGTCCAAGAACCGCTCGCCGGGAGGCAACTCCGGCGGGCAAGGAGGTACGCATGAAGAAGAAGTTGAGCCTCGCCGTGCTGTTGGCGGCGTTCTCTGCCCTGGTGCTACCCGGGGTGGCCTCGGCCGCGTCGGTGACCGACACGATCGCCGAAAAGACCTCAGAGCTGAACATGGTCTGGGTTGCCGTCGCCTGCGTTCTCGTCTTCCTGATGCAGGCCGGCTTCATGTTCCTCGAGATCGGCTTCTCGCGGCAGAAGAACGCCGGCACCGGCGTCGCCAAGATCCTCGTCAACTTCGCGATCTGCACGATCGCCTGGTGGGCGGTCGGATACGGGATAGCCGAAGGCGGCGGCAACAAGTTCTTCGGCGACAGTGGATTCCTCTTCCACTTCAACCAGATGGTTGCCGGGGAAGCGGTGACTGGAGAAACCGCGATGCTGATGCTCTACGGCCTCGCCTTCTGCGCCGTCTCGCTGGCGATCGTCTGGGGCACGACCCTGGAGCGGATCAAGTTCGGCGCCTACGTCATCTACGCGATCGTCTTCGGCGCGGTCATCTACCCGCTGGTCGCGCACGCGGTCTGGGGTGGCGGCCTGCTCTCGGATATCAGCGGCAAGCCGGTGATGGACTTCGCCGGTTCGTCCGTCGTCCACCTCACCGGTGCTGTCGGCGCCTTCGCGGCGCTGTTGCTGCTCGGCCCGCGCATCGGCAAGTTCGACGCCAACGGCAAGCCGCGGGCGATCCCGGGTCACTCGATGCCGCTGGTCGGGCTCGGCGTGATCATCCTCTGGATCGGGTGGTTTGGGTTCAACGGAGGCTCGACCTTCGAAACCTCCGCCTCGTTCTTCGGCGAGGTCATGCTCAACACCCAGCTCGCCGCCGCCGCCGGCGTGATCGGCGCCTCGGTCGCGGTCTACCTGAAAGGGAAGTCGCTCGACGTCGGCATGGCCGGCAACGGGGCGATCGCCGGCCTGGTCGGGATCACCGCCCCGTCTGGGTTCGTCGAGTACTGGGCGGCGCCGGTCATCGGCCTGATCGCCGGCCTGATCGTCGTCTACGCGGTGCTGGCGATCGACAGGTTCGTCGACGACCCGGTCGGCGCTCTCTCGGCCCACGGCCTCGCCGGTATCTGGGGCACCCTCGCGGTCGGCATCTTCGCCTCGCCGCGGTTGATCTCCGAAGGCGCGGGGTCGGGCATCTGGTACGGCATCTTCGGCGATGCCTCGCTCAGCTCGGCCTTCGGCCAGCTCGGCGTCCAGGGGCTGGCGGTCCTCTTCACCTTCGTGGTCGTGTTCGCGATCTCGATCGCCACCTTTGCCTTGATCAAGGCGACGATCGGCCTTCGTGTTCCGCCCGAGGAGGAGGATGCCGGGCTCGACATCAGCTCGCACGGCATGTACGGGTACCCGGAGGCGTTCATCCCGCAGCCGGAGTACTCGACCGGGCTGCCGGGCACGCTCGCCGGCGCTCCCGCCGCCGCCGGTGCCGGCTGCCACGCACATGACCGCTACCGACACCCCCTAGGAGGCAAGAACGCATGAAGAAGATCGAGGCGTTCATCCGTCATGAGGCGTTCGAGCCGATCCGGGCCGACCTGCTCGACAAAGGATTCCCGTCCCTGTCGATCGTCGAGGCCAAGGGATCGGGACGACAGAAAGGAATCGTCGAGCGCTACCGCGGCTCGACCCTGACCGTCAACGTGCGACCGAAGCTGAAGCTCGAGGTCGTCGTCGAGGACAAAGACAGGGACATCGTCGTCGAGGCGATCCTCAAACACGCCCGCACGGGCGAGGTCGGCGACGGCAAGATCTTCGTCTTGCCGGTCGAGGAAGCGATCCGGATTCGCACCGGCGAGTCCGGTCAGGAGGTGCTCCAGCTCCACGCCGAGTCGGAGATCACCGGCTAGGCAGACGCTTGTCCACGGGGGCGGCTAGCCTCGCTCCCGTGGACGAGCGCATTTCCCTGCACGAGGCGTCCCGGCGGTCCGGGGTCCCGGTCAGCACCCTCAAACGCTGGGCCGAGGAGCGGATCGTGCCGGTCCGGCGCGGACGCTGGACCGGCGCCGCGGCGGCGCAGGCCCGGGTCGTGGCGCGGATGCGCGAGCGGGGCTACTCGCTCGCCGACCTCAAGGATGCGGGCCGCGAGGGTCGCCTCGCCTTCGGCTTCGCCGAAGAGCTCTTCACGCACGCCGACGAGCGGGTCACGGCCGCGGAAGTCGCCGAGCAGACCGGCCTGGAGCCGGAGCTGGTCGACCGGATCCTCGCCATCCTCGGCACTCCGAAAGAGGGCCAGGGCGGTGTCAGCCGCGAGGACGCCGCCGCGCTGCGTCACTGCGCCCGCGTGCTGGCGGCCGGGTTCCCGCTTGTCGCCTTCCTGCAGCTGGTCCGCGTCTACGTGCAGTCGATGCGGCGGATCGCCGAGGCCGAGGTCCGGCTCTTCCATCTCTATGTGCACGAACCGCTGATTCGCGACGCCGTGCCGGAGCTGGAGATGGCGGAGGAGATGGGGGAGCTGGCGGCCGACATCCTGCCGCTGGCTCCGCCGCTGACCGAGTACCTGCACAACCGCTACCTGCGCTTCTTCCTCGAGCAGGACGTGGTCGGCCACATGGAGACCGACCTGGGCGTCGACACCGCCGAAATGGAACTCGGCCACGTGACCATGACCCTCTGCTTCATCGACCTCACCGGCTTCACCCGCTACACCGAGGAGGAGGGGGACCTGGAGGCCCTCGAGACGGTCGAGAACTTCGTCGAATCGGTGGAGGCGTCGCTGCCGCCCGAGGCGACCATCGTGAAGACGATCGGCGACGAGGTGATGGTCGTCTCTCCCGACGCCGCCTCGCTGACCGAGTGGGCCGTCCGCCTCCTCGGCCGCTTTCCGCGGCGGCCACGGCCGCGGGTAGGAATTCACTCCGGGGAGAGCGTCTACCGCGACGGCGACTACTTCGGCAGCCAGGTCAACCTCGCCCACCGGGTCGTCAACCGCGCCCAGGCCGGCGAGGTGCTGGTGACCGATCGCGTCGCCGAGGCGGTCGAAGGCAAGGGGGGGCTCGACCTGGAGCCGATCGGCCAGGTCGTCCTCAAGGGCTTCCCGGAGCCGACCGAGCTGTTCGTCGTCCGCGGTTCCTGAGCGCCGCTCCTAGACTCGGATCCGTGGATGACGAGCGACTGCTGGAGCGGCTGGTCGAGGACGGGCTGATCGCGCCGCCGGTGCCGCTGGTGGCGATGCTCTCCGGCGGCCGCGACTCCGTCTGCATGCTCGACCTGGCGGTGCGGGCGCGCGGTGCCGCCGCGGTGGCGGTGCTGCACGTCAACTACGGGCTGCGCGCCGAGGCCGACGAGGACGAGCGCCACTGCGCCGCGCTCTGCGGCCGGCTCGGTGTCGAGCTGGTGGTCGAGCGGCCGCGCCGCTCCGAGGGGCCCGGCAACCTGCAGGCTTGGGCGCGCGAGCGCCGCTACGCCGCGGCCGAGCGGCTGGCCCGGCCGCGGGGCGCGACGATCGTCACCGGCCACACCGCCGACGACCAGGTCGAGACGATCCTCTACCGCCTCGCCTCCTCGCCGAGCCGCCGGGCGCTGCTGGGGATGAAGCCGAGCGACGGCACCCTCGCCAGGCCCCTGCTGGGGACCACCCGGGCGGAGGTCACGGCCTACTGCGAGCGCCGTGGCCTGGCCTGGCGAGAGGACGCGACCAACGCCGAACCGGCCTATGCCCGCAACCGGATCCGCGCCGGCCTGTTGCCGGAGCTGTCGCGGATCCATCCGGCCGCCGCGGCCAACGTCCTGCGCACGGCGGAGCTGCTGCGCGAGGAGGCGGAGGTGCTCGACGCCCTCGTCGCCGCCGAGCTCGACGGCGCTGCGGGTGCGCCCCCGGGCGCGATCGCCCTCGGGCGCTTCGCGGCGCTGCCCTCGGCCCTGCGGCGGCTGGTCCTGCAGCGCCTCGCCGACGCGGCCGCCGGCCGTCCCGTCCCCGGCGCCGCCCGCTTCGCCGACCAGGTCGCCGACCTGCGCCCGAGCGGACGGTCCATGCTCGACCTCGGCCGCGGCGTCCGCGCCATCGCCGACCGCGGCATCCTCCGCGCCGAGCAGACCTGAGGCCGACGGGCCGAAAACGTGACGCACGGGCCTGATTTCGGCCCGTCGTCCATGTATCTAGACTGCGGCCGGTGAGTGAGGCCGCGATCGGGGAGACGCTTGTCGCCAGGGAGGACCTGCAGCGGCGGGTTGCGGAGCTGGGGGTGGAGGTCAGCCGCGACTACGAGGGGCGGGAGCTGGTTCTGGTCGGCGTCCTCAAGGGCGCGGTGCTGTTCCTCGCCGACCTGATGCGCAGCATCGACGTCCCCTGCGAGATCGACTTCATGGCGGTCTCGAGCTACGGATCCCAGACCGACTCCTCGGGCGTCGTCCGCATACTCAAGGACCTCGACTCGCCGATCGAAGGCCGCCACGTCCTGATCGTCGAGGACATCATCGACTCCGGGCTGACGCTCCATTACCTGATGCGCAACCTGCGCGCCCGCAACCCCGCATCGCTCGAGGTCTGCGCCCTGCTGACCAAGCCGGAGCGGCTGCGGGTCGACCTTTCGCCGCGCTACGTCGGCTTCGAGATCCCCAACCGGTTCGCGATCGGCTACGGCCTCGACCACGCTCAGCACTTCCGCAATCTCGATTACGTCGCGGCTCTCGCCGAGTAGGCACGCAAAACCGCCCTGGTACGCTGATTTCTTACCTTGAGGCGGTTCTTCAAAAGCGCGGCGTTCCCGATCCTGCTGGTAGTGATCCTGGCGTTCATCGCCCAGAAGGTGATCACCAACCAGTCCGGCACGGAAGCGCCCCCCTACACCGAACTGGTGAAGCCGAAAACCGGCCTGATCGCCAGCGGCAAGGTCGAAGAAGTCAACGTCAACGTCAAGGACAGCACCCTCGACATCAAGGAGACCAACGGCGAAAGCTTCTCCACCGGGTACCCGCCGCAGACCGAACCAGAACTGCTGAGGGTCCTCGAAGAAGGCGAAAAGGCTGGCGGCCTCACCGTCACCAAGGTGCACGGGACCGGCGGCTCGAGCCTGCTCTCGCTGCTCACCTACATCCTCCCCTTCGTCCTCTTCTTCGGCTTCTGGATCTTCCTGATGAACCAGATGCAGGGCGGCGGCTCGCGGGTGATGAACTTCGGCAAATCGAAAGCCAAGCGGATGTCCGTGGACGCGCCGAAAATCACCTTCCGCGACGTCGCCGGCGTTGACGAGGCGGTGCAGGAGCTCGAGGAGATCAAGGAATTCCTCGAGAACCCGAAGAAGTTCCAGGCGCTCGGCGCCCGCATCCCCAAGGGCGTCCTTCTATACGGACCGCCCGGGACCGGCAAGACGCTGCTCGCCCGCGCCGTCGCCGGCGAGGCCGGCGTCCCCTTCTTCTCGATCTCCGGCTCGGACTTCGTCGAGATGTTCGTCGGCGTCGGCGCCAGCCGCGTCCGCGACCTATTCGAGCAGGCCAAGCAGAACTCGCCCTGCATCATCTTCATGGACGAGATCGACGCCGTCGGCCGCCACCGCGGCGCCGGCATGGGCGGTGGCCACGACGAGCGCGAGCAGACCCTGAATCAGCTGCTGGTCGAGATGGACGGCTTCGAGATGAAGGACAACATCATTCTCATCGCCGCCACCAACCGGCCCGACATCCTCGACCCGGCACTGCTGCGGCCCGGCCGCTTCGACCGCCAGGTCGTCGTCGACCGACCCGACCGCAAAGGCCGCAAGCACATCCTCGAGGTCCACACCCGCGGCAAGCCGCTGGGGCGCGAAATCGACCTCGACACGCTGGCCGGCCAGACCCCCGGCTTCACCGGTGCCGACCTCGCCAACCTGATCAACGAGGCGGCCCTGCTCACCGCCCGCTCCGGCAACCGCGAGATCACGATGAAGGAGCTCGAGGAGGGGATCATGCGGGTGATCGCCGGCCCGGAGAAGAAGACCCGGGTGATGAGCGAGAAGGAGCGCCTGATCACCGCGTACCACGAGCTCGGGCACGCGATCGTCGGCCACCTGCTCCCCAACTGCGACCCGGTCCACAAGATCTCGGTGATCAGCCGTGGCCAGGCGCTCGGCTACACGATCAGCCTGCCGACCGAGGACAAGTTCCTCACCACCCGCGCCGAGCTGACCGACACGATGGCGATGACCCTGGGCGGCCGCGCCGCCGAGGAGATCGTCTTCGGCGAGATCACCACCGGCGCCTCCAACGACCTCGAAAAGGTGACCGAGACGGCGAAGCAGATGGTGATGCGGTTCGGGATGTCCGAGCGACTCGGCCCGCGCGTCTTCGGCCACGACCGCGGCCAGCCCTTCCTCGGCCGCGAGTTCTCCGCCGAGCCCGACTACTCCGACGAGATCGCCCGCGAGATCGACGACGAGATCCGCCGCATCGTCGAGGGGGCGCACCAGACCGCGAAGGGGTTGCTCAACGAACACCGCGAGGAGCTGGACCGGGTCTCCAAACTGCTGCTGGTGCGCGAGACGATCGACGCCGACGAGTTCGCGGCGCTGCTCGAAGGCAAGCCGGAGGGCGAGGTTTTCGCCGACGACGAGGAGCCGGCCAAGCCGGCCCAGCCCGAGCCCGAGCCCGAACGCCCCCAGCTCGGCGGCGCCCGCCCGGCGCCGCGGCCAAGGCCCGGCTTCGCAGGCGGCGACGCCAGCTGACCCAACCGGTCAAGTTGATGGGGGTCGTCAACGTGACCCCCGACTCGTTTTCTGACGGCGGCCTGTACCTGGATCCGGACCGGGCCGTCGAGCACGGCTACGAGCTGATCCGAGACGGGGCGGCGATCCTCGACGTGGGGGGGAATCGACTCGGCCCGGGGCGGAGGAGGTGCCGGAGGCCGAGGAGCTGCGGCGGGTGCTGCCGGTGGTCGCGGGGCTGGCCGGCTGTGGGGCCGAGGTCTCGGTCGACACCTCCAAGGCTGCGGTCGCCGCGGCGGCGCTGGACGCCGGGGCGACGATCGTCAACGACGTCACCGCCCTGCGCGGCGACCCACGGATGGCGCCACTGTGCGCCGAGCGCGAGGCCACCGTCGTCCTCATGCACATGCGCGGCAACCCGCGGACGATGCAGCGCGAACCGGCCTACGACGACGTCGTCGCGGAGGTCCGCTCCTTTCTCACCGAGCGCCTCGATGCGGCGCAGGCCGCCGGCATCGCCGAGGAGCGGATCTGGCTCGACCCCGGGATCGGCTTCGGGAAGGCGAACGAGCACAACATGGAGCTGCTGCGCCGGCTCCCCGAGCTGACCGGGCCGGGGCGGCCGCTGGTCGTCGGCACCTCGCGCAAGAGCTTCATCGGCCGGGTCGACGGGTCAGGGCCGCGCGAGCGGCTGGGCGGCACGATCGCCTCATCGGTGCTCGCCGCCGTCGAGGGCGCCGACGTGCTCCGCGTCCACGACGTCGCCGAGGTCGGCCAGGCGATGGCCGTGGCGAGCGCGATCCTCGGGTAGGTTCCCCGCATGCGCACGGGACGGATCGTCTGATGGAGTCGCCCGGCAACGGCATCGAGTCGAGCGCCGAAGTCGAGATCCGCGGGCTCTCGATCTACACCCACCACGGCGTCTCCGACGCCGAGCAGGAGGTCGGCCAGCGGCTCGAGCTCGACATCTCCTTCGACGTCCCCGACTGCGACGCGGTGCTGACCGACCGGCTCGAGGACACGGTCGACTACGCCGAGGTCTGCGACATCGTCGCCCTCGCGGCGACCGAGCGCAGCTATCGCACCCTGGAGCGGCTGGCCCAGGTGGTCGGCTCCAGGTTGATGGAGCGCTACGGCTGCGAGTCGGTCCGCGTCCGCGCCGCCAAGCCGGAGCCGCCGCTGCCGCTGGCGATCCAGGAGATCGCGGTCGAGGTCAGTCAGGAGCGGGTCGTCGACGAGGACGCCGAATCCCACGAGGGCTAGTTGGGGCGCACCGGCTACCTCGGCCTCGGCTCCAACGTCGGCGACAGCGCCGGCCACCTGCGCGCCGCGCTCGAGCTGCTCCCTGCTCGCGGCGTGGCGATCGACGCGGCCTCCTCGGCCTACGTGACCGAGCCGGTCGGCGAGATCCTCGACCAGCCCGATTTCCTCAACGCCGCCATCCGCATCCGCTCCGAGCTGGAGCCGGACGCCCTGCTCGACGCCTGCAAGGCGGTCGAGGCCGAGCGCGGCCGCTCCTTCGCCACGCTCCGCCACAGCCCGCGCCCGCTCGATGTCGACCTGCTCCTGCTCGGCGACCTCGAGCTGCGCACCGACCGCCTCACCCTGCCGCACCCCGAGGTCGTCAGCCGCCGCTTCGTGCTCGCGCCGCTGCTCGAGCTCGACCCGGAGCTGACCCTGCCGGACGGGACCAGGCTCGCCGACTGTCTCGCGGCGCTGCCCCCGGGCCAGCGGGTCGAGCGGGTTGGCGCGCTGTAGGGGTCGGTTGCCGGGGACGGGGTTGGCGTGCAGGGGTGGGGGTGTCCCTCTCGCTTGCTGGGTTTTTCGCTGGGGAGCGCTCAGCCCGTCCGAGCAGGAGCGCCCGAGCGAAAAGGAGGACGCCGCTGCGCGAGAGGGACACCCCCACCCCTCCCCACGAATCGCGTCCCCGCTTCCCGAGGTGAGGCAGCTCCCGAGAATCGGGAGATGCTCCAGGGGACGGAAGCTTCCTCGTGGCCGAGGTTTTGCCCTCTATAGGGGGCAAAAGCTCGGCCACGCTCCCGGAGCGGGGCTGGAGGGTCGGGTGTCCCTCGCAGGCGCGGCGTCCTCTTCTTCGCGCTCGAGCGCGTAGCTCGGACGGGGGGAGCGCTCCACAGCGAAAAACCCAGCAATGGAGAGGGACACCCGACCCTCCAGCCGCGGCCCGAGCCCCGGCGAAGGAGCGCCCGCGGCCCGAGCCCCGGCCGGGGAGCGCCCCGCTACGCCGCCGCCGGCTCGCCGCGCAGCGGCTCGAGCCAGCCAGCCGGCAGGATCGGCGGGGTGTGGCCGGGGTAGTTCGGGACGATCCGCTTCGCCAGCGCTCCGCAGGGGCGGTCCTCGATCGACGGGCGCAGGTCGGCGAGGGTCATCGCCAGGCCGATGCTGGGGGCGATCTGGAAGTCGGCTGCGTTGAGCTGCTCGCCGTTGAGGACGCCGGCGGCGATCCAGTCGTCGATTCGCTGCAGCATCCCCGGCAGGGCGGCGAGGTCGCGGCGCGCGTTGTCGTCGTTGGCTTCGTTGAAGTGTGCCGAGAGGGCGACGATCGGCGCCGCGGTCATCATCGCCAGGTCGATCGGGATCCCCAGCCTGGCGCCCTCCGAGTAGCTTCGCAGCGGCCCCCGGTCGCGCTTGATCGCCCACCAGAGGAGCTGGCGGACCGGGTGCTGCAGCTCCTCGTCGCCGAAGCGCTCGGCCTCTTCGACCGCGGCCCGCCGCTCGGGGTCGGTGGGGAAGAGGGGCGGCTCGGGGCGCAGGCGGTCCAGTTCGCGGGCGATCTGCCGCGACCCCTGCACCCGGGAGCCGTCGACCTTCAGCGCCGGCACGGTGACGCCGGGAAAGCCGAGCGCGCGCAGCGCGACCTTGGAGATCACCGGCATTAGGTCGGTCCGCTTGTAGGCGATTCCCTTGTGCTGGAGCATCAGCTCGGCGGCGATGCCCGGATGCGATGCGGGGATGACGAAGAGGCGTGCGTCCACGCCACGATCCTATGCACAGGACGGCCCAGTTCGCCACCGATCCCAACCGGGCCGTAATAATCCCGCGGTGCTCCTCGCGGTCGACGTCGGCAACACGCAGACCCACCTGGGCGCCTTCGACGGCGAACGGCTGATCGAGCATTGGCGGTTCCAGACCCGATCGGGGGCGACGGGAGACGAGCTGGCAGAGCGGATCGCCGGCCTCTTCTCGCTCTGCGGCATGTCCTTCGGCGAGGTCGACGCGGTCTGCGTCTCCTCGGTCGTGCCGCCGCTCGGGGTCCAGTACGAGCGCCTCGTCGACCGCTACCTGGAGGCCGACTGCCTGACGATCGGCCCCGGGGTGAAGACGGGGATGCCGATCCGCATCGACAACCCCCTCGAGGTCGGCGCCGACCGCCTCGTCAACGCGATCGCCGCCTACGATCGTTTCCAGGACGCGTGCGTGGTGGTCGATTTCGGCACTGGGATCAACGTCGACGCCGTCTCCGCCGCCGGCGAGTACCTCGGCGGGGCGATCGGCCCGGGGCTGGAGATCTCGCTCAGCGCCCTGATCGAGCGGGCGGCCCGGATCACCCGCATCGACCTCGGCGAGCCCGACGCGGCGATCGGCCGCTCCAGCCGGGCCGCGATCCAGTCCGGCTTCGTCTTCGGCTTCGCCGGCCTGATCGACGGCCTCGTGCGGCGGATCGAAGAGGAACTGCCGGGCCCGCGGCTGCTGGCCACCGGCGGCCTCGCCTCGGTCGTGGTCCCGTACACGGAGACGATCGAGGACGTGGACGACATGCTTACCCTGAAGGGACTGCGATTGATCCATGAGCGCAACTCCCCCAAAGCTGACTGACCCGTTCCGGATCGCCGACGTCGAGATCGGCAACCGCGTCCTGCTGGCGCCGCTGGCCGGCATCGGCAACTGGTTCGTGCGCCTTCAGGCCAAACGCCACGGCGCCGGGCTGGCGGTCTCCGAGATGGTTTCGAGCTTCGCCCTCCACTACCGCAACGAGCGCACCCTGCGCGACCTGATGCGGATCCACCCCGACGAGCACCCGGTCTCGGTGCAGCTGTTCGGCCACGACGCCGAGGTGATGCGCTCCGGCGCCGAGATCGCCGCCGAGGCGGGTGCCGACCTGATCGACATCAACATGGGCTGCCCGGTCCCGAAGGTGCGCCGCACCGGCGCCGGTGCCCAGCTGCTGCGCGACCCCGAGCTGGCGCTGGCACTGGCCCGCGCCGCCGGCGAGGGCAGCGGCCTGCCGGTGACGGTGAAGCTGCGCTCGGGGATCGTGGCCGGCGACCGCTCCGGCTACGACCTCGCCGTGCGGCTCGCCGAGGAGGCGGGGGTGGCGGCGATCGGGATCCACCCGCGCCCGGCGACCAAGGGCCACAAGGGGTCGCCGGACTACGCGCTCGCCCGCGAGCTGGTGGAGCGGGTCGAGGTGCCGGTGATCGTCTCCGGTGGCCTCGACAGCGCCGAGGCGGCAGGCCGCGCCTTCCGCGAGTCCGGGGCCGCCGCGGTGATGATCGCCCGCGGCTCGCTCGGCAACCCCTGGCTGTTCGAGGAGCTGACCGGCCGGCGCACCGAGCCGCCCAGCCGCGAGGAGGTCGTGGCCGAGCTGCTCTGGGTGGTCGACCGGGCCGAGGAGCACCTCGGCCCCGAGCGCGCAGAGCGCTACCTGCGCAAGTTCTACCCCTGGTACACGGAGCGGCTGCAGGCTCCCCGCGAGGTCGCCGAGGAGCTGCAGCGCAGCGCCGATCTGGGCCGCGCCAGGGAGCTGATCGGCGGCCTGGCGCAGACATTCGCGGTTGCTTAGAGCACTCTTGATTGCCCGCCTGAGACCCTCGCTATAATCCCGCGATTCCGTGCCTGGATGTGGCGAGTTTGGTGGCCGCATCGGGGCGTTTTTTTCGGTCTGGGAGTCGCTTTGCGGCTCTTCTCAAACCCACAAAGCGAGGTAGTTCAACGTGAGTCGTCAGGCTGTCATCACCCCCGAGGGGCTCGAGAAGCTGAAAGAGGAGATCGAGTTCCTCTCGACGACGAAACGCCGCGAGGTCGCGGCGCGGATCAAGGAAGCGAGGGAATTCGGCGACATCTCCGAGAACGCCGAATACGACGACGCCAAGAACGAACAGGCGCTGCTCGAGGGCCGTATCGCCCAGCTCGAGGAGCGGCTGCGGCGCGCCACCGTGATCGACGAGAAGGCGCTCGGCACCGACGAGGTCGGGTTCGGCTCGGTCGTCCACGTCAAGGACCAGAAAACCGGCGACTCGCAGAAATTCCAGATCGTCGGCTCGACCGAGGCGAACCCGCTCGAGCACAAGCTCTCGAACGAGTCGCCGATCGGCAAAGCGCTGGTCGGCCGCAGGCGCAACGACGTGGTCACGGTCGAGGTTCCGCGCGGGCCGAAGAAGAAACTGAAAATCACCAAGATTGAGACGGCCTGACCCTCGATAGGCTCGCGCCGCGATGAGCGAGCCCACAGACCAGCCCAAGCTCTCCGACGTCCTCCGCGATAGGCGCGAGAAGCTGGAGCGGATCCGCGAGGCGGGGATCGAGCCGTTCCCGCACGAGTTCTCGGGGCGGGAGGACGTCGCCGAGGTGCGGGCGGCCCATGCCGGCCTGTCGCCGGGGATCGAGACCGACTCCCGGCACCGGGTCGCGGGGCGGATCGTCGCCCGGCGCGGCCACGGCAAGGCGTGCTTCCTCGACCTGCGCGACGGCAGCGGCCAGATCCAGCTGCACGCGCGCGAGGACCTGCTCGGCCCCGAGGCCTACGCGATGCTGGTCGACCTCGACCTCGGCGACATCGTCGGCGTCGAGGGGACGGCGATGGCGACCCGCCGCGGCGGCGAGCTCTCGCTGGCGCTCGACCACTGGCGCCTGCTGGCCAAGAGCCTGCGGCCGCCGCCGGACAAGTTCCACGGGCTCGAGGACACCGAGACGCGGTTCCGCCGCCGCGAGCTCGACCTGATCGCCAACGAGGACAGCCGCCGCATTTTCCGGATCCGCGCCCGCGCGATCGCCGAGGTGCGCCGCTGGCTCGACGAGCACGGTTACGTCGAGGCCGAGACGCCGGTGCTGCAGCCGCTCTACGGCGGCGCCCTGGCGCGCCCCTTCACCACCCACCACAACGCGCTCGACCGGGACCTCTACCTGCGAATTGCCACCGAGCTCTACCTGAAGCGGCTCGTGGTCGGCGGCATCGACCGCGTCTACGAGCTCGGCAAGGACTTCCGCAACGAGGGCGTCTCGCACAAGCACAACCCCGAGTTCACGATGCTGGAGTGGTACGAGGCCTACGCCGACTACGAGAAGACCGCGCACGACCTCGAGCTGATGGTCGCCGAGGTCGCCGAGCGGGTGCTCGGGACGACCAAGGTCAAGCGCGGCGAGGAGGAGATCGACTTCGCCCCGCCCTGGCGCCGGATCACCCTGCGCCAGGCGATCCTCGAGCGCGCCGGCCTCGACATCGCCGAGCACCCGTCCCGGGAGGCGCTGGCGGCGGCGATGGGCACCGAGCCCGACCCGGCCGAGGGCTGGGGCAAGCTGGTCGACGGCCTGCTCTCGCGCGACGTCGAGCCGGCCCTGATCCAACCCACCTTCATCCTCGACTACCCGGTCGAGCTCTCACCGTTCGCCAAGGCCCACCGCACCGAGCCGGGCCTGGTCGAGCGCTGGGAGGCCTTCGCCGGCGGGATCGAGATCGCCAACTCCTTCACCGAGCTGAACGACCCCGACGAGCAGCGCCGCCGCTTTCAGCAGCAGGTCGCCGAGCTGGAGCGCGGCGACGAAGAGGCCCAGCCCTACGACGAGGCGTTCGTCGAGGCGCTGGAGCAGGGAATGCCGCCGACCGGCGGCGTCGGGCTCGGGATCGACCGCCTGGTGATGATGCTCACCGGCGCCTCGACGCTGCGCGAAGTCCTGCTCTTCCCGGCGATGAAAACCTGAACCCGGCGGCCGATCGGCCGATTTCCACTGGTGACGATGGGTTTTCGTCCCGTCGGCCCGGGAAAAGGCCGCTCTTAGCGGCCGGCCCGGACCCGAGGCCGGGTGTACGGTCTCGGTAGAGTTAACGAGAACAAGGGCGCCTTCCGATCTTAGATGGGTGTCTGCCGGTACAAACTCGGACTAACCGGGTTCGACCAAGAAGAGGATTCATTTGTTCGAGCGATTCACCGAGAGGGCTCGTCAGGTCGTCGTCCTAGCGCAGGAGGAGGCCCGGACGCTCAAGCACAATTACATCGGCACCGAGCACATCCTGCTCGGTCTGCTGCGCGAGGAGGAGGGCCTCGCGGCGCGGGTTCTCGAGTCTCTCGACATCACCGTCGAACGTGTGCGCTCCCAGGTCGTGCGCATCGTCGGCTCCGGCGAGGAGGTCACCTCCGGCCAGATCCCGTTCACCCCGCGCGCCAAGAAGGTGCTCGAGCTGGCGCTGCGCGAGGCGCTCAGCCTCGGCCACAACTACATCGGCACCGAGCACATCCTGCTCGGCCTGGTGCGTGAGAACGAGGGCGTCGCCGCCCGCATCCTGCTCGACTTCGACGCCGATTCCGACAAGATCCGCAACGAGGTGATCCGGATGCTGTCCGGTCCCGGCGGGCGCCGTCAGGGCGGCGGCGGGGGCGGCGGCCAGGGCGAGGGCAAAAAGTCTTCGAAACTGCTCGACCAGTTCGGTCGCAACCTGACCCGCCTCGCCGAGGAGGGCAAGCTCGACCCGGTGATCGGCCGCGAGACCGAGATCGAGCGGATCATGCAGATCCTCTCCCGCCGCACCAAGAACAACCCGGTGCTGCTGGGCGAGCCCGGCGTCGGCAAGACCGCCGTGGTCGAGGGGCTGGCCGCCCGGATCAACAAAGGCGAGGTCCCCGAGCTGCTGAAGAACAAACAGATCTACACGCTCGACCTGGCCGCCCTGGTCGCCGGCTCGAAGTACCGCGGCGAGTTCGAGGAGCGCCTCAAGAAGGTGATGAAAGAGATCACCCAGCGCGGCGACATCATCCTCTTCATCGACGAGCTCCACAACCTGGTCGGCGCCGGCGCCGCCGAGGGCGCGATCGACGCGGCCTCGATTCTCAAGCCGGCCCTGGCCCGCGGCGAGCTGCAGACGATCGGCGCGACGACCCTGGACGAGTACCGCAAGTACCTCGAGCGCGACTCCGCCCTGGAGCGCCGCTTCGCCCAGATCAAGGTCGACCAGCCCTCGCCCGAGGACACCGTGCGGATCCTCGAGGGCCTGCGCGAGCGCTACGAACAGCACCACCGGGTGACGATCAACGACGAAGCGCTGGCCGCTGCTGCCGAGCTCGCCGACCGCTACATCTCGGACCGCTTCCTGCCCGACAAGGCGATCGACCTGATCGACGAGGCGGGCTCGCGGATGCGGATCAAGTCGATGAGCACTCCGCCCGTGTACCGCGACCTCGAGGAGGAAATCGAGACGACGCGGCGCGAGAAGGAGGCCGCGATCGAGGCCCAGGAGTTCGAAAAGGCCGCCAACCTGCGCGACACCGAGCGCCAGCTGACGACGAAAAAGCGCCAGCTCGAAGACGAGTGGGCGGAGGGCGAGAACGGCGAGCGCCCGGTCGTCGGCGAGGAGGAGATCGCCGACATCGTCTCGATGTGGACCGGGATCCCCGTCTTCAAACTGACCGAGGCCGAGACCAAGAAGCTGATCCGGATGGAGGAGGAACTCCACAAGCGCGTGATCGGCCAGGAGGTCGCGATCACCGCCGTCTCGAAAGCGATCCGCCGTTCCCGGGCCGGGATCAAGGATCCGAAGCGCCCGGCCGGCTCGTTTATCTTCCTCGGCCCCTCCGGGGTCGGCAAGACCGAGCTCGCCCGCACTCTCGCCGACTTCCTCTTCGGCGACGAGGAGGCGATGGTCCGGATCGACATGTCCGAGTACATGGAGAAGCACGCGGTCAGCCGCCTGGTCGGCTCGCCCCCGGGCTACATCGGCTACGACGAGGGCGGCCAGCTGACCGAGGCCGTGCGCCGCAAGCCGTACTCGGTGCTGCTGCTCGACGAGATCGAGAAGGCCCACCCGGACGTCTTCAACATCCTCCTGCAGATCCTCGAGGACGGCCGGCTCACCGACTCGCAGGGCCGCACCGTCGACTTTCGCAACGCGATCGTGATCATGACCTCGAACATCGGCGCCTCGGAGATCTCGAAGAACACCTCGATCGGGTTCACCGTCTCCGACGAGACCGGCATGTCCTACGACGACATGAAGAACCGGATCATGAGCGACCTGAAGAAAGTCTTCCGGCCTGAGTTCCTCAACCGGATCGACGAGGTGATCGTCTTCCACAAGCTGGAAAAAGACCAGGTCAAGGAGATCATCGACCTGATGATCGCCCGGGTCCGCGTCCAGGTCGCCGAGCACGAACTGCAGCTCGAGCTGACCGACGAGGCCAAGGACCTGCTGGTCGAGAAAGGCTGGGACCCGTCGATGGGCGCCCGCCCGTTGCGGCGGGCGATCCAGCGCTACATCGAGGACCCGCTGGCGGACGAAGTCCTGCGCCAGGGCCAGATGGAGCCGGGCTCGACGGTGATGGTCGCCCGCGACCCCTCGGGGGACGAGGAGGACAAACCGCTCAGCCTGACGATCATCGCCCCGAAGAAACCGCAGAAGAAGCTGCCGCCGGAGCCGGAGAAGGTCGGCGTCGGAGCCCGCAAGGGCGACCACGGTGGCGACGACGCCCCGCCTCACGGCGACGGCGAGTCCTGAGCGAGGCCCTGCTGTGAGCCAGCCGGGCCGCGTCGCGATCGGAACCTGGAGCGGTGGCCGGTTCATGCACTTCGGCGAGGAGATCTCCGAGGATCGGCTCGCGGCGCTGCTGCGCCCCGGCAACGGGATCGACACCGTCCTCAGCGCCGACGCCTACGGCCAGGGCGGCGCCGACAGCGTTCTCGGAGTGGCCCTGGAGGGCGTGCCGCGCGAGAGCTTCACGGCGGTAGGGGCCGTCGGCCACGACTTCTACGAGGGCGAGCGCGAAGGGCCGAAGGGCTTCCCGCGCTTCACCGACCCGCGCCTGCGCGGGTCGGACCAGTACGCGAGCTACCTGCGGATGGCGACCGAGCGCAGCCTGGAGCGGATCGGGATCGACAGCTTCGACCTCATCCTGCTCCACAACCCCGACCGCACCGGCTACACCAGCGAGGCGGTCTGGGACGGGATGGCGGCGCTGCGCGAGGCCGGCCTGGCGGAGCGGATCGGCGTCGCCCCCGGACCCGCCAACGGCTTCACCCTCGACATCATCTCCTGCCTGGAGCGCTTCGGCGACCGGGTCGACTGGGCGATGATCATCCTCAACCCGTTCGAGCCCTGGCCCGGCGAGCTCTGCCTCGACGCGGCCGAGCGCCACGACGTCAAGGTGCTGACCCGGGTCGCCGACTTCGGCGGCGTCTTCTGGGGGGACATGCGGGCGGGGATGGAGCTCGGCCGCACCGACCACCGCGGCTTCCGTCCCGCCGGCTGGATCGAGCAGGGGCTGGAGAAGCTGGCGCAGGTGATGCCATACGCCGAGCGGGCCGGCCTGACCCCGATCCAGCTCGCCTGCCAGTGGAACCTCGCTCACCCCGCGGTCGAGTGCGTGGCCCCGACCCTGATCCAGGAGGCCGGGCCCGAGGCGCGCCCGGTCGAGGAGAAGCGGGTGGAGCTGGCGGCGCTGCCGGCCGAGATCCGTCTCAGCGCCGAGGACGTCGCCGCGATCCGGGCGATCGGCGACAACTCGAACTGCATGCCGCTGAAGGGCGGCACCCCCGGCCACGAGGGCGACGAGCGCGCCGATTCCTGGCCCCTCAACGAAGACCTCGCCGCCGTCGGCGACCGCTGGGGCCTGGACCCCGCCCGCGACCTCGTCGCGACCCACGCCTGAAGCCCCCGCCGCACGCACCGGTAGCGTCGTGCGATGGACCGCAAGTGGTGGACGCTGGCCGGGACCTGCTTCGGCCTGTTCCTGTTGATGCTCGACTCGACCGTGGTGGCGCTGGCGCTCTCCTCGATCCGCGGCGACGTCGGCGCCAGCTCGGCGGGGCTGCAGTGGGTGATGAACGGCTACCTGCTGGTGATCGCCGTCCTCGTCGTCACCGCCGGACGGCTCGGCGACATGTTCGGGCGCAGGAAGGTTTTCGTGGTCGGGATGGTCGTCTTCGCCGCCGGCTCGGTGCTCTCCGGCGCCGCCTCCGACCAGCTCACGCTGATCGCCGGCCGCGTGGTACAGGGGGCGGGCGCGGCGCCGATGCTGACCCTCTCGCTGGCGATCGTCTGCAATGCCTTCCCGACCGACGAGCAGCCGCGGGCGCTCGGCATCTGGGCGGCGGTCTCCGCGGTGGCGCTGGCGATCGGCCCGCTGGTCGGCGGGATCCTGATCGAAGTCGACTGGCGGCTGATCTTCTGGATCAACGTGCCGATCTCGGCGCTGGGGGTGGCGATCGTGCTGGCGGCGGCGCCCGAGTCGACCGATCCCGGCGCCGGAACGCGGATCGACTGGCCCGGCCTCGCGGCCCTCACCTTCGGGCTGACGGCCGTGGTCCTGGCGCTGATCCAGTCCGACGAATGGAGCGACGGGGCGACGGTCGTCCTTGCGCTCGCCGGCGTCCTGGCGCTGGTCGCCTTCTGGCGGGTCGAGGTTTCCTCGCGGGCGCCGATCGTCGAGTTCTCGTTGTTTCGCAACGGCCCCTACTTCGGCGCCAGCGCGGCCGCCTTCGCGCTGGTCGGCGCCTACTGGACGGTGATGTTCTTCCAGCCCCAGTACCTGCAGGACGTGCGCGGGCACTCGCCGGTCGAGAGCGGCCTGCTGATTCTGCCGGTGACCGCGCCGATGGTCTTCGTCTCGCCCTTCTCGGGCCGGCTGATCGCCGCCTTCGGCTCGCGGCGGCTGATGACCGCGGGGATGGGGTTCGGCGTCGCCGGCCTGCTCGCCCTCACCCGGATCGGGGCGTCCAGCCCCTACTCGCTGCTGCTGGTCGGCTACCTGCTGTTCGGGATCGCCCTCGGCCTCGTCTACGCGCCGATGTCGACCGCGGCGATGGCAGCGATGCCGCGGGAGAAGGTCGGGATCGCCTCCGGCGTCCTGGCAATGGACCGGATCGTCGCCGGCGCGGTGGCGCTGGCGGCGTGCGGCGCCGTCTTCCACGCCCTGATCGGCAGCGGGCACTCCTTCACCGCCGCGATCGCCGGCTCGACCTGGGTCGTGGTCGCCCTCTGCGCGGTCGGAGCCGTCCTCACCTGGGCTTTTGTCCGCGACCCCGCACGGCGCGGCCCCGACCCGGCGGTGGCCGGTGAGCCGACGGGGGAGGAGCTGAGGCACCACCGCCATCACCGCCGATTCCACCTATGATGCAGGCGGAGACCCGGGCCGTTGTCCGTTGCGTGACCGGATTCCTTGACAAAGCCAAATCCGAGGTGTCCACTCGGGTATTGGCAGACCGCATTCCAGAGCGCTTTTTGCCATCCTAGACGGGATGCCTTCTTTGTCCGGGGATGAGCTCCACGAGCTTTCCGAACGTCAAGATCCTCGGCTACTCAGAGCGCTGGACGTGGTCGCCCCTGGCGGCTCCCTGCGCGAGGGGATCGACAACATCGTCCACTCCCGCACCGGCGGCCTGCTCGTGGTCGGTGAGCTCGACGACATCTCCCACCTGCTCTCGGGCGGGATCAAGCTCGACGTCGACTACACGCCGGCGATGCTCTACCAGGTGGCGAAGATGGACGGGGCGATCGTGCTCAACAGCGAGGCGACGACGATCGCCTGGGCCAACGTCCAGCTGATGCCCGATCCGACGATTCTCAGCGCCGAGACGGGGACCCGTCACCGCACCGCCGAGCGCGTCTCCAAACAGACCACGGCGCTGGTGATCGCGGTCTCCCAGCGGCGCGACGTCGTCTCCCTCTACGTCGAGGGGACCAAGTACATCCTCCAGGAGATCCCCGCCGTCCTCGCCAAAGCCAACCAGGGCCTGGCGACGCTGGAGAAGTACCGCGAGCGGCTCGACCAGGTCTCGGCCCGGCTGACCTCGCTCGAGTTCGAGGGCGGCGGCGTCCTGCACGACGCCCTCGCCGTCCTGCAGCGGTCCGAGCTGGTGACCCGGATGGCGGTCGAGGTCGAGCGCTACATCGTCGAGCTGGGGACCGAGGGGCGGTTGATCGAGATGCAGCTGGAGGAGACGATGGTCGGCGTCGCCGCCGACAAGACCGCGCTGATCCGCGACTACAGCGTCGAAGACTCCGAGCAGAACCTGACCGCGGTGCTGCAGGCGCTCGGCCGCATGCCCCACCAGGACGTGCTCGACTTCGGTCGTCTCGCCGAGCTGCTCGGCTACGACCGCAAGCTCAACACGCTGGACTTCCCCGTCACCCCGCGCGGCTACCGCGTGCTGGGCCGGGTTCCGCGCATTCCCAAGCTTGTCGTCCAGAAGATCACCCAGGAGCTGGGCGGGCTGGAGGAGGTCCTGGCGGCCTCCGACCAAGAGCTCGCCGCCGTCGACGGAGTCGGCCCATCGCGGGCCAAGGACATCCGCGAGGGCCTGCGCCGGCTCCAGGAGGTCGATCTGGTCGACCGGTACTTGCAGAGCTGACGGCGATGATCGCCGTCGAGAACGAAAGGAGTCAGCGATTTCCGAGCTAGACGAGGCCACCGTGGAGGAAGTCTTCGAGGAAGATGTCGTTTACGTCTGCGACTTCGAGGAGGGCGACAAGGTCGTCTACCCCCACCACGGCGCGGGCCTGGTGCTGACCAAAGAGACCCGTGAGCTGATGGGGAGCGAGCGTGAATACCTCACGATCAAGATCATCCACAACGAGCTGACGGTGATGGTGCCCTGCGAGAACGCGGGCAAAGCCGGTTTGCGGCGAATCATCGACGAGGAAGAAATCAAGAAGGTCACAGACGTCCTCACCGACGAGGTCTCGGAGATGCCGAAGAACTGGAACCGGCGCTTCAAGTACAACCGCGAGAAGATCAAGACCGGCGACGTGTTCGAGCTGGCCGAGGTCGTCCGCAACCTCGCCATCCGCGAGATGGAGAAGGGCCTCTCCACCGGGGAGAAGCAGATGTACACCCGGGCGAAGAAGATTCTCGCCTCGGAGTTCATGTACGCGCTCGACAAGGACGAGGAAGGCGCCGAGGAGTACCTCGACGGCCTGCTGGAGGAGCGCTTCGCCACCACGGCGTAGAGCCGCCGCGGCAACCGCAGTCATCGCGGCCGCCGGCTCCGGGGAGCGACTCGGAGCCGGCGGCCCGAAGGCATTCGTGCCGGTGGCGGGGAGGCCGATGATCGAGTGGTCGATCGACGCCTTCAGGGCGTCCGGCCCGGTGCGCTCGATCGTCGTCGCCGCGCCGCCCGGGCACGTCCACGATCTGGGCGGCCACGACCTCGGCGTCGTCTCCGGCGGCGCCACCAGGGCGCAGTCGGTCGCCAACGCGCTGGCCGCCGTCGGCACCGCCCTGGTCGCCATCCACGACGCCGCCCGGCCGCTGCTGACCCCGGAGCTGGTCGAGTCCCTGATCGCCGACCTCGACGCCCACCCCGAGGCCGCCGGCGCGATCGCCGCCACCCCGGTCACCGACACGGTCAAGCAGACTGGCTCCGGGCCCGGCGAGCCGACGGTACCTGCATCGACCACGCAGAAGGGGGCGAATCCAGATCTCGTCGTCGCGCGGACCCTCGACCGATCCACGCTGTGGGCGGCACAGACGCCGCAGGTCTTCCGGGTCGAGGCGCTGCGGGCGGCGCTCGAGGTCGCGCCGGAGGTGCGCGACGCGGCCACCGACGAGGCGATGCTGGTCGAGGCGGCGGGGGGGACCGTGCTGATCCACCCGTCGTCCCCGGAGAACTTCAAGGTGACGACGCCGCTGGATCTGCGGGTCGCCGAGATGCTGCTGAGCAAGCGCCGGGAGGAAACGCGGTAGAGGTTAGTCGCGCCATGCGCGACTAACCTCTACCGCGCGCTCAGTCCGTCATCAGGACCCAGACCAGCATCGCCGCGAAGGTGAGCTGGCCGACCCCGAAGGCGACCCCGAGGCTGACCGCGCCCAGCAGCCCTGCCACGGCGGTGCCGCCGGCGAAGGCGAGCGCGAGGAGCAGTAGCTGGCGGCCCATTCCGGCCCCAGTCTAGGCCCAGCAGGCCACCGGCGGCGCCATTGTCCTAGGCTCGGTGCGTGCTCACCGATTACCACCTCCACCTGCGCCCCGACGAGGACGGCACGACCGCCGAGCGCTACTTCACCGAGGACAACGTCGGGCGCTACCTGGAGGCCGCGGCCGCGGCCGGGATCGAGGAGCTGGGCGTCTCCGAGCACGTCTACCGCTTCCGCCAGTCGCTCCACCTTTGGCGCCACCCGCTCTGGGTCGCGAACGCCGTCGACGACCTCGACGCCTACTGCGAGTTCGTCCGCTCGACCCCGCTGCGGCTCGGCGTCGAGTGCGACTTCGTCCCCGGCGCCGAGGAGCGCACCGCGGCGATGCTGGAGGCGCGCGATTTCGACTACGTGGTCGGCTCCGTCCACTTCGTCGGCGAGGGCGACGGCGCCGTCGACCACGAGGGCTACGACGTCTGGGAGGCTGGCGGCGACCCGGACGAGATCTGGCGCCGCTATTTCGAGACGCTCGCCGAGTGCGCCCGCTCCGGCCTCTTCGACATCCTCGCCCACCCCGATCTGGTCAAGGTCTGGGGACGCGCCAGGCCGCTGCCGGAGCGCGACCTGCGCGGCTTCTACGAGCCCGCGGTCGAGGCGATCGCCGAGAGCGGCATCGCCGTCGAGCTCTCGACCGCCGGCCTGCGCAAGCCGGTCGGGGAGCTGTACCCGTCGCTCGGCTTCGCCGAGATGTGCGTCGAGGCGGGGGCGCCGTTCGCACTCTCCTCCGACGCCCACACGCCCGAGCAGGTCGGGTTCGGATACGACCTGGCGATCGAGTTCCTCGACCGTCTCGGGGTGGAGGAGATATGCGTCTTCGAGCAGCGCCGGCGCGGCCTCGCGCCGCTGGGCGACCGGGTCCGCTGAGGATGGTCGGGATCGGCTACGACAGCCACCGCTTCGCCGCCGGGCGCCGGCTGGTGCTCGGTGGGGTGGAGATCGAGCACGAGTTGGGGCTGGAGGGCCACTCCGACGCCGACGTCCTCACCCACGCCGTGATCGACGCCGTGCTCGGCGCCGCCGGCGGCGGCGACATCGGCACCCTGTTCCCCGACGACGACCCGCAGTGGAAGGGCGCCGACTCGATCGACCTGCTGCGGACCGCGGTCGGGACGATCGCCGGGGCGATCGTCAACGTCGACGCGACGTTGATCTGCGAGCGCCCCCGCCTCGGGCCCTACCGGGCCGAGATGGAGCGGACGATCGGCGAGGCCACCTCGGCCCGGGTCAGCGTCAAGGCGACCACCAACGAGGGGATGGGATGGATCGGCCGCGGCGAGGGAATCGCCTGCATCGCGGTAGCTCTCGTCCATAGCGAATAGTCTTCACCGTTCAATGGCGAAACTGAGCGTCAGCCCAGGGAGCCTGTGGGGTTCCATCAGCGACACCGCCTTCGAGGCCAGGGTCCTGCGGGATGCGGGGATCCTCGGCGCGATGCGCCCGGACACGGCGGTGAAGATCGGCACCACCTTCATGCGCTGGGGGGCCTCGCCGGCGACCGGGATCGCCACCGCGGCGATCCACCACCCGCACGAGATCGCCGTCGTCGACGAGCTCGGCGCGCTCAGCTTCGAGCGCCTGCACCGCCGTTCCAACGCCCTCGCCGACGCCCTCTCCTCCGAGCTCGGCATCGGCGCCGGCGACGGGATCGGGATCATGTGCCGCAACCACCGCGGGTTCCTCGAGGCGACGCTGGCGGCGGCCAAGCTCGGCGCCAACGCGCTCTACCTGAACACGATGTTCGCCGGGCCGCAGCTGGCCGAGGTGATGCGCCGCGAGGGTCCGAAGGCGCTGATCCACGACGAGGAGTTCGGTGAGTTGCTGGAGGGCGTCGAGGACAGCGTCACCCGGGTCGTGGCCTGGACCGACGACCCGGGCGCCGTGGGAGAGAGGACGCTGGAGGAGCTGATCGCCACGGGCGACGACTCCGACCGCAGGCCGCCGGCGGTGAAGCCGCACTTCGTCATCCTCACCTCGGGCACGACCGGGACTCCGAAGGGCGCTCAGCGCTCCAGCCCCGAAGGCCTGCTGACGATCGCGGCGCTGATCGACAAGATCCCCTTCCGCAGCGGCGAGACGATGATGGTCGCGGCGCCGCTCTTCCACTCCTGGGGCTTCCTCCACTTCATCATCGGCCTGCCGACCGCGTCGACGCTGGTGCTGCGGCGCCGCTTCGACCCGGAGGACACGCTGCGGGCGGTCCAGGAAAGCCGCGCGCAGGTGCTGGCGGCGGTGCCGGTGATGATCCAGCGCATCCTCGCCCTGCCCGAGGAGACGCTGGCGCGCTACGACCTCTCCTCGCTGCGGATCACCTCGCTCTCGGGCTCGGCCCTGCCCGGCGAGCTGGCGACCGAATGGATGGACCGCTTCGGCGACACCGTCTACAACCTCTACGGCTCGACCGAGGTGGCCTACGCGACGATCGCGACGCCGGAGGACCTGCGGGCGGCGCCGGGGACCGCCGGGCGGCCACCGCGCGGCACCACGGTCCGGCTCTACGACGAGGACGGGCGCGAGGTGCCGCAGGGCTCGGTCGGGCGGATCTTCGTCGGCAACGAAATGTCGTTCGAGGGGTACACCGGCGGCGGCGGAAAAGAGGCGATCGACGGCCTCCTCTCCAGCGGCGACGTCGGCCACATCGACGCCGACGGGCGCCTCTTCGTCGACGGCCGCGACGACGAGATGATCGTCTCCGGCGGCGAGAACGTCTTCCCGCGCGAGGTCGAGGACCTGCTCGCCGACGTCGCCGGCGTCGTCGAGGTGGCGGTGATCGGCGTCGCCGACGCCGAGTTCGGCCAGCGCCTCAAGGCCTACGTCGTGGTCGAGTCCGGCGTGAGCATCTCCGAGGGCGAGCTGAGCGCCCACGTGAAGGCGAACCTGGCCGCGTTCAAGACGCCGCGCGAGGTCGAGTTCCTCGACGAGCTGCCGCGCAACGCGACCGGCAAGGTGCTCAAGCGCGAGCTGCACGCGCGCGAGGCCGAGCAGCCCTCCGGCGACCGTAGTAGTTTGCGCGGGAATGAGTGAGCCGGCGAGGCAGCTGCGGGCGGTTGGCGAGGCCACGGAGGCGATGCAGGGCGTTGCCCGCCAGGCCCTGGACTGGGTCAAGGTCAGCGAGGAGCGCGTCGCCGCCGCCGAAGCGCGCACGGAGAAGATCCGCGCCGAGCTGAAGCGGCGGGCGATGGAGACGATGCGCGGCGTCTCCGAGGAGGCCCGCAACCGGGTCGCCGCCGAGCGCAAGGGCCGCCGCGAGGCGGAGAGCCGCGTCGCCGCCGCGGAGGCCAGCCGCGACCGCGCCGAGAACGCCTTCGAAGATCTGCAGCGGCGCTCCGAGTCCGAACGCGAGGAGATCCTCGCCCAGGTCGGCAAGGCTCGCGAGCAGGCCGAGGCCACGGTCACCGAGTCGCGCCGGTCGGTAGAGCGGGCGGCGTCGAAGCTGGAGGCCGAGATCGAGCGCCGGGTCGAGGAGGCGCGGCAGGAGATCCAGGCCACCGCCGACCGCCGGCTCGCCGCCGCCGAGCAGCGCGCCGCCGACGCCGAGGCGAGGGCCGAGGAGGCGCACGAGAGCGCCGTGCGGCTGGAGACCGAGATCGACCGCCGGGTGATGGAGGGGACCGTGGAGGTCCGCCGCGAAGCCGAGGAGAGCGTCCGCAGGCTGGTCGAGAAGGTCGAGCACGAGGCGGAGGAGTCCGCCCGGGCTCGGGCGGAGGCGCAGTTGCGGCAGGAGTCCGACCGGATCCGCGTCCAGGCGGAGCGCCGCGAGGAGCGCGCCAGGGCCGTCACCGAGGACGAGGTCCGCGCCAGCGCCAACCGCGCCAAGCGCGAGGCGCAGGCGGCCGCGGAGGAAACGGCGCCGGCCTGGCTGCACCGCGAGACGCCGGCTCCGACCTCCGGCTACCGGACTTTCTAGGCGCGCGGGCCGCGACGCCCGCGCCGACTTCGCCGACTGCGCATATCCTCTCGACCGATGCGCGAGGTGCGGATCCGAGACACGCTGACGGGGGAGCTGCGCGCCCTCGACCCCGCCGGGGAGGTGGGGATCTACGCCTGCGGGCCGACGGTCTACAGCCGCATCCACATCGGCAATGCCCGACCCTTCGTCATCTTCTCGCTGCTCGCCCGCTTCCTGCGCTCCGAGGGGTACCGGTCGCGCCTGGTGATCAACGTCACCGACATCAACGACAAGATCTACACGGCCGCGAGCCGGGCGGGGGAGGCCTCCGACGAGTTCGCGGCGCGGATGGCCCGCGCCTACTTCGAGGACACCGACCGGCTCGGCCTCGGCCGCCCCGACGCCGAGCCGCTGGCGACCGAGACGATCGCAGGCATCGTCGCCTTGATCGCCGAGCTGGTCGAGTCCGGGCACGCCTACGAGTCCGGCGGCGACGTCTACTTCCGGGTCCGCAGCTTCGACGGCTACGGCAAGCTCTCCAACCGGCGTTTCGAGGACATGGACCAGGGGGAGGAGGCGGGCTCGGCCTCGTTGAAGGAGGACCCGCTCGACTTCGCCCTCTGGAAGGCCCACAAGGAGGGCGAGGACACGCGCTGGGACTCGCCCTGGGGGGCGGGGCGGCCGGCCTGGCACATCGAGTGCTCGGTGATGGCCGAGCAGGAGCTGGGGGCGTCCTTCGCGATCCACGGAGGCGGCTCGGACCTGGTCTTCCCCCATCACGAGAACGAGATCGCGCAGTCCGAGGCGGCCGGGCGGCCGTTCGCCCGGATCTGGATGCACAACGGGATGATCGAGGCCGACGCGGAGAAGATGTCGAAATCGGAGGGGAACATCTTCCAGCTGTCGGAGGCGCTCGACCGCTACGGGCGCGAGGCGGTGGTCGCGTACCTGGTCTCGGGGCATTACCGGCAGCCGCTGGCGTTCGGCGAGGAGGCCATGGAGCAGTCGCAGGCACGGGTCGAGCGGCTGCGCAATTTCTTCCGAGAGCATCCAGTTGGGGGAGCGCCGGGGGAGGGTTCGGCGGAGCAACAGCGGGGAGGCTCCGGCGAACCCTCCGCCGGCGCTCCGCAAGCGGTGCGCTTGGACGCTTTCCGCACGGCCCTGGCCGATGACTTCAATACGCCCAGAGCGCTGGCCGAGGTTTTCGAGCTGGTCGGGGAAGCCAACCGGGGCGAAGCGCCGGGGGCCGCGGGGACCGTGCTCGAGATGGTCGGGCTGCTGGGGCTCGGGTCGCTGGCGGAGGCCGGAGAGGCCGCGGACTCCGAGGCGGAGGCGCTGATGGCGGAGCGGGAGGAGGCTCGGGCGGCGAGGGACTTCGAGCGGGCGGATGCGATCCGCGACCGGCTGGCGGAGCTCGGGTGGGAGGTGCGGGACTCTGCCGAGGGCCCGCGCCTCGTGCCGAAGGGCTGATGGCCTCGCAGCTCATCTACGGCCGCCGGCCGGTCGAGGAGGCCGAGCGGGGGAGGCGGCGGGTGCGCCGGGTCTGGCGGGCGCCGGAGACTCCGGGCGAGGAGTTGGAGCGGCTCTGCGGCTCGCCGGACCACCAGGGGGTGGTGGCCGAGGTCGATCCCTACCCGTACGCGGGCGCACGGGAGCTGCTGGGGGAGGAGGGAGCGCTCCTGGTGGCGCTGGACCAGGTCCAGGACCCGCGCAACCTCGGCGCAGTCTGTCGCTCGGCCGAGTTCGCCGGCGCCGCCGGCGTGGTCGTCCCCGAGCGCCGCGCCGCCGCCGTCACGCCGGTCGCCTGCAAGGCCTCCGCGGGTGCGGTCGAGCACCTGCGGGTGGCCCACGTGCGCAACCTCGCCGACTGGCTCGACGAGGCCAAGCAGGCCGGCTTCTGGATCTGGGGCGCCGACGCCGAGGCCGAGGCGGCGCCGTGGTCGGTCGACCTGACCGGGCCGACGGTGCTCGTCCTCGGCGGCGAGGGCAAGGGCCTGCGCCCCCGTGTCGCCGCTTCGTGCGATGGCTTGGTCGCGCTGCCGCGACGGGGGAGCGTCGACTCGCTGAACGTCTCGGCGGCCGCCACGGCCCTGCTCTTCGAGGCCCTGCGGCAGCGCGGGTAGCCGCCTGCCGACCCCGATCTCCCGACCCCTGCAAATGCAACGGCGTTTGCACGGGTCGCAATTTGGGGTTGACAGAACTCCGCGGCGACGTAAACTAGCGCGCAACAAAGGGTGAACCTCAGCTTGAGTCTGAGGTGAGCCCGTTGATTGACCAGGCGGCGCCTCGGGGGAGGTAAGCGGCGCCACGAACCCTTCAGCAAGGAGAAGGATCCGTGGCTCTATCTTCCCCCATCCAGTCTCATCACCAGGCTCACCCTCAAGCTGAGCTTGATGATCACTACCTCGTCGCCCTCGCCAAGGACGGCAGGACCGACGCCTACGACATGATCGTCCGCCGCTACCGCGGCTTCGTCCGTCTCAAGGCGTCCTCCTACTTCCTCCTCGGCGGCGATTCCGACGACCTGATCCAGGAGGGCCTGCTCGGCCTCTACAAGGCGATCCGCGACTACCGCACGGACCGCGAGTCGAGCTTCCGCAACTTCGCCGAGCTCTGCATCACCCGCCAGATCATCACTGCGGTCAAGACCGCCACTCGCAACAAGCACACGCCGCTCAACCAGTACGTCTCCTTCAGCCAGACTCCGGCCGCCGCGGGCGACTCGGACACGACTCTGGACGAGATCCTGCCCGGCCCCAGCGTCCACGACCCGGTCAACCAGGTGATCGCCACCGAAGAGCTCGCGAGCCTCGTCTCCTGTCTCTCGGGGGTCTCCGGGGTCCTCTCCGACCTCGAGAGCCGGGTGCTCTCGCTCTACCTCGACGGCCACTCCTACGAGGTGATCGCCGAGCGGGTCGAGTGCGATACGAAGACGGTCGACAACGCCCTGCAGCGGGTCAAGCGCAAGGTCGGCGCCCACCTGGCCTCGCGCGAGGTGGCGCTCTAGCGCAGGTCCGCGAGGACGTACTCGAGCAGCTCCCGCCCGTGGTCCGAGGCGACGGCGATGTCGTCTGCCCTGACTCGGACCCGGTGCAGCGACTGCATGCGAAGCACGTCGCCGTCGGTGCGGTGGTTGGGGAAGACCCCCGCGTAGGAGACGCCGAGTCGCTCGAGGTGGTCGGAGACCAGCGCCGTGGCCGGCGCCTCCAGCGGCAGGTCGACGTAGATCGCGTCGAGGCCGCGGCGATGGAAGAGGTGGTGGCGCTCGGCGGCGATTGCCGTCTCCAGGTCGGCGCCGGGGACGTGCACGGTGAGCAGGGCGAGGTTGTGGTCGCGCTCGATCTCGACCTGCAGCTCGGTGCGCGGGGCCAGCTCGGCGGTGGCCGGAGGGTCGGTCAGCTCGCCGCGCAGCTCGCACAGCTCGAGGGTGCGGGCGACGATCTCGCGGTGGCGCTCGGGCGCATAGACGGCGCGCTCGTGCCCCTCGTTCAGCTTCGCGTAGAAGAGCGCCGCCGACTGGCGCCGGCGCGTGCCGGCGGCGGCGTCGTTGGCGACCGAGGCGGGAATCCAGCCGAGCAGGAAGCCGGTCTCGTGGGCGCCGAGGTCGAGGTTGGCCCGCTGGCTGTAGGGGTGGGCGGCGGTCGCCTCGCTGAACATCCCCGCCAGCCCCTGCGCCTTCGCCCAGTCCATCAGGTGGCGCTTGGTCCGGGTGAACAGGTGCTGGCCGCGGGCGACCGGCATCGTCACCGCCTGTCCCGAGTGCCCGACCGCGTCGCCGGCCGCCGCCAGGCTCATCCCCTCGTGGCACAGAAGGTCTCCCTCGGGGCCCTCGGCGACGCAGGAGACGTACCGCCCGTCGGTCAGCCGCGCCGACACCTCGGCCGGGTCGTAGACCCAGCGCACGTCGTAGGTCTCCCCGTAGGCGGTTTCGATCGCCTCGGTCAGCACGATACCCTCAGAAGGGTCGAGGAACCGGAAAGTAGCCTTCATCGACACCCATTCTTGCCACCCCGCCCGCCTAGCTCAACCTGGGAGAGCACCTGATTTGTAATCAGGAGGTTGCCGGTTCGAACCCGGCGGCGGGCTTCTAGCTCCAGCAAGCGGTTTGCGGGTCTACGGTGGCCCGCGATTTCGCTGCACTGCCCCTCAGTCGCCCCTCGAATTCAAAATGTGGCTGTTCGAGCAGCCTCCCTGGCGCCCCAACCGTCGTGGCGCGCGAGCAGGAATGGGCCGATCCCGATCCAAGCTATCTGCTGGATCGAGACCGGCTTCTTCGTCCCTACGCGGCCTTGATGACCATGCAGCTCACCTGAACAGGCGCCACTTTCGCGACCTTCATCAACTTCACCCCCTCTCCTGTTTCGGGCCTAGCGCGGCTCGCCAGGAGGACGGGGCGAATGCTAAAGGGAGTTCCAGTATCTGAAGATTCCGTGAGTATCCACAGATCGCAGGCCACTCACCATGCCGTATGCTCGATCTCGCCTGAGTAGCAGGGAAAAGCCAGATTGAAGGGAGAAGACGTGGCCACGACTTCGGCTCCGCGAGCGGCGGGACAGCGGAAAAAGAGCATTGAGGAAGTGGTCGGCTACGCCCTGAACCACAAGACTCGCGTCCACGTTCTGATCGTCCTGAATGAAGGCACGTTCACCGTCAAGCAGCTTGCCGACATCATCGGGGAGCCGCTGAACAACGTCGCGAACCATGTCCGGGAACTGCTCGAAGGCGGCTCCATCGAAATCGCCAAATCCGAGATGGTTCGCAATACCCGACAGCACTACTACCGGGCGGTGGAGCTTCCGCACTACTCCGACGAGGAAGTGGCCGCCATGACCCCGGAGCAGAAGCAGGTCACCTCAGGGCTGGCTGTCCAATCCATGATGGCCGAGATCATGGCCGGGCTCTGGGCAGGCAAGATGCGCGACGACCCTCACTTGTGGCTGGCCTGGGACTGGCGTAACGTCGATGCCCAGGGCCGCCAGGAAATCGCCGACGAGCAGGCCCGGTCTTGGCAACGCATTCAGGAGATCGAGGCGGAGTCGATGAATCGCCGCGCCAAGTCCGGCGAGGAAGCCGTATCGGTGTTGGTCTCGCAGACTGGATTTGAGCGTGCCCGCAAAGGGCCAACCCCGCGCCACGATCAGGGAACAATGAGTGAGTTTGGTTCGTAGATTGACTGCGCTGTTTCTTTCTGGAACCTTTCACTAATCGACCGACACCGACTGCCTTTCATTCGACTGGGTGGAGGCAGTAGGCCCGGCTCGGGAAGGGACCGGGGCGACGGGGTGTCGCCCCTCGCTCACTCCCTCGCGCCCGGCTGGTCGGGGTCGGTCGTGTCACCCATGCGCCGACCTTCCTCCGACAACGCCCCACACGCAGACTGCTCCCGTTCGGCCGAGCGGGGTGCATGACGATGGCGGGGGACGAGCTTCAGTTCGACTGGGCTGGGCTCGTCCCCCACGTCGTCCATCCGCTGAAGGTGGTGATCGTCGAAGCGATCTGCTGCATCGGCCGGCCGCTCTCGCCCGCCGAGCTGCATGAGGTGCTCGACCGGCAGTCCAGCCTGTCGCTGATCGCCTACCACGTCAGGAAACTGGCCCGGGCGGGGGCGCTGGTGAAGTCCGGCCACCGTCAGGTGCGCGGCGCCCGGCAGACCTTCTACTTCCTCTCCGACGCCGGATGACGACTCGACGGTCCGCAGGGGCCGTCTCTCGCCGCTCCGGGGTTTGCCGAGCCGGAACCGGGTGAGGGGTACGGAGGCGCGGGCACCGGCCCGTTGACAGCATCGCCGTTGCACGGATTCATGTCACCGAATCCACCAGGGACTACTACGGAGGTGCTGAAGTGCGCAAGGGATTGGAGATCGCTGGAATCGTCGCCGCGGTCGTGATGATCGCGTTCGGCGTCGTCGCGATCGTGATGGGGGCCAGCGGTGGCGACACCGTAACCACGGAACTCAACCGGCAGAACATCGAAGGCTCGCCGGACATGACGCCGACGGCGATCGCGGGCGAGGCCGAAGAAGCCGGCCTGCCGGCCAGTGTCGGGCTGCCCACCTGCGACGTTGCCGGGAAGGCGATCGACAGCGGCGAACGGGCGCGTTGCTTCGCCGACTACATGCGCATCCACGCCCTCGAGGCCACCGGCGGCTTCACCTACTCCGAAATGGGCCGTTTCGAAGCGAAGCCGAACGCGCCGAAGAGCGAGCTGGCGGCCGGCGGCGGCACCGAAAACGAAAAGTTCGCGGTGACCGATCCCAACACCGGCGGACCGGCCGAAAACGGCGCCCGCAACACCTGGGTCACCGAGACCGCCCTCTCGACCGCGCTCAACGCCAGCTACATGGCCGAACGCCTCTCGCTGTTCGGGATCGTGATCGGGATCGCTCTGCTGCTGACCGGGATCGGCTTCGCCGTCCTCGTCGCCAGCGGCTCCGTGCGCGATCCGGAGACTGTGATCCGTTTCCTGCGCTCACACCAGCCGCACCTGCCGCACCGAGCCGCGCCTCAGGAGGACTGAACGAAGCGCCCGAGGAGGCCGGGGTCAGGCGGCGGGGCCGTTCGCCTCGCCCAGCACCCTGGCCTTCTCGGCGCTGAACTCCTCGTCGGTGAGGATGCCCTTGTCGTGCAGGGCCGCGAGGCGTTCCAGGTGATGGATTCGCGCCTCCTCGCCGCCGGCAAGGACTTCGGTCGGAGCCTCGGCAGGGGCTTTGTCCGCGGCGGGAGGCCGGCGCATTTCCGGTAGACGCAGCTTGGCGGCGCGCTCGGGGATGTTGGCGCCCTTGACCGCGGTGGCGACCCGCTCCCGGGTGCGGCCGAAGAACTCGCCGTAGCTCGCGTCGGGGAATTCCTCGGCGGCCTGCTTGCGCAGCTCGTGGATCCCGAAGGCGGCCATCGCGGCGACGATCAAGGTGGTGATGAAGGACCGGATGCCCTGGGTGGGGCCGGTGACGAAGTAGAGGCCGACGAGGATCGCCAGCCCGGTGTAGACGTAGGCGGAGTAGTCGCGCAGGATCGGCGCCACCGCTCGGCGGGTGGCGCGGGCGGCGCCGCTCGGAGAGCTCAGCCAGCCGGCGGCGGCGAAGAGGACGCCGACGACGATCACGCTGGTGGCGATGCTGGTCATCAGCGAGGTCCCGATCGACCAGGCGGCTTCGCCGGCCGGCTTGACGCTCTCGGTCGTGACCAACTGGTCGACGACGATGCCGCCGGCGACGTGGCGGGCGACGATCACCGCGAAGCCGGCCGCGATCAACCCGACCCCGCTGAACAGCACGGTCACCCAGCGCCCCTCCCTGGAGAGGTAGATCGCCAGTGCGAAGACGGCGAAGGTGAGGATCGAGAGCAGCAGCGCGAGGCCCTTGATCCCGGTGACGACGTTCTGCGCCGTCTTCAGCTGGTCGGAGTGGAGGATTTCGATCTGGCCGGCGTCTGGTGGGAGCTTTTCGGCCAGCTTGGCGCCGATCCCGACCTGGTTGGCCAGGTTGGTGATCAGGCTGCCGAGGTTGAGGCTGACGGTCCCGTTTTCGGTCGAGACCGCTTCCCCCTTGTCTTCGAGCACGTTCAGGAGCTGTTCGTGCGCGGTTCGGTTGGCGTCCTCCCAGAGCGACTGCGCGGTCGTGGTTTCCAGCACCTTTTCCGCCCCCTGCCCAGCCACCTGGCGCAGGCCGCCAGCGGCCGGGCCGGCCAGTTCCTTGGTCTCGCCGGGAAGGATTTCCTTCAGTTCCTTTTCGACGTCGACGTTTTCGTAGAGCTGGTCGACCAGGTATTCGGCGACGGCGCTGCGGATCGTCGAGTTGGCGATCAGGTTGTCGCTGGTCTGCACCCAGTCGCCCGTGTTGAGCGCCTGGCGCTCGATCCAGATCGCGAAGACGCTGAGGAAGGCGAGTACCGAGCCCAGAATTACGAGGCCTTTGACGGTTCGGCGGCGCCAGCGGCTCATCGCTGTGATGGTATACGCGAGCGATGAAGCTGGAGGGCATCCACCACATCACGGCGATCACCGAAGACGCGCAGCGCAACGTCGACTTCTACGCCGGGGTGCTTGGGCTGAGGCTGGTGAAGAAGACGGTCAACCAGGACAACCCGACCGTCTACCACCTCTTCTTCGCCGACGAGGCCGGCGACGCCGGCTCCGATCTCACCTTCTTCGAGTACCCGGGCGTGCCGCGGGGCCGGGCCGGCGCGGGCATGGTCCACCGCGTCGTCTGGCGGGTCGCCTCGGTCGACTCGCTGTCGTTCTGGGCCGAGCGGCTCGCTGCGGCGGGCGTCGACACCGAGCGCGACGGCGAGAGCCTGCGCTTCTCCGACCCCGAGGGCCTCGACCACGAGCTGCTCGTGGTCAGCGTCGAGGACGAGCCGCTGGTCGCCGCGCACCCCGAGATCCCGGCCGAGCTGGCGTTTCAGGGCTTCCACGCCGTGCGCGCCTACAGCGCTTTGCCGGAGGCCAGCGCCGGGTTGCTGGAGGCGCTCGAGTTCGAGCGGGTCGACGGCGGCGCCTGGGAGGCCCGCGGCCAGAGCCGCGGTGGCCTCCACGTCTTCGACTCGCCGCCGGACGAGCGCGGGCTGCAGGGCGCCGGCAGCATCCATCACGTCGCCTGGGCCTCGTCGCCGGAGGAGCACATGGCCTGGCGCGAGAAGGCGATTGCGGCCGGTGCCCAGCCGACGCCGGAGATCGACCGCTTCTACTTCCGCTCGATCTACTTCCGCGAACCGTCCGGGGTCCTCTTCGAGATCGCGACCCTGGGCCCGGGCTTCACCGTCGACGAGCCGCTCGAGCACCTCGGCGAGAAGCTCTCGCTGCCGCCGGACTACGAGCACCTGCGGTCCGAGGTCGAGCCGAACCTTCGGCCGGTCGTCAACCCGCGCTCGTAACTCCGCCCCGGCGCCCGTGTAGCGCTTGGCGTGACCGCCGAGCGTCTCGCCCGCTACCACGCCTACACGAGGAAGCACAGCGTCAACTGGCCGCTGTATCTCCTCGCCCGGACCTTCCTGCTGCCGTTCTTCCTCGTCTACTTCCGGCTCGCCCGCACGGGCCGCGGCTACGGCCGCATCAAGGGCGGCGTGATCGTCGCCGCCAACCACCGCAGCTTCCTCGACCCGTTCGTGATCGGCGCCTGTCTGCCGTGGCGGCGACCGATGAACTACGTCGCCAAGGTCGAGCTGTTCGAACGTCCCTGGCAGGCGTGGTTTCTCTCCCGGCTCGGCGCCTTCCCGATCCGCCGCGGCGCATCCGACGAGGAATCGATGGAGACGGCGCGGCTGCTGGTCGAGCGCGGCGGCGCCCTCTGCATGTTCCCGGAGGGGACCAGGATCCGCCGCGGCACCCTGTCCGAGCCGCGGCGCGGCGTCGGTCGCCTGGCTCTGCAGACCGGGGTGCCGGTGATCCCGACCGCGGTGATCGGGTCCGAACACGTCCGCCGCGGCTGGCGCATCCGGCCGCGCAAGGTCAGGGTGCGGCTGGGCAAGGCGATGACCTTCCCGCGTGCCGAGGAGCCCTCGAAGGCGCTGGCCGAAACCGTCACGGCGCGGATCTGGCCCAACGTGCAGCTGCAGTGGGAAGACCTCGGCGGGCTGCCGCCGATGCGTCGCGCGGCGGTGATCGGCGCCGGCAGCTGGGGGACTGCGGTCGCCGTCCTGCTCGCCCGCGGCGGCCTCGAGGTCCAGCTCGGGGCGCGGACCTCGGAGCAGACCGCGGACCTGATCGACCACGACGAGAACCGCCGCTATCTGCCGGACGTGCCGCTGCCGGACTCGATCGACGTTCGCCACGCCTCCGACATCGAGCTGGCCGGGCTCGACCTGATCTGCCTTGCGATCCCCTCGAAGTCGCTGCCGCAGGCGGTCGGGGCGATCGCCGACCGGGTCAGCGCCCGCTCCTCGGTGCTGCTGATGACGAAGGGGCTGATCGCGCCGCAGGGGCAGCTGCCCTCCGAGTACGTCGGCGAACGGGTGCGGGCTCGGGCGATCGCCTGCCTCGGTGGCCCCGCCCACGCCCGCGAGGCGGTCTCCGGCTCCGCCGCCCTGGTCCTCGGCTCGCAGGACACCGACTTCCGCGTGCAGCTGGGCGAGGTCTTCGACCGCGCCGGCCTGGTCTGCGAGCGTTCGGCCGACGTCACCGGGGTCGAGATGGCCGGCGCCGCCAAGAACGCCGCCGCCCTCGCCGCCGCCGCGGCCGAGCCGCACAGCCTCAACGCCGCCGGGATCGCCGTGGCCGAGATCTGGGGCGAGTGCATCGAGTACGGGATCGCCCACGGGGCGGCGCTGGAGACCTTCTCCGGCCTCGCCGGGGTCGGCGACCTGACCGCGACGATGATGGCTCCGACCGGACGCAACCGGCGCGCCGGAGAGCTGCTCGGGACCGGCACCCCCGCGGCGGAGATCCCGGCCCAGATCGGCCAGGCCTCCGAGGGCCTGGACACGGTGCCGCTGCTGGCCGAGGCGGTCGCCGCCTCGGGCGGGCCGGCCGAGGCGCTCGGTGGCCTGGCGGCGCTGATCCGCGGCGACCTCGACGCCGAGGAGTGGGTTGCGGGGCTGCGCAGCGTCGAGCGCGCGAGGAGGGCGGCATGATCGCCGGCGGGCGTCATCTAGGCTTGGCCGGTGAGCGGCCCCGAGGAGAACGTCGAGCCCGGCGAGCTCGGGCCGGCGGAGAAGGCGGAGCTGGACCGCGCTTTCGAGGACTTCTACCGCTCCCACCTGCGCGACGTCTACTCCTACGCCTACTACCGGGTCGGCAACCACCACGACGCCGAGGACCTGACCGAGCAGGCGTTCCTGCAGGCGTACCGTCACTTCGACCGCGCCCGGCGCGAGTCCAAGGGCCGGCCTCTGCGGCCGTGGCTGATCCGGATCGCCCACAACCTGGCCTCCAACTACTACCGCGACCGCTCGCGGAGGCCGCAGACTTCACTGGAGAGCGCCGACCCGATCGCCGCCCGCCACGACACCGAGGCGATCGCCGAGGGGCGCGAGGAGTTGCGCCAGGTGATGGCGAACCTCGATCATCTGTCCGAGGATCGGCGGGAGGCGCTAATCATGCGCTTCGCCCTGGGCATGGACAACCGGGAGATCGCCCGTGCCCTGGGCCGCACCGACGGCGCCACCAAGGTCCTGATCCATCGCGCGATCAAGCAGCTCCAGGAGGAGATGAGCGATGAGCGAGACGAGTGAAGCTGCGGGTGGCAGCAGCTGGGACGTCGAGCAGCTGCTGGGCGACGCGCTCCGCCCGATCGAGCCGCCCGAGCGGCTCTCCGGGCGCGTCGAAGACACGCTGACCGCGGTCACGCAGGCGGCCGCCGAGGAGCTCTCGACCTGGGCTGAGGAGCTGTCCGAGAGCGAGCTGCGGGCGCTGCGCGACCCGCGCAACTGGGTCCGCCCGGTGGTTGCCGTCGGGGCGGGCGGTGTCGCCACCGGCGCCCTGGTCCTGTTCGAGCTGCGCCGCCGCGGCCGGCAGCGGTCCGAGAGCGGCCTAAGAGCCCTTGCCTCCGGCGTCCGCGAGCGCCTCTGAGCGCCCGGGGGTGCCGGCAAAGGCGGCGAGGCCGAGCAGGCCCAGGGCGAGGTTGAGCGCTTCGTTGCCGCCGGCGGCGGGGAGGAAGCCGAGGATCGGCTCGCCGGCGCCGAGCGCCCAGCCCCAGATCGCCAGCGCCGTGAACAGCAGCCCCATCGCCAGCGCGTAGGGGCGCGGCGCGGAGGCGGCGAGCAGCAGCCCGAGGGCGCCGGCGAGGGCGTAGAGGACGTTCAGCCAGGCATTCACCCGCAGCACTCCCAGCGCGGCTTCGACCGCTCCCGGGCTGCCGAAGGAGGCGCTGTAGAAGAAGCCGACGATGCCGAGCGCGACGAGGAAGGCGCCGACGGCGGTGGCGTACAGGCGGGCGGGGCTGGCGGCCTCCATCGGCGGCGATTGTAGGCTGCCCATCCCGATGCCCGACCACTGCTACCGCCACCCGGACCGCGAGACCCGCGTCTCCTGCTCCTCCTGCGGGCGGCCGATCTGCCCCGACTGCATGACCCCGACCCCGGTCGGGATGCGCTGCCCGGAGTGCATGCGGCAACGGACCAAAGTGGTGCGCAACCCGACCGGGACGCCGGGTCAGTTCAGCGCCTTCCCGGCGACGATGGCCCTGATCGCGATCAACGTCGTCGCGTACCTGGTCGAGGTGGCGGCCGGCTCGGGGGGGATCGGCAACCCGAGCGGCCGGATCGTCGTCGACTACGGCCTCTTCGGGCCCTTCGTCCACGAAGGCGAGTGGTACCGCCTGGTCACCTCCGGCTTCCTCCACGCCAGCCTCTGGCACATCGGCTTCAACATGCTGCTGCTGTTCCTGCTCGGCCGGCTGCTGGAGCCGGCGCTGGGGACGCCGCGCTTCCTCGCGCTCTACTTCGCCTCGCTGCTGGCCGGCTCGTTCGGCGCTCTGCTGCTGAGCCCGGACTCGCTCACGATCGGCGCCTCTGGTGCGATCTTCGGGTTGTTTGGAGCCGGGTTCGTGATCGCCCGCGGCCGCGGGATGGACACGCTCGCGACCGAGATCGGGTTCCTGATCGTGATCAACCTCGTCTTCAGCTTCGCCAACTCGAACATCAGCGTCGGCGCCCACCTCGGCGGTCTCGTGGGGGGCCTGCTCTGCGCCGCGGTGATCCTCGGCGGCGAGCGTGGTCGGCTGGGGTCGCGTCATCTCCAGGTCGAGTTCGTCGCGATCGCGGCGGTCGGGGTCCTCTCCGTGCTCGGCGCCCTCGCCGTCGCCTGACTCAGCCGCGTGGCGGCGACCCTGAGGCCGGCGCCCGCAGCTCGAGGAACCCTGTGTTCCCCGGCGGGTCGATCAGGCCGGGGTGCAGGAGGTGCCCGAGCAGCTCGACTCCGTCGACCAGGCGCGGCCCGGGGGCGAGGAAGGCCGCCGGCTCCTCGACCGCGAAGACGCGGCGCGCGCCCAGCGAGGCGATCAGCTCCCAGCGCTCCATCGCCGCGGCCCGGACGTCCTCGATCGAGCCGATCGGCAGGATCACCACCACATCGGCGCCGAGGCTGGCGAGCTCGCCCCAGCCCACGTCGGGCGGCCTCAGCCCCGGGTCCCCGGCGACGTCCTCGCCGCCGGCGATCGAGACCATCTCCGGCAGCCAGAAGCCACCGACCCGCGGCGGCTGCAGCCGCTCGAGGGCGATCACCCGGGGGCTTTCGGAACCGGCGACTGCCGCCTGGACGGCCGCAAGCCGCCCCTCGAGCTCTCCGCGCATCTCGTGCGCGTGCTCTTCCATTCCGGTCGCCTCGCCCAGCCGGACGACCTCTTCCAGCATCTCGCTGAGGGTCGCGACGCGCATTGTCCGCCCAATATCGCACTTATCGAAAGTTCTTCCGAGGCGGGCAGCTATATTCCGTGCGCCGAATGGCCGAGGACGTCCCAGCCCGAAGTACCGGGCCGCATAGCCGATGAGCGTCCTCCTGCTCGTCCTCCTGCTGGTCCTGATCGCCGTCAACGGCTTCTTCGTGGCGGCGGAGTTCGCCCTGGTCCGCAGCCGCCGCAGCCGGATCGAGCAGCTCGCCGCCGAAGGCGAGGCGGGCGCCGAGGAGGTCGTCGAGCAGCTCGACAAGATCACCGAATCGCTCTCCGCCTGCCAGATCGGGATAACCATGGCCTCGATCGGGATCGGCTTCCTCGGCGAGCCGTCGCTGGCGAAGCTGCTGGAACCGATCTTCGGCGGGCTCTCGCACGAGATCGCCGCGGCGCTCTCGCTGGCGATCGCCTTCGCCCTGGTCACCGCGGTCCACATCAGCCTCGGCGAGCAGGTGCCGAAGATGCTGGCGATCGCCAACGCCGAGCGCACCGCGCGGCGGGTCTCGCGCCCGCTCAACTGGTTCCGCGTCGCGACGGCGCCGGTGACGATCGGCCTCAACTGGTTCTCCAACGCCGTCGTCCGGATCTTCGGCGTCAACCCGACTGACCTCGAGGAGCACCACACCGCCGAGGACCTGAAGCAGATCATCGACAGCTCCAGGGTCGGCGGCACCCTCGACCCCGGCGAGGCGGGGATGCTCGGCGGCGTCTTCCACCTGCACGAGCAGGAGGCCCGCGAGGTGATGACCCCGATCCCGGCCGTGATCACCGTCGATGCCTCGGAAGGCGTCGAGGCGGCGCTGCGGCGCTGCGTCACCTCCGGGCACACGCGGCTGGTCGTGATCGAGGACGACAACCCCGACCGGGTCAAGGGCATCGTCCACAACAACAGCCTCGCCCGCCTCTACATGAGCGACGGCCCCGAGGCCTCGATCGAGACGGTCGTCCGCGACGCCCTGATCGTGCCGGAGACGCGCCCGCTCGACGACCTCCTGCACGACCTCCAGGTCCAGCGCACCTCGCTCTCGGTGGTGGTGGACGAGTACGGGCGGACGGTCGGGATCGTCACCGTCGAGGACATCCTCGAGGAGGTGGTGGGGGAGATCGAGGACGAGACCGACCCGCGGGCGGCGGCGCTGCGGCAGCTCAGCAACGGCGAATGGTTCGTGCGCGGGCACGTTTCGCTCGGCGACTTGGCCGACGCCGGCATCGACCTGCCGGTCGACACCGACGCCTACAACTCGGTCGGCGGCTACGTCTTCGGCGAGCTGGGTCGGCTGCCCAGGCGCGGCGACTCGATCGCCACCAACGGGTACACGATCCGGGTCGAGGCGGTGCGGGAGAACCGGATCGAGGCGGTCCGGATCAGCGGTTCCGTCCGTCCCGGCGCCTAGCTTTTCCGGGCAACCCGCGATCCGCCGAACGTTGGAGGTACCAGCATGTGGGTTGTACGCCTGACCGACAAGCAGCTCGAGGTCCTGCGGGCGTTGTTGCGCTCCGAGGAGCACCTCGGCCCGGCGCTGAAGGGGTCGATCGAGGCTCTCGACCTGGCCCGCTGGGACGACCTGCCCGAGGCCGAGCTCCCCTGGGAGGAGATCGAGATCGTCGCCCGCCACCAGGGGATCTCCGAGGCCGACGTGATCTGGGACCTGTCAGGCCGCCAGAGCTACGACTAGAGCAGCCGGTCTAGTCGTAGCTGTAGAAGCCGGCGCCGCTCTTGCGGCCCAGCTTCTCTTCGCCGATCATCTCGACGATCAGCCCGGGAGGCTTGTGGGCCTGGTCGCCGGAGTCGGCGTAGAGGGCGTCGCCGATCGCCTCGGCGACGTCGAGCCCGACGAAGTCGAGCAGCGCCAGCGGCCCCATCGGGTAGCCGGCGCCGAGTTTCATGCAGGTGTCGACCTCGCCCGCCTCCATGCCGGTCCGCTCCATCATCCGCACGGCGTCGAAGAGGTAGGGGAAGAGCAGGCGGTTGACGACGAACCCTGCCTGGTCGGGAACCTCGACCGCGGTCTTGCCCAGGGCGGCGCACCAGGCCAGCGCCCTCTCGCGGGCCGCGGCGGCGCCGTCGGGGATGCAGACCTCGACCAGCTGCATGCGGGGGACCGGGTTGAAGACGTGGAAGCCGAACAGCTTCGGGGTGCCGGCCGCCTCGGCGATCGCGGCGATGCTGAGCGATGAGGTGGTCGTGCCCAGGTCCGCCCCGGGGCAGGCTTCGGCGATCGTCGTGAGCAGCTCGCCCTTGGGCCCGACTTCCTCGATGATCGCCTCGACGATGACGTCGCAGTCGGCGAGGTCGGTGGGGTCGGTCGTCACCCGCAGCCGCGATGGCTCGGCGCCCTCGATCTTGGCGCAGGCGGCCACGACTTTCTCCTCCGCCCGCCAGGCCGAAGCCTCGCTGCGGGCGAGCAGTATCGTCTCCGCGGTCGTGGTCGAGACGGCGGCAAGGCCGGTGGCGATTGCCCCGCTCCCCGCGATCCCCGGACTTTCGTACCCCTGGTTAGCGCTCATTGGGCGGGGTTCCTATCACGCTCCGGTGTAGTGATGCCGCGAGGCCCCGAATTCGGCTGCGAGCGGCGGCGGGGGCGCTGGTGATTTCTCCTAAGCAGCCCCGATTGACAGGTCAGTCAGTGGGCTATCGTTGCTCGATCCGGCGCAACGGGCGCCGTCACCAGACTTGAGTGGAAACGGAGGCTTGCGATGGACAACGGCAAGGGCAGGTTCGGTGGCCGCGAGGTCGTGATCGTAGAGGCGGTTCGCACTCCGGTCGGCCGCGGCCATCCCGAGAAGGGGTACTACCGCGACGTCCACCCTTCGACGCTCCTGGCCCGAACCTTCGAGGAGCTGATCAAGCGCGCAGGGATCGACCCGCTGGAGGTCGGCGACGTGGTCGGCGGCTGCGTCCAGCAGTTCGGCGAGCAGACCTTCAACATCACCCGCAACGCCTGGCTCGAGGCCGGGCTGCCGATCGAGGTCCCCGCCACCACCGTCGATCGTCAGTGCGGCTCCAGCCAGCAGGCGGTCAACCTCGCCGCGGCGCTGGTCGCCTCCGGCGTCCACGACGTCGTCGTCGGTGGCGGCGTCGAGCACATGGGCCACAACTCCTTCGCCACCGGCCTCAAGGTCCAGGAGGAGTACGGGTACGCCTTCACCCCGCAGCTGATGGAGCGCTACGACCTGATCCCTCAGGGGCTCTCGGCGGAGATGATCGCCGAGAAATGGGAGATCCCCCGCTCGGAGCTCGACGAGATCGGCCTCCGCTCCCAGCAGCTCGCCCGGCAGGCGACCGAGGAGGGTCGCTTCGAGCGCGAGATCATGCCCTTCCAGGTCAACGGCGACACCTACGTCACCGACCAGGGCTTGAGGGAGACGACCCTCGAGGGCCTCGCCGGGCTGAAGCCCGCATTCAAGGAGGACGGCGTGATCACCGCCGGCAACTCCTCTCAGGTCTCCGACGGCGCCGCCGCGGTGCTGCTGATGACCCGCGAGAAGGCCGAGGCCCTCGGCCTCACCCCGCGGGCGCGGCTCTTCGACCAGACCACGGTCGGAGTCGACCCGGTGATCATGCTGACCGGGCCGATCCCCGCCACCGAAGCGCTGCTGGAGCGCAACTCGATGCAGATGGGCGACATCGACCTGGTGGAGGTCAACGAGGCCTTCGCCTCCGTCGTCGCCGCCTGGCGCCGTGAGCTCGACCCCGACTGGGACCGGGTCAACGTCAACGGCGGCGCGATCGCTCTCGGCCACCCGCTGGGCGGCTCCGGGGCGCGGCTGATCACCACCCTGCTGCACGAGCTGGAGCGCTCCGACAAGGAGATGGGCCTGGTCACGATGTGCTGCGGCGGCGGTCTCGGCACCGGCACGCTGATCCAGCGGGTCTGAGGCCGCGCTTGACTTACCGCCCCTCGGCTGTAGGTTTTCCGATTAGTCAAAGGCAATCGGTTAAACCGGGGGGCGGTAGGTCATGCGGGTCAGCGCCATTCTCATCGCGGCAGTTCTCGTCGTCATCCTCGCCGTGGGTTGCGGGGGGAGCAGCGGCAGCAGCAGCGAGTCGAGCTCGAGCGGTGGGCAGAGTGGCACCGAAGGGAGTGGTGAAAGCAGCACCACGAGCAGCGAAAAGCCGCAGGGCCCGCCGCTGAGCAAGAAGGCCTACGTCAAAGAAGGCGACGCGATCTGCGGGGGCATCCCGACCAACTACAACAAAGAACTCGAAGCCCTCAACAAGGAACTGAAGAAAAAGGGTCAGAAACCGACCAAATCGGAAGAAACCCTGAAGGCCGCGGTGCCGCCGATCTACGTCGCGGTCGAAGAATTCCAGCAGCTGAGCCCTCCGAAGGGCGAAGAACAGAAGACCGAAGCGATCATCGCGGCGCTGGAAGGCGCGGCCAAGGGGCTCGAAGAAAAGCCGGAATCGGAATTGAGCGGCCCCAAATCGCCGTTCGCCGAATTCCAGAAGCTGACCAAGGCGTACGGCTTTCAATTCTGTAGCTCGCTCTAAGCCACTGGCCACGCGGCCAATCGACCGCTATATGCTGCGCCCTCGATGGACCTGACGCTGTCGCCATCGGAGGAGGGGTTCCGCGACGAGGTTCGCTCCTGGCTGGAGGCGAACAACCCGGGGCCCGAGCCCGAGGGCGGGCTCGACGAGGTGATGGCGTTCCGGAGCGAGTGGCAGCTGAAGCTGCACGCGGCCGGCTGGGCCGGGATCTCCTGGCCGAAGGAGTACGGCGGTCGCGGCGCGACCCTGATCGAGCAGGCGATCTTCGTCGGCGAGGCGGCGCGCCAGGAAGCGCCCAGCCCGGCCAACGTGCTCGGCCTGGCGATGGGCGGCCCGGTGGTGATCGCCCACGGCACCGAGGAGCAGAAGCAGCGCTACCTGGAGCCGATCCTGACCGGCGAGGAGATCTGGTGCCAGGGGTTCTCGGAGCCCGAGTCCGGATCCGACCTCGCCTCGCTGAAGACCCGCGCGGTCAAGGACGGCGACGAATGGGTGGTCACCGGCCAGAAGGTCTGGACGACGCTGGCCCAGTACGCGAAGTGGTGCATGCTGGTCGCCCGCACCGACCCCGACGCCCCCAAGCACCAGGGCCTCACCTACTTCCTGCTGGACATGGAGCAGGAGGGGGTGGAAGCCAAGCCGCTGGTCCAGATCACCGGCGAGGGCGAGTTCAATGAGGTCTTCATGGAGGAGGCGCGGATCCCCGAGGAGAACGTGGTCGGCGGTGTCGGCAACGGCTGGGGCGTGGCGATCACGACGCTGATGAACGAGCGCGCCGGGCTCGCCTTCGGCGCCATCTCCCAGGTCCAGAACAGCCTCGGGCGGCTGGCGCGGCTCGCCAACGAGGTGCGGCTCGGCGGCGGCTCGGCGGCGGACGACGCCTACTACCGGCAGCGGATCGCCCAGCTCCACATCGAGGCCGAGACGATGCGGCTGAACGCCTACCGCGGCCTGACCAAGACGATGCAGTCGGGCATCCCCGGGCCGGAGGGCTCGCTCGGCAAGTGGCAGTGGGCGGACATCAACCAGGGCCTGACCGAGCTGGCGCTGGAGATCGAGGGCGCCTACGCGCCGCTCGCCCGCGGCTCCGAGCACGCGATCGCCGGCGGCGCCTGGCAGTACGGGTTCCTGCGCTCCCGCGCCAACTCGATCGAGGGCGGCACCACCGACATCCTCAAGAACATCATCGCCGAGCGGGTGCTCGGCCTGCCGAGGCTGCGCTGAGGGCGCCCGACCGTGTACTTCGACCTCACCGACGAGCAGCAGGCGATCAAGGCGACCGCGCGCGACTTCCTCGCGGCTCGCTTCAAGTCCGAGCGGATCCGCGAGATCGCCGCCGGCGACGACGGCACCGACCCCGCCGGCTGGGCCGAGATGGCCGAGCTCGGCTGGACCGGGCTGGCGCTGCCCGAGCGCTGGGGTGGGCAGGGCCTCGGGATCGTCGAGCTGGCGGTGCTGTTCGAGGAGATGGGCTACGCGCTGGCTCCCTCGCCGCTGCTCTCGAGCACGATCGCCGGCCTGGCGCTCGCCTTCTGCGGCTCCGACGACCAGCGCGAGCGCTACCTGCGGCCACTGGCGCTCGGCGAGCGGCGGGGCACGCCGGCGCTCTGGGACGCGGGCGGCCCGGTCGAGGTCGGCAGCTTCACGATGCCGGCGGAGCCCGACGGCGACGGTGTCGTCCTCGACGGCGTCAAGACCCTGGTCCTCGACGCGGCCGGCGCCGACTTCTTCCTCGTCGCCACCGCCGACGGCCGGCGCCACCTGGTCGAGGCCGGCGCCGAGGGCGTCACCGTGGTCCCCGAGGTCTCGATCGACCTCACCCGCCGGCTCTCCTCGGTGCGCTTCGAGGCGGTCCGGGTCGCCGCCGAGGACACGCTCCCGGGTGCGGCCGAGGACTACTTCGCGGTCTTCTTCCGGCTCTGCGTCGCGCTCGCGGCGGAGTCGACCGGGGTCGCCCAGCGGACGATGGAGATGGCGGTCGAGTACGCCAAGGACCGCCAGCAGTTCGGCCGCCCGATCGGCGCCTACCAGGCCGTCTCTCACCGCTGCGCGCAGATGCTGCTGGAGACCGAGAACTCCCGCTCCGCCGTCTACGGCGCCGCCTGGGCCGCCGACGCCGAGCCGGAGTCGCTGCCGCTGGCGGCCTCGATGGCGAAGGCCTACGCCTCCGACGCCGGCTGGCGAGTGCCCGATGCCTCGATCCAGGTCCACGGCGGAATCGGCTTCACCTGGGAGCACGACCTCCACTTCTTCCTCAAGCGCGGCCGGGCCAACGCGGCGATCTTCGGCGATGCCAAGTGGCACCGCGAACGGGTGGCCGACGCCGTGCTGGCCCAGGCATGACGCCCGGCTTCCGCTGTTCCTTTGCCGTGCTATTCGGGGAAAAGGAACAGCGGAACGGGGGGTGGGCTCCGCGGTGAGCGCGCTCGACCGGATCTCCGTTGCCGCGATCGGCAACTCGGTGGCCGACCTGGAGGCCGAGACGCTGCGTGCCGAGGCGGCGGGGGTGGAGTGCGTGTGGGCGCCGGAGCTGTTCCGCAGCGCCGCCACCCAGGCCGCCTACCTGGCGGCGAAGACCGAGCGGATCGGTGTCGCGACCGGGATCCTCTGGGCCTTCACCCGCAGCCCCTTCATCCACGCGGTCACCGCGCTCGACATCGACGAGATGTCGGCGGGCCGGTTCCGGCTGGGGATGGGCGCCGGGGTCAAGCGGCTGAACGAGACCTGGCACAACGCCGACTACGGCAAGCCCGCCCCGCACCTGCGCGAGGCGATCGAGGCGACGCGGCTGATCATGCGCCAGGCGAGCGCCGGCGAGCCGATTCGTTACGAGGGCACCTACTACGACATCGACATCAGGGGCTGGGTTCGGCCCCATCCACCCGCCCGCGAGGCGGTGCCGATCTACACCGCCGCGGTCCAGGCCGGGATGGCGCGGATGGCCGGCGACGTCGCCGACGGGCTGATCGGCCACCCGATCCAGAGCCTGCGTTGGATCGACGAGGTGGTCGTCGACGCCTTCGAGGAGGGGCTGCGGCGCTCCGGCCGCAAGCGCTCCGACTTCGACTACCTGCCGACCGTCTGCTGCGCGATCGACGACGACGAGGGGCGCGCGATCGAGATGGCGCGGCGCACGATCTCCTTCTACTCGACGGTGAAGACCTACATGCCGCTGTGGGAGATGCACGGCTTCGCCGACAACGCGGTCGCCGCCGGCGAGGCGTTCCGGCGCGGTGACCTGGCCGGGGTCCCGGCCGCGATCAGCGAGGAGATGGTGGAGACCTATTGCGCCGCCGGGCCGCTCGACAAGGTCCGGGCGCGGGTCGATGCGACCGCCGAGCGCGCCGACGGCCTCTTCCTCACGCCGCCGACCTACTTCATCTCGCCCGAGGAGCTGAGCGAGTACCAGTTGCGCATCATCGACGCCTTCGGGCCGGGCGCCTGACCGCCTCCGACGGAAGCCGCGCCGAGGAAGTGCTGGCGCGCGTGCGCGAGATCCCGCCCGGCTTCGTCCGCGCCTACGGCGACGTCTCGCCCGGCGCGCCCCGCTTCGCCGGCACGGTCCTCTTCGAGGTCGACGAGCCCGACCTGCCCTGGTGGCGCGTCGTCCGCGCCGACGGCTCCCTCGCCAAGGGCGCCCGGCAGCGCCGGCATCTCGTCGCCGAGGGCGTCCCCTTCCGCGGCGACCGGGTCGAGATGGCGGTCGCCCGCCTCAGTCCTGGCGCATCTCGCGCTGGACGTCCTCCTCGGTGATCCGGTTGCTCGGGCCGTAGGCCTTCCAGCCCTGGGTGACGAGGCCGATGGCGACGCCGAGCATCACCCACATCGGCCAGAAGTAGCCGCCTTCGCCGAGCGCCCAGATCACCACGGTGACGATGATCGCGAGGGCGCCGCCGGCGACCATGCCTTTGAAGTCGCGCTTCATCTTCAGGCGCTGGATCGCCTGCGCGCGGGCTTCGTCAGGGCTGTCGATGCTTTCCTCGGGGGCGAGCGGGGTGTCGGTCATGGTCCGATCCTAACCGCGCGTGGGCGGCGCGCTCAAGCCGGAAGGGCGGCGACGAAGCGCTCGAAGGCGGCGATGTCGGTCACGGCGGGGCCGTGGCCGGGGAGGATCAGGGTCGGGTTGAGCTCGGCCAGCCTGCGGATCGAGCGGCGGTTCTCGGCCGGGTCGTAGGTGAAGATGTCGGGCGGCTCCTTGATCCCGGGCAGGCCGGTGGCGTAGCTCATGTTGCGGATCACGTCGCCGCAGATCGCCACCCGATCGCTCTCGCGGAAGAAGATCACCTCGCCGCGAGCGTGCCCGGGGGCGTGGACGACCCGGAAGCCGGCGACCTCGTCGCCCTCGTCGAGCACGCGGTCGACCTTGTACGGCGGCCCCTGCCAGATCGCCTTGATCACCCGGTTGACCGGGTTGTCGGGGGCCGCCTCCTGGACCGGGCGCCTGCCTTCCATCGCCTCGACGTCGTCGCGGTGACAGGCGAGCGGGACGCCGCGCGCCTCGCAGACGTCCTTGGCGACGCCCTGGTGGTCGGGGTGGACGTGGGTGAGGGCGACCATCGAGATCTCCCGCCCCTCGAGCTCGGCGAAGATCCGCCGCCGGTCCCAGCGCCGGCCGGCGTCGATCAGGACGTCCTCGGCCAGGTAGACGTTGATGCTCGGAGCGGGAAGCTCCTTCAGCCGCCAGGTGCCGGGGGCGAGGTACTTCAATGCGAGATGCCGAGCGTCCCCCGCGGGTCGCCGCTGTGCTCGGCGAGGTCTTCGAGGCGGGCGATCTTCCGCTCTCCTTCGACCCGGGCGGGGTGCCCGGCCGGCAGCGGCTCGATCAGGCGGCGGATCCGGTTGCGGACCTGCAGCGCGAAGTGGGGGGTGGACGCGCCGGCCAGGGCGCGGATGTCCTCGGCGGTGACCTCGCCGGGCCGGCCGAGCAGGGTCGGGTTCTCGGTCTCGCTCATTCCTGGCCGCCGATCTTGGCCAGCTCGGCCAGTTCGTTCACTTCTGCCTGCTGGTTCACGTCAATGGCCTCCTGGTCGCCGATCACCCACACGTGGTTGTAGAAGGCGCGGGTGGGGTTGGTGGTGTAGCCGGGCTTCACGTCGAGGAAGTAGCTCCGAAGTTCGGCTGGGAGGGTACCGGCGCTGTCGGTGAGCAGCAACGGGCCCCAGGTGCCGGAGGCCGAGAGCGGGGCCGCCGCGGCGGCGCTCAGGGGCGAGTCGTCGCGGGCGAGGACGAAGCCGTGGCCGGGATCGTTGACGTCCCAGCCGAAGCCGGCGTTGCCGTAGCGGGCGAAGGCGATCGCGTTGGCGACCGGGTCGGCGGCGCCGACGCGCTTGACCCTGGGGCCGATGCGGGAGATTTCGCGCACCACCGCGCCGGAGATCGCCGTCGCCGGCCCGAGCACGTAGACCGGCACCCCGGCATGCCGCCGCAGCGCCGCCGCGGTCGCCGCGGGGAGCTTGCCGGCGCCAGTGAAGAGGACCGGGTCGCCGGAGCGTGCCGCCCAGGCGGCGGCCGGCATCGCCAGCGAGGCCCGGCTGCTGGGGGCGACGACGATGTGGGCCGGGGCGGAGCCGAAGAGGCGGTCGCGCAGCGCGGCGATCGAGGCGGCCTCGGCGGCCGCGGGCTGGGCCTTGACGGCCGTGACCGCGAGGCCACCCGGGACGGCGACGCCCCCGATCGCGAAGGCGGCGGCCCCGCCCGTGACCGAGCTGCCTCGGGGATCCAGCGCGGCCAGCGCTTCGGCGCTCGGGTCGGGAAGGTCGCCGGCGCCCGAGAAGAGGAGCGGTGCCCGCACCGGTGCTGCCATCAGGACCGCGGCGGCGATCGCTCCGGGCCAGTCTTCTTCGCTGACCAGGGTCACCGCCGCCGGGCGCTGGGCCGGGCTGGTGGAGGGGAAGACGGCGAGCGCCGCGGCGGCGGCGTTGGCGGCCGGGCCGGCGCCCCCGATGCGGGTCGTGTTGTCGGTCGCGAAGGCCGGGTAGCCGAGCCCTTCGGAGGCCTTCGACGCGGCGCCGGGGGAGCCGGCGCCGCCGGCCTTGCCGGCCGGCTGCGGCGGCGCCGCGGCTTCGGTCCCGGACTTGCTCTTGGACCCGCCGCCGCCGCCGAGGACGGCGGCGGCGATGAAGGCGATCGCGACCAGCACGAGGCCGATCACCAGCTTCAGCGCGCCGGGAACGCGCCGCCGGCGCCGTGCCGGTGCGGGAGGGCGCGGGGCCGGGTCCTTCGCGGGATGCCTCGGGGGCGTCTTCGGCGGCTCCGCGGCCGGTTTCCGCCGCGCCGATGGCGCGGCCGGCTTCGGAGGCCCTTTCGCCGGCTCCGCAGGCCGTTTCGGCGCCTGCTCGACCACCTCCTCCGGAGTCGGCGGCGCGGGTACGTCGGCATTGATCGGTCGGTCGGCGCTCACCCGCGGCAAACGCTACATGGGGCGGAGGCGTTGACTGGCTGGTCAGCTAAAGTGTCCACGACTGGCTGACTGACCAGTCAATCGGTCAACGGTGAGAGGAAAAAGGATGAATTTCGAGCTCAACGAGGAGCAGCTGGCGTTCAAGGAGAAGTGCCGGACCTTCGCCCGCGAGGTGATCCGTCCCGTCGCCCGCAAGCACGACGAAGAGGAGAGCACTCCCTGGGAGGTGATCGAGGAGGCGCGCCGGCAGGGCCTGCAGGGCATCGAGTACCTGCAGGCGACCGCCGCCGACTCCGACGGGCAGATGCAGGCGATCGCCGCCGAAGAGTTCCACTGGGGCTGTGCCGGCACCGCGCTGGCGATCAACGGCTCCGGCCTCGCCGCCGCCGGCATCGCCGCCACCGGGACGCCCGAGCAGATCGCCAGGTGGGTGCCGGAGTGCTTCGGCGTCGGCGACGAGATCAAGCTCGGCGCCTACGCGGTCACCGAGCCGCAGGCCGGCTCCGACGTCAAGAGCCTGAAGACGACGGCCAGGCGCGACGGCGACGAGTGGGTCCTCAACGGCACCAAGGTCTTCATCACCAACGGCGGCATCGCCGACGTCCACGTCGTCGTCGCCACCGTCGACCCGGAGCTGGGCACCCGCGGCCAGGCCTCCTTCGTCGTCGGCCCCGGCACGCCGGGCCTGAGCCAGGGCAAGAAGGAGAGCAAGCTGGGGATCCGCGCCTCCCACACCGCCGAGGTCGTCCTGGAGGACTGCCGGATCCCGGCCGAGAACCTGCTCGGCGGCGAGGAGAAGCTGGAGAAGAAGCTGCGGCGCGGGCGCGAAGGCAAGAAGTCTCGCGGCGCCGACGCCCTCGCCACCTTCGAGATGACCCGGCCGATCGTCGGCGCCTCGGCGCTCGGGATCGCCCAGGCCGCCTACGAGTGGACCCTCGAGCACCTCGACTCGCAGACCGAGGGCGGCAAGCCGGTGCTCGGGATCCAGCGCTACCAGCAGACCCTGGCCGACGTCGCGACCGAGATCGAAGCGGCGAGGCTGCTGGTCCAGCGCGCCTCCTGGATGGGCCGCAACGGGGTGCCGATGACCGGCGGTCAGGGCTCGATGTCGAAGCTCAAGGCCGGTGACGTGACGATGTGGGCGACGACCACCCTGATGGACCTGGTCGGCCCCTACTCCTGGGACGTCGAGTGCCCGCTGGAGAAGTGGTTCCGCGACGCCAAGATCTACCAGCTGTTCGAGGGCACGGCGGAGATCCAGCGCATGGTCATCTCCCGGATGCAGGCACGCGCCTACGCCGAGCGCTTCCAGTACGGCGCCGAAGTAGCCGCCAAGGCGATGCAGACCCCCGAGCCCAAGCAGCCGGTCCCCGCCTAGCCAAAAGCGGGGCCGTATGCTCGGGACCGTGCACGGGCCCGGCGGTCACAGTCACTCGCTTGACGTGCGCCGGGAGGACAGCCGGCGACGGATGTGGTGGGCGCTGGGAATCAACGTCGGCCTGTTGGTCGCCGAGGCGGTCGGCGGCATCCTCACCGGCTCGCTGGCGGTTCTCGCCGACGCTGGGCACCTGCTCTCCGACGTCAGCTCGATCGTCCTCGCGCTGGTCGCGGCGCGGCTGGCGGCGATGCCGGCGACGGGGCGGCGCACCTTCGGCTACCAGCGCTCGGAGGTGCTGGCGGCGCTGGTCAACGGCCTGCTGCTGGTCGCGGTCAGCGTCGGGATCGCGGTCGAGGCGGTGGGCCGTCTCTCCGACCCGCCCGGGATCGAGGGAGGCGGCGTGCTCGTGCTCGGCGTGCTCGGCCTCCTCGGCAACGTCGCCGCGACCCTGATCCTGGCCCGCGGCCAGCGCGAGGACGTCAACCTCGAGGGCGTGCTCCGCCACAGCGCCGCCGACGCGCTCGGCTCGCTCGGCGTGATCGTCGCCGGTGCCGTCGTCCTCGCCGGCGGCACCGCCCTCGTCGACCCGCTCGTCAGCCTCTTCATCTCCGCCCTCGTGCTGCTCTCCTCCTGGAGGCTGATCAAGGAGCCCATCGACGTGCTGATGGAGGCCGCCCCGGCGGGGCTCGACGTCGACGCGGTCGGGGCGACGATCTGCGACGAGGAGGGGGTGCGCTCGGTCCACGACCTCCACGTTTGGACGGTGACCTCCGGCTTCGGCGCGATCGCCGCTCACGTCGTCGTCGCCCAGGGCTCCGACCGCGACCTGATCATGCGCCGGCTCGAGTTGGCGCTGGGCGAGCGCTTCGGGATCGAGCACACGACCCTGCAGATGGAGGAGGAGGCCGTGCAGGGCCTGCTGCGTGTGGAGAACGTCCCCGGCGGCGACTGAGCGCAAGCGCGGTTGCACCGGCGGCCGGTCCCACGGAGCGGAAAACGGGCTTGGCTAGCCTCGGGTCGATGCCTCCGAATCGCCGCCCGGCGACAGCGCTCTGTGCGGTCGCCGTCGCGATCGTCGGCCTGCTCGCCGCCAGCCCGGCCGCGCCGGCGCAGGGCCTCCAGTCGAAGCTCGAAGCCAAGCGGTCCAAGCTCGAGCAGGTGCGCCGGCGCAAGGGCGTCCTCACGACCACCATCGCCCATTTCGGCGATCGCATCGACCGCCTGACCGGCGAGGTGGCCGGGATCCGCACCCGCGAGGCCGCCGTGCGCGGTCGCCTCGTCGCCAAGCAGTCCCAGCTCGAGCGCGCCGTCGCCCGGCTCGAGGTCGCCCGGGACCGGCTGCGGCGGCTGCGCGCCCACCTGCGGCGCGCCCTGCTGGCGCTGCGCGAGCGCCTGGTCGCGATGTATGAGGCGGGCAGCCCGGACATCGTCAGCGTCATCGTCGGCTCCAGCGGGATCGACGAATTGGCCGCCCGGACCGAATACCTGCAACGGCTGCACGGCATGGACGAGGCGGTCGTCGGCCGGGTGCGGGACCTGCGCGACGAGGTCGGCCGGGTCGTCGCCCGCCTGCGCGGCGCCAAGGACACGATCGAAGTCGCGCGCGACCAGATCGCCTCCGAGCAGCGGGCGCTGGCGGACGCCCGCGCGGCGCTGCAGGGCCGCCAGGGGGCGCTGCTGCGGGCGCGGGCGGGACGCGAGGCGGCGCTGGCGCGGATCGCCGCCCACGAGGAAGAGCTCGACGGCTCGGTGGCGGCGATCCAGGCCAAGATCGCGGCCAGGCTCGCCGCGACCGCTTCGGCGCCGCTGCCGGCGGGGCCGGTCAAAGGGGGCAGCGCCGGCATGATCTGGCCCGTCGACGGCCCCGTCGTCTCCGGCTTCGGCCCGCGCACGATCAACGGCAGCTACGAGAACCACCCCGGGATCGACATCGCCGTGCCGGAAGGCACGCCGATCCGCGCCGCCGCCGACGGCACCGTGATCTTCACCGAGCCGGAGGCGAGCAGCGGCGGCTACGGTAACTACACCTGCATCGACCACGGCGGCGGCCTCTCCACCTGTTACGCCCACCAGACCTCGTTCGCGGTCTCCGCCGGCCAGTCGGTCAGCCAGGGCACGGTGATCGGCTACAGCGGCTGCACCGGTTACTGCCTCGGGCCTCACGTGCATTTCGAGGTTCGGATAAACGGCTCCGTGACCGATCCGATGGGCTACCTTTAGCGAGCAGCGGGAATGATTCGCCAAGCGCACACCTACCTGGTGAGCGCGATGTCGGGAGCGACGCTGATCGCGATCGCCATCGCGGTCTTCGTCCTGCTGGTCTCGGCGCAGGTGTTCAGGGACTGGCCGATCGGGGCGCTTGGAGGCGGTCACGAAGACGCGGCCGTGCTCGGGGCAGAGCCGGTCGCCGGCGGCGGCGAAGCGCGAGGCGCCACCACCCCGTCCGGCGGTGGCACCACCACCGCATCCGGCGGTGAAGCCGCGACGGGACGTGTCACGGGCCGCGGCGGGAGTGGCGGAGGCCGCGTCGAAAGCGACCCCCCGGCCGCCGTCGAAGCGCCGGGGGGCACGAGCCCGGCCCCCGCCCCCGGCCACAGCGGATCGGGAGGCGGCTCCGGCGGTGGCTCGGAAGGGTCGAGCCCGCAGGCCCCCGGATCCTCCTCCGGCGGCGGTTCCTCGTCTGGCACCGGTGGGGAAGAAGCCGGTGGCGGCGGCTCCACCGGGACCGGCTCCACCGGGACCGGCTCCGCCGGCACGACCCCTTCTCCCTCCGGCGCGATCGCCGAAACCGTCAACAACACCGTTTCCGGGGTCGACGAAGCCGCGCTCGGCGGCACGCTCGAAGAAACCGGAGTCACCGAAGTGACCGAAAGCGTGGTCGACGGCGTCGTCGGCCCGGAATCGGCGGTCGGCCACGCGGTCGACGAAACCGTGCACGCGGTCGGCGGCCTGCTCGGCGGCGGCCGCAACTGAGCCGACCCGGCCGCGCCGGACCGCACAGGGCAAGGACGCAGGGAGGGAAGTGTGCTCTGCACACGACCGACCGAGGACGCAGCAGTGTGCGGTCCGGCGCGGCCGGGAACCGTCACAATGCCGGTCCGATGGCAGAGCGAGAACAGGCGGGGTCGGTCGCGAGCGGCGACCCGATCGAGGGGTCGGCCGTCTATCCGGCGGGGAGCCGGGTAAACGAGCGCGGCCACCTCGAGGTGGGCGGCTGCGACGTGGTCGAGCTGGCCGAAGGGCTCGGCACCCCGGCCTACCTCTATGCCGAGGACGACCTCCGCGCCCGCGCCCGCGCCTACCGCGAGGCCTTCGAGCGGCGCGGTGGCGAGTACGAGGTTGTCTTCGCCAGCAAGTCCTTCCCGGCCACGGCCGCCTACCGGCTCTTCGCCGAGGAGGGCCTCTCGGTCGACGTCGCCTCCGGCGGCGAGCTGCACATGGCGCTGCGGGCCGGCTTCGATCCCGACCGCATCCACATGCACGGCAACAACAAGACCGACGAGGAGATCCTGCTCGCCGCCCGCGCCGGCATCCGCCACCTGATCCTCGACTCCTTCGACGAGATCGAGCGCTGCGAACGGCTGCTCGACTCCCGGCAGCGGGTGCTGATCCGGGTCACCCCCGGGATCAAGCCCTCGACCCACGACTACATCACCACCGGCCAGCTCGACTCCAAGTTCGGCTTCGGCCTCGAGGACGGGCTGGCGGCGCGCGCGGTCGAGCGCGTCCTGGCCTCCGACAAGCTTGAGCTGGTCGGGCTGCACGCCCACATCGGCTCCCAGATCTTCGAGCTGGAGCCCTACGCGCTGGCGATCCGGGCGCTCGGCGAGCTGGCCGGGGAGTGGTGCCGCGTGGTCAACGTCGGCGGTGGCCTCGGCGTCGCCTACACGTCGGAGGACGAGCCGCCCTCGATCGACGCCTACGTCGACGTCAAGGTCCGCGGCGTCGCCGAGGTCTTCGGCGACGGCGTGCGGGTTCTGGTCGAGCCGGGGCGCTCGCTGGTCGCCAACCCGGGGGTCACCGCCTACCGCGTCGGCACCGTCAAGGAGATTCCCGGGATCCGCACCTACGTCGCCGTCGACGGCGGCATGTCCGACAACATGCGACCGATGCTCTACGGCTCCCGCTACGAGGCGCTGATCGCCGACCGCGCCGGCGCCACCCCCGACACCCTGGTCACCGTCGCCGGCATGCACTGCGAGTCCGGCGACATCCTCGTCCGCGACGCGATGCTGGCCGAGCCGGCGGTCGGCGACGTCCTCGTCACCCCGGCGACGGGCGCCTACGGTCACGCGATGGCGAGCAACTACAACGGCGTGCCGCGGCCGCCGGTGGTCTTCTGCCGCGACGGCGATGCCCGGGTCGTGGTGCGGCGCGAGACCTACGACGACCTCACCGCACGGGATGTCTGAGGAAGCCTCCAAACCCGTCCGCATCGGCCTGCTCGGGCGCGGCACGGTCGGCGGCGCCTTCGCCGAGCTGCTGGCCGAGCGCGCCGAGGCGGTCGAGGCGGCGACCGGGCGACGGCCGGAGATCGCCGGTGTCCTGACCCGCAGCGAGGGGGACTTCGGCGAGGTCCTCGAGCGCTCCGACGTCGTCGTCGAGCTGATGGGCGGGACCGATCCGGCCCGCCAGTTCGCGATCGACGCGATGCGCGCCGGGCGCCCAGTCGTCACCGCCAACAAGCAGCTGCTGGCCCAGCACGGCGACGAGCTCTTCGCGATCGCCCGCGAGGCCGGGGTGCAGCTGCGCTTCGAGGCCGCGGTGGCGGGCGTGATCCCGATCGTCCGCACGATCCAGGAGAGCTTCGGCGTCACCGACATCTCCAAGGTGTTCGGGATCGTCAACGGCACCACCAACTTCATCCTCAGCGAGATGGCCGCCAGCGGCGCCGGCTACGGCGAGGTCCTGGCCCAGGCGCAGGAGCTGGGCTACGCCGAGGCCGACCCCACCGACGACGTCAGCGGCGCCGACGCGGCGGCGAAGATGGCGATCCTCGCCCGGCTCGCCTTCCACACCCCGGTGACCCTGGCCGAGGTCGCCTACGAGGGGATCGAGGCGATCCGGCCCGACGACCTCGCCTACGCCAAGGAGCTGGGCCTGTCGCTGAAGCTGCTCGGCGCCGCCGAGCGCCACGACGGCGGCATCAGCGTCCGCGTCTTCCCCTGTTTCCTCTACGGCGGCCACCCGCTGTCGCCGATCGAGGGGCCGTTCAACGCGGTCATGGTCGAGGCCCCGGCGATCACCGAGGTGACGATGTCGGGGCCGGGGGCCGGGGGCGTGCAGACCGCCTCGGCGGTGCTCGGCGACGTCGTCTCGATCCTCGCCGGCGACGCCCCCGTGCACGAGACGCGCGCGGAGCTGCCTATCGTCGCCGACGTCACCTCCTCCTTCTACCTCTACCTCGAGGTTGCCGACGAGCCCGGGGTGCTGGCCCGAGTGGCGACCGTGCTCGGCGACCACGACGTCTCGGTCAAGAGCGTGGTCCAGCGCGGGATCGGCGACGAGGCCCGCCTGGTGATGGTCGTCCACGAGTGCCTGGAGTCGCGCTTCGCGGCGGCGGTCGAGGCGCTCGGCGGGCTCGACGAGATGCGCGCCGCGCCGCGCTCGATCCGCGTCATCGAGGAGCAGTTCTAGGTGGCGGCGCCGCTGATCGAGCGTTATCGCGAGCGGCTCTCGCTGGAGCCCGGCGACCCGGTGGTGAGCCTGAACGAGGGCTCGACGCCGCTGATCGAGGCGCCGCGGCTCTCGGAGCGGATCGGCGCCCGCGCCTACCTCAAGTTCGAGGGCGCCAACCCGACCGGCTCCTTCAAGGACCGGGGGATGACGGTCGCCGTCTCGCGCGCCAAGGGGCGCGGGGCGGAGGCGGTGATCTGCGCCTCGACCGGCAACACCGCCGCCAGCGCCGCCGCCTACGCGGCGCGGGCGGGGCTGCGCGGGGCGGTGATCGTGCCCGAGGGCAAGATCGCGATCGGCAAGCTGGCGCAGGCGCTGATGCACGGGGCGCGGGTGATCGCGATCCAGGGCAATTTCGACGACGCCCTGCGGATCGTCCGCGAGCTGGCCGCCAAGCACCCGATCGAACTCGTCAACTCGGTCAACCCGCACCGGATCGAAGGCCAGAAGACCGCCGCCTTCGAGGTGGCCGAGGACCTGGGCGGGATGCCGGGGGCGCTGGCGATCCCGGTCGGCAACGCCGGCAACGTCACCGCCTACTGGCGCGGGTTCACCGAGCTGGCGGACGGGGAGGGCGGGAGCACCGGCTCGAGGCCGGTTCTCTACGGCTTCCAGGCCGAGGGCGCCGCCCCGCTGGTGATCGGCGAGCCGGTCGCCAACCCGGAGACCGTCGCCTCGGCGATCCGGATCGGCAACCCGGCCCGCTGGGAGGAGGCGATGGCGGCCTTCACCGCCTCGCGCGGCCGCGTCGCCGCCGTCTCCGACGCGCAGATCCTCGACGCCTACCGCTGGCTCGCCGCCGCCGAAGGCGTCTTCTGCGAGCCCGCATCGGCAGCCTCGGTCGCCGGCCTGCTCGCCCACGGCCTGCCGGTCGTCGAAGGCGCCGCCCCGCCCGAGTCGGTCGTCTGCGTGCTAACCGGCCACGGCCTCAAGGACCCCGACACCGCCCTCGGCAAGGCCCCCGCCGTGATCAACTGCGACACCGACCTGGCCGCCGTCGAGCGCGCGGTCTTCGACTGACGGGAGCCCGATGAGCAGAGTCCGTCCGCACCTGACCTACGCCAACGTGATGGTGACCATCCTCGCCTTCATCGTCCTCGGCGGCGTCGCGGTCGCCGCCACGAACCTGCCGAAGGGCAGTGTCGGCACCAACCAGCTGAAGGGGAACGCGGTGACCCAGCGCAAGATCCACAAGAACGCGGTCACCCAGGGGAAGATCCGCAGCAACTCGGTGACCGGCGCCAAGGTCAAGAACGGCTCGCTGACCGGGGCCGACGTCGTCGCCTCGACCCTCGGCACGGTTCCCTACGCCGAAAAGGCTGGCGAAGCGGTGAACGCGACCACCGCCCAGTCCGCGACGACGGCGAAGAGCGCGACCACGGCCGCAAGCGCCGATACGGCGGCCTCGGCCCAGACCGCAGCCGACGCCCACGAACTCGGCGGCGAACCGCCCTCCGCCTTCGCACCGTCGAGCCGCTTCTTCTACGTGACGGTCGACCCGGCCTCGGAACCCGCGGAAGAACTGTTCTCCCTCCCCGGGGGAATCAGGCTCACAACTGATGGCGACAGCGACAAGAAATTCGAACTCGTGGCGGAAAACACCGGCGCTGACACCTGGTCGATCAGTAGCCCGTCGCTGGTCGAAGAGGAAGAACTGCCGTCGTCAGGGGGTAGTGCCACCTTCACGCTGTCCCCTGAGTTGACTGCGGTCGTGGTCCTCCAGGACCGCGACAAACCCCAGAAGGCAGTCGCCCTGCAGTGTGGCTTGACGCTCTTTCCACCCCGCCTGACCTGCTTCGCGACCCTCTCGCCGGCGCTCTCGCCGTGACCGCCCGGCGCCGACTGGTCCGCGTCCCCGCCTCCTCGGCCAACCTCGGGCCGGGCTACGACGCGATGGCGGCGGCGGTCTCGCTGCACCTGGAGCTGGAGGTCGAGGAGACCGGCGAGTACTCCTTCGATCCCGGTGGTCTCGACGTCCCGACCGGGCGCGAGAACCTGCTTGTGCGGGCCTTCGAGAGCCTGCACCCGGCCGACGGCATCGCCTTCCGGCTGCGCAGCGAGATCCCGCTGGCGCGGGGGCTCGGCTCCAGCGCCGCGGCGATCGTCGCCGGCCTCTTCGCCGCCGACCACCTCTTCGAGCTGGCGCTCTCGCGCGAACAGATGCTGGCCCGGGCGACCGAGATCGAGGGCCACCCCGACAACGTCGCGGCGGCGATCTACGGCGGCTTCGTGGTCTGCGGCGAGGGCGAGGGAGGGGCGCCGGTGGCGGCCCGCTTCGACCCGCCGGAGGGGCTGGAGGGCCTTGTCGTGATCCCATCGGAGGAGGTCTCGACCGAGCGCGCCCGCGAGGCGATCCCGGCCGTGGTCCCGCTCGCCGACGCGCTCGCCAACGTCTCCGCTGCGGCGACGCTGGTGCTGGGGCTGCGCAGCGCCGACCTCGACCTGGTCGGCCGCGGCCTGCGCGACCGCATCCACCAGGAGCGCCGCCGCCCGCTCTACCCGCGCTCGATGGAGATCGTCGACGCGGCGGCCGGGCTGGGGGCACTGGGGGCGACGATCTCCGGTGCCGGCCCGACCGTGCTGGTCTGGACGACCTGGCAGGACGCCGGCAAGGTCGCCGCTGCCCTCGAGGAGCGCTGCGCCGGCTGGGCCGAGGTGCGGCGGATGCCGTTCAGCCCGCTCGGCGCCGACGTTCCCGAGCTGTAGACGTCGGTCCGCGGGGGGTTGGCGGCATCCCCGGGCCGGGCTACGATCGCCCTATGACTATCCCCAGGAAGTTCCGTCTGCTCCCACTCATCCTCGCCGCCGCCGCGCTGCTGGCGCTCCCCGCCGCCGCCCAGGCGACTCTTGCCTACGTCAAGGGCACCTCCAAGCCGGTGGTCTACGCGGCGGAAGACAACGGCAAGGGCGCCCACCGGATCGGCCCGGGCCGCAGCCCCAAGGTCTCGCCCGACGGCAGCATGGTGGCCTTCGAACGCGAAGGCAAGAACGACGAACTGAAGCTCGCCACCGCCGACGGCTCCAGCGTCCGAACGCTGCTGAAGAACCTCCGCGGCGGCTACAGCGTCGTCTTCTCGCCCGATTCCTCGATGATCGCCGCCCTGCGCGGCCCCGAACTCGGCAAGCAGAAGCTCGTCGTGGTCGACGTCGAAACCGGCGCGCAGCTGACCGTCGCCAGCGGCTACTTCAACGGCTTCAGCTTCTCTCCCGAAGGCAACGAACTCGTCTACGGGAAGGCCAACACCGAAAAGTACCCGCCGCGCAGCGACGTCTACCGCTACGCGATCGTCAGCGGCGCGACCAAGCGCCTCACCAAGGACCACAACTCCCTGGACCCGCTCTGGGGCCCGACCGGGAGGATCGTCTTCGTCAAGCAGCTCGGCGCCAAGCAGCGCAAGTACGGGCCGAAGAACGAGCTCTACCTGATGAATCCCAACGGCAGCCGGGTCAAGCGCCTCACCCACACCAAGGTCGGGGCGCTGCTGCAGGGCCTCTACCCGACCGAGTGGTCGAGCAACGGAGCCCGCCTGCTGGCCGAGTTCGGGGGCCAGGACACGAGCTACGCGGTCAGCGTGAACGCGAAGACGGGCGCCCAGCGCCCCACCTACAAGGCCGGGGAGTACCCCTTCGTCGGCACCGCGCTCTCCGGCGACGGCAAGACGGTCCTCGGCTTCACCGGTGGATACGAACCGGGTCCCACGCACAACGTCGCCACGATCCCGTTCAACGGCGGCAGGCCGAGGACGCTGGTCAAGCAGGCATTCGAACCCGACTGGAGCCGCTGAGACGGCCCGGCGGTCGTATTTCCTCCCGGATAGCAGGGGAAATACGACCGCCGGGGTTGGGATTCGCAACCGGCCTATAATTCCCCGACTCGTCAACCCGTCGCGCGCCCGCTCGGAGAAGGCGCGGAACCCGGGAGGTCACCATGCCGAAGCACCAGTCAGGTCCCGTCGCGGTCGCCAAGCGCTACTCGCCGGAGCGTCCTTACAAGCCACTGGTATCTCCGCCGAGCGTCGAGGACAAGGACGCCTGCGCGATCTACGCCTCCGTCCGCAAGGACGCGACGCCCAGCCACGAGCCGATCGAGCTGGCGATCCCGGCGTTGCAGAAGATGCTGCACCGCGCCGGCAACGTCGACGGCGAGGGCGACGGCTGCGGCCTGATGCTCGACCTCCCGCGCAAGATCTGGGCCGAGGAGGTCCGCAGCGGGGGCCATGACCCCTCGCTGACCCTCGACGACGCCTTCGCGGTCGCCCACGTCTTCATCGAGCGCTCCCACGACCGCGACAAGATCCAGCACGACGCCCGCGAACTGCTCAACGAAGGCGGCTTCCGGGTCCTGGCGGAGCGGGAGGGGATGGTCGACTCGCCGGCGCTCGGCCCGACCGCGCGCGAGGAGGAGCCGATCTTCTGGCAGCTCGCCGGCCTCGTTCCCGACGCCGGCCGCCGCGACCCGATCCTGTTCGAGCTGCTGATCGAGCTGGAGCAGCGGCTGGGGGTCCACGTCCCCTCGTTCTCGGCGACCACCTGCGTCTACAAGGTGATGGGCTCGCCGAACGTGCTCGGCGAGTACTACCCGGACCTGCGCGACGAGCGCTTCGAGACGATCGGCTGCTTCGGCCACAACCGCTACTCGACCAACACCTGGCCCTCGTTCAAGCGCGTGCAGCCGTTCTCCGCGCTCGGCCACAACGGCGAGATCAACACGATCGAGCAGCTGCGCCAGGAGGCGCGGATGCTGGCGGTGCCGATCCATCCCGACGGCTCCGACTCCCAGGACCTCAACCGCACGATCGACACCCTGGTCAGCCGCGAGGGGCTGAGCCTGGCCGAGGCGATGGAGATGATCGTGCCGCCGGTCGTCGCCGAGGTCCGCTCGCTGCCGGAGGACCTGCACAGCTTCTACATGTACCTGCGCCAGACGATGGGCCCGTTCGCCCAGGGCCCGGTGGCGCTGATCTCCCGCCACGCCGACGAGTGCGTGTTCTCGGCCGACGCGATGGGCCTGCGGCCGCTCTGGCAGGTCGAGACCGAGGACGATTTCGTCTTCAGCTCCGAGCCGGGCGTGGTCCCGGTCGGCAGGATGGTCGCGGAGCCGAAGCCGCTCGCTCCGGGCGAGAAGGCGCTGGTGCTGATCGACCGCGAGGCGCGCCGCTCGACCCTGCACCCCCACGACGAGATGCTGCGGATAGTCCGCGACCGCTGGCTGCGCCGCAACGGCGTCGACGCGGTGGCCGGCTACGACCGCGCCATGGAGACCGGCGGCCCGCTCGAGGGCCAGGACGTCCCGGGCTACTCCGACGCCGGCCCCGAGGAGCCGGTCAAGGTGCCGGACCGCATTCTCGCCGGCTTCGGCTGGCAGCGCGACGACGTCAAACTGGTCCAGCAGATGGCCTCCAACGGGGCCGAGCCGGTCGGCTCGCTGGGCTACGACGGGCCGCTCGCGGCGCTCTCGCCCGAGCGTCAGAACCTCGCCGACTACTTCAAGGAGACGGTCGCCGTCGTCACCAACCCGGCGCTGGACCGCGAACGGGAGCTCGAGCACTTCTCGACCCGCGCCCTCTTCGGCCGCCGGCCCTCGCTCGACTCCGCCGGCGAGGACACCGGCACGATCGAAACCGAGTTCCCGGTGATCCTCGGCGGCCACCACGGCCTGGCGCCGCTCTCCGACAAGACCTACCGCCGGATCGCCCGCGAGCACCGCACCTACCTGCTCGAGGACCTCTGGGAGGAGTTCCGCGGCCGCGCCTCGGCCGTCGACATCTCCCTGCTGGAGTCGGAGACGACCGCCGGCGCGGTCGAGCGGATCAAGCAGGAGGCGGTGAAGAAGGTCCGCAACGGGGCCGAGCTGCTGATCCTCACCGACCGCACCGTCTACGACGCCGAGCGGCGCTATCTCGACCCGCACCTGGCGACCTCCGCCGTCGATCAGGCGCTGAAGCAGTTCAGGGTCGAGAGCGGCGAAGAGAACCTGCGTCGCCGCTGCAGCCTCGTCCTGCGCTCGGCGGCGATCCGCAACGTCCACGACGTGATGCTGGCCCTCGGCCTCGGCGCCAACGGCGTCTGCCCGTACACGATGGTCGAGGTGATCTGCGTCGAGGACTACCAGAACGACGTCGGCAATCTCTGCGCGGCGCTGCGCAAAGGCATCGAGAAAGTGATCTCGACGATCGGGATCCACGAGGTGCGCGGCTACGCCCGCCAGTTCTCCTCGATCGGGGTCAAGCCCGAGCTGGCCGAGATCTTCCAGACCGAGGCCTTCGCCGCCTCGGCCGGGGGCGGGACCGGGTTCGTCGAGCTCGACGAGGACACCAACGCCCGCGCCCGGGCGCTCAACGGCGACGACGAGGCGGCCAAACCGGCGAAGACGTTCCGCTTCTACCCGAAGGTCTACAAGGCGGCGATCGCGACCGCGAACGGCTCCGGCAGCTACGAGGAGTACTCGGAGAAGGTCCGCGAGCTGGAGAAGCAGAACCCGATCTCGATGCGCCACATCATGGGGCTGAAGGGCGACCGCGCCCCGGTCGACCCCGCTGCCGTGGACGCCGGTGTCGGCCACCACGACTACCCGATCGTGATCTCCTCGATGAGCTTCGGCTCGCAGTCCGAGCCGGCCTTCCGCGCCTATGCGGAGGCGGCCAAGGCGACCAACCTCCTCTGCATGAACGGCGAGGGTGGGGAGATCCGCGACATGTACGGCCAGTACCGCAAATGGCGCGGCCAGCAGGTCGCCTCGGGGCGCTTCGGCGTCTCGGCGGAGATGATCAACTCCTCCTACGTCGCCGAGATCAAGATCGGCCAGGGCGCCAAGCCCGGCGAGGGCGGCCACCTGCCCGGCAAGAAGGTCTCCGAGAAGGTCGCTGCCGCCCGTAACGCGGCCCCCGGCACCGACCTGATCTCGCCCTCCAACAACCACGACCTCTACTCGATCGAGGACCTGGCGGAGCTGATCGACGAGCTGAAGACCGTCAACCCGGACGTGCGGGTCTCGGTCAAGGTGCCGGTGGTGCCGAACATCGGCACGATCGGCCTCGGGATCGCCAAGGCGGGCGCCGACATCATCACCCTCTCCGGCTTCGAGGGGGGAACCGGCGCCGCCCGCCAGCACGCGCTGCGCCACGTCGGCCTGCCCTCCGACATCGGCACCCGCGCCGTGCATCGCGCCCTGATGGAGGCGGGCCTGCGCAACCGGGTCGAGATCTGGGCCGACGGTGGCTACCGCACCGGCCACGACATCGTCAAGCTGCACTGCCTCGGCGCCAACCGGGTCGGCTTCGGGACCCTGGCGATGGTCAGCCTCGGCTGCACGATCTGCCGTGGCTGCCAGCTCGACACCTGCCACGTCGGCATCGCCACCCAGATCGAGACGGTCGAACAGGCACAGGAGCACGGGCTGAAGAAGTTCACCCCGCAGGAGGTCGACCGGGCGGCGGAGAGCTGCGCCCGCTTCTTCTCGGCGATGGGCGAGGAGGTCAAGGAGGTGGTCGCCTCGCTCGGCTACGAACGCGCCCAGGACCTGGTCGGCCGCTACGACCTGCTGGAGCAGGTGGCGGCCAAGGACAGGATCGACCTGGCGCCGCTGATCACGCCGCTGGAGGAGTTCCTCGACCTCGAGCCGATCGACATGCCGGTCGCCGAGGAGATGGCGGAGGCGCGGGCAGAGGCCGGCCTCGTCGTCGCCCGGCCGATTCGGATGGAGGAGAAGCAGGCCTCGACCGCGATCGCGGCGCTGGCGCCGGAAGTGTGCTCGGGGCGCACCGTGCGCAGCGAGTTCCCGCGCACCACCGATGCCAACGACCGCGTGCTCGGGACCGAGCTGTCGGGTGCGATCGCCCGCTCGCGGATCTTCGACGACGGCCCCGAGTCGAGCGACGAGGTGCTGGCCAGCCTCGAGTTCAACGGCGGCTCGGTCGCCGGCCAGGGGCTCGGCGCCTTCAACTCCTACGGCGTCGCGATCCGGATCGAGGGCGGCGCCCAGGACGGCGTCGGCAAGACCATGCTCGGCGGCTCGATCGCGATCCTCAAGGGCAAGGGCGCCCGCGGCCGCCGCCTCAACGGCTCGGTCGGCAAGTCCTTCGCCTACGGCGCCCAGCGTGGCCGGCTCTTCGTCCAGGGCTCGGCCGACTCGCGCTTCTGCATCCGCCTCTCCGGCGCCGACGTGGTGCTCGCCGGCGAACCCGAGGAGCCGGTTGACGACAGCCGCGGCTGCGTCGTCGACCGCGCCAACGCCAAGGGCTTCGCCTTCGAGTACATGACCTCGGGTCGCGCGATCGTGCTCGGCGACATCGGCCCCTGGGCCTGCGCCGGGATGACCGGCGGCCGTGTCTACGTACGCCAGAACGCCTTCGGGATCGACCGCGAGGCGATCCAGCGGCGGCTCGGCGAGGGCGCCAAGGTCGAGCTGAAGGACCTCGACTCCGAGGGCCTGCTGGACATCGACGACCTGCTCAGCGCCTACACGACGGAACTGCGGGCGACCGGGCAGGACGACGAGGCGGAGCGGGTCATGGACCTGGCCGCCGACGCGACCAGCAACTTCCTGATGGTCATGCCGCACAAGGTCCAGGCGGACCCGAGCATCTCGACCGAGTGATCTGAGGCTGGGGAGGAGGGCACTTGGCCCTCCCTACCGCCCGTCGCTCTTGGTCAGCATGTCGGCGATCGCGCGGACCTCATGGAGGAGGCCGTCGAGCATGCGCTCGGTGTCGGAGTGGATGCGGTGCTCGGCGGCGACCCGGTCGGCCTCGACCTGGTCGATCCGCTGCTCGAGCCGCTTGGTGCGCTGGTCGACCTTGCCGATCGCGCGCTCCAGCTTCTTCTCGGTGCGGCGGACGCGCTTCTTGACGTAGAGGCGCGTGTCCTCGCGGAGGTTGTCGAGTTCGCGCCGGACCTCGGCGTTGATCGGCTCGCCCTGTTCGGCCAGCATCTCTTCGACGCCGAGGCGGACGCGCTCGATCTCCTCGTGCAGCTGGGCGCGGGCGCGGTCGGCGGCGACGGAGATCGAGGGCGGCTCCGGCGCTCCGGGCCTGCCCGGCGGGTCGAGCGGGTTGGGCACTGCGTTCACCGCCCTCATCCTAGGGGCGGGGGTGGCCGGAACCCGGTGACGGAATCGGGGCGGTGGGGCCTGGGCCGTCAGGGACGGACGGCGTAGACCTTGTAGCGGCCGACCGTGAGCTCGTCGCCGTCGCGCAGGGTGCCCCACTCGACCGGCTCGCCGTTGACGAAGACGCCGTTGAGGCTGCGGTCGTCGAGGACCCGCAGGTCCTTGCCCGGCTCGGCCACGACCAGGGCATGGCGGCGGGAGACGCTGGGGTCGTCGAGGCGTATGTCCGCGGTGGTGCTGCGGCCGATCCTGGTCCAGCCGCGCTCGATCGCGAAGCTGACGATCGAGCCGTCGTCGTCGCGGAGGACGAGGTGGTCGTATCCGCCGGACAGCGACCGGCGCGCCCCCTCGAGCCAATCCGGAGGCCCGTGCCTGTCGGGAACCGGGATTTCGGTGGTCGAGGCGCTGTGGTCCTGCATCGACTCGAAGATCGAGTCGCGGCGAAAGCGGGAGCCTTGGCAGCGAGGGCAACTGGGCAATTGCTCGGTCTCGCGAAGAGAGAGTTGAGAGCCGCATCCGAGACAGAAGAACGTTCCGGTGCCGGGTATGAAACCGGTTCTGAAGGTGTCGTCGAGCGGGCTGGAACTGACGCTGTTGAAGATGGGGGCCTCCTTCCTGCGTCTACTTCGATTCTACAGTGTGACGGCCATCACGCATACCCCTTCTCTGTCGAAGCCGCGGTCTCGGCGCCCGAATTCGACGATGCGGCGCCGCCGCGGGGCGGACCAATAGAATCGCGCCGCGATGGGACCGATCAGCGCCGAGATTGAGATCGACGCCCCGCGCGAGCGGGTTTTCGCGCTGCTGGCCGACCTCGCCGTCCGTCCCTCGTTCACCGACCACTTCCTCACCGGCTTCCGCCTCACCCGCCTCGACTCCGTCGGGGAGGGGGCCGGCCTGCGGTTCCGGGTGCGCTCGCGGCTGCGCTCCGTCTGGATGGACACGACGATCGTCAAGGCCGACGAGCCGCGCCGGATCGTCGAGCGCGGCCTGGGCGGCCGCGTCAACCGGATCCCGACCAACACGGTCTGGGAGCTGACCGCCGCCTCCGGCTCGCTGACCGCCGTCCGCCTCACCCACTGGACCGAGCCCACCAACCCGCTGGACCGGCTCCTGGAGGCCGCCAGCGGCGCCGCTTTCTGGCAGGCGCGGGGCTGGCGCGAGGCGCTGAGGCGGCTCCGCGACCTGGCCGAGTCCGACGTCCCCGCCGGCGAGAGGATCGCCGTCGTGGGGGGGAACCGCTACGCGACCGGCATCCCCTAATAGACTCTCGCCGCCGATGCCTCTGGACCGTCGCAGAATCGCCCTGCCGCTGCTCGCCGCGCTCGCGCTCGCCGCGCTCGCGCTCGGCGTCACCGCCTGCGGCTACAGCAGCGACTCCAAGTCCGTCTCCGAGGGTGAGCCGGTCAAGATGGGCGACCTCCAGTTCAACGTCGTCTTCTCGCGCTACCTGAACCCGAACGACAACGAGGACTCGGCCTACCTGGTCGGCCAGCCTCCCGCGCCCAACGGCTCGACCTACTTCGGGATCTTCTTCCAGGTTCACAACGAAAGCAACGAATCGCAGCAGCTGCCCTCGACGCTGACGATCACCGACGCGACCAAGCAGACGTACGACCTGATCCCCAGCGAAAGCCTCTACGCCTTCCCCCTCGGCGGCGAAGTCGAATCCCAGGAACAGATCCCTATCCTCGACTCGACTCCCCAGCAGGGCCCGATCGAGGGTTCGCTGGCGCTCTTCCTGCTGCCGGCCGTAGCTTCCGACAACCGCCCGCTGACGCTCCACATCCCCGCCGCCAACGGGGAAGAAGCGACCGTCACCCTCGACCTCTAGCCGGTCGTCCGGGTCGCCGTCGGCCGGGGCGCCTCAGATTCCGGCCGCGAGAACCTGGGACGCGGCCGGCGCGGCCACTTCGCCGCCCGCCGCTTCGGCTTCGATCAGCAGCACGCCGATCGCCAGCCTCGGCTTTTCGGCCGGTGCGAAGGCGGCGAACCAGGCGTCCTTGCGCTGTTCCGGTTCTTCTTTGCCTTGCTGGCCGGGCTTGGGGCCGAGCTCGGCGGTCCCGGTCTTGCCGGCGACCTGCGCCTGCGGGATCGCCCCGGCGTACCCGGTTCCCCCGGTGACGACGCCGACCATCAGTTCGGTCAGCTCGTCGGCGACCTTCTTCGACATCACCCGCACCGGCTTGGTCTCGGGGCGCAGCTTCTTGCCGTTGACGATCGAGGTCGGCTCGCGGACGCCGCCGTTGGCGACCGTCTGCGCCACGCTCGCCATCTGCAGCGGCGTCGCCAGCACTTCGCCCTGGCCGATCGCGGAGACCCCGAGGTCGATTTCTTCGCCGATTTCGGTCGGGATCGTGGATTCCTCCGGTTCGACTTCTTCGACGAGCCGCGACGCGTACAGGGCGGGCGGCGAGTTGAAGCCGAACCGTTCGGCGGTGGAGACGAGGCCGTCGTTGCCGATCTGGGGGCCGAGCGGGGCGAAGTCGGCATTGCAGGACTCGGCGAAGGCCTGGCGGAAGGTGCCGCCGCAGATCTCGCCGTTTGCGTTGTGGATGAAGCGGCCGCCGACGTTGACGCCTTCGACGAGTTCGAATTCGTCGTCGAGCGAGACCAGGCCCTTCTGCAGGGCCGCGGTGGTGGTGACGATCTTGAAGGTCGAGCCGGGGGGCTGGGGGGCCGAGTAGGCCTGGCCGGCGAGGGCGCGGACATCGCCGTTGCGGGCGTCGAGGACGGCGATGCCGCCGGCTCGGCCGGACAGCGCCGCCACTGCCGTCTGCTGCAGTTCCGCGTCGATCGTCGTCTTCACCGGCGTGCCCGCTTCGGGCTTGGATTCGGCGAGGACGCGGGGCGAGGAGCCGCCGCCCACCGCGAGCAGCGCGCCCCCCGGCTTGCCGGCGAGGCGGGAGTTGAAGGCCCGCTCGAGGCCGCTGACCCCGACCGGGGTGTCCGGGGGGAAGCCGCGGCGCGCCAGCCGGTCCATGCTCGCCGTGGACGGGGTGCCGACTTCGCCGGTGACGTCGATCGCCGCGCTGCCGAGCGGGTGTTCGCGTTCGGTGGCGGGGCCCTCGGCGAGGGGCGTGCCGTCGGCGGCCAGGATCGCCGCCCGCGGAGCCAGTTCGATCTGGCTTTCGAGGCTCTCGCCGCGGCGCAGGCCGGGGAACACCAGGCTCGGGTCCCAATCCACGCCCCCTTCGGCGATCGGGACTTCCAGCTCCTCTTCGAGCCTGCCGAAGGCGACCGTGGAGGCGGTCATCGGCACCGGGACGACGCCGCCGGTGGGGTCGTGCGCGGAGCCGGTGGCGAGCGAGCGCAGGGTCGCCACCCGGGCGGCTTCGCGGTACTCGCCGGTGAACACTTCGATGCTGGTCTTCGCCCGCGAGGCGGCGTTCAGATCGTGGTACATCGCCGTGTAGTTGCCCGCCACCCAGGCGGCGGCGAAGCGGTTGGCGGCGTCCTTCTGCGGCGATCCGGGGGCGCCGGTGGCGGCGCCGAGGGTGAAGGAGACGATCGCCACCAGGGCGAGAGGGAGGGTGCGGGTGATCAGGCGGCGACGCCGCTCCACCTCAGGCGAGAGCCGACTCACGGCTGGAACGGTAGTCGAGCCACCCCCGGCATGCTTCTATTCACCGATGACCGTCTTCGACTGTGCGATCGTCGCTTTCACCTTCGCGCTCGGTCTCTGGGGGTACCGCCAGGGCCTGATCGTCGGCGCGATGACGCTGATCGGGTTCGCGGCCGGAGCCTTCGCCGGTAGCCGGCTGGGGCCGTTGGTGCTCGCGAGGGGGTCGGAGTCCCCCTACGCGCCGCTCTTCGCCGCTCTCGGCGCGCTCGTCGCCGGAGCGCTGGCGGCGGTCGCGGTGGAGAGCCTCGCGCTCGGCCTGCGGGCGAGGATCGTGCGCCGCCGCTCGCTGCACCTGGCCGATGGCGCCGGCGGCGCGGCGCTGGTCGCCTCGGTGGCGCTCGGCCTGGTCTGGGTCTTCGGCGCCGTCGCCCTGCACGCGCCGGCGACCGCCCAGCTGCGCGCCGACCTGCAGGAATCGCTGATCCTGAGCAGCCTCAACGACGTCCTGCCGCCCTCGGGGCCGGTCATCAACGCGCTCGACCGGGTCGACCCGGCGCCCTCGGTGATCGGCCCGGCGACCCCGACCGCTCCCCCCGACCCCTCGATCGCCTCCGACCCCGACGTGCTGCGCGCCGGCGACTCCGTCGTGCGGGTGCTCAGCACCGCCTGCGGCCTCGGGGTCGAGGGCTCCGGCTGGGCGGTCGAGCCGGGTCTGATCGTCACCAACGCCCACGTCGTCGCCGGCTCCGAGGACACCACGGTCACCACCCGCAGCGGCGTCGAGCTGGATGCGACCCCGGTCTACTACCGGCCCGACCAGGATCTGGCGCTGCTGCGCATCGGCGCCGACCTGCCGACCCTGCCGATCGCCCCGCGGCGCCAGGACGGTGGCGACGCAGCCGTCCTCGGCTACCCGGAGAACGGCCCCTACGCACTGTCCCCGGCGCGGGTGGGCGAGACCCGCGCCACGGTCAGCCAGGACTCCTACGGCAACGGGCCGGTGGAGCGCCGGATCACCTCGTTGGGGGGAGAGGTGCGCAGCGGCAACTCCGGCGGCCCGCTGGTCGACCCGCAGGGCAGGGTCGTGGGCACCGTCTTCGCCGCCACCACCAGCGGGGTCCCCGGGGGGTTCGCGGTGCCGGCAGAGCTCGTCCGCGAAGCCGTCAACCACACCTCGGAACCGACCGGGACCGGCCCCTGCAGTCGCTGACCCTGCGGGCCGGTTACTTACGTTCAGTAAGCTCCCGCCCCGTGGAAGATGTGACGTCCACCGAGATCGATCCCGGCCCGTCCGGCTCGGCGTGTGCGCCGGGGGCGCCGGGGAGCGTCTGCCCCCACTTCCACGCCGCCATCGAGTTGATCGGCAAGCGCTGGAGCGGGGCGATCCTCTGCACCCTGACCGAGCGGCCGATGCGCTTCCGCGAGCTCGCCAGGGCTGTCCCGGGCCTCTCCGACCGGCTGCTCTCCCAGCGCCTGCGCGAGCTCGAGGACGAGGGCCTGGTGCGGCGGGAGGTCGAAGCCGGCACGCCGGTGAGGGTGACCTACTCGCTGACCGAGATGGGGCGGGAGCTCGACCCCTCAATACGCGAGTTGCGGACCTGGGCTCGCCGCTGGCGCTCCTGACGCGCCTGGGGCGGCGCATATCCGCGTCCTCGGTCGCTTGTGTGCGGAGCACACGGCGCTCCCTGCGTCCTTGATCTGCTTGCCCCAGACGCGTCAGGGTCCGGGAATAGGCTGACTGACATGGCATTGCCCGGGCCGTTTCCCGTCGGCGCGTATGCGCGCAAGCTGCAGGAGGAGATGCGCAAGCGGGCGCGGGTGCAGCTGATCGGCGAGGTGACCGGGGTGGGGCGCAGCAAGGTGCAGGCCTACTTCGAGCTGCGCGATGGCGAGGGCGCCGTCCCCTGCGCGATCTGGCTCAACGACCTCGAGAAGGCGGGCCTGCCCGAGGGTGGCCTGCGCGATGGCGCCGAGGTGGTGATCGCCGGCGGCCCCGACTACTACCCCGGCGGCGGCCAGGCCTCGCCCAGCTTCAGCTTCCGCGCCACCCACGTGCGGCTGGCCGGCGAGGGCGACCTGCTGGCGCGGCTGGAGGCGCTGCGCAAGCAGCTGCGCGCCGAGGGTCTGTTCGAGCTGCAGAAGCGGCTGGCGCGCCCGGCGCTGCCGAAGGCGATCGGGGTGGTGACGGCCGAGTCGGGCGCGGCCCGGCGCGACCTCTTGGCCGGCCTGCGGCGGCGCGGCTGGGGCGGGACCGTGATCTGGGCGTTCGCGCCGGTGCAGGACCGCCACGCCGCGCCGGCGATCGGCGCCGCCCTGCAGGACCTGGCGGCGCGGCCCGAGGTGGAGGCGATCGTCGTCACCCGCGGCGGCGGCAGCCTCGCCGACCTCTGGGCCTTCTGCGACGAGACCCTCTGCCGCACCGTGGCGTTGCTGCGGGTGCCGGTGGTCAGCGCGATTGGCCACGAGCGCGACACGACCCTGCTCGACGACGTCGCCGCGGTCGCCTGCTCGACCCCGACCCATGCCGCCGAGGCGGCGGTGCCGCTCGACTGCGTCGCCGCGCGGCGCGGGCTGGGGCGCGACGCGGCGGCGCTGCGGCGGGCGGGGGAGGGGGCGGTCGGCGCCAGGGCGCGCCACCTGGGGGCGCTGGCCCGGGGGCCAGCGCGAGCGCTCCAGCGCGAGCGCAGCAGCCTCAACCAGAAGATCCGCGAGATCCGCGCCGCCTCCGAACGCGGCCTCGCCGAGCGCGGCGCCTTCCAGCGGCGGATCGCCACCGTCGTCCTCGCCCGGGCGCGCCGCCGCGGCCTGCAGCGGACCGAGGCGGCGCTCGTCGAGGAGCGCCGCCGCGGGGCGGGGATCGAGCGCTCCGCCGAGCGGGCGCTGGCGCGGCGGCGCGAGGCGCTGCGCAGGGCGGTGGTGACGCTGCGCGCGCACGACCCGGAGCGGACCCTGGAGCGCGGCTACGCCCTCGCCGAGTCGGCGGACGGCGAGCCGGTGACCACGGCCGAGGGCGCTGTCGCCGCCGCACAGGTAAGACTGCGGTTCGCGGACGGCCGCGTGAAGGCGAAAGTCGAGGGGGAGATTGAGCGAGAAGCCGGATAGCTACGAGGTCGCGGTGGAGCGGTTGGAGGAGATCATCGACCGGCTCGACTCTGGCCAGGCGGGCCTGCGCGAGACGCTCGACCTCTGCCGCGAGGGCCGCGAGCTTGTCACCTACTGCGCGGCGGAGCTCGACGCGGTGGGGGAGGGGCTGAAGGAACTGCGGCTGGACGACCTCGCCGCACGCCTCGACTCCTCCGCCGAGCCCCCGGCGTAGTGGTAGCCCCTATTCCGGTGGGGGTTTCACTTAGTTTTCTTGACACCGCGCCTCGCCCGTCCGTGGGCGCGCTCCGCCAAGAAGACACAGAGACGTTCCACCTCCACCGGAATCGGGGGCTATGACTCCGGGGGGCCGGAGCAGAGGCGGCCCAGAGCCGGGCAGCCGCGGCAGAGGGACCAGTCGCGCTGCTCCCGCGACGCGGTCGGGAACTCGCCGCGGCCGATCTTGGCGATCGCTTCCTCGAGGCGGTCGCGGCCGGCCGCCATCTCGGCGGCGCCGAGGGTGGCGAGGGCCGGCTCCTCGGGGCGCTCGAGGAAGAGGTAGGCGACCTCGACCGCCTCGGCGCCGAGCGACTCGGCGGCCGCCAGGGCGTAGATCGAGCGCTGGGTCCCGTAACGGGCGGCGCGCTCGGCCGGATCGTCGCCGTCGAGGCGGTCGGTCTTGTAGTCGACGACCAGCGGCGGTGCGCCGTCGCGCTCGACCAGCAGGTCGATCGATCCGCGCAGCACGGTGTCGCCCATGCCGAGCAGGAGCGGCACCTCGGCCCGGACCCGGGTCGCGGTGGCGATCTGCTCGCGCAGCGGCGAGCCGAGCCAGCCGCGGACCGGCTCGAGCAGCCCGGCGAGCAGGCCGTCGGCCCTCGCGTCGTCCACTCCCGCCAGCAGCCCGACAGCCTCGGCGTGGCGCCGCGCCAGCTGCGGCGACGGCTCGCGCCAGCTGTTCGCCTGGCTCCACTCCAGCAGCGCGTGCACCGCCGCTCCCCGCGCCGTCCGCTCCTCTCGCGCCGAGGGCGACGCCTCGGCGAGATCCGAGGTGTCGCCCTCTGCGAGCCCCCCCGATGTGGAAGAGCTTGGTTGCGCTATCCGCGACGAAGCTCTGCCACGTGGGGCGAGGCCGAGGACGCGCTCCATGTAGAAGCGGTAGGAGCACTCTTCGTAGGCGGAGATCGCGGTGTAGGAGAGGGGGCGGGCGGGGACGACCGGCGACTGGCGCTCGACCAGCGGCGGCGGCCCCTGCCCGAGCGAGCGCTCGGCGGCGGCGTCGCGGCGGGTGGCGGTCAGCTCGGCCGCCCGCTCGGGCGAGGGGAGGTTGACGTGGACGGCGATCTCCGAGGCCGGGAAGGCGGCCTCGAGGCCGGGGCGCGGCAGCGGCGGCGGCACCGCGACGGCGGCCTCGGCGTCGCGCTCGACCCCGAGCGCCTCGACCAGCCGCTCGATCACCGGGGTGCTCGGCTTCGTCTCGCGCCCGGCCTCGGGCTTGACGACGCCGCTGAGGATCAGCCGCTGTCGCGCCCTGGTGGCGGCGACGTGGAAAAGCCGCAGCCCCTCCTCTGCGTCGCGCTCGCGCGCCTCCTCCAGCAGCTCGGCGTACGCGAAGAGGTTGACCGAGCCGCTGCCCAGGCGCCGCAGCTGCATCCCCACCCGCGGTGGCTGCTCGCGCCCGAGCGTCAGCAGCGGCGCCCGCGCGCCGGCGAGCAGGCTGCGCGAGAGGTCGGGCACGGCGACGACGTCGAACTCCAGCCCCTTGGCGTTGTGCACGGTCATGATCCGGACCCCGTCGTGGCCCTCGACCGCGGTCGCCGCCTGGGCCTCGGCGTCGCTCTCGGCGCGGGCCGCGAGGAAGTCGAGCAGGCCACGCAGGTCGCGCCCCTCGCGCGACTCGAACTCGGCCGCGAGCCGCATCAGCTTGCGGACGTTGGCGAAGCGCGCCTCGCCGGCCGGGCGCATGAGGACGGCGAGGTCGTAGCCGGTCTCGGTCACCGCCGCCTCGACCAGCGCCGCGAGGCTGATCCGCGGCCCCCGCTGCCGCAGCGACGCGAGCGTGGTGACGAACCCGCGCAGCAGCTCGCGCTCGCCCTCCGGGATCGCCTCCAGCCGGCCGGGGTCCTCGATCTCGGCCTCGCCGGCGCCGGCGAGCCGCTCCAGTGCCGGCCAGACGTGGCGTCGGCGCCCGGCCGCGGCGCGCAGCAGCCATAGCGTGTCCGGGGCGGCGCCGCAGGCGGGGGAGGCAAGGGCGCCGAACAACGCCTGGTCGTCGAGCGGGTTGGCGATCGTCGCCAGCAGGGCGGTGACGTCGGCGACCTGCTGCTGGGACCAGTAGCCGCGGCCGCCGACCACGTAGGGACGCAGGCCGGCCCGCTCCAGCGAGTCCTCGTAGGCGTCGAGATGGGTGAAGGCGCGCAGCAGCACGACCATCTCGCCGCGCCCGACCCCGGCGTCGGCCAGCTCGCGCAGGCGGGCGGCCAGGAAGCGGGCCTCCGCCAGGCAGCGGGCGGGGGTGCGGCCGTCGACCGCGGGCTCGAGGTCGATCCCGTCCTCGTCCCAGCCGTCGCGCGCGGTCAGCAGCAGATCGACCGCCGGCCCGGCGCCGGGCGGCCGTCCCTCCGGCGCCGGGGCGCCGACCCGCAGCGGCCTGTAGGCGTCGCCGAGCAGGGCGTCGCCGAGCAGGTTGAAGGCGCCGACCAGCTCCGGCCGCGAGCGGAAGTTGCCGCTCAGCGCCATCAGCTCGGCGTCGGGGCGTTCCTCGACCAGGCGGCGCTGGCGGCGGAAGACGTCGAGGTCGGCGTGGCGGAAGCCGTAGATCGATTGCAGCTCGTCGCCGACCACGACCAGTTCGGTGCGCGGGCCGCGGAGCGCCTCGATCAGCCGCAGCTGCAGCCGGTTGGTGTCCTGGAACTCGTCGACCAGGAGGTGGGTGAAGCGGCCGCGGTAGGCGCTGCCGACCTCGGCCCGCTCCAGCAGCCGCGCGGCGAGGATCTGCAGGTCCTCGAAATCGATCCCCCCGCGGCGCTCCTTGGCTCGCTCGAATCGCTCTGAGAAGAGCGTCAGGAGGGCGGCCAGGTTGCGGTAGGCATCGCCTCCCTCGCCCGCCTCGGCGACCTGCGCCACGGCGGCGTCGATCGCCGCGCGGAACGGCGCCACCGCCTTCGCCTTGCTGCCGACCCGGAGGGCGAGCAGCTCGTCGAGGTCGGGAGGCGGCCCAGGAGCGTCCAGCCGGGCCAGCGCCCGCTCGATCGGCTCGCGCTTGGAGTCGGTCTCCTTCAACTCCGCCAGTGCCTTCGCGGCGGCCGCCGCTGCGGCCCGCAACGCCGCCCCCGGATCCCCCGCAGGCGGCTCCGGCAACCGCGGCTCCGCCACCCCCCGGCTCCGCATCTCCCCATGCACCCCCGCAACCACCCCCCGCAATCCCTCCACCTCATAGGCCGCCACCAGCTCCTCCCGCAGCTCCCGGGGCCGACGGGCCGAAAACGGGCCCATGTCTCCCGAAATCGGCCCGTCGGCGGCGAGGAAGGCGGCGAGGGCGTCGTCGAAGGCCTCGCGGGCGGCGCGAGTGGTCTCAGGGGCGTCGAGGACGCGGAAGCCGGGGTCGATGCCGGCGGCGACCGGGTGGGCGGCGAGGACGCGGTTGCAGAAGCCGTGGATCGTCGTCACCCAGGCGCTGCCGATCGCCGGCAGCAGCTCGCCGGCGCGCTCGGAGCCCGCCTCCGCCCGGCGCGCCAGCTCGGCCCGGATCCGCTGCCGCAGCTCCGCCGCCGCCTTGTCGGTGAAGGTGAAGGCGAGGACCTCGTCGAGGGAGATGCCCTCGTCGCAGGTCAGGCGGCAGTAGCGGTCGACCATCACCCCGGTCTTGCCGGTCCCGGCTCCGGCCTCGAGCAGCACGTCGCGGCCGCCGGCCGCGATCGCCGCCGCCTGCTCGGGCGTAGGCGTCCGCCCGCTCATACCCCGTCCCTCCACTGTTCCTTTACCGGGCATAGAGGGGTAAAGGAACAGCGCAACGGGGTCACCGCTCCTCCGCTTCCTCGTCCTCCGCGAGGCGGGGGGCGCGGTCGCGGCGGCAGATGGGGGCGAACTCGCAGAAGGCGGGGCAGATGTCGTGGCCGCGCAGGCCGCGGCGCGGGCCGGGGTCGCGGCGGACCTCGCCGCGACGCATGCGGGCGACGATCTCGCCGGCTCGCCGCCGCGAGTCCTCCAGCAGCTCCTCCAGCGCGTCCGGCTCGACCACGTCGCGGTTGTAGAGGCCGTACCCGGCCAGCTCCTCAGCGGCCTCCTCGGAGACGACCCCGCGCGGCCGCCGCACCGAGGTGGCGCGCAGCGGGTGGTACAGGCCCCCGACCGGCGCCGCGCCCCACTGCTCGGCGACCGCCAGCAGGTAGAGCGGCAGCTGCAGCTTTGCCCGCTCCTCGAAATTCTCCCGCGGCGTCACCGAGCCGGAGAGCTTGTAGTCGATGACGACGGCGCGGCCGGCGGCGTCGCGGTCGACCCGGTCGATCGCCCCGTGCAGGCCCCAGCCGCCGAGGTCGAGGGTGGGGCGCTCGCTGTCGGGCTCCTCGCCGAATGCCGCCTCCAGCAGCCAGGGCTCGAAACCGCCGGTCGCGCGCTCGGCCTCCTCGGCCAGGAAGCGCTCCAGCAGCCGCTCCACCCGCCGCGCCATCGCCCGCTCGGCAGGGTGGGAGCCGAGCTCGCGCTCGGCGCAGATCTCGGCCACCAGCTCCCGTCCGCGGCCGGTCCAGGCGGCCAGCGAGCCGGGGCGCGGCAGCGGGTCGCCGCCCGGGCGCTCGCGGTAGAGGCGGTCGAGGGCGGCGTGCATGATGCCTCCCTGGACGAGCGGGTCGGGCACCGGGTCCAGCGGCTGGGGATCGAGCTCGTGGCCGGCGAACCAGCGGTAGGAGCAGAGGTCGAACTCCTCGATCGTGGTGCCGCCGTAGGCGACGACGGCCGCCAGCGACTCGATCGCGGCCGGGTTGGCGAGCGGGCCGGGTGCGCGCGAGGCGGCCTCGGCCCGGCGCGCGGCGGCGATCCGGGCGTCGAGCCGCCCGCTCAGCGGGCCTTCCGCTCCCGCGGCGGCCAGCAGCGCCTCCGGGTCGGCCTCCGGCCCGTGCGCGGCCAGGGCGCGGGCCAGCGCGTCCTCGGAGGGCGCCTCGGCCAGTGGGTGGACGACCCGCGCCACGTCGCGGCCGCGGGTGATCGCCTCCTCGGTCGCGTCCGGCAGCGCGCCCTCGGGCGGCGGCGCCAGCAGCGCCCGCACCTCGTCGAGCAGCGGCGAGCGCGCCTCGGCGCCGCCGTTCTCGTCGCTGTCGCGGTAGGAGAGGAAGAGATGGCGGCGCGGCAGCGCCAGGCAGGTCGCGAACAGGTAGCGCTCCTCGGCCTCGGTGTCGCGGCGCGGCTCCAGGCCCAGCGAGACCCGCTGGGCTTCCGAGAGGAAGGGGTCGCCGCCGCGCTCGCGGCGGGGGAACTCGCCGTCCTGCAGCGAGGCGACGAAGGCGTGGTCGACGCGGGCGGCGCGCAGGCGGTAGGGACTGGCGATCCGCGCCCGCCCCTCGACCGGGCCCGACCAGGCGCGGAACCGCAGGCCCTCCACCGTCGCCGCAAGGCGCTCGGGCGGCGGCGCCATCGGGCCCAGCTCCGCCAGCTCCTCCATCGCCGCCGAGAGCGCCGCCGCGGCCCGCAGCTCGAGCCCGTCGCCCGGCCCCAGCGACGGCCCGTCGGCCTCGCCGCGCAGAGGTCGAGAGGCCATCGTCGCCGCCAGCGCCCCGACCGCGGCCGCCAGCGCCGCCGGTGAGCGCCCGGCCGCCTCGCGCAGCCGTGCCAGGTCGCGCGGCGGCTCGCCGTCCTCCCCCTGCCAGAGCGAGAGCGCCGTCGCCGCGTCGCCGACCCGGTTGCGCCGCAGCGAGCGCTCCAGCCAGTCGACCCGGCCCGGCGAGAAGCCCGACGGCCCGCGCAGGTAGCGCAGGACGTCGCCGGCCCGTGCCGCCCCGAACTCGGCCTCCAGCAGCGCCACCATGGCGCCGCCGACGGCGGTGCCGGCCACCGGCAGCTCCGCCTCCAGCGCGGTGGCTATGCCGTTCGCCTCGAGCGCGGCGGCGATCGCGGGGCCACGGCGGCCGGGGTCGCGGACGGCGATCGCGACCTCGTCCGGCTCGGTGCCGGCATGGAGGAGGCGGGAGACCTCGTCGGCGATCGCTTCGGCCTCGCCGCGCGCCCCGGCCGAGCGCAGCAGCGTCAGTCCCTCGGCGGCGGGCGCCGGCTCCGCGCCGGGGTCGCCGAAGCTCCGGGCGAGGTGGAAGAGGAGCGGGCTCTCGGTGTTGGCCGGGTCGGCCTCGGTGGCCGTCTCGTCGGCGGCGCCGATCCGCTCGCGCAGCTCGACCAGCAGACGGGCGCGCGCGGCCAGCGCCGCGTTGCCCGGCTCGAAGGCCAGCGCCACCGTCACCTCGGCGCCGGCCGCCAACGCCTCGACCAGCTCGAGCTGATTGGGAGTGAGGTCGTCGAGCCCGTAGAGGAAGACCGGGCGCCCGCCCCAGAACGAGGCGTCGGCGCGCAGCGCCGCGATCGCGCCGCGGGCGACCTCATGGGAGTCGACCCGGCCGCTGCGGCGGCGGGCCTCGACGTAGCCGTCGTACAGCGCCGCCAGGTCGGCGAGGTAGGCGGACCCCTCCAGGGTCGCCGCGCTGGCCTCCACCGTGGCCGGCTCGACCCCGGCCCCCTGCAGCTCGTCGAGCAGGCCGACGAAGGCGCGGGCGAAGCCGGGACGGGAGGCGGAACGGCGCAGCGGCCCCAGCCGGCCCGCACGCGCCTCGACCGCCAGCTCGATCGCCCGCAGCCGCTGGGTGGGGGAGAGCTCGGCGCCGGGCGGCGCCCCGGAGGCGGTGGCGACGGTGTGGAAGAGCGCCCCGAAGGTCATCGCCGTGCCGCCCAGCACGGCACCGTTCTCGCACAGCTCGCGCTCGAAGGCGAAGACGTCGTCGACCGTCGGCAGGACCAGGATCGGGTCGTGTTCGAGCGCCGCCGCGAAGCGGCGCCGGACCAGTCCCGCCCTGCCGGAGTTGGGCGGCCCGTGGATCAGGTTCAGCGGCACAGCTCCACCCTATGGAGAAGCCCGGCGCACTCCCGCAAACTGCGGCCGTCAAGGTCCCGTTTTGCCGTCTACCGCCGCCTTTACATTGCGATTCAGCTCATGTCCCTCTGTTTCGTAGACCCAGCTGACGCCGTTCGCGCCATCGCCGACTCGGTCGGTCGTGAGGCCCGCCGCCAGCTGCTGGGCGAGGCGGTCCGCTCCTGGGTCGACGAGATCCCCGACTCCGAGCTCGAGGTCCACTACGCGAAGGCGATCTCCGAGCTCGACGAGCACGACCTCTCGATGCTCGCCGCCTGGCACGGCTCGCTCGAGGTCGGCCAGCCGATTCCCAACCGGGACTTCCTGATGGGTGCCTTCGGCTCGCTCGGCGAGAACCGCCGCGAGGCCCTCAAGCTCGCCGCCGGCTTCCGCGGCGAGGAGGCCGTCGACGCCGGCGTCACCGAGGAGGATGCGCTCGAGCTGGTCCTCGGCCTGCTCTCCCCGCCGCGCCTGATGCAGCTCGCCGTCGAGGCGGTCGAGCTGTACGTCTGGGACCGGGCGGGCAGCGACAACTAGCTTTTCCCGCCGTCCCGTTCCCTGCTGAGCACGCGCAGCAGCTCCTCGTAGGGGCCGAGCAGGTAGGCCTGGTCGCCGGCGGCGAAGCGGGTGTCGCGGCGGGGTGGGTGCTCCATCTCCCCGCCGGGGCCGCCGCGGACGATCGAGACGACGCGGATCCGGGCCGAGAGCTGGCGCATCGCCAGGCCGACCAGGCCGCCGTCGGGGCGGACGGTGAGGCGGGCGACGAGGAAGGGGCGGTTGCGCACGTAGAAGGTCGCCAGCACCTCCAATCCCAGCACGGCGCCGACGAACCACGGTGCGGCGAGGGCGCCGGTCGACCAGACGTGGTTGAAGCGGAAGGTCTGCTCGAGCCGGTTGCCCAGCGCCCGGTCGAAGACGCGCAGGACGACCGGCACCTCGCCCCAGCGCGGCCCCAGGGCGTCGCGCACCGCCAGGCCGGTCTCGAGGTTGACCAGGTCGTCGCTGGTCAGGATCGCCACCGCGCCCGCCTCTGCCAGGTTGACCGAGCGCAGGGTCTGGCTCAGGGTGGCGTCGCCGTGGACGACCGGGGCGCCGAGCGAGCGCGCGTGCTGGACGTAGCGGTTGCTCTCGTCGTACTCGACCACGACGACGTCGCGGCCGAGCTCCCGCAGCCCTTCCAGCACCCGCCGGCCGACCGCCCCCAGCCCGACCAAGACGACGTGGCCGTCCATGCCGCGGATGCTGCCCTGGCCCAGCGAGCGCTCGATCCGGCGGCTGACCAGGGCGTTGGTGATCAGGGCCAGGGCGGCGGTCGTCAGCACCGCTCCGAGCACGATCAGGGCGATCCCGAACGCCTGCAGCCAGCCGCTCTGGCTGGCGAAGGAGAAGTCGCCGAAGCCGACCGTGGCCACCGTCTCCACGGTGAAGTAGAAGGACTCCAGGACCGAGAGCTGGCCGCCGCCTTCCTGGATGTAGGCGAAGTGGAGGATCGCGGTCGAGACGACCAGCAGCGCCAGGCCGAGCATGAGGGTGATCGCCACCGCACGATCCACCCCCTGGGAGAGGGTGCGGCTGACCCGGCGCAGGCGCCGTCCGGCCCGGTGCCCGGTCCGCCGCGCCAGGTCGTCCCGCTCGCCGTCGACGATCCCGGCCTGCTCCATCTCCTCCGGCTTGCCGAGCAGGGTGACCCGGTCGCCGGCGGTGACGGGGTGGTCGCGCCCGGGGCAGACCGCCAGCTCTTCGTCGGCGGTGACGACGCCGACCGGCACCAGGTCCCCGTAGAGGGATCGCAGCGTCCCGTCCCGGCCGGCGCCGACCTCGGCGGCGAGGAAGCGCTCCTCGCCGAGGACGACGTCGTGGACGGCGCGGCCGGTGCAGGCGTCGACGACGGCGGGAGCGAAGAGCCCGGCCACGTCGAGGGCGCTGCCGCTGCCGGTCGCCTCTTCGACCGCGCGCCCCACCGTCGGGTTGTCGAGGTGGGCGACGACGGTGATGTCCTCGCGCAGGTCACGGGCCAACAGCGCGGTCTCGACGTTGCGCAGGTCGCTGGCGAGGGTGCAGACGACGGCCCGGGCGCCCTCGACCCCCGCCGCCCGCAGCTGCCCCTCGAGGTTGCCGCCGAGGGCCACGCGGACGCAGCCCCAGGCGGTCACGGTTGCAGTCAGCCTCCCGCCCGGGTCCTCGTCCAGCACCACCACCTGCACACCGGCGGCGCGCAGCTGCTCGACGGTGCGCAGACCCACACCCTCGAGCCCACACACGATCACGTGCCCGCTCCACTCTTCGCAGTCGGCCGTGACAGTGTCATTTCCAGCGGGCAGCAGGCGGCGCACCTTACCCACCGGTGTGGTCGTCGACAGCAGTGGCCAAGCTGCCGCCTTGGACAGCGACGGTACCCGGGCCCGACGCCCGCGCTGCCTGAGCGCTCAGGCGAGCGCGGCGCGGATCTCGGCGATCGCCTGCCCGTTGCCCTGGAAGTGGACGGCGCTCATCCCGGCCGCGCGCGCCCCCTCGCAGTTGGGCAGCATGTCGTCGATGAAGAGGCAGGCCTCGGCCGGCGTCCCGATCCGCTCCACGGTCAGCTCGTAGACCCGCGATTCAGGCTTGCGGGCGCCGACGAAGGCGGAGTCGACGACGGTCTCGAAGATCTCGTCGACCGGCAGCATCGGCCGCCACAGCGGCTCCCACTCGCGCACGTTGTTGGTCAGCATCGCCATCCGTAGGCCCGACCGCTTCAGCTCCTGCATCAGCTCGATCATCTCCTCGTTGGGATCGAGGGCGCCGAAGAAGATCTCGCGGAAGCCGTGCAGGTGCGGCCGGTGGCCGAGCATCGGCTCGAGGTCGTCGCTGAGCCGCTCGAGGAAATCCTGCTCGCTGATCTCGCCGCGCTCGAGCTGGTAGAGCGGGATATCGCCGTTCTCGTCGGTGGCGGCGCGCATCGCCTTGCCGATGCTCTCGGCCGAGAGCCCGACCTCGTCCTGCAGGGCGGCGAAGGAGCGCAGCAGCGGCGTCGTCAGGACGCCGCCGAAGTCGGAGACGACCGCCTCGATCTCAGTCATCGGCGCGGGCGACCTCGTAATGGCCGAGGCCCTCGCGGCCCTCGACCGACCAGCGGAAGAAGGCGATCACCGAGTCGAACCCGTTGCGGTGGACCGCGATCGAGCTGATCAGCGTGCCGGCGCCTCGCAGTGGCGGCATCTCCTCGGTGTCGGGCCACAGCTCCAGGGTGGCCCGGCGCTGGACGCCGTCCTCGCCGTACTCGGTCGAGAGCAGCGCCTCCTCGAACTCGATCGGCGCGGCGTCGGGGTCGCAGAGGACGGCGGAGACCGTCTCGTCGCCGTGCTCGGTCCCGCCGGCCGGCAGCGAAGCGGTCAGCGCCAGCAGGCCGCCGTCGTCGAAGACGATGCCGATCGCCCGCCGCAGAATCCGACCTCGCGCACTCATCGCCGAGAGCCTATTGACGGCTGAGGGCTGTGTGCGCCGCGGCGGCGCCGCTCTCTAGATTGCGATGCCCAGTGAGCGCCGCCACGATCCGCACCGCCGACCCCGAGAGCGACGCCGCCGCCTGCGCGGCGATCTACGCGAGCAGCGTCGAGGGCAGCCCGACCTCCTTCGAGGAGGAGGCGCCGAGCGGCGCCGAGATGGCCGAGCGGATCGAGGGCACGTCCGCCACCCATCCCTGGCTGGTCGCCGAGCTCGACGGCGAGGTGGCCGGCTATGCCTATGCCTGTGCCCATCGCCAGCGCCCCGCCTACCGCTGGTCCGTCGACGTCTCCGTCTACGTCGCCGCCGGCGAGCGGGGGAGGGGGCACGGCGCCGCCCTCTACCGGGAGCTGTTCCGGCGGCTGCGCGAGCAGGGCTTCCGGATGGCCTTCGCCGGGATCACCGTGCCCAACCCGGCCAGTGTCGCCCTGCATGAGAGCCTCGGCTTCCGCGCCGTCGGCCTGGTCCGGGAAGTCGGCTGGAAGGACGGTTCCTGGCGCGACGTCAGCTGGTGGCAGCTGGAGCTGGCCGCGGCTCCGGACGGCGACGGCCGGCCGCCCGACCCGCGCCCGCCGGCCTGACCCCGCCGCCCGGCTACCATGGGGCGATGAGCGAAGACCACGCAGCTGCACCCGCCGAGCAGGACGAAGCCCTCACCGAGGAGGATGTCTACGAGGCGCTGGAGGAGGTCATCGACCCCGAGTTGGGCCTCGACTTCGTCTCCCTCGGCCTCGTCTACGACGTCGTCATCGAGAACGAAGACGTCTACGTCACTTTCACCCTGACCACCCCCGCCTGCCCGATCGGCCCCCAGGTCTCCGAACAGATGAAGGAGTTCGTCGGCGACCTCCCCGGCGTCGGCGCCGTCCACCCGAAGATGGTCTTCGACCCCGCCTGGTCCCCGGAAATGATGACCGAGGACGCCAAGTTCGCGCTCGGCTTCTAGCCGGGAAGGCTGCCGCGCACCTCGGAGTCGACCGCGTCCCCGGCCAGCAGCGCGTCGACCGCCGACACCTGTAGCGGCGGTGCGAACAGGAATTCCTGGCCGAGCCCGTACTCGAGGTGCGCCTCATCGAGGGCGACGAAGCCGGGGTGGTCCCGCAGCGGCTCCACGTCCTCGCCGGCGTACCACTGGCCGAAGCGGCAGCGGTCGCAGGAGTCGGCCGCCATGTCGGCGGGGTCAGGGGGCGGCCCGGCGACGAGTCCCCGGATCAGGTTCTTGTGCCACCGGTCGTGGCTGTAGATCGCCTGGTCGAGCTGGGTGATCGCGCTCTACAGCTGGTCGGCTGTGAGCCTTTGCACTGTCAGTCCTCCTCCACTCGCGGCAGCTGGTGGCCGTCGCCGTTCATCGGCATCTCCTCGGCGCTGCCGTCGAAGTCGTAGGGGCGGGGGTCGGCTGGGCCGGTGCCGCCGCCCGGGCCGTAGGGGCCGGCCCGGCGCGCCCCGCCAGAGCCGCCGCCCGGGAAGCCGACCACGGTGAAGCGGCCGACGGTGTAGCGCTTCAGCAGGCCGCGGGCGAGCGCCCGGGTCGGCGGGAGCAGCAGCAGCACGCCGACGGCGTCGGTGATGAAGCCGGGGGTGAGCAGCAGGGTGCCGCCGATCACGATCAGGACGCCGTCGGCGACCTCCTTGCCGGGGAAGCGGCGCTGCGCGATCGCTTCGTTGAAGCGCCGCCAGGCGCCGCGGCCCTGGTGGCGCAGCAGCCAGGCACCGAACACGGAGCCGGCCAGCAGCAACGCCAGGGTCGGCCAGACGCCGATCGACTCGCCGACCTTGATGATCACGAACAGCTCCGCGATCGGGACGACGACGAAGAGGACTACGAGGACTGCCACTTCTCAAGCGTACGCAGTGGCCGCTCTCGCAGTTGCTCACCCTCAGGCGGCGGGCGCGCCGGCGGCGCTCGCCGCCTCCTCCAGTTCGGTCAGCGACTCGTTGATGCCGTCGCCGATGGCTTCGATGTCCTCCATCGCGTCGTAGTCGCCGAGCAGGCCGAATCCGACCTTCCCGTTGTAGCTCATGATCGCCACCGCGAGGGCGTGGTTCTGCGGCAGGAAGGCGACCGGGAAGACCTCCTCCAGCTCGCGGCCGAGCACGTAGAGGGGGATCTGCGGCCCGGGCACGTTGGTGACGATCAGATTGAAGAGACGCGTCGTGAAGTTGATCCGCGAGGCCTGGGCCAGCAGCGTCGGCGGCGCGAAGTCGTTGAAGCGGGAGATCACCTCGGCCCCGAGCGCCTGCTTGGAGCGCTTCAGCCCCTCCATCTCCTCGCTGATCATCCGCAGGCGTCGCACCGGGTCCTCGATGTAGACGGGGAGCGGGCCGCGCATCAGCGCGATCCGGTTGCCGAGGTTGCCCTGCTCGTCCGCGGCGCGGATCGAGACCGGCACCAGCGCTCGCAGCTCCAGCCCCTCGGTGCGGACTCCCCGGCGGTGCAGCCAGTTGCGCAGCGAGCCAGTCACCACGGCCAGGACGACGTCGTTGACGGTGCCGCCGAGAGCGTTCTTGATCGCCTTGAAGGTGGAGAGGTCCGAGCGCGCCCAGACGTAGCGCCGGTGCGGCCCGATCGGCTGGTTCAGCGGCACGTCGGGCGCGGGGTCGGCGAAGGCGGTGACGATCTCGGTCAGCCCCTCGAGGGCCTCGACCGCTCTGCGCGCCGCGGTCTCGGGGTGGCGCACCGCCTCGACCGCGCGCTCGGCGATCCTGACCGGGGCCGAGACCGCGCTGCTGAGGCCGCGGGCGACGAGCTCGGTGGTCCCCGGTTCGGGTTGCGGCACCCAGTCGTCCTTGACCGCCGCCGGCTCGGGCACCGGCTCGAAGTCGAACAGCACGGTGCCGATGTCGACGCCGGAGATGCCGTCGACCATCGCGTGGTGGGTCTTGGTCAGGATCGCGAAGCGGTCGCGCTCCAGGCCCTGCGCCAGCCACAGCTCCCAGAGCGGCTTGGAGCGATCGAGCTGCTGCGAGAAGACGCGGCCACAGAGCCGTTTCAGCTGGGCTTCGCCACCCGGATCGGGCAGCGCGGTGTGGCGGATGTGGTAGGTCAGGTTGAAGTTGACGTCGTCCACCCAGAGCGGCCGCCCGGCCTCCAGCGGCGGCACCACCAGCTTCTGACGGAAGCGCGGGACCTGGGCGAGGCGCCCGCGCACATGCTCGACCAGGTCGGTGTATTTCGGTGGCGGCCCCTCGAAGATCAGGATCGCTCCGACGTGCATGTGGCTGGAACTGCTCTCGTTGGTCAGGAACGAGGCGTCCAGCGCCGTCAGTCGATCGAGGTGCCTCCCGTCGGTGGGCATGCCGCAACGTTAGCTTCGCTCGCCCGTCAGGGCCAGCCCACACCGCCGCCCGCAACCGCGCCACCGGGGGTGTCTGAGCTTTCCCACCGCATTTCGGGGTCAAGCTCAGACACGTCCACCGGTACCCTGCGGGGGTGCCTGCCACCGCCATCTCCGCCCCGAAGCGGGTCCTGCTCGCCGCTCCGCGCGGCTACTGCGCCGGGGTCGACCGTGCCGTGCAGACGGTGGAGCGGGCGCTGGAGCTGCACGGGGCGCCGGTCTACGTGCGCAAGGAGATCGTCCACAACAAGCACGTGGTCGAGGAACTGGCAAAGCGCGGCGCGATTTTCGTCGACGAGGAGACCGAGGTGCCGGAGGCCGCGATCGTCGTCTTCTCCGCCCACGGCGTCTCCCCGGCGGTCCACGAGAACGCCGCCGACCGCGGCCTGCGGACGATCGACGCCACCTGCCCGCTGGTGACCAAGGTCCACGTCTCGGCTCGCCGCTTCGCCGCCGAGGGATACACGATCGTGATGATCGGCCACGACGGCCACGAGGAGGTCGAAGGGACGACCGGCGAGGCGCCCGACAGCATCGTCCTGATCGAAACCGCCGACGAGGTCGCTGCCCTCGAGGTCCCCGACCCCGAGAAGGTCGCCTTCATCACCCAGACGACGCTCTCGGTCGACGAGACGGCCGAGGTGATCGCCGCCCTGCGGGCCAAGTTCCCCTCGATCGTCAGCTCCAAGTCCGACGACATCTGTTACGCGACGACCAACCGCCAGATCGCCGTCAAGCAGCTCGCCCGCGAGTGTGACCTCGTCCTGGTGATCGGCTCGACCAACTCGTCCAACTCCAACCGCCTGGTCGAGGTGGCCCGCGAACACGGCGCCGCCTCCCACCTGATCGACAACCACACCCAGGTCGAGGAGGCCTGGCTGGAGGGCGTCGAGACGGTCGGGATCACCTCCGGCGCCAGCGCCCCCGAGGAGCTGGTCGAGCGCCTCGTCTCCTTCTTCCGCGAGCGCGGCGCCGAGGATGTCTCCGAGCTGCGCACCGTCCACGAGGACGTCCGCTTCATGCTCCCCAGGGAGATCCGCGAGGAGCTCGCGGCGCGCGCCTAGTCCTCGTACGGCGCGTAGCGGCGGTGCAGCATCAGGTCGTTGCCGTCGGGGTCGGTGAAGAGCGCCATGTGGCGGACGCCGGTGTCGAAGGTGTCGCCGAGGAGCTCGACGCCCTTGGCCTCCGGCTCGGCGCGGGCCGCGGCGACGTCGTCGACGTGGAAGGCGCGTGAGCGCTCGGCGTCGGTCGATGGCACCGCGACGAAGTCGAGCTTGGTGATCATCGGTCGGACCTCCCGTGAGTTGGTTGCGCCGGGGTCAAGGCTAGGGCACGCCGGGGGCGAAGCTGAGCGACCAGATCCGCAGTCCCGGGGTGGGGCGCAGGACGAGGCTGTGGGCCTCGTGGCAGCGGTGCTCGGCCAGCTTGCGCAGGCCCGGGGCGGGGCCGGCCGGGACCGGCTCGGTCCACTCGCCGTCGATCTCGACCGCGATCTCGCCCTCTCCCTCGACGGTCACGTAGGCGCCGCCCGCCTGATAGTCGAGCGCCAGGTCCTCGCCGTCCTCGCCGGCGGTCCAGGGCTGCTCCCAGGAGCCGCCGGGGAAGAGCTCGGGAGTGGGCGGCATGACCCGGGCGCCGGGCGCGTCGGTGTCGCGCAGCGGCGCCATCGGCTCCGGCAGCTCGCGCAGGGCGTCGGTCTCGCGCAGCTCCTCCTGGATCGCTTCCTCGGTCGCCCGGTATTCGCCCTCGCCGAAGTGGACCCAGGAGAGGGCGCCGCCGAGGCTCCAGAGGAAGAGGCTGGGCCATCCCTCGCAGCCGTACGCGCTCCAGAGCTCGTGCTCGGCGTCGATCGCGACGGGGAAGTCGACCCCGAGCGCCGCCAGGCCGGCGGCGACCGCGTCCGGCTCGGCGGCGAAGGGGAAGCGCGGCGCCTGCACCCCGATCACGCTGAGGCCCGCGTCGCGGTAGCGGCGCGACCACTCGACCAGGTACGGCAGGCTGCGGACGCTGTTCAGCTGCGCGTATTCGACGAAGTGGACGATCGCTGGCCCGCCCGCGGTCAGGACCGGCATCGACTCCGGTTCGGCGCCGATCCAGTCGAGGCCGGAGGGCAGGTCGGGGGCGGCGATGTCATCGCGACCGGGGCGCACGCCCGGCACCGTATCCGCCGGTCCAATAAGTTGCGGTGTCGATGAACGCCGGACCGACGCTGCGGCGGACCCTTCTCGCGGCTCTGATCACCGGCCTGCTGCTGGGCGAGGCGTTCCTGCTTGGCGTCGGCGCCGTGCTGGTGCCGGTGGCGCCGCTGCTGCTCCTGGTCGTCTCGCTGCTGCTCGGCCACTACCCGGGCCATGAGGCGATCGTCCGGCTCTCCGAGCGGATCGCCGCCCGCAGGCGCCCCGCCGCCGTCAAGGCCGCACCGCGGCCGGCCAGGCCGCCCGCCCGCATCGCCAGCGGCGGCCTGCTGCTCGCCCTCGCCCTCTCCGGTCGCGCCCCGCCCGCGAGGGCGTAACCCACTCGTCCTTCTTCCAGCGCGAGGAGCCGTCCGGCAGGAGCCGGCGGCCCGTGCTCGCGCGTACGACCGAGAGGAGTTCGTCCTCAGATGAAACGAGCGAGATACCTCGCTGTGCCGCTCACCGTCCTCGCCGCCGCCCTCGGGCTCGCGGCCTGCGGAAGCAGCAGCAGCAGCGACGAAAGCGAATCCGTCAGCGGCAGCTTCGAACCCGTCGCCGGCACCCCGGCCGCCTATTCCGAAATCTCCGGGGAAGCGACCCTTGAACGGAACGAAGGCCGCACCGAGGCGAGGCTGAAGGTGAGCGGCCTGGAGCCGAAGACCGACTACGTCGCCCACCTCCACGTGGCGGGCTGCGACCAGGCCGACCCGGGCGGGCCGCACTTCCAGTTCGAAAAGGGCGGCTCCGAAATGCCGCCCAACGAGATCCACTTCGAATTCACCTCCAACGCCGAGGGCGAAGGCGGGGCGAGTGCCTCCAACGAACAGGAAGTGCCGGTCGGCGAAGCGGGCTCGATCGTCGTCCACCTGGCCGAAGGCGAAGCGGGGATGAAGGGCGGCGAAGGGATGGAAGCCGGCGGCGAAACGGGCCACTCCCACAGCCACATGGAAAAGATCGCCTGCGCCGAACTCGAAGGCGGGCCCGCCGAAGCGAGCGAAGGCACCGCCGGCGGCGGCGTGAGGACGATCGTCGTCAAGAACGGCGAACCGGTCGGCGGCATCCAGAAGCTCGAATACAGCGCCGGCGAACAGATCGAGTTCACGGTCGAGTCCGACGTCGCCAGCGAGGTCCACGTCCACGGCTACGACCTGATGAAGGACGTGACCGCGGGCGGCTCGGTCAGCTTCTCCTTCCCGGCGGAAATCGAAGGGATCTTCGAGGTCGAGTTGGAGCAGCTGAAGGAACAGATCGCCGAAATCCAGGTCAACCCATGACGTTCCTGCCGTTCGCGCACGCGCTGGTCGCCCGGCAGGACCTGCCGGTCCCGGCCTGGCTGTTCGCATGGGGGGCGTCGATCGTCCTGATCGCCTCCTTCTTCGCGCTCGCGGCGGCATGGCGCAGGCCCCGCTTCGAGGAGGCGCACTGGCGCCCCCTCGGGGCGGGGGCCTCGCGCGTCCTCTTGAGTGGGGCGGCGCAGGCCCTGTACGGCCTCCTGGGCGTCCTCCTGCTCGGCGTCGCGATCTACTCCGGCCTGCGCGGCACCGAAGCGCCGGACCGCAACTTCGCCCTCACCTTCCTCTTCGTCACCGCCTGGCTCGGGTTCCCGTTCTTCTCGGCCCTGCTGGGCGACGTCTTCCGGCCCTTCAACCCGTGGCGGGCGGTCGGGCGCGCTGCGGGCGCCGGCTTCCGCGCGCTCGCCGGGCGCCGTCCGGCCCACCTCGCCTACCCGGAGGCGCTCGGCCGCTGGCCGGCCGCGATCGGCGTCCTGGCGATGGTCTGGCTCGAGGTCGTCTACGGCTCCAGCGGCGGCGTCGCGGTCGGCCTCGACCCCCACGCCGCCGCCCTCGCGGCCCTCGTCTACAGCGTCTACACGCTGGCGATGATGGCCCTGTTCGGGGTCGGGAAGTGGTGCGAGACGGGCGAGGTCTTCTCGGTCTACTTCGGGATGTTCTCCCAGCTCGGCTCTTTCGCGGCGCAGGGCGGGCGCCTCGGCGTCCGCCGGCCGCTTGCCGCCGCCTCGAAGTGGGCGACCCTGCCCGGGTCGGCCGCGGTGGTGATCGCCTCGATCGCCTCGACCAGCTTCGACGGCGCCCAGGAGGGAGCCTTCAAGGGCGGGATCGAGTGGCTCTTCGAACGCTTCGCCGACGCCGGCGTCGGCCTCACTTGGTCGCTGCGCCTCGCCGACACCGTGTTCATGCTGCTCTGCTTCGCGGGGGTCGGCCTGGTCTACCTGCTCGGCGTCAAGGGGATGCGGACGGTGCAAGGGGCGCCCTCGCTGGCGAAATTGAGGGCCGGCTTCGCCCACACGCTGATCCCGATCGCCCTCGCCTACCTGGTCGCCCACTACTTCAGCCTCTTCGTCTTCCAGGAGCAGGCGCAGTTCACCTACCTGCTCTCCGACCCCCTCGGCACCGCCCGCACCGACCTCTTCGGCACCGCGTCGGCGGGCATCGACTTCAAGCTGCTCAGCGCCGCCGCGATCTGGTACGTCCAGGTCGGCGCCCTCGTCGTCGGCCACGTCCTCGGCCTCACCCTCGCCCACGACCGCGCCCTCGCCTACTGGCCCGACTACCGCGACGCCACCCGCTCCCAGTACTGGATGCTGGCGGTGATGGTCTCCTTCACCTGCTTCGGCCTCTACCTGCTCTCGGTCGCCAACTCGTGACCGGGGGCGGGAGGGCCGAGGTCGCGGGCCGCCTATCGTGAGGAGCGCGAGATGCTCCCGCTAGCCCACATCGGTCACTGGCTCTGGGTCTTCTACGTGCTCCCGGTGCTGATCGTCGTCGCTGGGATCGTCAAGTCGACGATCTCGGAGAAGCGGCGCAACCGGGAGCGCGACGGGGCGGCTTAGAGGATCTCGGCGAGGCGCCGCTCGAGGGCCTCGGAGATGCTGTCCCGCACCGGTCCCTCGACCAGCCGTTCGACCAGGGACTCCAGGAAGCCTTCGATGATCAGCGACTTCGCCGCCGCCTCGCCGAGCCCGCGCGAGGTCAGGTAGAAGAGCTGCTCCCTGTCGACCTGGGCGATCGCTGCCGCGTGGGTGCAGCGGACGTCGTCGGCGAGGATCTCCAGGCCCGGGATCGCGTCGGCGTGGGCCTCGGGGGAGAGCAGCAGGTTGCGGCTCTCCTGGAAGGCGTCGGTCTGCTGGGCACCGGGGTCGACCTTGATCATCCCGCGCCAGACCGCGGTCGAGCCGGCGGCGAGGACGCCGCGGAAGGCGAGGTCGGAGTTGGTGTTCGGCGCCGCGTGCTCCTGCAGCGTGTCGAAGTCGAGGTGCTGCCCGGCGCCGCCGGCGTAGCCGCCGGTGACCCGCGCCTCGGAGCCGGGGCCGGCGAGCTTGGTCTCCATCCGGACCTTGCCGCTCGAGGAGCCGAAGCCGAGGGCGGTCCAGTCGAGGCGTCCGTCGCGCTCTACCTGGGCTCGCTGGGTGGCGAAGATCCAGGCTTTCTCGGAGATGTCCTGGGTGTTGACGTAGCGCAGCGTCGCCGCCTGGCCGACGCTCAGCTCGACCACCGAGTTGAGGACCGCGTCGACCTCGTCGTCGGGCGAGGACCAGTGCTCCCAGACCTCCGCCTCGGCCCCCTCCTCGAGCACGATCAGGGTGCGCCAGCTGACCGCGGAGCCGCTCGCCTCGATCGGGACCTCGACCCGGATCGGCTCGGCCAGCTTCACCCCGCGGGGCACGTGGATCAGGACGCCGTCACGCCAGCCGACCTCGTTGCGGGCGACGAAGAGGTCTTCGACCGGGACCAGGGAGCCGAGCGCCGCCTCGAGCAGCTCCTCGTGGGACTCGAGCGCCGCGGCCAGCGAGACCACGGTCGCGCCCTCGGCGCCGCCGATGCTCGCCGCCGGAGCGGCCTCCTCGTAGGCGTCGAGGTCGAGCCCGGAGAGGTCGGTGAATTCCCAGCCCTTCGCCTTCCGGTCGGGGAGGGGGAGGCTCTCGGCGAGAGAGGCGCCGCTGCGGCGCCGGGTCTCGAGCCAGGCCGGTTCGGTCGCGAGCTCAGCCAATGGAACCCTCCATCTGCAGCTCGATCAGCCGGTTCAGCTCGACCGCGTACTCCATCGGCAGCTCCTTGGTGACCGGCTCGATGAACCCGTTGACGATCATCTTCGAGGCCTCCTCCTCGTCGAGCCCGCGGCTCTGCAGGTAGAAGAGCTGCTCGTCGCCGATCTTGGAGACCGTCGCCTCGTGGCCGACGTCGGCGTCGTTCTCGTCGATCCGGATCGTCGGGTAGGTGTCCGAGCGCGAGTCCTCGTCGAGCAGCAGCGCGTCGCAGACCACCTTGGAGCGCGATTCGGCGGCCCCGTCGGCGACTTCGAGCAGCCCGCGGTAGGTCGCCCGGCCGCCGTCCTTGGAGATCGACTTGGAGAAGATCGAGGACGAGGTCCGCGGCGCCGCGTGGATGATCTTGCCGCCGGCGTCCTGGTGCTGGCCGGCGCCGGCGAAGGCGATCGAGAGGATCTCGCCGTGGGCTTCGGGGCCGAGCAGGTAGATCGACGGGTACTTCATCGTCAGCTTCGAGCCGAGGTTGCAGTCGACCCACTCCATCGTCGCCTTCTCGTGGGCGACGGCCCGCTTGGTGACGAGGTTGAAGACGTTCTGCGACCAGTTCTGGACCGTCGTGTAGCGGACCCGGGAGCTCGGCTTGGCGACGATCTCGACCACCGCCGAGTGCAGCGAGTCGCTGGAGTAGACCGGCGCCGTGCAGCCCTCGATGTAGTGGACGTCGGCGCCCTCCTCGGTGATGATCAGCGTCCGCTCGAACTGGCCCATGTTCTCGGTGTTGATCCGGAAGTAGGCCTGCAGCGGCATCTCGACCTTGACCCCGGCCGGCACGTAGACGAAGGAGCCACCCGACCAGACGGCCGAGTTCAGCGCCGCCAGCTTGTTGTCGTTGGGCGGGATCACCGTCGCCCAGTACTCGCGCACCAGGTCCTCGTGCTCGCGCAGGGCGGTGTCCATGTCGGTGAAGATCACGCCCTGGGCCTCGAGCTTCTCGTTGACCTGGTGGTAGACGACCTCGGACTCGTACTGGGCGCCGACCCCGGCGAGGAATTTGCGCTCGGCCTCGGGGATCCCGAGCCGGTCGAAGGTGTTTTTGATGTCCTCCGGGACCTCGCTCCAGTCGCGGCTGTTCTTGTCCGAGGCGCGGACGAAGTAGTGGATGTCGTCGAAGTCGATCTGGTCGAGGTCGCCGCCCCATTTCGGGGTCGGGCGCGATTCGAAGTGGTCCAGCGCCTTGAGCCGGAAGTCCCGCATCCACTGCGGCTCCTGCTTGTAGTCGGAGATCGTTTCGACGACCTCGCGTGAGAGCCCCTTCGGAGCTTTGTAGGCGTAGCCGGTCTCCGGGTCGTTGAAGCCGAACTTCTCCTTGTAGTCGGCGTTGATGCCGGCCAGCTCGCGTTTCTCGGCGAGTACCTCGGGCGTTGCCATGTCTAGTCGACCTCCAGGGTGATGGTGTCGTCCTCGACGGCTATCGGGAACGTTTGCACCGGGGCGAAGGCGGGGAGGGTCTTCGGCCTGCCGGTGCTCAGGTCGAAGCGGGAGCCGTGCCGGGGGCACTCGACCGTGCAGGCGCTCGGGTCGAACTCGCCCTCGGCGAGCGGCCCGTTGTCGTGCGAGCAGCGGTCCTCGATCGCGTACAGCGTGCCGTCGCAGTTGAAGACGCCGATCTTGCGGCCGTCGTGCTCCACCAGGCGCATCGCGCCGGGTGGCAGTTCGGCGGCGGGGCATACGGGGATCGTCGTTCCTGCGGTTTCGGTCAAGGGGTGGTTTCTCCGGTGTGGCTAGTGCGGGTTGAGACTTAATCCTACTTCCAGGGTCGGATTTTAGCGGTGCGGGTGGGCCGGCCGTTCACAACTGGGAGATGACTTTTGGCCGCCGCTCTGGTCTCATGGGCTGAAGAGACCTGCGAGGAGAGGAGCAGCGATGAGCGAGCGGAGCACCTACGCACCGGGGACGCCGAACTGGGTCGACCTCGGGACGCCCGACCCCGACGCGGCCGAAGCCTTCTACGGGCCGATCTTCGGCTGGAGCTTCGACCCGGGCGAGAACCCCGAGGAGACCGGCGGCTACCGCTCGGCGATGCTGCGCGACCAACCCGTCGCCGGGGTGATGAAGCTGATGCAGGAGGGCCAGCCGCCGGCCTGGTCCAACTACATCTCGGTCGAGGACGCCGACGCGGCGATGGAGGCGGTCAAGGACAACGGCGGCAGCGTCGCGATCGAGCCGATGGACATCCTCGACATCGGCCGGATGGGCTTCTTCGTCGACCCGACCGGGGCTTTCTGCGGCGTCTGGCAGCCGAAGAGCTTCCACGGCGCCGGCCTAGTGAACGAGCCGGGGTCCCTCGCCTGGAACGAGCTGGAGACCCGCGACCCCTCCGCCGCCAAGGTTTTCTACGGCGCCGTCTTCGGCTGGGGATCTGTCGACCATGAGATGGAGCGGGAGACCGGCGGGGGCACCTACACCGAGTGGCAGCTCGACGGCAACTCGATCGGCGGCATGATGGACGTCACCGGCCGCGTGCCCGACCGGGTGCCCGCCCACTGGATGGCCTACTTCGCGGTCGCCGACGCCGACGCCGCGGTCGAGCAGGTCAAGGCCACCGGCGGTCAGGTCCCCTTCGGCCCCGTCGACATCCCCGCCGGCCGCTTCGCGATGTGCGCCGACCCCTGGGGCGCCGCCTTCGCAGTGATCAAGATGCCCGAAGAGGCGGCCACTTAGGTCCGCCGCGTGCCGCTTCCGACTTTTGGTGGCCTATAGACCCCACAAAGTCGGAAGCGGCGCTAGAAGGCCGCTGCCTCGCCGGGGTTGCCGACCTCGCCCTCGTCCTCCCATTCGGCGGGCTGGCCGAGGCTGGCGCTCTTGACGATCTTGAGGCCGAGCATCGCGCACTTCATCCGCGTCGCGGAGATCTCGATCCCGAGCAGGTCGAGGACGAACTCTTTGGGCAGCTTCAGCAGCTCCTCGCGCGATTTGCCGACCAACTCGTCGGTCAGCAGCGAGGTCGCCGCGGTCGAGATCGCGCAGCCCTTGCCCTCGAAGGCGACCTCGGCGACCCGGTCGTCCGCGTCGAGGCGGATCGTCACGTGCTGCTCGTCGCCGCAGAACGGGTTGGTGTCCTCGAACTCGAGGTCGGGATGCTCGACGTGGCCGAAGTTGTGCGGCCGCTTGTAGTGCTCGAGAATCTGGTCGCGGTAGAGCTCGTCCATCGCCATCGAGGCTAGCGCAGCGGCTAGAGGTCGAAGACCCGGCGGGCGTCTTCGAGGCCCTCGACCAGGCGGTCGATCTCCTCCGGCGTGGTGTGCACGGCGAAGCTTGCGCGGGCGGTCGCGGCGACGCCGAGGCGGTCCATCAGCACCTGGGCGCAGTGGTGGCCGGCGCGGACGGCGACCGCGTGGCGGTCGAGGATCTCGGCGACGTCGTGGGCGTGGATGCCGTCGAGCTCGAAGGAGACCGGGCCGATCCGCTCCGGCCCGCGCGGCGGTCCGAACACGCGCAGCCCCGGCACCGCGGAGAGCCGCTCAAGCGCGTAGTCGGCGATCTGGCGCTCGTGGTCGCGAACGGCCTCCATGCCGAGGGCGTCGAGCCAGCGCAGCGCCGAGGCCATCCCGATCGCCTGGGCGATCGCCGGCGTCCCCGCCTCGAAGCGCGCCGGCGGGTCGGCGTAGGTCGTGCCGTCGCGGGTCACCTTGCGGATCATCGAGCCGCCGCCCATGAACGGGGGCATCTCGCGCAGCAGCTCCAGCCGCGTCCACAGCGCGCCGATCCCGGTCGGCCCGTAGAGCTTGTGGCCGGTGATCGCGTAGAAGTCGACCCCCAGCGCGGCGACGTCGACCGGCAGCTTCGGCGCCGCCTGGGCGCCGTCGGCGAGGACCAGCGCCCCGGCCGCGTGGGCCAGCCGGGCGATCTCCGCCACCGGGTTCTCGGTCCCGAGCACGTTGGAGACATGGGCGACGGCGACAAGCTTCGGCCCGCGCTCCAGTAGCGTCGCGAAGGCGCCCATGTCGAGCAGCCCGTCGTCGTCGATCGGGGCCCAGTCGATCTCGGCCCCGACCCGCTCGGCGAGCTGCTGCCAGGGGACGATGTTGGAGTGGTGCTCCATCTCGGTCAGCACCACCCGGTCGCCGGCGCCGACGTTGGCGTCGCCCCAGGCCCGCGCCACCAGGTTGATCGCCTCGGTCGCGTTGCGGACGAAGACGACCTCGCGGCGGTCGGCGGCGCCGAGGTGGTCGGCCACCGTCGCCCGCGCCCCCTCGAAGGCTTCGGTCGCCTCGGCCGAGAGGGTGTGGGAGCCGCGGTGGACGTTGGAGTGGTGGCGCCGCTCGTAGCGGTCGACCGCCTGGATCGAGGCCAGCACCCGCTGGGCGCTGGCGCCGCTGTCCAGGTAGGCGACCGGCTGCCCGTGGACCTCGCGCTCCAGCGCCGGGAAGGCGGCGCGGACCTTCTCGATCGGGAAGGGCGGGGCGGAGCTCTTGGCGGTCGCCGGCTCCATCGTCGCCGCGGCTAGGCGCTGGCGCCCGCCGCGACCTCCTCGCGAATCCAGCCGTAGCCCTTCTCCTCGAGCACCCCGACCAGCTCCGGGCCGCCCTCCTTGACGATCCGCCCCTCGAACATGACGTGGACGGAGTCCGGCTTGACCATGTGCAAGATCCGCTGGTAGTGGGTGATGATCAGGACGCCCATGTCGGGGCCGGAGAACTTGTTGACGCCTTCGGCGACCACCCGCAGGGCGTCGATGTCGAGGCCCGAGTCGGTCTCGTCGAGGACGGCGATCTCGGGCCGCAGCAGCGCCAGTTGCAGCAGCTCCATCCGCTTCTTCTCGCCACCGGAGAAGCCGTCGTTGAGGTAGCGGCTGGAGAAGTCTTTGGGGATGCTCGCCAGCTCCATCGCCTCCTGGGCGACCTTGGCGAAGTCTTTGATCTTGATCTGAGCTTCGCCGTGCGCCTCGCGGTGGGCGTTGATGATCATCCGCAGGTACTTGCTGACCGAGACGCCGGGGATCGCGACCGGGTACTGGAAGGCCATGAACAGCCCTGCCTGTGCCCGCGCGTCGGGGGCGGCCTCGGTGATGTCCTCGCCCTTGAAGGTGATCGTGCCCTCGGTCACGTCCAGCGCCGGGTGGCCCATGATCGCGTTGGCGAGGGTCGACTTGCCGGAGCCGTTGGGGCCCATCAGGGCGTGGACCCGGCCCTTCTCGACGTCGAGGTCGAGGCCACGGAGGATTTCCTTGTCCTCGGCCTTCACGTGCAGGTTGCGGATCTCCAGCTCAGCCAATTTCGCTCCGTTTCTGGGGTTTCAGTGGGGGACTTCAGGCGGCGCTGCCGAGCGCGGTGCGGCGCTCTTCGCTCGGGGTCGAGAACTCGACCAGCTCGGCCAGCGTGGTGCCGGCCAGCGCCTTGGTGACGCCGCTCTGCACGCGCGTCCACAGCAGCTTCGTCGAGCAGGCCCGGTCGCCGTCGCTTTCGTGCGAGCAGAGGACTTTGCCCTCCGGCGTGTCGTGGAAGCACTCCATCGGCGCGATCTGCCCTTCCAGGGCCTCGACCACCGCGTCCATCGTGATCTCCTCGGCCGGCTTCGCCAGGCGGTAGCCGCCGTGGGCGCCGCGGGTCGAGGTGACCAGGCCCGCCTTGCGCAGCTTCGCGACCAGGTGCTCGAGGTAGGAGAGCGGCAGTCGCTCGGCGTCGGCGACCGAGTTGAGCGAGATCGGCGTCGAGCCGGGCTGGCGGCCCAGCTCGACCATCAGGCGAACTCCGTACTCGGCTTTGGTCGAAAACAGCACGCCCTAAATCCTACCGAAGAGGTCGGTTATGCCCCCTGCCGCCTACGGCTCGATCAGCCCGCGGCGGATCGCGTAGCGGACCAACTCGACCCGATCGCGCATGCCGAGCTTGCGCATCGCATTGGCGCGGTGGTTCTCGACCGTCTTCTCGGAGAGGTGGAGGACCTCGGCGATCTGCTTGGTCGTGTTCGCCTCGGCGACCAGCTTGACGATCTCCTCCTCGCGCGGGGTCAGCTCCTCCTCGCCGCTGGAGCCGCGCTCGAGCACGTCCTTGATCAGCATCCGCTGTGCCTCCGGGGTGAGGAACGGCTCGCCCCGCTCGACCGCGCGGATCGCGGCGAGAAGGTCGGTGTCCGCCTGCGCCTTCAGCACGTAGCCGGAGGCACCGGCCTTCAGCGCCTCGAACAGGTAGCGCTCGTCGTCGTGCATGGAGAGGATCAGGACCGCGACCTCCGGCGCCTGCCTCTTGATCTCCCGGGTCGCCTGCAGCCCGGTCAGCTTCGGCATCTTCACGTCGAGGATCGCCAGGTCCGGCCGCTCCCGCACGACCAGGTCGCGCGCCTCGGCCCCGTCTGCCGCCTCGCCCACCACCTCGATGTCCGGTTGGCGCTCCAGCAGCAGCCGGAGCCCCGACCGCACGATCCCGTGGTCGTCCGCGATCACCACCCTCATCGGCCCGATTCTCCCGGGACGGCGAGGCGGACGGTGGTGCCGTGGTCGGGGCGGGACTCGATCGTCAGCTCGCCGCCGACGAGGAGGGCGCGCTCGCGCATGCCGGCGATGCCGAGGCCGCGCTCGGCCTCGTCGAAGGCGAAGCCGCGGCCGTCGTCGCTGACCTCGAGCCCGACGCCGCCGTCGGGGGCGCGGCGCAGGCGCACCCGCACGCGCTCGGCGCCGCTGTGGCGGGTGGCGTTGGAGAGCGCCTCCTGGGCGACCCGGTAGACGACCAGCTGGGCGTCGTCGGCGAGGTCGGAGAAGTCGCCCTCGGCGGCGAGCTCGGCGTCGATCTCACCGCGGGCGAGCTGCTCGACCTGGCCGGCCAGCGCCGCCGCCAAGCCGAGGTCGTCGAGTGCCGTCGGCCGCAGTTGCCGGGCGAGGGAGAGCAGCTCGCGCATCGCCTGGTTGGCGAGCGCCTTGGTCGCCGCCAGTTCCGGCTCCAGCCCCGGCGGCGCCGCCTCACGCACCGCCTCCAGTCGCAGCAGCAGCCCGGTCAGCGACTGGTTGACCTCGTCGTGCAGGTCGCGCGCCACCCGCGCCCGCTCCTCCTCCTGGGCCCGCAGCGCGGCCGAGCCAGCGCGGCGGCGCTCCGCTTCCAGGCGTCGCAGCATGCGCAGGAAGGCGAGCTCGAGCCGCTCCACCTCCTCGGTCTCGCCGACTCCGTCGATCGAGCGCGGCAGCGGCGATCCGGGCCGGCTGAGGTCGACCTTCTCCATGTCCTCGATCAGCCGCTCCAGCGGCGTGAAGCGGCGCCGCAGGCGCAGCAGGCTGATCGCGAGGAGGACTACCGCGAGCGCCAGGGCGACGATCACCACAACGGTCATCGCCCAAGCCTAGAAGCGCCCGGCGGCGGGGCGGTGGCTATTCGGCGGGCGTCAGGTTGACGCCGCCCTTGAGGTGCGGTTCCAGCTCCTTGGAGATGCTGTCGACGACCTGTTCGTATTCCTGCGGGCAGCTTGCCAGCCGCGATTCGGGCAGGGCTTCCAGTTCGGCGACTTCCTGGAAGGAGGCTTCGCTTGAGCCGGCGACCCAGCAGAGGACGTCGAAGGCGCGCTGCAGGTCGAGCGAGTGGGCGTCGGCGTAGTCGGCGACCGCAGGCGGTTCCTGGCGGCCGGAGAAATCGGCCCAGAAGGAGGCCGCGGCGGCGGCGTAGCCCGCTCCGCCTTCGGCTTTGAGCAGCAGCGCGGTCGCGATCGCGTCGGCCGCGTCCTCTTCCTTGCCGAGGACGGGCAGTTCGTAGTTGGCGATCAGGGCGTGCCCGAACTCGTGCTCGAGGATGAAGCTGTTGACCGCCCCCACGCGTTCGCCGATTTCCCTTTCGCTGGCTTCCGGGTTGCCGCTGGCGAGAATTTCGAGGATCAGCGCCGCGAAGCCGTAGGGGAGGGTGATCGAGTTGTCTTCGGGGTTGTAGTAAGGCCCGCCGCCGGTTCCGTCGACGCCCTTCACCGTCAGCGGGTTGGGCAGCTGGAAGGCTCCGGCGAGCGCCTTGGCGAGGGCCTTGGTTTCGCTCGCCTGCAGCATTTCGTAGCCGACCACGTCGGCTTCGGTTTCCGGTTCCTGCCAGGCGACCCGGACCTCGCCGGTGGGGCGGGCCGCTTCGGTGCCGGCGCTCGAGGAGGACGAGCCCGAGCCGCCGCACCCCGCGGCGACCAGGGCGGCAACGACGAAGGCTGGGACGACCACCCTGCGGGACGAGGCCACGGTTGGATCGTAGTGGGTGCCCCGGGTTGTTTCAGGGGTTTCCCCCTATGGCTTCCGGCCCGTCCGACCTCCATACTCCGAAGGCAACCCGACCCAGGAGCGAGATCACGCGATGACCACCACCAAGCAGTCGACCTTCAGCGCGACCCTGCGCACGACGATCCTGATGGCCTCGCTTTCGGGCCTCCTGGTCGCGATCGGGTTCCTCATCGGCGGCGGCGGCACCGCTCTTCTCTTCCTCGGAATAGCGCTGCTGATCAACTTCTTCTCCTACTTCTTCAGCGACAAACTGGCGCTGTCGATGAGCCGCGCCAAGCCGATCGACGAGTCCGAAGCGCCGCGGCTCTACCAGATCGTGCGCGAACTGACGACGCGCGCCGGCCTGCCGATGCCGCGCCTCTACATGATCCCTCAGGACCAGCCCAACGCCTTCGCGACCGGCCGCAACCCGCAGCACTCCGCGGTCGCCGTCACCCAGGGGATCACCAAGCTGCTCTCCGAGGACGAGCTGCGCGGCGTCCTCGCCCACGAGCTCACGCACATCCGCAACCGCGACATCCTGATCCAGTCGGTCGCCTCCAGCATCGGCGCCGCGATCACCTACATCGCCTACATGCTGATCTGGTTCGGCGACGACGACAACTCTCCGCTCGGCGTCGTCGCCCAGCTGGCGATGTTCCTCCTGGCCCCGATCGCGGCTTCGATCATCCAGCTGGCGATCTCGCGCCAGCGCGAGTACGCGGCCGACGCCGGCGGTGCCGAAATCTGCGGCAACCCGGAGTCGCTGGCGAGCGCGCTGCTGCGGCTCGAGCAGGGGGCGAAATCGATGCCGATGCAGGTCAACCAGGCGGCCGAGCCGCTCTACATCGTCAAGCCCTTCTCCAGCAAGGGCGTCGCCGGCCTCTTCTCGACCCATCCGCCGATCGAGGAGCGGGTCCGCCGCCTGCGCCAGATGCGCCCCTCGCTGTAGTCGTCCGGGCCCGGTTGCACCGGTCGCTATACTTTTTGAAGTAAAAGCTGATCCGGATTTAGGAGATTCAGGCGATGGCGACTGGCGTTGATACTCAGGCGATGACTATCGAGGAGATCGAACCGTTCGAGGCCGCGGAGGAGATCAACGGCGGCGACGTCGTCCTGGTCGACACCCGCGAGCCGCACGAGTACCAGGAGGCCCACCTCGAGAACGGCAAGCTGATCCCGCCGGGCCTGCTCGGCGACGAGATCGAGGCCGCCGCCCCCGACAAGTCGGCGCGGACGATCCTCTACTGCCGCTCCGGCAACCGCTCCGCCGTCGCCGCTGCCCAGTTGCAGGGGATGGGCTACACGAACGTCGCCTCGATGGCCGGCGGCATCCTGCTCTGGCAGGAGCAGGGGCTGCCGGTGGTCGCCGCGGCGGGCATGACCGCCGAGCAGCGCGAGCGCTACTCGCGCCACACGCTCCTCCCCGAGGTCGGGGTCGACGGCCAGCTGAAGATGCTGAACGCCAAGGTCCTGCTGCTCGGCGCCGGCGGCCTCGGCGCGCCGACCGCGCTCTACCTCGCTGCCGCCGGCATCGGCACGATCGGGCTGGTCGACGACGACGTCGTCGACGCCTCCAACCTGCAGCGCCAGGTGATCCACAACACCGAGCGGATCGGGATGCCGAAGACCGAGTCGGCGCGCCTGTTCATCGAAGCGCTCAACCCCGACGTCAACGTGGTCGAGCACCGCACCCGCCTCAACGCCGAGAACATCCTCGAGATCATCGGCGAGTACGACATCGTCGTCGACGGCGCCGACAACTTCCCCACCCGCTACCTGCTGAACGATGCCTCGGTGCGGCTGCGCAAGCCGGTCGTCTCCGCCTCGATCCTCAGCTTCGACGGGCAGATCTCGACCTTCGTCCCCTACGAGGGCCCCTGCTACCGCTGCCTCTACCCGACGCCGCCGCCGGCCGAGCTGGCGCCGAGCTGCTCCGCCAACGGGGTGCTCGGGGTGATGGCCGGGACGATGGGCACGCTGCAGGCCAACGAGGTGATCAAGCTGGTGCTCGGCGTCGGCGAGCCGCTGGTCGGCCGCCTGCTCCTCTACGAGGCGCTCGGCACCCGCTTCACCGAGCTCAAGGTCCGCCGCGACCCCAACTGCCCGATCTGCGGCGAGCACGCACCGGAGGTTCCGGAGTCCGAGATGGGGCAGTTCCCGGACTACGACCTCTTCTGCGCCGGCTGAGCCCGGCCGCCGAGCCTCCCGAACCGATAGGTTTCCGGTAACGATGGCGACCGTGAGGATCCCACCCGTCCTGCGCCCGAAAACGGGCGGCCAGCCCGAAGTCGAAGCCGCCGGCGGCACCGTCGGCGAGGTGCTGCGGTCGCTGACCGAGGCCCACCCCGACACCGCCGAGCAGCTCTTCGGCGCCGACGGCGAGCTCAATCGCTACGTCAACGTCTACCTCAACGACGAGGACGTGCGGGTGCTCGACGGCCTCGAGACCGCGGCCACCGACGGCGACACCGTCGTCATCCTCCCCGCCATGGCCGGCGGCGCCGCCTAGCGGCTCAGCGCTCCAGGACCAGCCCGAGGAACTTCTGCGTCCGCGCCTCGCGCGGGTTGTCGAGCACGTCAACGGGCTTGCCCTGCTCGACGATGACGCCGTCGTCCATGAAGACGACCTGGTCGCCGACCTCTTTCGCGAAGCCCATCTCATGGGTGACGACGAGCATCGTCATCCCTTCGGAGGCGAGTTCGCGCATGGTGTCGAGCACCTCCTTGACCAACTCTGGGTCGAGTGCGCTGGTCACCTCGTCGAAGAGCATCACGTGCGGTTCCATCGCCAGCGCCCGGGCGATCGCCACTCGCTGCTGCTGGCCGCCGGAGAGCCGTTCGGGGTACTGGTCCAGTTTGTCGCCGAGACCGACCCGTTCGAGCAGCGCGGCCGCCTTCTCGCGGGCCTCCGGCCCGCTCTGGCCGAGCACCTTTTCAGGTGCCATCGTCACGTTCTCCATCGCGGTCTTGTGGGGGAAGAGGTTGAACTGCTGGAAGACCATGCCGACCCGTTGGCGGACGAAGTCGAGGTTCCAGCTCGACTCGCCGCTGCCGGAGGCCGGCCCCCTGCAGATGTCCTGTCCCTCGAGGAAGATCTCGCCCTTCTCGGGCGGCTCGAGCAGGTTGACGCAGCGCAGCAGGGTGCTCTTGCCGGAGCCGCTGGGCCCGAGGATGCAGACCACTTCGCCCCTGGCGACATCGAGGTCGACGCCCTTCAGCACCTCGAGGTCGCCGAAGCGCTTGTGGACGCCCATGAGTTGCAGGATCGTGCCGGCGGAGGCGTGCATCAGAGGGCCTCGGCCCTGGGGGCGCCGCGGGTGAAGCGGCCCTGCTCGCGGGCGATCAGCTTGTCGACCAGGCGGGCGAGCGGCAGGGTGACGACGAGGAACAGCAGCGCTCCCAGGGTCAGCGCCGAGCTGTTGAAGGTTTCGGACTGGATGTCGCTGGCGACCAGCAGCGTCTCGTTCAGCGCGATCACGCTGACCAGGGTGGTGTCCTTCATCAGGGCGATGAAGTCGTTGAGGAGCGGCGCGAAGACCTTGCGCACCGCCTGCGGGACGATCACGTTGCGCATCGCCTGCCGGTGGCTCATGCCGAGCGACCGCGCGGCTTCCATCTGGCCGCTCGGCACGGCTTCGATCCCGGCCCTGTAGACCTCGGCCATGTAGGCGCCGTAGGTGATCGTGATCGCCAGCGTGCCGAACCAGAACGGATCCGGCTGGCCGAGCCACTTAGGCACGCGCAGCCATTCGGGAAGGAAGTGGAGAGAGGGGATCCCGGTGGCGATCAGGACGACGATCAACAGCAGCGGGATGCCGCGGAAGACGTCGATGTAGGCGATCGAGAGGAAGCGCACCGGGGCCAGCGCCTTGCCGGGAAGCTGGCGCAGGAGCGACAGGATCAGCCCCCAGGTCAGGGCCAGGACGCCGCTGACGATCGAGAGCTTGATCGTGATCCAGAACCCCGCCAGCACTTCGTCGAAGTGTTCGACCATGAAGCCGACATCGAAGAAGTGGGTGATGAGTTCGTGCATCGTCTCTCCGTGCGCGCCCGGATGCGGGTCCCGGAACCTAGAGGAGGGACGCCGTCGCCGGCGTCCCTCCTCTGACTCGTGGCCCTGTCAGCCCGCGGGCTGCCTCAGGTTGCTTCGTGCGTCGCCGATTCGATCGCTGCCGGCGGTGCGTGGTGGAACCACTTTTCGTAGATCTTGGCGTAGATGCCGTCTTCCTCGACTTCCTTCAGCCCTTCGTTCAGCGCTTCGAGCAGTTCTTCTTCGCCCTGGGCGACGACGAAGCCATACTCTTCTTCGGTCGGGATCGCCGCCGAGAGTTCGATTTCGCCGTTGGCTTCGACCGCGTTTTCGGCGACCGGGATGTCGATCACGACCGCTTCGACCGTCCCCGCCTGCAGCGCGTTGACCGCGTCGGGGCCGGTGGGGTAGGGACGGACTTCGCCCGCTTCGACCTTTTCCTTGACGAATTCCTGCCCGGTGGTGCCCTTCTGGACTCCGATCGTGGCGCCGTTCAGCCCTTCCACCGAGTTGATCGTGCCGCCCTTCTTGACCAGGATCGCCTGTTCGGAGAGGTAGTAGGGGTTGGTGAAGTCGACCGTCTTCTCCCGTTCGGGCGTGATCGTCGCCGCCGAGGCGACCGCTTCGAACTTGCCGTTGGCGAGGTCGACGAAAATGGTGTCGAACGAGGTGTCCTGGAATTCGACTTCGCGGCCGATCTTTTCGCCGATCGCTTCCATCAGTTCGACGTCGAAGCCGGTGTAGTGGCCCGGTTTGCCCTGCTCGAAGGGCGGGTAGGGGATGTCGGAGCCGACCGTGAGCTTTTCACCGCCGCCGCCGCCGCCTCCTCCTTCGCTGCTGCTGCTACTGCTGCTGCTCCCACAGCCCGCCGCCGCTAGCGACGCGATGGCCGCGAGAAAGACCGCGAAAAGCGCGGTCAGTCGGGTCTTGCTCATTTGGTACCGCCTCCGATCCCAAGAGTTGCTGGACCCGGGCGAAGATACACCGGGCGTCAACGGGATGTAAATCGCGGCGCAGCGGCAGACAGGGCGGCCAACCCTCGCTATACTTTTTGAAGTAAGGGGCGGCAATGTTGCACGACGAACTTCTCAACAGACCCTGCGGGGGACGCTTCGGCGACATCGTCGAGTCGATCGGCAACACGCCGCTGGTCGAGTTGCCGCGGCTGACGCCGAACCCCGACGTCCGCATCTACGCCAAGCTCGAGGGTCGCAATCCGACCGGCTCGGTCAAGGACCGGGTGGCGAAATCGATGATCGAGGCCGCCGAGGCCGAGGGGGCGATCGAACCGGGGCAGACGATTCTCGAGCCGACCTCCGGCAACACCGGCATCGCGCTCTCGATGATCTGCCGCCGCAAGGGCTACCCGCTGAAGGTGGTGATGCCGGACAACGTGACCGAGGAGCGGACACAGCTGCTGCGCATGTACGGGGCCGAGATCGTCTACTCCGAGGGCGCCAAGGGCTCTAACGGAGCCGTCGAGCTGGCGCTGGAGATGGCGCAGGACCCGGGCTATTACATGCCCTACCAGTACGGCAACGAGGCCAACCCGATGGCCCATTACAACGGCACCGCGGTCGAGATCCTCGACGAGCTGGACGAGGTCACCGCCTTCGTCGCCGGCCTCGGCACCGGCGGCACCCTGATGGGCAACGGCCGCCGGTTCAAGGAGGAGAACCCCGAGACCCTGATCGTCGCCGCCGAGCCGATGCAGGGCGAGCTGGTGATGGGCCTGCGCTCGCTGGACGACGGCTTCATCCCGCCGATCATCGACCTGACGCTGCTGGACCGCAAGATCATGGTCTCCAACCGCGACGCGATCCTCTGGACCAAGCGCCTGCTCGACGAGGAGGGCGTCTTCGCCGGCGTCTCCGCCGGCGCGATCGCCCGGGTCGCGGCCCGCATCGCCGGCGAACTCGACAGCGGCAACGTCGTCTTTCTGATCCCCGACGACGGCTGGAAGTACCTCTCCTCCGGCGTCTACACGAAGCCGATCGAGGAGCTCGGCGACATCGACTCCACGATCTGGTGGTAGGGCGCACGCCCTACTTGAGATGAAGATCGCCAAAGCCTTGATCGACGAGATGGTCGCCCACGCGCGGGAGGACCTGCCGAACGAGTGCTGCGGGATGATCGGCGGCCGCGACGGGGAGGCGACCGAGGTGGTGCGGGTGGTCAACTCCGCTGCCAGCCCGCTGCGCTACGAAATGGACCCGCAGGGGCAGTTCGACGCGCTGAAGGCGATCGAAGCCGACGGCGGCGAGCTGCTGGCGATCTACCACTCGCACACCAAGAGCGCCGCCTATCCCTCCCAGACCGACGTCAACCAGGCGGTCGCCTGGCCCGAACAGATCTACGTGATCGTCTCGCTGGCCGATCCCGACGCACCCGACGTCAAGGCCTACTGGCTCAAGGACCTGAAGGTCGCCGATGCCGAGCTCGACGTCGCATAGGCGTAGCGGCGGCGCCCACAAGCGCGGCTCCCACGGCGGTGGGGGTGGCGGCTCCCACGGCGGTGGAGGCGGCGGTGGGGGCGGCGGCAAGTTGGTCAAGGTCGCCTTCGCGCGCAACCAGGCCGAAGCGGAGATGCTGCAGGGCCTGCTGACCGAGGCCGGCATTCCCAGCGTGCTGAAACGCAGCGCCGGCTTCGACAACCCGGACTTCCTCTCCGCCGGGCCGCACGACGTCTTCGTCCAGGAACACCTCGCGCCCAAGGCGCGCGAGGTGCTGGCCGACACCCTGGTCGAGACCGAGGACGAAGAGCGGGCGGAGCTGGAGGGGCAGCGGCGCTTGGCCCGGGGAGAAGACGCGGGGCCCTCGCCGGCCCGGCTGGCGTTCTGGATCGTCACCGCCCTGCTCGGCGCCGCGATCCTCGCCTGGTTGCTCTACCAGCTCAGCTGACGCCGCTGGCGCGGGTCATCCCGCGCAGATGCTCGCGCCAGGCATCCTCGATGTCGCGGAAGCGGGCGTCGAAGGCGTCTTCCAGCGTCACCTCCGGGCCGCCGGGGAGGAGGCCGTCGACGAGACGGTCGCAGGCCTCCGGGCCGCGCTCGTTCTCGAGCAGGTCGAAGATCGTGCCGCCGAGGATCACCGCGTCGCGGCGCGAGGGCGGGAAGGAGGTGCGGGCGCTCTCGCGCAGGCGCCGGATCACCGCGGCGCGGTAGAGGCCGACCTGGCGCGCGTAGTACTGGGCGCCGCCTTCGACCAGCCAGGCCCAGCGCAGGTAGCGGGCGAAGCGGCGGGGCGTCCAGGCGGGGGGGAGGGCGGAGTTGTTGGCGGCGATCACCAGCTGGGCGTAGAGGCGCTCGGCGGTCCCGCGCAGGGCCTCGAGCGAGTCGTCGCCGGCGGCGCGCCGTTCCAGGTGCGGGTCGTTGAGGACGTGCAGCTCGGTCGCCATCGCCCAGCCGGCCAGGTAGCGTCGCCCGGCCGGCGCCGCCGACCAGCGGGCCGCGGGCAGGAAGGGATGGGCCAGGGTCAGCCAGACCGGGTTGGTGTGGATGACGACCGTGACCTCGTCGGGGACCCGCTCGAAGCGGTCTTCCAGTCGCAGCCGCAGGTCCTCCATCCGGTCCAGCGTCCGCTCCGCGAAAGCGGAGTCCTCGGTGTCGTGTCGTGCCGTGAACGACAGCGACTCCGTCTCGATCCACGACATGGATCGAGCCTAGCGGTCGCGTCTGAAGGTCAAACCAACGCAGGCTCTGCGTCGCCGCAGACTGCGCGAATCTCGTTGCGGGCGCGGTCGAACTCTTCGTCGGCCATCACCGGGGTGCCCTCGAAGGGCAGTTCGCGGTCGATCTCGACCCAGGACCGGCAGCCGTGGTACTCGTCGCGGACGCGCACGGTGACCGGGCGCGGGATGCGGTGGACCCGGAGCAGCAGGATGTGGAGCGGGTGGCGGCGCTTCCAGCTGAGCCGCTTCTCCGCGTAGTCCGGCGTCCAGATGTAATAGGGCGAGAGCGCGTCGAGCGTGCGCCGGTCGTTGATCGTGACGTGGTCGGTCACCTCGGCCCAGGCGCGCAGGCGAACCCGGTCGGGCTGGGGGATGCCGCCGTCCTGGAGCAGCGCCTTCGGCGGCGGCTCCTCGTCGGGCCAGACACCCTCCTCGAGGGCGCGGCGCAGCTCCGGGTGGTGGGATTCACGCACCAGGTCGTTGCGCTGATGGTCAAAAGTCGGGTAGAGGAAGAAGCGCTCATGCTCGAGTTCGAAGTGCTTGTTGTCCTCGCGGATACCGCCCTTGCGAAGCGTCAACAGCTGCTCACCCTCGGCGAGAGCGCGGACAGTTACTGCCCATTCCTTGATAGCGATCGGCATTTAAGTCAGTACCTTCAGAACGTCGGTTTCGAGGTGGGGCTGGGCCGCGGTTTCATGGCCGCAAACGGCCGTCACGCCCGCCCGGGATCGCGCATTCTAGACCAGACCACCGGAATCGCAAAATCTCAAGTTCTAAATTTTCCCCCACCGCCCGGAGTTTCCAGTCGCAGCCTGTCGCCGGGCCGCAGTTCGCCGTCGCACTTGCCGGGCAGCTCCTCGCCGTTTCGGAGGTTGATTCCGGGGGCGCCGTCGCCTCCTCCGTCACGGCCGCGCGGGGCGTGACGGCGGCGCTCGGTGATCAGCGTGAAGCCCATCGGCGCCAGTGCTTCGATCTCCCGCACAAGGCCCTCGCCCCCGGGATGCCGCCCGGCGCCGCCGCTGCCGACGCGTAGCGAGAGCTCGCGGACCCGCAGCGGGAACTCCGCCTCCAGCGCCTCGACCGGGGTGTTGAGCGTGTTCGACATCGCCACGTGGATGGCGCTCGGCCCGGCCGCGTCGGGGCAGGCTCCCTGGCCGCCGCCGAGGGTCTCGTAGTAGGTGAAGTCATCGTTGGCGAGGGTGAGGTTGTTCATCGTCCCCTGCCCCTGGGCAGGTGCCGGGCAGGCGCCGGCCAGCGCCGCGAAGACCAGGTCGGCGACGCGGCTGGAGGTCTCGACGTTGCCGGCGGCGACGGCGGCCGGGGCGCGGGCGTTGAGCAGGCAGCCGGCGGGGGCGAGGACCTCGATCGGGCGGTGGGCGCCGGCGGAAGGGGGCGCGTCGGGGTCGGTGAGGACGCGGACCGCGAAGAAGGTGGCCGACTTGGTCACCGAGAGCGGGCAGTTGAGGTTGCCGGCGACCTCGGGGTCGGTGCCGGCGAAGTCGAGCCGCAGGCGGTCGCCGGCGATCGTCGCCTCCAGCCGCAGAGTTATGTCGCGGCCTTCGGGCGAGTCGTCCTCGAGCACGTCGGTGGCGCTGTAGGAGCCGTCCGGGAGGGCGGCGAGGGCGGCACGGGTGCGGCGCTCGGTGTAGGCGAGGATCTCCGCCATCCCCTGGCGCAGCAGGTCGGCCCCGTGGCGGGCGGCAAGCTCGCCGAGCCGCAACTCGCCGATCCGGTTCGCGGCCTGTTGGGCGCGCAGGTCGGCGAGTCGCTGGCGCGGGGCGCGCATCAGCCCCGCGAGCCGCTCCAGCTCGGCCTCGGTGGCGCGGGTCGGGGGAATGACGACGCCCTCCTCGGCCAGCGTCCGCGAGTGGGCTGGCATGCCGCCCGGCGTGGGGCCGCCGATGTCGGCGTGGTGGGCGCGGCTGGCGGCGAAGCCGAGCAGCTCGCCGTCGACGAAGACCGGCGAGATCAGGGTGACGTCGGGCAGGTGGGTGCCGCCGCGGAAGGGGTCGTTGAGGATCCAGGAGGACCCGGGCCGCTGCTCCTCGCCCAGCACCGTGGCGACCGCGTCGGGCATCGAGCCGAGGTGGACGGGGATGTGCTCGGCCTGCATCACCAGCTCGCCGGCGGCGTCGAAGAGCGCGGTCGAGCAGTCGTGGCGCTCCTTGATGTTGGCCGAGTAGGCGGAGCGGATCAGCGTCGCCCCCATCTCGTCGCAGGCGGCACGCAGGCCGCCGACCAGCACCTGCAGCGTGATCGGGTCCAGCGCACTCATTCCGCTGTTCCTCTTCCTGGGATATCCCGGCAAACGAACAGCGGAGCGGTGCGCGCGTGGATGGTGCCGGCGTCGTCGACCCTGGCGCTCCAGCCGGGGGGGAGGACGAGGGTCGCCTCGGGCAGCTCGAAGACGGCCGGGCCCTCGGCCTCGGCTCCGGCCGGCGGCTCGCCGCGCAGGACCGGGGTGTCGAGCCACTCGCCGCCGAACCAGACCGGGCGCGAGCTCTCGGCCAGCCGCCCGGCCGGGGCCGCGACGGGCAGCGGCTCGGGGCCGGGCGCGACCATCGCCAGGCGGATGTCGACGAGGACGACCTCGCCGTCGGGGTCGCGGTGGCCGTAGCGCTCCTCGTGGGCCGCCTCGAAGCGGGTGGCGAGGTCGGCGGGGTCGGGGTCGACCGGGCCGGGGACGGGCAGCTCGAAGGCCTGGCCGGCGTAGCGCAGCTCGTAGACGACCTCGGGCAGGCCGCCCTCGAGCTGGCCGTCGGCCGCGGCGATCAGCGCTGCCACCTCGGCGGCGATCCGTTCGGCGGTCAGCTCCCCGCCCGCGAGCATCACCGTGTGGGCGGTGTCGCGGCGGCGGTCGGAGGCGCAGAGGCCGAGGGCGGAGAGCACGCCGCTCGCCCGCGGGCAGAGGATCTCGCCGATGCCGAGCTCGGCGGCGATCGCCGCCGCGTGCATCGGCCCGGCGCCGCCGAACGGCATCAGGGCGAAGCGGCGCGGGTCGACCCCGCGCTCGACGGTGATCACCCGCAGCGCCCGCACCATCTCCTGGTTGGCGATGCGAAGGATGCCGTCGGCGGTCTCCAGCGGCGCCAGGCCGAGGCTGGTGGCGAGCCGGGCGACCGCCGCCTCGGCCGCGTCCGGGTCGAGGGCGACGTCGCCGGCCAGGCGTGAGTCGGCGGCGAGGCGGCCGAGCATGAGGTTGGCGTCGGTGACGGTCGGCTCGGTGCCGCCGCGGCCGTAGCAGGCGGGCCCCGGCTCGGCGCCGGCCGAGCGCGGCCCGACCCGCAGGGCGCCGCCGGGGTCGCGCCACCCGATCGAGCCGCCGCCGGCCCCGACGGTGTGGACGTCGACCATCGGCAGCTGGATCGTGCGGCCGTCGATCCGGCGCGAGTCGGTGCGCCGAACCTCGCCGTCCTCGACCACGCAGACATCGCAGGAGGTGCCGCCCATGTCGAAGCCGAGGGCGTTGCCGTCGCCGCTGACGCGGGCCAGCAGGCCGGCGCCGACCGCGCCTCCGGCCGGGCCGGAGAGGACGCTCCAGGCGCCCGCCCGGGCCGCCTCGGCGGCCGGGGCGACGCCGCCGGAGGAGCGCATCACCAGCGGCTCCGGCAGCCCGGCGCGCGCCGCCGCCTCGCCGAGGCGGCCGAGGTAGCGGTCCAGCAGCGGGCTCAGGTAGGCGTCGATCGCGGTGGTCGAGCAGCGCTCGTACTCGCGGAAGCGCGGCAGCACCTCGTGCGAAGCGGAGACGTGGACGCCCGGCAGGCGCTCGCGCAGGTGGGCGGCGATCCGCCGCTCATGCGACGGGTCGAGGTAGGAGAAGAGCAGGCAGACGGCGACCGACTCCGCGCCGCTGTCCTCCAGCAGGCGGGCGAGGCGCTCGGGCTCCTCGTCGCCGAGCGGTTCGGCCACCCCGTCGGGGCCGACCCGCTCGCGTGCCTCGAAGCGGAGGTCGCGCGCGACCAGAGGCACCGGCTTGGGGGCGCAGAGCCGGTAGAGGTCGGGACGGTCCTGGCGGCCGATCTCGAGCACGTCCGCGAAGCCCGCGGTGGCGACCAGCGCCGTCCGCGCCCCCCGTTCCTCCAGCAGCGCGTTGGTGCCGACGGTCATCCCGTGGGCGAAGACCTCGACCTCGCCGGCCGCGGCGCCGGCGCGCTCGAGCACGGCGTCGATGGCGCGCATCACTCCGGCCGTCTCGTCCCCCGGCGTGGTCGGGACCTTGACGCTGTGGACGGCGCCCCGGTCGAGCAGCACCGCGTCGGTGAAGGTGCCGCCGACGTCGACTCCGAGAAGCATGGGCGCAAGCTAGCGGTCGCGCCACGGCACCGCGGTCGTACTTGTCTTCGGATAGCGGAGGGAAATACGACCGCGGCACGGTCGGGGGCGGCGGTTAGCTCCAGTACTCATGGCGGGCGCTGCCGTCGGCGGCGACGACGACGTGGACGCCGTCCAGGGAGGGGTCGGCCTCGGGGGCGTCGCTGCGCATGTGGCCGCCGCGCGACTCGCGCCGGTCGAGGGCGCTGATCGCGATCGAGCGCGCCAGGCGGTAGGGGTTGGAGACCAGCCGCGCCAGATCGTCGGGGTTGCGGATCGGCCCGGCGTAGCGCCAGACATCCTCGCGGGTGGCGTCGGTGGGCGGGTCGAAGCGCCAGGCGGGCGGGGCGGGACGGCTCGCCGCCGCCGTCTCCCGCCCGGCCGCTGCGGCGGCGCGGCCGCCGAAGACGAAGCACTCGCTGAGCGAGTTGGAGGCGAGCCGGTTGGCCCCGTGCAGGCCGGTGCAGGAGCACTCGCCGACCGCGAACAGCCCCGGCAGCGAGGAGCGCCCGTCGAGGTCCACGGCGATGCCACCCATCGTGTAGTGAGCGGCGGGGGCGACGGGGACGGGGTCCGAAGCGGGGTCGAGCCCTGCCGCGGCGAGCGAGGCGAAGACGTTGGGGAAGCGGGCCGGGTCGATCTCGCGCAGGTCGAGGCCGACGCTGGCGGCGCCGTCGATCCGCATCCGCTCGAGGATCGCCGCGGTGACCGCGTCGCGCGGGGCGAGCTCGTCGGTGAAGCGCTCGCCGGCGGCGTCGAGCAGCTTCGCGCCCTCGCCGCGGATCGCCTCGGTGATCAGGGCGCCGTCGTGCTCGGTGCCCGGCAACGCCAGGGCGGTGGGGTGAAACTGGCAGAACTCGAGGTCGGCGAGGTCGGCCCCCGCGGCGCCGGCGAGCACCGGCCCGGCGCCGATCGCGCCGCGCGGGTTGGTGGTCCGCCGCCACAGCGCCGCGGCGCCGCCGGTTGCCAGCACGGTCGCCGCGGCGGCGATCGGGCCGGAGTCGGCGACCACCCCGTGGCAGCGCTCGCCGTCGCTCCACAGCGCCGTCACCGAGGTCCTCTCCAGGGCGTCGATCCGCGCCCTGGCGGCGACCATCGCCGCCAGCTTCGAGGTGATCTCGGCACCGGTCTGGCTGCCGCCGGAGTGGACGATGCGCCGGAACGCGTGCCCGCCCTCGAGGCCGAGCGCCAGCCGCCCCTCGTGGTCGAGGTCGAAGGCGACTCCGCGCGCCTGCAGGTCGCGGACCGCCGCCGGCGCCTCCTCGACCAGGGCCCGCACCGCCGAGGGGCGGCAGAGGCCGCGGCCGGCGGCGATCGTGTCGGCGGCGTGCTTGTCGGGCGAGTCGCCGGGTTCGAGCGCGGCGGCGAGCCCGCCCTGGGCCCAGAAGCTGGCGCTGAGCGAGAGCGGGGTGCGCGAGATCAGGCAGACGGAGGCACCCAGCTCGGCTGCCCTGAGGGCGGTCCAGAGGCCGGCCGCACCGCCACCGACCACGGCGACGTCGTACTCGGCGGCTGGCGCTATCTCCCCGCCGCCTCTCGGCGGATCGCCTCGATCTGCTGCCGCAGCCAGGCCGCGGCGCCTTCGCGGGCGCGGGCCTGCTCGTCGGCGACCAGCCGCTCGGACTCGGCGGCGCGGCGTTCGGCTGCGACGATCCGCTCCTCGGCCGCCTCGGCCTCGGTCTCGATCTCGCTCAGCCGCCGCTCAGCCGCCGCGATCGCCTTCTCCTTCGCCTCGCGCTCGCGCTGCAGGTCCTCCTCGTGGGACAGCTTCAGCGCCTCCAGCGCCCGCTGCGCCTCGGCGCGCTCGCGCTCGATGTCGGCCTCCAGCGCCTCGATCTCGGCGATCGCCCGGTGCTCGGCCTCGGCAGCGGCGCTCGCCGCCGCCTGCAGCCGCCGCTCGGCTGCTTCCACCTGCACCTTCAGGCTCTCGCCTCCGCCCGTTTCCGCGCTCATAGCAGCATCAATCTATTACCGAGTCTCCGGTCACGTCGCGGTATGCCTCGATTACGCGCTCGGCCATTCGCGCCGCCGAGAGCGATGCGGCCCGCTCCGAGCCGGCCGCGCGCGGGTCCTCGGCCTCCAGGTGGCGGCGCGCGACGGGCGCCCACCGGGCCGGGTCGAACTCGGCGCAGAGGCAGCCCTCGACGCCGCCGAGCGCGTAGGGGGCGATCCCGACCGGGGTCGAGAGGACGGGCACGTCGCAGGCCAGCGCCTCGACCGCGGCGAGGCCGAAGCCCTCGTAGTCGGAGGTGACGAGGACGGCGTTGGCGGCGTTGAGCCAGAGCGGCATCCGCTCCGGCTCGATCGAGCCGCCGGTCAGCAGCTCCGCTCCGCAGGCGGCGGCCAGCTCGGCGGCGCGGTCGTGGCGCTTCTCCGGCCGGGCCGGGTCGGCGGGGAAGAAGAGGAAGCGGCCGCCGGGTTCGAGCCCGAGGGCGGTGCGGGCCTCGTGGCGGGGAACCCGGCCGAAGCGGCCGAGGTCAGGGCCGCAGGGCAGGACGGCGGAGCCGGGGACGCGGGGGAGGCCCGGCCTCCCGTCCTCCGGCTCGAACAGCGCCCGCGAGGCTCCGGCGACCATGTCGACCCGCCAGGCGAGCCGGTGCGAGAGCGGCCCGACGATCTCGTGGCGGACGTCCGTGCCGTGGAAGGTGACGAGGAGCGGTCGTGCTCCGGCCAGCTTCGCGCACCACCCGACCAGGCCGTAATGGGCGTGGACGAGGTCGAAGTGCTGTCGCCGCAGCAGCGTTCGCAGGCGGCGGGTCGCGGGCAGGTACTCGCCGCGTCCCCGGGGGAAGCTGAACAGCTCGACCTCGACCCCGCGCCGGCGCAGCTCCTCGACCTGGTCGCGGACCCACTGGCCGCGCTGCGGGGTCGAGGCGTCGGGCTCGAAGTTGGTGGCGACCAGGACGCGCACCCGGGTCAGGGTATCCGCAGCGGGGTCGGCCTCACGCGCCGCCGGGCGCGGCGCCGCCGGGGCCCTCCCGGATCGCGGCGGCCAGGGTCTCGGCGGCGAGCCGGTGGCCGTCGCAGATCCGCCCCAGGTGGAGCAGGGAGTCGGTCTCGGAGGCCACGTCCCCGTCGCCCAGGCGCAGCACGATCGGCAGGCCGGGGCGCAGGTCGCTGGCGGCGAGGCCGACGGCGACGTTGACCAGGTCGCCGGAGGTGACCGCGGCGATCGCCGAGCAGCGGCGGATCCCGAGGCGCTTGAGCGCCTCGCGGTCGTCGCCGCGGCCGATCGCGACCGGGATCCGCGCCGCTCGCGCGAGGCGGACACAGGGAGCTTCGGGGTCCCGCTCCACCCCCAGCACGGGGATGCCGCGCTCGTGCAGCGCCTGGGCGAGGCGGAAGCCGACCTGGCCGAAGCCGATCAGCAGCACGTGGCCGCGCGCCGGCGCGGCGCGCGGCCCGAAAAGCATCGTCAGGCGCCGGCGGCTGAGGCGGCGGACGAGGGCGGCGGTGAAGACGGCGACGAGGAGCAGCGCCAGGACCATGTTCAGCGCCGAGAGCAGCTTGAACCAGGGGGCGCCGGTGGCGGCTGCGGGGGCGCTGGCCACCGTCGCCACCGACCTGGTGCTGAAGTAGAAGGCGTCGACGACGTTGTCGTGGAGCGCGATCATCGTGATCGCCGCCTCGAAGAGGAGGGCGAAGAGGAGCCCGGTCCCGGCGGCGAAGAGCAGGCGCAGGGCGTCGTCGACCAGTCGGATCCCGGGCCAGCGCCGCGAGGCGGAACGGTCGATCGCGGCGTCGCACTGGGCGGCCAGCTCGCCGGCGACGATCTCGGCCGGCGAGAGCACATGAACGAACGGCGCCACGTGCTGCAGCTCGCGGCTGACGGTGCGGTCGAACATCGTCACCCAGAGCGGCAGGTCGGGCCGCAGGTGGGCGCTCAGCAGCGCCAGCCTCAGCGCCAGGACGTCGTCGCGGGTGACCACCACCGTCGCCCGCCAACGGCCCTCGGCGAGCATCGCCGACAGCTCGCTGTCGGAGTGCCGCAGCGCCGCCTCGGCCGGCGTTCCGTCCCGCTCGAGCCGGCGCAGCAGCGCCCGCGCGAGGCCCTCGTTGTCGCCCAGGACGAGGACCGCGTCCGCGGCCCCGCTCGCACTCTCGTTCGCCGCGGCCATCGCCCAATGATTCCGCGCCGGGGGGCGCGGCGGCGTCCTCCCGCGCAACCACGCGTGGTCTGTGGACAAATACGGACCCCCGCCGTTTCTCCCGCGCGTAGTGTCGGCGCCCGCCGCATGAACCCGCCGCAGACCGACACCGCGACCGTGGCCGAGGCCGCTCCGGAGTCGATGGAGCCGACCCGGACCGCGATCGGGACCTGGAGCGGCGGCGCCTTTCTGCCCTTCGGCGTGCCGCTCCCCGAGGAGCGGCTCTGCGCGTTGCTGCGGCCCGACGAGGGGGTGCGGACGGTGCTCTCGGCCGACGTCTACGGCTGCGGCGCCGCCGACGAGATGCTCGGGCGCGCTCTCGCCGGGGTGCCGCGCGACTCCTACTCGATCGTCGGTGCGGTCGGTCACGACTTCTACGCGGGCAGCCGAGTCGGCAGGGGTGGCTTCCAGCGCTTCACCGATCCCGGCCTGCGCGGGCCCGAGGGCTACGCCGACTACCTCCGCATGGCCACCGAGCGCAGCCTCGAGCGCTGCGGCGTCGACTCCTTCGACCTGCTCCTGCTCCACAACCCCGACCGCGCCGGCTACACCAGCGAGGCGGTCTGGGAGGGGATGCGGGCGCTGCGCGACGCCGGCCTCTGTCGCAGGCTGGGCATCGCCCCGGGGCCCGACAACGGCTTCGTCCTCGACCTGATCGGCTGTCTGGAGCGGTTCGGCGAGGCGATCGAGTGGGCGATGCTGATCCTCAACCCCTTCGAGCCCTGGCCGGTCGAGCACGTGCTGCCGGCGGTGGCGCGCCACGACGTCAAGGTGATCACCCGGGTGGTCGACCACGGCGGCGTCTTCTGGGGCGACGTCCGGCCCGGGCACGCCTTCCCGCCCCACGACCACCGCACGTTCCGCCCGCCGGGCTGGGTCCAGGCGGCGAACGCGAAGCTGGAGCGGCTGCGGCCGATCGCCGCCCGCCACGGGCTGAGCGCGCTGCAGCTCGCCTGCGCCTGGAACCTCGCCCACGAGGCGGTCGCCTGTGTTGCGCCGACGCTGCTGCAGGAGTCCGGCGAGGAGGCGCGCCCGGTCGAGGAGAAGAAGGCCGAGCTGGCCGGCGTGCCCGCAACCTCGCCGCTGAGCCGGGACGAGGTGGAGGAGATCCGCCGGGTCGGCGACAACGCCGGCTCGGTGCCGCTGAAGGGCGCCAGCCGCCAGTACGCGGGCGTCGAGCGCGCCGACCAGTGGCCGATGACGGCGGAGCTTGAGCGGGTGGCGGAGCGCTGGGGCGTCGACCCCGACCGCGATCTCTACTGTCCGATCGACCCCCGCGACATGCGCGAGCGCGGCGCTGCCCGCGAGGGCCGGGTGCAGGCGCTCGACCGGCGCCTGTTCGTGCAGCTGCAGGCGTTCGGCGGTCGCGCCGACGCCGGGGCGCTGCTGGAGGGGCTGCGGCGCAGCGGGGCGGAGGGGGTCGTCTACGCGAGCGCCAACGACCCCGGCGCCGCCGCGGTCGTGCTGCTCGACTCCGACCCCGGCGACCTGCTGGAGGCGGGCCGCGCGCTGGCGGGCGGCGAGGAGCTTGCCGGGGCCGAGCCGCTGCGCGAGTTGGGGATGCTGGGGCGGACCTACGGGACCGGCCGCGAGCCCGACCTCGAGGACTGGCTGCTGCGGGCGCCGCGGCGCAAGCTGGCGAGCGCGGAGAACGAGTGGGCGATCTGGTACCCGCTGCGGCGCAGCGCCGACTTCTACCGGCTCGACGACCGCGCCAAGGGCCGCATCCTCGCCGAGCACGGCCGGCTCGGCGGGATCTTCGCCGATGCCGGCTACGCCGACGACGTGCGCCTGGAGTGCTTCGGGCTCGACCCGGCCGACAACGAGTTCGTGATCGGCCTGCTCGGCGCCCGGCCAGAGCGGCTCAGCCGCCTGGTCAAGGCGATGCGCTCGACCGAGCACACCGCTCGCTACATCGAGCGCCTCGGCCCCTTCTTCGTCGGCCGCCGCGTCGGCCACACGGTCCGCGCCGGCGCCTGAGTGGGCCGGCGGCTCGCGGTCACCCTTGCTTTGCAGTGACGCGCGCCAATTGTTCGTCCTGCGTCTTGTTCGGTGCGCCGAGCCGTCCCAGCATCGCTCGGGCAATCGAACGAGAGGGAGGGAGCGAATGCTCTACGCGCTGATGGGGTACCTGCACGCGCTGCTCGGGCGGGCCCACGAGGCAGCCGGCCGGCGGGTGCGGAGGATCCACCGCCTGGCCGCGGGGGAGACGGGCCAGGGCACGGTGGAGTACGTCGGCCTGATCCTGCTGGTCTCGCTGCTGATGGTCGGGATGGTGGCGGCGATGAAGGGGTTCAACGGCAAGCAGGGGACCGAGTTGGCGGACGTGATCGTCAACAAGATCAAGGAGGCGGTGAACAAGGTCGCGTTCAAGTAGGGGCGGGCGCCCCCCGCCTGGCGGGGGGCGCCCGCTTGGCCGCCCTGCAAACCGGGATCGCAAGCGGATCGCCAACCGCTGGAAATCGTCACCCGGCCCGTCTGGCGAGCCCTACTCCAGCAGCAGCGCGGTGAGCGCCCCCCGCGAGCCGACCCCGGTGCGCCTGTAGACGTCCTCGAGATGGCGCTTGACGGTGCTGGGCGAGACCTGCATCTCCGTCGCCATCTCGCGATTGGAGAGCCCGCGGGCGATCAGTCTCGTCACCTCCGCCTGGCGCTCGGTCAGGCCGAGGCCGGCGATCCGGGCGTCCAGCGGCGACTCGGCCGGCGCGCCGGTGGCGCCGAGGTCGGACTCGGCCAGCGCCTTCCACAGCGGCGCGCCCATCGCCGTGTAGGCGTCGATCGCGGTCCGCAGCGAGCGCCGCCCCGTCTCCTCCTCGCCGAGCAGCAGCTCGAGCCGGCCGAGGGCGTGGTCGACGACCCCCCAGACGGCGACCGTGGTCGTCGCCAGCCGCCCGCGGTAGGGGTCCAGCATCCCGTGCAGGAGGGCCGCCGCCTCGGGGTCGCCGAGCCGGGCGACCGCGTATGCGTAGTCGACGATGGTGGCGATCCAGATCGGGTCGCGTGGCTGCGCCTCGAACCGCGTCGCCAGGTCGGTGCCCAACACCTCGCGGGCGAGGGCGAGCTCGCCGGCTTCGGCGTGGGCGAGGACCACCAGCGAGCGGAAGCCCGGGATCCCCGGGTACTGGGGCAGTGCCCGCGCCAGCAGCGGCGCCAGCTCGTCGATCCGGCCTTCCTGCCAGCGGATGCTGCAGAGCTGGCTGATGTAGGGGGGGAGGGCGTCGGGCTGGGCGCTGTGCCTGGCGCCCTCGGCCGCCCGCTGGGCACGGGCCTCCGCCTCCTCAAGACGCCCGTGCAGGGACAGATGCAGCGACTCCGTGCATTCGCACAGCCAACGGGCAGTGGCGTCGCCGATCCGGCCGGCGATCCGATCCTGCTCGCGCAGCGAGCGCGCCGCGGCCTCGACCTCGCAGAGCTCCAGTTGCGCCACCGCCTGCCAGTGGAGGGCGTGGAACAGCTCGAGCGGCTCATCCAGCTCGGCCCCGATCTCGATGCTCTCGGTCGCCATCGCGATCCGCTCGGCGGCGTTGTCGGGGTCCCAGCGGGCGATCAGGCAACGGACCAGCACCTGGGCGAGGACGCGGCGGTCGCCGGACCTGCGCGCGGCGACGAGAGCGCTCTCCGCCAGCCAGCGACGGCGGTCGACCTGGTCGGTGAAGGTCATCTCCAGCGCCAGCTGGGCGAGCACCAGGGCCGACTCCGGACCGCTTCCGTCGAGCCGTTCTCCGGCGCGTCGCAGCATCGCGCCACGCTCGCGGTCGAAGCCGCCCACCTGGGAGACAAAGCCGCGGTGGTTCGCGAGCGCCGCCGCGACCAGCCGATCGACCTCGTCGAGGCGGTCGGCCAGGCGCGCCGCTCTCAGCAGGCATTCGCGCGAGCGCTCCTGGTTCGTGTAGCGGAGCGCGACCCCGAGGCCGGTCAGCAGGTCGCAGAGCTCGACGTCGTCGCGGCCTTCGCCGCGCCGCTCCAGCGCCCGCTCGAACCAGCTCGCCGCCAGCTCGTGGTCGTAGCTGCGCAGCGCCGCTTCGCCGGCCTCGGCGCAATAACGGGTGGCCCGCTCGCGATCGCCCGGCTCGGCACGCCACCAGTGGTGGGCGAGTTCGGCGGACCGGCCCTCGCCGGCGAGCAGCTCGGGCTCCGCCTCGAGCTGCTGGCCGAAGCGCCGGTGCAGCTTCCCCCGGGCGGCGGGCTCAATCTCCTCGTAGAGGCAGTGGGCGACGATCGCGTGGCTGAAGGCATAGCGGCCGTCGCTCTCGACGGTGACCAGGCCGGCCCGCTCGGCTGCTCGCAGCGATTCCCCGACCGTTACGGCGCCGACCCCCGTCGCCGCGGCGAGATCGGCCGGGGCGAAGGCGCGGCCGAAGGCCGCGGCGGCAGACAGGCAGGCGAAGGCCGGCTCGCCGAGGGCGTGCGCGCGGGTGACGATCAGCATCCGCAGCGAGCGGGGGGCCGGCGGACCCTGTGGGGAGGGCGTTCCCACGTCGCCCAACCCCCGCAGCAGCTCGCAGGCGAAGAGTGCGTTGCCGCCGCTCTCGCGGGCGACCGCCGCCGCGGCGCGGTCGAGCACGGCGTCGTCGGCGTCCGGGTGCAACGAGGAAGCGATCTCGCGCAGGGCCGGCGGCCCGAGGGCCCCCAGTTGCAGGTGCCTGGAGCCAGCCTTCGAGCTGAGCTCGGCGATCGCCTCGGCCACCTCGCCGCTCGGGTCGACGTCGGTGGGGCGGTAGGTGACCAGGAACAGGAACGGAGCTCCGCCCCCCGCCCGGGTCAGGTGCCGGATCAGGGCGAGGGTCGAGGGGCCGCAGCCGTGCAGGTCGTCGATCGCCAGCAGCAGCGGGCCGTGGCGGGTGATGCGTTCGAGCAGCTCCAGCGCCGCCGCGAACAGCCTCGACCGGTCGCCGCCGAGGGTCCGGGGGGCGTCCTCGCCGGCCTCCGCGGTCAGCGCACCGAGCGAGGAGCGGTGCAGCTCCTCGCGCAGCGGCTCCGTGCCGTGGCGGTCGAGGTCGCCGAGGGCGGCGACGAACGGCGCGAAGGGCATCTCGGCGGCGCCTTCGCCGCTGCCGTACAGGACCAGCGCTCCTTCGGCGTGGGCGGCCTCGGCCGCCTCGGCGACCAGGCGGCTCTTGCCGGCGCCGGGCTCGCCTGCCACCAGCACCGTCTCGCTGCCGCCCTCGGCGACCCGGTCCCAGGCGGCGGTCAGCTCCGCCAGCTCGGCGTCGCGGCCGACAATCGGCCAGGGGCGTGCTCGGGCGCTGCGCAGAGCGCCCGGCAGCGGTACCGGCTGGGGCGACGCGGAGTAGACGGAACGGGACACGGTTGGTTCTGCCCGGCCCCAGGCTAGATGACTACGGACGAGAGGACTCGTCGACCGGGTCGGCCGGCTCGGGAAGCACTCCCGGGTCGCGCCGACCGGCCAACTGGGCCGATCGGCCCAAATTTCGTGACGGGCGTTGCGGCGCACGGCGCGGGCCGCTCAAATCGGCACCGATGCCCGGTTGCGGAAAGCCAAGAGGTGAATGGACGCGTCGCTTCGCCGTCCTTGCTTGCGCGCTCGGCGGACTGCTCGCGCTGCCGGTCTCCGCGAATGCGGCGAAAGTCATCGACGTGCCGGCGACGGCAGTGTTCCGAGCGGGAAACACGGGCGCCGAGAACTGCCAAGCGTTCGTGTTCATTCAGTGGCCCGAACAGGCGAACGCGCAAGGGTGGAAGCTCGACTACGAATACCTCAAAGGAACCGCCGACATATTGACCCACGCGGAACCGACCCTGACCCCGCCTTTCGATGACGAGCTCCAGGCCCCCAAATTCGTTCCCCCGGTTGGCACCCACTGGTATTTCCACAGCTACCGCGCCAAAAGCGAACCCGGCGGTTCGGTCGAGTGCGCGAGCCTGCAGGCCGAAATGCTCGGGAGGGTCATCGCGGCCACCGTCCACGTAGCGGTCCCCGATGCTTCGGAAGAACAAAAGGAAAAGGAAAAGGAAAAAGCCGAAAAGAAGGTCAAGGAAGAAGAAGCCACCTCAGGGCCGCCGGTCCCCCCCGAAGATCCGACTGAAGAGACGAAGGGAAGGGCGACCTGTCGCGGCGAGACCGCGACCATCTTCGTCGAGCCCGGTCCCCCGACCAACGGCACCTCCCGCCGCGACGTGATCGTCGGCACCCCCAAGCGCGACGTGATCCGGGCGCGCGGTGGCAACGACCTGGTCTGCGGTCTCGGCGGCAACGACATCATCCTCGGCGGTCGCGGCCGAGACGTCCTGCTGGGTCAAGGGGGAGGGGACACGCTCCGCGGTCAGGGGTCCGAGGACGTGCTGCTCGGCGGCGAGGGTGCCGATTTCCTCTTCGGCAACGCGGCGGCGGACCGCCTCTTCGGTCAGGCGGGCGCCGACGTCCTGAACGGTGGCTCGGGCCGGCCCGATCTGTGCAACGGGGGGCCGGGCCGAGACCAGCGAAAGAGCCCTGGCTGCGAGCTCCGGCAGCAGATCCCCTGAGCGCCGAACGCCGGATGACTCCCGTCCGCCCCTGGGCCGTCTCGCCCTCGTCGGCGCCACCTTCCTGACGAGCCCGCCCCTCTGCGCCCGGCACGTTTGCCGGCGGCGTCGCCGCCCGCGTGAAAGACTCGCGTCCGATGCCCGCCTCGCGCAGCTACGACAGGGCCCCTGCCGACATTCGACCGGTGACGATCGACCCCGGGTTCGTCGAATGCGCCCACGGCTCGGCGCTGATCTCGATCGGCCGGACCAGGGTGATCTGCACCGCTTCGGTCAACGAGTCCGTGCCGCGCTGGATGCAGGGGCGCGGCAAAGGCTGGGTGACGGCCGAGTACTCGATGCTGCCGGCCTCGACCGGGGACCGCAAGCAGCGCGACATCTCGAAGGGCCGGCAGGACGGGCGCGGGGTGGAGATCCAGCGCCTGATCGGCCGCTCGCTGCGGGTCGTCGTCGACTTCAAGGCGCTCGGCGAACGCAGCGTCTACGTCGACTGCGACGTGCTCGAAGCCGACGGCGGCACTCGCTGCGCGGCGATCACCGGCGGCTTCGTGGCGCTGCGCCAGGCCTTCCAGCGGCTGCTCGATCGCAAGGCGATCGAGACGATGCCGCTGACCGGGTCGGTCGCCGCGGTCAGCGTCGGCCTGGTCAACGGGCGGGCGCTCTGCGACCTCGACTACGGCGAGGACTCCAACGCCGAAGTCGACGCCAACGTCGTCATGACCGGCGACGGCGGCCTGGTCGAGGTGCAGGCGACGGCGGAGCGCACGCCGCTCTCGCGCGCCTCGCTGGACGAGTTGCTGGCGCTCGCGGAGGGCGGCATCGGGCGCCTGCGGGAGGTGCAGGAGCGAGTCCAGTGAGTCGTCGCGGAGGGGGCTATGTCCTCGCCACTCGCAACGAGCACAAGCTGCGGGAGATGGCCGAGTTGTTGCCCGCGCTCGACCTCCGGCCGCTGCCGCCGGAGGTCCCCTCGCCGGTCGAGGACGGCGACAGCTTCGTCGCCAACGCGCTGATCAAGGCGCGGGTGGCGCACGCGGCGACCGGAGAGGCGACGATCGCCGACGACTCCGGGATCGAGGCCGACGACCTCGGCGGCGCCCCCGGCATCTACTCGGCGCGCTACGCCGGCGAGGGCGCGAGCGACGGCGAGAACCTCGAGAAACTTCTGCGCGAGGTCGGCGCCGCCGGCGGGGGGCGGCGCGCCGCCTACGTCTGCGCGATCGCCCTGGTCGACGCCGAGGGTGTCGAGCACGTCTTCGAGGCGCGCTGTGAGGGGGCCCTGCTGGAGGGGCCGCGCGGGACCGGGGGGTTCGGCTACGACCCCGCCTTCGTCCCCGACGACACCGGGGTCGAGGACCGGCGCACGATGGCCGAGCTGAGCCCGGCCGAGAAGAACGCGATCAGCCACCGCGGCCGCGCCGCCCGGATGCTGGCCGCGCACCTCGCCGCGGCGCCCGAAGGGCAGCCGTGATCCACACCAAGCGCGGCGCCGCGGCGCTCTCGATCGCCTCCAACGCGATCCTGATCGCGCTCAAGCTCGCCGCCGGAGCGATCACCGGCTCGATCGCGATCGTCACCGAGGCGGTCCACTCGCTGATCGACCTGGTCGCCTCGGTCGTCGCCTACGTCTCCGTCCGCAAAGCCGACGAGCCGGCCGACGCCGACCATCCCTACGGCCACGAGAAGGTCGAGAGCCTGGCGGCGACGATCGAGGGGATGCTGATCCTGGTCGGCGCCGGGATCATCGTCTACGAGGCGACCCACCGGCTGGTCGTCGGCTCCAAGGTCCAGGCGCTCGGGGTCGGCATCGCGGTGATGGCCTTCTCGGTCGTGGCCAACCTCGGCGTCTCAGCCGTTCTCTCGCGCCAGGCGCGCCGGCACGAATCGCCGGCGCTGGAGGGCGACGCCGCCCACCTGCGCACCGACGCGATGACCTCGGCCGGCGTGCTGCTCGGCCTCGCCCTGGTCCAGGTGACCGGGGTCGACGCGCTCGACTCGGTCACCGCCCTGGTCGTCGCCACGGCGATCGTCTGGGCCGGGATCCGGATCATCCTGCGCTCCTCGGCGGTCCTCGTCGACGAAGCGCTGCCGGCGGTGGAGATGGACCGGATCGAGGAGGCGATCGCGACCGCCCGCACGCCGGAGGTCGCCGGCTACCACAGGCTGCGCGCCCGCCGCGCCGGCAACCGGCGCCACATCGACCTCCACGTCCAGTACCGCAGCGGCACCAGCCTCGAGCGCGCCCACGAGCTGGCCCACCAGATGCGCGACTCGATCGAGGCCGAGATCCCGCGGGCCGATGTGCTGATCCACGTCGAGCCGGAGACCTCGGTGCGGGAGCCCGACGACAGTGCTTCGGGGCCGTATCGCTCTGGTTAGTGGCTCGGGACGAGGGCTTGGCGTGGAGGGGTGGGGGTGTCCCTCTCGCTTGCTGGGTTTTTCGCTGGGGAGAACAACGGCCGTCCGAGCATTGAGCTCTTGAGCGAAAAAGAGGACGCCGCGCCTGCGAGGGACACCCCCACCCCTCCCCACGAATCGCGTCCCCGCCTCCCGAGGTGAGGCATCTCCCGAGAATCGGGAGATGCTCCAAGGGACGGAAGCTTCGTCGTGGCCGAGGTTTTGCCCTCTATAGGGCGCAAAACCTCGGCCACGCTCCCGGAGCTGGGCCTTTCGTCCCTGCACGCGCTCTTCGGGAACCGGCCGGCTCCGCCCCGCTCACCTCCCGGAGCGGGAACCAGGCCCCGGCGAGAGGCGCCGCGGTTTGAGCCCCGGGCGGGGAGCTCCATGGCCCGAGCCGCGGGCTCGAAGCGCCGCGGCCTGAGCCCCGGCCGGGGAGCGCCCCGCTCCGGAGCGACCCGCCTACGGTGGCGGCAGCAGGTTGACGCTGGCGGCGAGGCCGACGGCGACGAGGGTGATCGCGTAGCCGGTGTAGCCGCTGAAGGCGAAGAGTACGGCGGCGATCGCGCAGACGACGACGACGACGATCCATGAAGCTCGGGCGAGGGTCACGGTCGGTATCTTCGCCTAGATGACGGATCCTCCCACCAGGCACGCCATCTGATGCCCGACGCCGTCGCAACCGAGGTCGCGCCCGGCGACTCCGCGCGGGCGGCGCTGGCGTTCCTGGCCGAGATGTCGCCGGACCTGCGCGGCGCCGCGATCCTCGCCGGAGACGGCTCCGTGCTGGCGGCCCCCGGAGACGAGGAGCGCTGGCGCGAGGACGCCGCCGCCCTCTTCGCCGCCGCCGACGCCGCCGGCGGCGAGTCGGTCGAGCAGGTCCACGTGGCCACCGAGCAGGGCGAGGTCTTCGGCCTGCGCCACGAGGGCCTGGCCGCCGTCGCCGTCACCGATCGCTTCGCCCTCGCCTCGCTGATGCTCTTCGACATGCGCGCCACCCTCCGCGACCTCGCCACCGCCCGCCGACGGGACGAAAACGGGTCCATGGCTCCCGAAATCGGCCCGTCGACCCCTGAGGGGGAGGACGATGCCGCCTAAGCCGCACCGGGTGTTGCTGCAGCGGGTGTCGGGGTATGCCGACGAGGCGGCGGCGTACATGCGGCGGCGGCGGATCGCGCGCAAGCCGTTCGCGCGGGTCTACTACGCCGGCGGGCGCAGCGGCGACCACGCCGGGGACTCGGTCGGCGGGGCGGAGCTGTTCGTCGCCGCCGGGCGCCTGATCGAGGTCGCCGGGAAGGGGCAGCGGTGAGCGGGCTGCTCGACCCTGCCGTCGCCGAGCGGGTGCTCGCCCGGGCGCTCGCCAACGGCGGCCGCTTCGCCGAGGTCTTCGCCGAACGCCGCCACGGGCTGACGATGTCGATCGACGAGTCGCGGATCGAGGGGGTCCAGGCCGGCTCCGAGGAGGGGGCCGGGGTCCGCGTCGTCGACGGCGGCACCACCTACTTCGCCCACGTCGACGGACTCGACCCGGCCGACCTCGAGCGCGCCGCAGGGGAAGCTGCGGCGGCGGTTCGGGGCGAGCGCCGCGAGCCGCGGGCGCTGCGGGCCGAGGCGGCGTCGCCGCTGCCGATCGAGGTCCCGCCGGAGGAGGTGCCGGCCGAGCGCAAGGCGGCCCTGCTGCGCGAGCTCGACGAGCGCGGGCGCTCGCAGGGCGGCGAGATCGCCCAGTTCAGCTCCTCCTATGCCGAGGCCCGGCGCCAGGTCGCGGTCGCCAACTCCGACGGGCTGCTCGGCGGCGACGACCGCACCCGGGTGCGGATCGGCGCCCAGGCGGTGGCCCGGCGCGGCGACACGGTCGAGACCGGGGCGGAGACCCTGGGCGCCCACCGCGGCTTCGAGCTGCTCGAAGACGACCCGGCGCTGATCGCCGAGCAGGCGGCGCGCAAGGCGCTCACCCTGCTCGACGCCCGACCCGCCCCCTCGGGCTCGATGCCGGTGGTGGTCGGCGGCGGCTTCGGCGGCGTCCTCTTCCACGAGATGACCGGGCACGGGTTGGAGGCCGACCACATCCAGAAGGGCGCCAGCGTCTACGTCGGCAAGCTCGGCGAGCAGGTCGCCCAGCCGCTGCTCGACGCCTACGACGACGGCCGGCTGCCAGGGGAGTGGGGCAGCGACGCGATCGACGACGAGGGGACGCCGACCCAGAAGACGCAGGTGATCGAGAACGGTCGGCTCGTCTCCTTCCTCTACGACCACCTGACCGCCGAGCGCGACGGCGCCGCCTCTACCGGCAACGGCCGCCGCGAGAGCTTCCGCCACCTGCCGATCCCGCGCATGACCAACACCTACATCGCCCCCGGCAAGGCGACGCCGGAGGCGATCATCGCCGAGGTCGAGAAGGGCTTCTACGCCGTCTCTTTCGGCGGCGGCCAGGTCGACCCGGCGACCGGCGACTTCGTCTTCGGCGTCTCCGAGGGCTACCTGATCGAGGGCGGCAAGGTGACCGCCCCCTGCCGTGGCGCGACCCTGATCGGCAACTGCCTCGAGGCGCTGATGGCGATCGACGCGGTCGGCGACGACTTCTTCATGAAGACCGGGATCTGCGGCAAGGGCGGCCAACGGGTTCCGGTCGGGACCGGCCAGGGCCACGTGCGGGTACGGGCGATGACCGTCGGGGGGACGGAGCTGTGACCGAGCTGAGCGGGACCGCGCAGCGCGCGGTGGAGGCCGCGCTCGGGGCGGGTGCCGGCGCCGCCGAGGCCTACGCCTCGCGTGAGAGCGGTCGCGAGGTGCGGGTCCACGGCGGCGAGGTCGAGAGCCTGACCGCGGCGACCCAGAGCGGCATCGGCGTGCGCGCCTGGATCGGCCACCGGGTCGGCTACGCCTTCGGCACCGAGCTCTCCGAGGCCGGCGTCGCGGCGATCGCCGCCCGGGCCGCGGAGGCGGCGCAGGTGGCCGACGAGGACGAGTTCGCCGCGCCGCCGGCGCCGGAGCAGGCGGAGGCCCTCGCCGGCCTCGACGACCCCTCAGTGGCCGCCTGGACGGCCGCCGAGGTTGCCGAGCTGGCGCTGGCGGTCGAGCGCACCGCCCTGGCCGCCGACGAGCGCATCGTCGGAGTCGAGCAGTCGGTCTACGCCGACTCCTCCGAGCGGGTCGCGATCGCCTCCTCGGCCGGCGTTGCCGGCGAGTACGAGAGCTCCACCTGCTTTGCCTACCTGCAGGCCCTGGCCGAGGGCGAGGGCGGCCGCGAGACCGGCCTCGGCTTCGGCCTCGCCCGCGGGCCGGCGGGCCTGGACCCGGAGGCGATCGGAGCCGAGGGCGCCGCCCGCGCGGCGGCGATGATCGGCGCCGCCAAGCCCGCCTCGCGCGCCTGCCCGGTCGTCCTCGACCCCACGGTGGCGGCCAGCTTCGCCGGCCTGATCGGCGGCGGCCTCGGCGCCGGCGCCGTCCAGCGCGGGCGCTCGCCCTTCGCAGACCGCCTCGGCGAGGAGGTCGCCAGCGCGGCCTTCGCCCTGCACGACGACGGCCGCGACCCCGGCGGCCCGGCCTCGGCGCCCTTCGACGGCGAGGGGGTGCCGCGGCGGCGCACGGCGCTGATCGAGGACGGGCGGCTGCAGGCGTTCCTCTTCGACACCTACACCGCCAACCGCGGCGCCGCCGCCTCGACCGGAAACGCGTCCAGGCAGGGCTACCGCTCGCTGCCCTCGGTCTCCGCCTCCAACCTCGTCGTCGCCCCCGGTCGGCTCTCGCTGGAGCAGCTGCTCGGCGAGGCGGGGGACGGGGTGCTGGTGACCGACGTCGCCGGCCTGCACTCGGGCGTCAACCCGGTCACCGGCGTCTTCTCGGTCGGCGCGTCCGGCCGCGTCATTCGCGGCGGCCGGCTGGCCGAGCCGGTGCGCGAGTTCACGATCGCCGGCGACCTCGTCTCGATGCTGCGCTCGGTCAGCGCCGCCGGCTCGGACGCCCGCTGGGTTCCCTTCGGCGGCTCGGTCAGCACGCCGTCGCTGCTGGTCGGCCAGTTGTCCGTCAGCGGCTCCTGAGCGACGGCCGGCCACCACGGCCGGCGGTTACGCCGTGGCCGCTGTTAGATTGCCCCGATCTTCAACCCCGAGGAGGACTTCCGACGTGACCAAGGCTGAGTTTCTGGACCAACTTGCCGGCGACGACCGGCTCGGCAGCAAGAAAGCTGCCAGCGACGCCGTCGACGCTGTTCTCGACGCCATCACCGATGCGCTGAGCGCCGGCGAGGAGGTCAGCTTCACCGGTTTCGGCAAATTCCACGTTGCCGAGCGTGGCCCGCGCCAGGGTGTGAACCCCCGCACCGGCGAGCGCATCACGATCCCGGGCGGCAAGGTGCCGCGCTTCTCCGCTGGCTCCGCCCTGAAGACCAAGGTCAAGGGCTGATTTCCTGACCCAGTTCGTCGATCGGCTTGCGGCGCTGGTTTCCGAGCGCCGCAGTCAGATCTGTCTCGGCCTCGACCCCGACCCGGCCAAGCTGTCCGGGTCGGGGCCGCAGGCGGGTGGCAGCGGGGGGAGCCCCGCCGAGCTGGCCGCCGCCGCGGTGGTCGAGCACTGCCGCACCCTGATCGGCCAGGCGGGGCCGGCCTGCGTCGCCGTCAAGCCCCAGCTGGCCTGCTTCGAGCGGCTCGGGGCGCCCGGCTGGGCGGCCCTGGCCGAGGTCTGTGCCCTCGCCCGCGAGGCGGGGCTGCTCGTCCTCGCCGACGGCAAGCGCGGCGACGTGCCGGTCACCGCCGCCGCCTACGCCCAGGCGCTGGTCGGCGAGACGCCGACCCCCTGGGGGCCGGTCGCCGGCCTCGGGGCCGATGCCTTCACCGCCAACCCGCTGCTCGGCCGCGACGCCCTGGAGCCGCTGGTCGCGGCGGCCGCGGAGGCCGGCGCCGGCGTCTTCGCCCTGGTCCGCACCAGCAACCCCGGCGCCGCCGACGTGCAGGACCTGCCGGCGCCTGAGGTGCCGCTGCACGAGCGGCTGGCGGAGCTGGTCGACGGGCTCTCCGAGCGCCTGCTCGGCGAGTGCGGCCTGAGCGGCATGGGGGCCGTGGTCGGGGCGACCGAGCCCCAGCACCTGGAGCGGATGCGGGAGCTGATGCCGCGCTCGGTCTTCCTCATCCCCGGGGTCGGCGCCCAGGGTGGCCGGCCGGAGTTGCTCGCCGCCGCCTTTGCCGCCGGACCCGCCTCGGGCCTGGTCCCCGCTTCGCGCGGGATCGCCGCCGATCCCGAGCCGGCCGCCGCCGCCGAGCGACTGCGCGCGGCCGTCTGGGACGTCTCCGGCGACTGAAAACGCCTGCAACGACGTTACGATCAGCGGATCGGGGCGCTGATCCGAGGCCGTTCCGACCACTCGCATGGAAAAACGAACCAGCGCCGCCGCCCGCATCTCCGCCGCCATCGCGCTCGCCGTCGCGGTGGTGGCGACGGTCGTGGTGATCTCCGGCGCCGTCGGCGGCAATTCCACCGGCAACGGCCAGACCAGCACCGCCCGCCAGACGAAGAAGGAACCCGGCCACCGCCGCACCGGGGCGGCCACCTACGAAATCCAGGGCGGCGACACGCTGACCTCGATCGCCCACAAGACCGGCGTGTCGATCGCGGAAATCGAACGGCTGAACCCTGAAACCGACCCGCAGCTCCTGATCGCCGGCGAAACCCTGAAGCTGCGCTGAGGCGCCGCCGCCCGGGCGACCCGGGCGCTTTCTTCGCGGCCGCGTTCGTGATACTGATGACCGGGGTATTGCCGTACCGCCGGAGGGCCCGTGAAAACGACCGAGGAGCGCAGCCGGGTGATCGTCAAGTGATTCTCACCGTGACGCTGAACGCGGCGGTCGACCGAACCGTCGCCGTCCCCAACTTCCGCCTCGGGCGCCGCCACCGGGCGGTCGAGAGCCGCACCGTGGCGGGCGGCAAGGGGATCAACGTGGCCCGCGCCCTGAGCCTGCTCGGGCGCCCGGTGATCGCCGCCGGCTTCGTCGGCGGCCCGGCCGGGACCCGCGTGCTCGAACAGCTGCACGAGGAATCGGTTCTCACCGACTTCACCCAGATCGCCGCCGAGACCCGGATCAACCTGGCCGTGATCGACCCGACCTCGGGCGACCAGACGGAGATCAACGAGCGCGGGCCCGCGGTCAGCGCGGAGGAGGTGAAGCGGCTCTTCGAGCGGATCGGCTACCTCGCCGGGGGGGCGAGGATCTGCGTCCTCGCCGGATCGCTGCCGCCCGGCGCCGGAGACGATCTCTACGCGCGCCTGATCGCCGACCTCGGCCGCCGCGGCGTGCCGGTGGTGCTCGACGCCGAGGGCGAGGCGATGCTGGCCGGCGTCCGCGCCGGCGCCTCGATGGTGACCCCCAACGAGCGCGAGGCCGAGGAGCTGGTCGGACAGGAGTTCGCCGACCGCAGCGACATCGCCCGGGGCCTGCACGAGCTGGTCCGGCTGGGCGCCTCAGAGGCGGCGATCACCCGGCCCGATGGCTGCGTGGCGGTGGTCGGGGAGGGCGCCGAGCGGCGCCTGCTCGAGGTCCACACCGAGTCGCTGGAGCCAGTCTCCACGGTCGGCTCCGGGGACGCCTTCCTCGCCGGCTACGTCGCCGCCCGCTACGAGGACCGGCCGCCGGAGGAGTGCCTCGCATACGGCGTCGCCTGCGGCGCCGAGTCGACCCAGCACTTCGGCGCCGGCACCGTCGATCGCAACCAGGTCGAGCGCCTGCTCGGCGAGGTCGCGGTCCACGATCTGGAGGTCCCCGCAGAAGTGTAGGCTGGCTTCTCAACGCCAGCCCTGGAGGACTAACTTGGAAATCGAAATCGGTCGCGGCAAGAAAGGGCGGCGCGCATACGGATTTGACGACATCGCCATCGTCCCGTCGCGTCGCACCCGCGATCCCGACGACATCGACATCACCTGGACCCTCGGCCCCTACCGCTTCGAGCTGCCGCTGGTCGCTTCGGCGATGGACGGCGTGGTCAGCCCCGACACTGCCGTGCTCGTCAACGAGCTCGGCGGCCTGGGCGTGCTGAACCTGGAGGGGATCTGGACCCGCTTCGACAACGCCGAGGAGCTGCTGGAGAAGATCGCCGCGGCGCCCAAGCACCTGGCGACGCGGATCATGCAGGAGGTCTACGCCGAGCCGGTCAAGGAGGAGCTGATCGGCAAGCGCGTCGCCGAAATCAAGGAGCGCGGCGCTGTCGTCTGCGGCTCCCTGACCCCGCAGAAAGTGCGCGACCACTACGAGGTGGCGGTCGAGGCCGGCCTCGACATCCTGGTCATCCAGGGCACCGTGATCTCCGCCGAGCACGTCTCGACCACGGTCGAGCCGCTGAACCTGAAGGAGTTCATCGCCGAAGTGCCGGTGCCGACCGTGGTCGGCGGCTGCGCTTCCTACTCCACCGGGCTGCACCTGATGCGGACCGGAGCCGTCGGCGTCCTCGTCGGCGTCGGCCCCGGCGCCGCCTGCACCACCCGCGGCGTGCTCGGGATCGGCGTCCCGCAGGCGACCGCGATCGCCGACGTCGCCGCCGCCCGCGCCCAGCACATGCTGGAGACCGGCGAGTACGTCAACGTGATCGCCGACGGCGGCATGCGGACTGGGGGCGACGTCTCCAAGGCGATCGCCTGCGGCGCCGACTCGGTGATGGTCGGCTCGCCGCTGGCCCGGGCCAAGGAGGCGCCGGGACGCGGCTTCCACTGGGGCATGGCGACGTTCCACCCCTCGCTGCCGCGCGGCACCCGCGTCTCGACCAAGCAGGACGGGACGATGGAGGAGATCCTGCTCGGCCCGGCCCAGGAGAACGACGGCACCTTCAACCTGATGGGGGCGCTGAAAACCTCGATGGCCACCTGCGGCTACGAGGACATCCGCTCCTTCCAGCGGGCCGAGGTGATGGTCGCGCCGGCGCTGATGAGCGAGGGCAAGAAGCTCCAGAACGAGCAGTCCGTCGGGATGGGGTCGAACGGGCGCGCAGCGGTCTCCGCGGGGGTTGCGGTATCGGATGACTGAGGAGGAGGTACTGGTCCTCGACTTCGGGGGCCAGTACTCGCAGCTGATCGCACGCCGGATCCGCGAATGCGGCGTCTTCGCCGAGTTGCTGCCCTCGACCACGCCGATCGAGGGCATCCGCGAGCGGGCGCCGAAGGCGCTGGTCCTCTCGGGCGGGCCGGCTTCGGTGTACGAGCCGGGGGCGCCGCCGTTCCCGACCCAGCTGCTCGATCTCGAGATCCCGCTGCTCGGCATCTGTTACGGGATGCAGGCGATGGTCCTCGCCCTCGGGGGCAGGGTCGAGTCGGCCGAGTCGGGCGAGTTCGGCCGCACCGATCTGGTCCTCCGTGACGGCGGCGGCCGCCTGCTCGGTGGCCTGCCCGAGGAGCAGAGCTGCTGGATGAGCCACCGCGACGCGGTGTTCGAGGCGCCGGAAGGGTTCGTCGCCCTCGCCTCCAGCCCCAGCTCCCCGGTCGCCGCCTGCGAGATGCCCGACCGCGGCCTCTACGGGATCCAGTTTCACCCGGAGGTCGTCCACACCCCCTACGGGACCGAGATCCTCACCCGCTTCCTGCGCGACGTCGCCGGCTGCGAGCAGGAGTGGAACCCGGAGTCGGTGATCGCCGAGCAGGTTGCGAAGGTTCGCGCCCAGGTGGGCGATGGGCGCGTGATCTGCGGCCTCTCCGGCGGCGTCGACTCCTCGGTCGCGGCGCTGCTCGTCCACCGGGCGATCGGCGAGCGGCTGACCTGCGTCTTCGTCGACCACGGCCTGATGCGGCTGAACGAGGCCGAGCAGGTGGTCGAGGCGTTCGGCCAGTTCGGCATCCCGCTCGTCCACGTCGACGCCGAGGAGCGCTTCCTCGCCAAGCTGGCGGGGGTCGACGACCCGGAGACCAAGCGCAAGATCATCGGCGCCGAGTTCATCCGCGTCTTCGAGGAGGAGGCGGAGAGGCTCGACGACGTCAGCTATCTGGTCCAGGGCACGCTCTACTCGGACGTGATCGAGTCCGGCGGCTCCGACCACGCGGCGACGATCAAGTCCCACCACAACGTCGGCGGCCTGCCCGAGGACCTCGAGTTCGAGCTGGTCGAGCCGCTGCGGATGCTGTTCAAGGACGAGGTCCGCGCCGTCGGCGCCGAGCTCGGCCTGCCGGAGCGGATGGTCTGGCGCCAGCCGTTCCCCGGCCCGGGGCTGGCGATCCGGATCGTCGGCGGGGAGGTCAACAGAGAGCGCCTCGACATCCTCCGCGCAGCCGACGCGATCCTGCAGGAGGAGATCCGCGCCGCCGAGCTCTACCGCCAGCTCTGGCAGTCCTTCTGCGTGCTGCCGGTGGTCCGCTCGGTCGGCGTCCAGGGCGACGGCCGCACCTACGCCTACCCGATCGTGATCCGCGCCGTCACCTCCGACGACGCGATGACCGCCGACTGGGCCCGCCTCCCCTACGACCTGCTCGAGCGGGTCTCCAACCGGATCATCAACGAGATCCGCGACGTCAACCGCGTCGCCCTCGACATCTCCTCGAAGCCACCGGCGACGATCGAGTGGGAGTAGGCGCGGCCGCTCAGCCGCGCGACCCCTCGGTCTCGAAGTTGGCGAGGGCGAATACGGCGGAGATCGGCCCCGCGCCGTCCTTCATCCTCGAGAGCCGCCTGCGACTGCGCTTCTGGGCGGCGAGGACCAGCTCGGAGGCTTCGTGCAGGATCGCCGTCACCTCGTCCCAGCCGCGCTGGTCGAGCTGCAGCGGGTGCCAGCGGAAGACGGTGTCCTCGCGGGCGTCGAGGGTGCCCGCCTTCAGCGCCCTCACGGCCTTCTCGACGAAAGTCCGCAGCGCGGCGGTGGAGACCCCGCCGCGCACCGAGAGCGGCACCCGGCGCCAGTCCGGGTCGCCGACGAACGATCCCGGCGGCGCCTTGTAGAAGTGCTCGGTGGCGCCGCGCCTCTGCGCCGTGTCAACCAGCTCCAGGCAGCCGCACTTCTCCAGTGCTCGGGTGTGGTAAGCGACCTGGGTGAGGCCGGCTTCGAGCTCGTCCGAGAGCAGGTTCGGACTGGAGACCCGTTCGGTCAGGATGTCGAGGATCTGGACCCTGAGGGGGTGTGCGAGCGCCCGGACAAGGCGCTGGTCGATCGGTTCGCGTTGCATGGGTGGCTCCCTTTTTGGGTTGGTGGCTCCCGGTCCGTAACTGATACTCAAATACTTTAGAGGCATTGCGGACCCCGAGTATTTCTTTTTGGGTGCACGCGAGTATCCGAAGCAAAACGAGAACAAGTCTCAGTATCGTGTAGGGTGATCGGAGCCACCTCGTCCCGTCCCACCGGAGATCCATGCTCGCTCCACGCTTCCGCACCCCGCTGCGCCTCGCCCTCCCGTTCGCGCTGCTGGCGGCGCTCGTCGCCGGTTGCGGCGGAGGCTCGGGGGCGGGGGGGTCCTCCGGCAGGCTCGACGTGGTCGCCGCGGAGGATTTCTGGGGCAGCGTCGCCGCGCAGCTGGGCGGCGACCGGGTGGAGGTCACGAGCATCATCACCAACCCGGCCGCCGACCCCCACGACTACGAACCGACCAGCGAAGACGCGCGCACGATGGCGGTCGCGCAGATGTCGATCGTCAACGGCATCGGCTACGACGAATGGGCGTCGAAGCTGCTGGCGGCCAACCCGGCCTCGAGTCGGGTCGAACTGACTGTGGGCGACGTGCTCGGCCTCGCTGACGGAGACAACCCGCACCAGTGGTACTCGCCCAGCGCGGTGCACCGCGTGGTCGACCGGATCAGCGCCGACTACGAGCGGGCGGACCCCGGACACGACGCCTACTACGAGGCCCGCAGGCACGCTTTCGAAAGCAAGGGCCTGGCCGAATACGACCAGCTGGTCGCCGCGATCAAGGCCCGCTACGCGGGCACGCGGGTCGGCGCGTCGGAGAGCATCTTCGAACCGCTGGCGCCCGCCCTGGGCCTGCGACTGATCACCCCGACGGGCTTCATGGACGCGATCTCCGAGGGAACCGAACCGACGCCGGCCGAGAAAGCGACCGTGGACGGCCAGATCGCCGACGGCGAGATCGCCGTCTGGGTCTACAACAGCCAGAACGCGACGCCTGACGTGCAGCGACTGAACGAGGCCGCGAAGCGGGCGGGCGTGCCCGTAGCCACGGTGACCGAGACCCTGACGCCCGAAGGGGCCAGCTTCCAGGCGTGGATGTCGCGCGAGCTGAGGGGCCTGCGGGCCGCTCTCGACAGGGCGGCGGGACGATGAGCGCCGAGGAGGTCATCCGGCTGCGGGACGCGACCGCGAGCCGCGGCGGCCGCGCGATCTGGTCCGGGGTCGACCTGACGATCCGCCAGGGCGAGTTCGTCGCCGTCCTCGGGCCCAACGGCGCCGGCAAGTCGACCCTGCTCGACGTCGTCCTCGGCCTGCTGCCGCTCGGCGCCGGCCGGGCCGAGGTCCTCGGCGCGCCGCCCGGCCCGGCGCAGGCGCGCCGCATCGGCTACCTGCCGCAGCGGCGCAGCTTCGACAGCGGCAGCCGGATCCGCGGCACCGACGTCGTCCGCCTCGGCCTCGACGGCGCCCGCTGGGGCTTCCCGCTGCCGGCCGCGCTCAGCCGCGTGACCCGGACGACGATCGAGCGGGCCGAGGAGATGATCGAGCTGGTCGGCGCCGCCGCCTACGCCTCGCGACCGATCGGCGAACTCTCCGGCGGCGAGCAGCAGCGGCTGCTGATCGCGCAGGCGCTGGTGCGCCGCCCGCGGATCCTGCTGCTCGACGAGCCGCTCGACAGCCTCGACCTCAGCAACCAGGGGGCGGTCGCGGGCCTGATCCAGCGGATCTGCAAGCACGAGGGCGTGACCGTCCTCCTCGTCGCCCACGACGTCAACCCGATCCTCGGCTATCTCGACCGCGTCGCCTACTTCGCCGGCGGCCACGGCCTCGCCGGCGAGCCGCGGGAGGTGATCTCGGGGCCGACCCTGAGCGAGCTCTACGGCGTTCCGATCGAGGTCCTGCAGACCTCCGACGGGCGCCTCGTCGTCGTCGGGACGCCCGAGCCGCCCGCCCACCACCACCCCCTGCATCCCCATGCCCACTGATCTCGCCGCCTTCTCCTGGGACCCGGTCAGCGACCTCGAACAGCTGACCGCCTACCCCTTCATGGTGCAGGCGCTGGAGGCCGGCGCGATCGTCGCCGTGATGGCGGGGGCGGTCGGCTGGTTCATGGTGCTGCGGCGCCAGACCTTCGCCGGCCACACGCTCTCGGTGATCGCCTTTCCTGGCGCCGCCGCCGCGACCCTGGCGGGGCTGCCGCTGGCGCTCGGCTACTTCGGCGCCTGCGGGCTCGGGGCGCTCGCGCTCGCCCTGGCCGGCCGGGAGCAGCGCGGCGGCCTCGGCTCGGAGTCGGCGGCGACCGGGACGATCCAGGCGTTCGGCCTCGGCCTCGGGTTCCTCTTCGTCGGCCTCTACGGCGGCCAGTTGCTCGGCCTCGAGTCGCTGCTCTTCGGCACCTTCCTCGGGATCACCGCCGGTCAGGTCCAGACCCTGCTCTGGATCGCCGTCGCGGCCCTCGCCGTCCTCGCGCTGATCGCCAGGCCGCTGCTCTTCGCCTCGGTCGACTCGGCGGTCGCCCGGGCCGCCGGGGTCAGGACCGGCGGCCTGGCCCTCGCCTTCCTCCTGCTGCTGGGGATGGCGGTGGCGGCGACCGCGCAGATCACCGGCGCCCTGCTCGTCTTCGCCCTGCTGGTGACTCCGGCGGCGACCGCGCAGGAGCTGACCGCCCGACCGGGGCCGGGCCTCCTGCTCTCCGTGGCGCTGGCCCTCGCCGTCACCTGGCTCGGGCTCGCGGTCGCGTTCTTCACGCCGTACCCGGCCGGGTTCTGGGTGACGACCTTCTCGTTCGGGCTCTACCTCGCCGTCCGCCTGGGCCGGCGCCTGGTCGCGGGCCGCGCCCGCCGGTCCCCGGAGGGCGGCCCCCGGTCGCTGGAGGCGGTGGCCTGATGCTCGCCCACGAGTTCATGCGCAACGCCCTGCTTGCGGGGACCTTCGTCGCCCTCGCCTGCGGCCTGATCGGCTACTTCGTCGTCCTCCGCAGCCAGGTCTTCGCCGGCGACGCGCTCAGCCACGTCGCCTTCACGGGTGCGCTCGCCGCGGCGGCCGCCGGGGTCGACATCAGGCTCGGCGTCTTCGCGGCAACCGTCCTCGTCGCCGCCGGCATGGGCGGGCTCGGGCGGCGCGCCCGACCCGACGACGTCGTCATCGGCTCGGTCTTCGTCTGGGTGCTGGGCCTCGGAGTGCTCTTTCTCGCGATCTTCGTCAACGGGTCCAGCGGCTCCAACGGGACCGCGGCGGTCCGCGTCCTCTTCGGCTCGATCCTCGGGCTCTCCGCCGCTGACGCCCGCCTCGCCGCGGCGGTCGCGCTCGCCGCCTCGCTGGCCCTGCTGGCGATCGCCCGGCCGCTGCTCTTCACCTCGCTCGACCCCGAGCTGGCCCGCGGCCTGCGCCTTCCCGTGCGGGCGCTCGGCATCGGCTTCTTCCTGCTCCTTGCCGTCGTCGTCGCGGAGGCCACGCAGGCCGTGGGCGCGCTGCTGGTGCTGGGCCTGCTCGCCGCGCCCGGGGGCGCCGCGCGGCTGCTCACCGACCGGCCCTGGCGCGGCATGGCGCTCTCGGCGGGGATCGCCGTCGCTTCGACCTGGGCCGGGCTGGCGCTCAGCTACCGGGTCGCCGAGCTGCCGGCCGGGACCGCGGTGATCGGGTTCGCGACCGCGTCCTTCCTCGGCGCGGCGCTGCTGGCCAGGCGCCGCGGCCGTCGCCGAGCGCCGTCCGCGGCGACCCGGATCGGGCGTCCCGGCCTCTCGGAGGCGGCCTGATGGCGCGGGTACGATCGTCTGAGATGGGCGTGACGACCGACACCGCCTGGGCCGAGCACGCGCTGGAGACCCTGCACGCCGCCGGCCACCGCCGCGGCGGCGCCCGCACCGCTGTGGTCGAGGCGCTGGCCGGGCACGACTGCGCGGTCACCGCGCTGGAGCTCGATGACGAGCTGCGCCGCCGCGAGCCACCGGTCGGCCGCGCCAGCGTCTACCGCGCCCTCGAGCAGCTCGAGGAGCTGGGCCTGGTGCAGCGGATCGAGGTCTGCCGCGGCACCGCCGGCTACGAGCGGGTCGACCCCGCCGGCCACCATCACCACCACGCGATCTGCAGTCGGTGCGGGCGCATGGTGCCCTTCGAGGACTCCAAGTTGGAGCAGGCGATCGGCAGGCTCTGCGAGGACATGGACTTCGAGGTGACCGAGCACGACGTGGTCCTGCGCGGCACCTGCGAGCGCTGCTCGCGCTGAGCTCGCGGGAGGGGTCCGGGCGTCCTCCTGCTCCGGCCGGCTCCGACTAGGAGTAGCTGTCCCACTTCTTCAGATATGGCAGCGGGTCGAAGGGGGAGCCGCCCTGGTACCAGCCGGGCGGGCCCCACATCTCGAAGTGGAGGTGGCAACCCCGCGCGTCGCCGGTGTCGCCGACGACGCCGATCGGCTGGCCGGTGCGGACGGTGTCCCCGGTGTGCAGGGGGGAGGGTTCGGCCAGGTGGGCGTACATGAAGTCGTAGGGCGTGCCCCTGCCGTCGATGACGACGTAGTTGCCGGCGTTGCCCTCGTAGCCCGCGTACTGGACTTCGCCGCCGCGGGCGGCGACCAGCGGCGTGCCGCAGGCGGCCATCACGTCCTGGCCCTGGTGGGTGTGGCCGGAGCGGGGGGCGCCGAAGCGGCCTGCGCTCATCCCGAATTCGTGCTTGCCGGGGATCGGGAAGGCGTAGCCGAAGAAGGCGAACCGGAGCCGCAGCGGGCCGGAGTCGGTGGCGCGGCGGGCGGCGCGGGCGGCGGGCGCCTGCGGGGCGATGCGGAAGCTGTAGCGGCCGTTGCGGGCCGGGCGGCCGCTCGAGGTGGTGCCGTCCCAGCGGATCCGGTCGGGGACGCCGGGGGCGACGGCTTCGCGGTAGAAGACCTGGACGACTTCGCCGGCCGCGTCGACGACTTCGATCTGCAGGTCGTTCTGCGGCTGGGTGCTTTCGATCGTGTAGACCAGGTGCGGGAAGCGGTAGCCGAAGTAGAAGGAGCGCCGCGGCATCGTCCTCGCCGCGAGCAGGCTCAGCGTGCCGGCGCTCGGTTCGCTCGCGGGCGAGCCGACGGTGCTCCCCCGTGGGGTCGGGGCGGCGCCCGGGGTGGCGGCGCCACCGGTGCCCGCGGAGGCCGTACCGGTCAGGCCGCCGAGCAGCCCGATCGCCGCCACGATGCCGATTTTCCCGGCCAACCTCGGCCGGAGCCTGCGTTTGCCGCGCACTGCTGCCCTCTCTTTCGTCGGCCTACGGAGTTAGCTGTCGGGCTCGCGCTGAAAGAGACGCGCTACGGGCCGGATTCGCCCGATTCGCCCCCGGGACCTGCATCGGTCCCAACGGTTCCTCCGCTCCCTCGCGGCTGCCCGCCAGGGACTCGGCACTGCTGGCGCGGCAGTATAAGCGACCGCTCACACGCCAGGACGGCTATTATCCCCCGGCCGCGCAGGTTCGTCCGCGCGGTCTTTTCACGATGAAGACCTTTGTCGCCACTGCCGCCAACCGCCAGCGAGACTGGTACGTCGTCGATGCCGAGGGTAAGACCCTGGGCCGTCTGGCGACCCAGATCGCCGACACCCTGCGCGGCAAGCGCAAGCCCGAGTACACGCCCCACGTCGACACCGGCGACTTCGTCGTCGTCGTCAACGCCGAGAAGATCCGGGTCACCGGCAACAAGATGGCCCAGAAGGTCTACTGGCGCCACAGTGGCTACCCCGGTGGGATCAAGTCGCGGACGCTGGCCGAGATGCTCGACCGGCGCCCCGAGGAAGTGATCCGCAAGGCCGTCAAGGGCATGCTGCCGCGCAACCGCTTGGCGCGCCAGCAGTTGACCAAGCTGAAGATCTACGCCGGGCCGGAGCATCCGCACGCGGCGCAGCAGCCGAAACCGATGGAGACGAACTGATGGCAGACGACTTGACCCCGGACGAGACGACTGAGGGACAGGACGCCGCCGCCGCGGGTCCCGCCGAGGAGGCACCGGAGCCGGCTGCCGAGGCTGCCGTGACGCCGGAGCCGGCTGCCGAGACGCCGTCGGAGCCCGTTGCCGAGACGCCGGCCGAGGAGGCACCCGCGGCTGAGGAGCCCGAGCCCGCGGCTGAGGAGTCCGCGGCCGAGGAGCCCGAGGGCGAGGAGCTGCCGGAGCCGGAGAAGAAGAAGGACGTCATTCCCGGTGCCGACCTGGAGCCGATCGCGGTCGAGCCGGATGCGCCGGAGCTGAGCGCCGAGGAGCGGGCGCGACTGGAGGCCGAGGAAGAGGAGAAAGCGCGCCGTGAGGCGGCGCTGGCCGCGGCCGAGGCCGAGTCGGAGACCGCCAGCCGGGCTCCGGCTAAGATGGAGACCGGCGCGCGCTACCTGGCGACCGGCAAACGCAAGCGCTCGATCGCCCGGGTCACCCTGGTTCCCGGCGACGGCAAGTTCGAGGTCAACAAGCGCAGCCTCGAGGAGTTCTTCCCCCGCCCCCTGCACCAGACGATGGCGCGCCAGCCGCTGGCCGTCTCCGGCTACGAGGGCAACGTCGACGTCCGCGTCCGTGTCCACGGCGGCGGCGTCAGCGGTCAGGCCGGAGCGGTCCGCCACGGCATCGCCCGGGCGCTGACCGAGATCGACGCCGAGCTGCGCGGCGACCTCAAGCGCCGCGGTTTCCTGACTCGCGACGCGCGAGTCAAGGAGCGGCGCAAGGCTGGCCTCAAGAAGGCCCGCAAGCGTCCTCAGTTCAGCAAGCGCTGACGGAGCAGGGGTGAGGACCGGGCGCAAGCTCTTCGGCACCGACGGGGTCCGAGGAGAGGCTGGGACGTTCCTCGGCGCCGAGTTGGCGACCGCGCTGGGCCGCGCCGCCACCGCCTCGTTGGAGGCGGAGCGCCCTCAGGTCCTGATCGTCCGCGACACCCGGGAGTCGGGCCCGATGCTGGAGTCGGCCCTGGCGGCGGGGATCGCCGCCGCGGGTGGCGACGCCCTGCTCGCCGGCGTGCTGCCGACCCCGGCGGCGGCGATCCTGGTCAGGCGGCTGGGGCTGGACCTGGCGGCGGTCGTCTCCGCCTCTCACAACCCCTACCGCGACAACGGGATCAAGTTCTTCGGCGCCCAGGGGACGAAGCTCGACGACGCGGAGGAGGAGCGGATCGAGTCGCTGCTCGACGAGCCGGCGGCCGCCGTCGACCCGGGCCGCGTGCGCGAGCTGGAGGGCGGCCTCGAGGACTACCTGCGGGAGCTGCGCGCCGCCTTCCCGCTCGACCTTGCCGGTCGCCGGGTCCTGCTCGACTGCGCCAACGGGGCGACCTTCCGGGCCGGGCCGGCGATCTTCGAGGCTCTCGGGGCCGAGGTCGAGGCGATCGGCGTCGAGCCCGACGGGCGCAACATCAACGAGGGCTGCGGCTCGACCCACGTCGAGGCCCTGGCCGAGCGTATCCGCGACTCCGGCGCCGAGATCGGCTTCGCCTTCGACGGCGACGGCGACCGGGTGCTGGCGGTCGACGGCTCGGGCCGCGTCCACGACGGCGACGAGCTGATCGCGCTGGCGGCGCGGGGGATGGCCCGCCGCGACGAGCTCGGCGGCGGCGTCGTCGTCACGGTGATGACCAACTACGGCTTCCACAAGGCGATGGCGGAGGAGGGGATCGAGGTCGCCGTCACCCAGGTCGGCGACCGCTACGTGATCGACGAGATGCGCCGGCGCGGCTGGTCGCTGGGGGGCGAGCAGTCGGGCCACATCATCGCCGCGGACTTCGTCTCCACCGGCGACGGGATCGCCGCGGCGCTGACGACGATGCGCGAGCTCGGCAACGCCCCCCTCGACGGGGGCGTGCCGATGCGCAAGCTGCCGCAGAAGCTGGTCAACGTCGAGGTCGGCGACCGCGAGGCGCTGGCCGGCGCCGGCGCGGTCTGGGAGGCGGTCGAGCACGAGGACGAGGGGCTGCGCGGTCGCGGCCGGGTCCTCCTGCGCCCCTCCGGGACCGAGCCGCTGGTGCGGGTGATGGTCGAGGCTCCGAGCGCGGAGGAGGCCGACGCCGTCTGTGGGCGGCTGGTCGCGGTCGTGCGCGAAGAGCTGGGCTGAGCGTCCCGGCCCTCTACCCTTACTCGCCTTCATGTGCGGCATCGTCGGATACGTGGGCTCCCGGCCCTGCGAGGAGATCCTGCTCGCGGGACTGGAAAAGCTCGAATACCGCGGCTACGACTCCGCCGGTCTGTCGGTGCTCGCCGACGGCGGGGTCGAGAGCGTGCACGCGGTCGGCAACCTCGCCAACCTGCGGGCCGCGCTCGAGGATCGCGCCGTCAACGGCGCCGGGCCGCTGCCGGAGTCGGGGACCGGCATCGCCCACACCCGCTGGGCCACCCACGGCCGCGTCACCAAGGCCAACGCCCATCCCCACACCGACAGCTCCGGCCGCGTCCACATCGTCCTCAACGGGATCGTCGAGAACCACGCCGCCCTGCGCCATCGCCTGCAGGAGGCGGGCGAGTCGTTCACCTCGGAGACCGATGCCGAGGTCGTCGCCCACCTGATCGCCGGCCACTACGACGGTGACCTCGCCGCCGCCGTGCGCGCTGCCTACGCGGAGCTGCGCGGTCACTACGCCTTCGTCGCCATGCACGCCGACGAGCCGGGTCGCCTGGTCGGCGCCCGCAAGGAGTGCCCGCTGGTCGCCGGCGTCGGCGATGGCGAGGCCTTCCTCGCCTCCGCGATCCCCGCCTTCCTCGCCGACACGCGGATCGCGATGCCGATCGAAAACGGCGAGATCGTCGTGCTCGAGAGCGACGGCGTGCGGATCACCGACACCGAGGGGACGCCGGTGCACCGCGACGCCGAGGAGGTCACCTGGGACGCCGACGCCGCCGAGAAGGGCGGCTACGAGACCTTCATGCTGAAGGAGATCCACGAACAGGCCGACGCTGTCGCCGAGACCCTGGCCGACCGCCTGCCCGAGGACGACGGCGTCGACCTCTCCGACGTCGCCCTCTCCGACGCCTTCCTGCGCGACGTCGGCCGGATCGTGATCGTCGCCTGCGGCACCTCCTACCACGCCGGCCTGGTCGGTCGCTACGCGATCGAGGAGTGGGCGCGGGTGCCGGTCGAAATGGACGTCGCCTCCGAGTACCGCTACCGCAACCCGGTGGTCGGGCCCGGCGACCTGGTGATCGGGATCACCCAGTCGGGCGAGACCGCCGACACCCTGGCGGCGATGCGCCTGGCGCGCGAGGCGGGGGCGACGGTGCTGGCGGTGACCAACATCATGGGCAGCCAGGCGACCCGCGACGCCGACGCCGTGCTCTACACCCGCGCCGGGCTGGAGATCGGCGTCGCCGCGACCAAGACCTTCGTCGCCCAGGTGGCGGCGATGTACCTGCTGGGGCTGCGGCTCGCCGAGCTGCGGGGGACGCTGCCGCGCGAGCGCGTGATCGAGCTGGTCGCGGAGCTGAAGGCGCTGCCGTCGAAGGTCGAGGAGACGCTGGCCGCGGTCGAAGCGCCGGTCCAGGCGGTCTCCGCCGCTCACTCGGCGCAGGAGTTCTTCCTCTACCTCGGCCGCCACATCGGCCTGCCGGTCTGCCTCGAGGGGGCGCTGAAGCTGAAGGAGATCTCCTACATCCCGACCGACGCCTACGCCGCCGGCGAGATGAAGCACGGCCCGATCGCCCTGCTCGACGAGCGCACGCCGGTGGTCTGCGTCGCCACCGACAGCCCGGTGCTGGAGAAGGTGCTCTCCAACGTCGAGGAGGTGCGCGCCCGCGGCGCCCAGACGATCGCGATCGCCACCGCCGGCAGCGAGCGCGCCGCCGAAGTCGCCGACGAGACGATCGAGGTGGCGCGGACGGACTGGATCCTGCAGCCGATCGTCGCGATCCTGCCGCTGCAGCTGCTCGCCTACGACATCGCCCGCGCCCGCGGCCTCAACGTCGACCAGCCCCGCAACCTGGCGAAGACCGTCACGGTCGAGTGACGCCGGCCGCGTCGGCGTGCCGACTGCGGGTGGCGCCGCCGTTACGCTGAGACCGATGGAGCCCTGGCTACGCCCGCTGTACGACGCCGAGGGGATGCGCGCCGTCGACCGCTGGGCGATCGAGGAGCAGGAGGTGCCGTCGCTGGAGCTGATGGAGGCGGCGGGCCGGGCCGTCGCCGAGGCGGTCTCCGAGCTTTCGCCGCAGGCGCCGGTGCGGGTCGTCTGCGGCAAGGGCAACAACGCCGGCGACGGCTTCGTCGCCGGCCGCCACCTGGCCGCGATGGGCTACGCGGTCGAGGTGCTGCTGCTCTGGCCCGGCGACAAGCTGAAGGGGGATGCCGCCGTCAATCTCGGCCGGGTCGAGAGCGAGCGTGTCGAGGGCGACCTGAGCGCGCGGCTGGCCGGATCCGGCGCCGTCGTCGACGCGATCTTCGGCACCGGCTTCGCCGGGGCGCCGCGGGAGCCCGCAGCGAGCGCGATCGAGGCGATCAACCGCTGCGGGGTGCCGGTCGTGGCCTGCGACGTCGCCTCCGGGGTCGATGCCTCCAGCGGCGAGGTCGAGGTGCTGGCGGTCGAGGCCGACATCACGGTCAGCTTCCACGCCGCCAAGCTGGGGCAGCGGATCGCTCCGGGTAAGTGGCACGCGGGCGAGTTGCGGGTGGCGCCGATCGGGATCCCCGACGGCGCGCCGGCGGAGCCGCGCGGCGGCACGATCGACCCGGCGGTGCTGTCGCTGGCGCCGCGCCGCGGCCCGCGCTCGACCAAGTTCAGCTCCGGCCAGGTGACGATCGCCGGCGGTTCGCGCGGCCTCACCGGAGCGCCGCAGATGTCCTCGCTGGCGGCGATCCGGGCCGGCGCCGGCTACGCCACGGTCGCTGTCCCCGCCGACCTCGAGCCGGTCTTCGCGGCCGGGCAGCCGGAGGTGATGTCGGCCGGCTGCCCCGGTGGCGACGGGTTCCTGGCTCCCGGCTCCGCCATGGCCGTGCTCGCGGCCTTCGAGCGCGCCGCCGCCGGGGTTCTCGGGCCCGGGCTCGGCCGCCGTGCCGAGACCTTCGAGCTGGCGCGCGAGGTGGCCGGCGCGATCGAGGCGCCGCTGGTGATCGACGCCGACGGCCTCAACGCGTTCGCCGGGCAGATCGAGCGGATCGCCGCCCGCGAGGCGCCGACGGTCCTCACCCCGCACGCCGGCGAGCTCGGCCGCCTGCTCGAGCGCGACTCCGAGCAGATTGGCGCCCACCGCCTGGCCGCGGCCCGCGAGGCCGCCAGGGCGGCCGGTGCCGTGGTCGTGCTGAAGGGGGACGACACGATCGTCACCGACGGCGAGCGGATCGCCGTCAACGCGATCGCCGCGCCGGGGCTCGCCACGGCTGGCAGCGGCGATGTCCTTTCGGGCGTCGCCGCGGCCCTCCTGGCACGGGGCCTGGAGCCGTTCGCGGCGGCCTGCGCGGCGGTCGTCGCCCACGCCCGCGCGGGGCGCGAGGCAGCCCGCCGCCTCGGCTCGGCGGAGTCGGTGATCGCCACCGACGTGATCGCCGCGATCCCGGTGGGGATGCTTCCCGCCGGGCGGGTGGAATAACCTCGCCCAGACGCATATGAAGACCGCGGCCGACATGATGGATTCCGACGTCCCCAGCGTCTCGCCGGACGAAGACGCCCGCGCCGCGATCGACCTGCTGGCGAAGACCGACCTGGGGGCGATCCCGGTCGTCGACGGGGACCGCAAGGTGGTCGGCATCGTCACCGAGTCGGACCTGATCCTCAGCGACGAGCAGTCCGACCTCCACCTCCCGCACTACCTCAACATCATGGGCGGGATCGTCTTCATCGGCTCGATGAAGGGGTTCGAGAAGCGGCTCGACAAAGCATTCGCGACCGAGGTCGCGGAGCTGATGAGCGCCGACCCCGTCGTCGTCCACACCTACGAGAGCGCCGACCGGGTGGCGAAGAAGATCGCCGACAAGCACCATAACCACCTCCCCGTGGTGGACGAGGACGGGCGTCTGGCCGGCATGGTCACCAGGGCCGACGCGCTCGCCGCCCTCGTCGACGACGCCGCCTAGGCCAATGGAGCGGGCGGTCGCCCGGGTCGATTTCGAGGCGGTCCGGGCCAACTGCGCCCGGCTGAAGGCGGAGCTGACCGGCGGCGCCGAGCTCTGCGCCGTGGTCAAGGCCGACGGCTACGGGCACGGCGCCGACGGCTGCGCCGCCGCGGCACTGGCAGGCGGCGCCACGCGGCTCTCGGTGGCGACCGCCGCGGAGGCCGCCCAGATCGGCCGCCGCTACCCCCACGTGCCGCTGCTGACGATGGGCGCGCTGACCGCCGAGGAGGTCGACGTCGTCTTCTCGGCGGGCTCCGAGGTCGCGGTCTGGCGCGAGGGCGCTCGCGGGCTGCTGGCCGGCCGCGCGCGCGCCCAGGGGGCCCCCGCCCGGGTCCACGTCAAGCACGACAGCGGCATGGGCCGGCTCGGCACCCGGGACCCGAGCGAGGTCCTGGCCCTGGCCCGCGCCTGCGCGGAGGACCCGGACCTGGAGCTGGCCGGCGTCTGGACCCACCTCGCGACCGCGGACGAACCGGAGTCCGACTACTTCGACCGCCAGCTCGACTGCTTCGACGAGGTCGCCACCGCAGTCCGGGCCGAGTTCCCGTCCGTCCTCATCCATGCCGCCAACAGCGCCGCCGTCTTTCGCGACCCGCGCTCCCACTACGACATGGCCCGCTGCGGCGTCGCCATCTACGGGCTCGACCCCTTCCAGGGCGACCCGGCCGAGCGCGGCCTCGTCCCGGCGCTCTCGCTGCGCTCCTACATAGCCGACGTCAAGCGGTTCCCGGCCGGCGCCAGCGCCGGTTACGGGCAGCGCTGGGCGGCACCGGTCGAGACCCTGGTCGGCGTCGTCCCGCTCGGCTACGGGGACGGGCTGCGCCGCGCCCTCGGCAACAACGCCGAGGTCCTCGTGCGTGGCCGGCGCCACCCGGTCGTCGGCACGATCTCGATGGACAACGTCACGATCGACCTCGGGCCGGGCTCGGAGGTCGAGCCGGGCGAGGAGGCCGTCGTGATCGGCGCCCAGGGCGAGGACGCGATCCTGGTCGAGGAGGTCGCCGCCCGCCTCGACACGATCAACTACGAGGTCACCTGCGGGATCTCCGCCCGGGTGCCGCGTCGGCCGGCGTGATCGGCGCCCTTCCCGCCGCATGACCGAGAAGGGCGCCAACCTCGCCCGGACGCTCGACGCCTCGCCGCTGCTCGCCGCCGTGCGCAGGGCGCTCGCCGGCGCCGGCGGCGCCTGGGTGGTCGGCGGCGCGGTTCGCGACGCCGCCCTCGGCCAGGAGGTCGCCGACCTCGACCTGGCCGTCGCCGGCGACCCGGGGCCGGCGGCACGGGCGGTCGCCCGCGAGTTGGGCGAGCACGCCTTCGAGCTCTCGGCCGAGTTCGGGACCTGGCGGGTGGCCGGGCCGGGGGGGACGGGGCAGGTCGACGTGACCGCCCTGCGCGGGCCGAGCATCGAGGCCGACCTGGCCGAGCGCGACTTCACGGTGGGCGCCGTCGCCGTGCCGGTGACCGGAGGGCAGCCGATCGACCCGCACGGCGGCCTCTCCGACCTCGAGCGCCGGGTTCTGCGCGCGGTCGGCGAGCGCTCCTTCCGCGCGGACCCGCTGCGGCTGATGCGGGCGGCGCGGCTGGCGTCGGAGCTGGGGCTGGAGATCGAGCCTGGCACCGTCGGCCTCGCCCGCGCCGCCGCCGGGCGCGCCGCCGAGCCGGCCGGAGAGCGACAGCTGGCGGAGCTGCGGCGGCTGGTCGGCGGCCCCGACCCGCTGCGCGGCCTGACGCTGCTCGACGAGCTGGGGGTGACCGCCGTCGTCCTGCCCGAGCTGGAGGCGCTGCGCGGCGTCGGGCAGGGCCCGAACCACCACCTCGACGTACACGGTCACACCCTGGCCGTGCTCGAGCACACGCTGGAGATCGAGCGCGACCTGGAGCGCTTCGCCGGCGAGCGGGCGGGCGAGGTCGCCGAGCTGCTGGCCGAGCCGCTCGCCGACGAGGTGGGCCGCGGCACCGCGCTGCGCTTCGGCGCCCTCTTCCACGACATCGCCAAGCCGGCGACGCGCAGCGAGCAGGGCGGATTCGTCGGCTTCCGCGGCCACGACCGGCTCGGCGCCGGGACGGTCGGCGAGATCTGCGGTCGGCTGCGGGCCAGCCGCCGGCTCACCGGGCACCTGCAGGCGCTGACTCTGCACCACCTGCGGCTCGGCTTCCTCATCCCCGAGACGCCGCTGCCGCCCCGGCGGGTGCACGACTACCTCCGCGCCACCGAGCCGGTGGGGGTCGACGTCACTCTGCTCACCGTTGCCGACCGGCTCTCCGCCCGCGGCGCCGGGCCGCTGGCGCGGCCGGAGATGGTCCAGGCCCACCTGGCGCTGGCCCGGGAGATGGTCGCGGCGGCTCTCGACTGGCGGCGCCAGGGGCCACCGCCGCCGCTGCTGCGCGGCGACGAGCTCGCCGAGGCGCTGGGGATCGAGGCCGGGCCGCGCCTCGGAGAGGCGCTGCGGGAGCTGGAGGCGGCCCAGTACGCCGGCGAGGTGAGCGACCGGTCCGGCGCCCTGGAGCACGCCCGCAACTGGGCGGTTTGGTCCGAGCGGGACTCCTGACCGGCGCCGCGCAGGCCGCGTCAGGTACGCTCCCCGCCGCATGGCCAAAGAGGAAAAGATCGAAATGGAGGGGGAGATCACCGAGGCTCTCCCCAACACGATGTTCCGGGTCAAACTGGACAACGGCCACGACGTGCTCGGTCACATCTCGGGAAAGATGCGCCGCCACTACATCCGCATCCTTCCCGGCGACCGCGTGAAGATCGAGTTGTCCCCCTACGACCTCGACCGCGGCCGCATCACCTATCGCTACAAATAAGCGGTCACAGGTGGCTGGAGACGGCCGCCGGACCTGGGTCTGCCAGCTCCGCCACGAGTGCCGACCAGGCGAAGTCCTTGGCTCCCAGCCCCTTGCCGGTTCGCGGGTCGTAGTACTCGCGCAGGCCTTCGCGGGCGACGGCGGCGATGACGCCGTCGGCTAGGCGCCGCGCCTCCTCCTCGTAGCCGAGCCGGCGCAGGCCGAGCCAGACCAGCCAGGAGGTGTTGACCCAGGTCGGGCCGCGCCAGTAACGGCGGATCGGGCCACGACCGCCGCCCGGCTCGTAGCTCGGCTCGCAGGCGGCGACCGAGGGCGGCGCCACCGGGGTGAGGAACTCGCGCCGGTCGAGCAGGTGCTCCTCGACCAGCCGCCGGCCGATCTCCTCCGGCAGGTCGGGCAGGGCCAGCGGCGCCAGCGCCGCGCAGGTGGCGACGGCGGGGCGGGCGCCACCGGGCTGTGCCTCGTCGATGAAGAGGCCGCGCCGCTCGTCCCAGAGCCGCTCGACCAGCGCCGGCGTCGCCGAGGGCCGGCCGGCGGCCTGCAGCGATAGCGACCAGAGCGCGTTGACCAGGGCCTCGCAGAGGACGGGCCCGCCGCGGTCGCGGATCCGGCGGGCGTCGAAGCCGAGCCGGCGGTTGCGGCGGACGAGCAGCGGGAAGCCGGGCCTGCCGTTGGAGCGCCACCCCCAGACCGGTTCGAACTTGGGCGAGGCGTCGAGCCCGGACTCGTCGGGCTGGACGATCCACAGCAGCCCGTCCCCGTCGAGGTCGCGGTTGGCGGCGAGCCAGTCCAGCTGGGCGCCGATCCGCGGCTCCTCGGCGGGGTCGCCGACGGCGATTCGCCAGGCCCAGGCCAGCAGCGGCGGCTGGATCGTCTCGGTCTGCAGGGCGCCGCGCGAGGCGACGTTGTAGAAGGCGAGCCGCGGCAACGAGACCGGGTGGCTCCAGAAGATCGTGTGGCCGACGAACCCGTCCGGCCGCTGCGCCGCCAGCAGGCTCTCCAGCTCCGCCCGCGCCCGCGCCGGCTCGAACCGCCGCCAGACGATCGCCGCGAAGCACGAGTCCCAGTACCACTGCCACGGGTACCGCCCCGGGCTCGGCCGCGTATACGCGTACCGAACCCCGTCCCGCACCCCCTCAGCCCAACCGCCCCGCAGCACACGCTCCGCCAATTCAGCCGCCGACGGGACGATTTCGGAAGCCATGGGCCCGTTTTCGTCCCGTCGGCGGGGGTTCATGCGTTGGTGCGGCGCATCTCGCGCAGGGCGAAGGCGCCGAGGATCCCCAGCAGGGCGGCCAGGGCCAGCAGGCCTGGCCAGGTGTCCGACCAGGTGACCGCGCCGACGAAGCCCTGGCGCGCCGCTTCGATCACGTCCGTGACCGGGTTGAGTTCGGCGACCTTGCGCAGCCAGCCCTGCAGCAGCGCCAGGGGCGCGTAGGCGGGCGTCAGCAGGACCAGCGCCATCGTCCCCGACTGCATCAGCGGCGCCGCCGACTGGCTCTTGAAGTGGAGCGCCAGGGCCGAGCCCCAGCAGGCGGCGACGGCGGCCATCGCGGCGACCATCAGGTAGGTGATGAGGAGACCGTCGACCCCTGGCCAGGAGGCGCCGAGCGCCAGTGCGATCGTCAGCACGAAGGTGGCCGGGATCAGCGCCCGGGCGCTGGCGGCCAGCACCGTTCCCGCCAGCAGCACCCAGCGTGGGGCGGGGGAGACGAGGAGGCGGTCGACCCAACCCTGTTCGTAGTCGCGGGCGAGATTGACGCCGGCGGCGGCGCCGGTGAAGCCGGCTCCCTGCAGCATGCTGACCGGGACGATGAAGCCCTCGTAGCTGCCGGTGCCGAATCCGCCGAGCTGGGTCAGCGCCCCGAAGACGCCGTTGAGGCCGAGGAAGAAGATGGTCGGCGCCAGCACCCCCGGGATCGCCGCCCCGGGCACCCGAACCAGCTCGTTCTTGGCCCGCGCCATCAGCGCCGCGATCGTCGCCAGGTTGGCCCGCCAGGCGGGAAGCGCGGTCGCGGTCGCCGCCTCCATCAGCCGACCCTCAGTCGGTGGCGCAGGGCGCGCGCGCTCAGCACCAGCCCGAAGGCGGAGATGCCGACGATCGCGGCCACCGCGGCCAGGGTGTCGGTGGCGTCGATCCCGGAGATGATCGGCTCGCGCACGCCTTCGACAATGAAGCTGAGCGGGTTGTACTCGGCGATCGTCTTCGCCGGCTCGATCATCAGTTCCTGTGGGAAGAAGGCGGAGGAGAGGAAGAGCACGACGAGGACCAGCGGGAAGAGGCCCTGGACGACGCTGGCGCTGCCGGTGCGCAGCGCGATCGCGGCGCCGATGCCGCCGATCGCGAGGGCCGAGGCGGTGATCAGCGCGATCGCCAGCAGCGCCCCGGGGACCCCGCCCTCGATCGTGGCGCCGAAGGCCAGGCCGATCGCGAGGAACCAGATCGAGGCGAAGAGGCCGAGAGCCGCGGTTCCGGCCAGCCGCCCGAGGACGATCGCGAAGCGGGGGATCGGTGCCGAGAAGAGGCGGTCGGTGAAGCCCATCTCGATGTCGACGGCGAAGGCGATGCCGCCGCTGTTGCCGGCCAGCATCATCGACTGCATCATCGCCCCGGCCAGCATGAACTGGAGGAAGCTCTGCACCGGCGGGAAGCCGGGCAGTTCGACTCCGGCCCCCGCGCCGCCGGTCTGGATCGCCAGCAGCAGGGTCGGGAAGACGACGATCGGGGCGATCAGCTGCGGGCGGCGGAAGGTCTGGCGGACCGAGCGCGCGCCGAGCGCGCGCACCACCCGCGCGTTCGTCGCCAGCGAGGCCGCGCTCACGTCTCCGCCGGCTCCTTCTCGGCGTTTTCCTCGCTCTCCTCGGTGAGGTGGTAGCCGGTCTTGGCGACGAAGACGTCGTCGAGGGTCGGGTTGACCAGCTCCAGCGCCTCGACCGCGATCCCCGCCTCGTCGAGGGCGCGGACCACGCGGGGGATGTCGGCGGCCCCGTTCTCGACCTCCAGCAGGACCCGCTTCGCGTCCTTGGGCGGCAGCAGCCGGCCGAGTGGGGCGCAGACCTCCTCGGCCCTGGCGACGGTGCCGTCGGCCGGCTGGAGCTCGATGTGGGGGTCGCCGATTTCGGCCTTGAGCGAGTCCGGCGTCCCCTCGGCGACGATGCGGCCGTTGTCGATGATCCCGACGTCGTCGGCGAGCTGGTCGGCCTCCTCCAGGTACTGGGTGGTGAGGAAGACGGTGGTGCCGTCGTCGTTGAGGGCCCTGACCTCCTCCCAGATCGTCTTGCGGCTGACCGGGTCGAGGCCGGTGGTCGGCTCGTCGAGGAAGAGCACGCGCGGTTCGTGGACGAGCGCGGCGGCGAGGTCGAGGCGGCGCTGCATCCCGCCCGAGTAGGTGCCGACGCGGCGGTCGGCGGCGGCGGCGAGGTCGACCCGTTCCAGCAGCGCGTCGGCGCGGCGGCGGCCCTCGGCGGTGGGGATGCCCTGCAGGGTCGCCTGCAGGCGGATCAGCTCGCGGCCGGTCATCAGCGGGTCGAGCGCCGCTTCCTGCAGGGCGACGCCGATCGACGCGCGCACCGCCCGCGCCGCGGCGACGACGTCGTGGCCGGCGACGGAGGCGCTGCCGCCGGTGGGCAGCAGCAGCGTCGTCAGCATCCGCACGGTGGTCGTCTTGCCGGCGCCGTTGGGGCCGAGGAAGGCATAGATCTCCCCCTCGTCGACCTCGAGGTCGATGCCCTGCACCGCCAGCACCTCGCCGAAGGCGCGCTCCAGCCCCTCGACGACGATCGCCGCGGCCACCCTAGGCACCCGCGGTCTCGGCCGGCGCCGCGAGCGGCGCCAGCGCCTCGACCCAGCGGCGGTCGTTGGCGCGCTCCAGCGCCTCGGCCGCGTCGAGCAGCAGCTCGTCGCGGCCCCAGGCGCCCTGGAGCTGCAGGGCGATCGGCAGCCCTTCGGAGCTGCCGACCGGGACGCTGACGGCGGGGATGCCGGTGAGGTTGGCGAGCCCGGCGCCACGGACGTTGGCCTGGTCGGCGGTGAGCGTCCCCGAGGGCAGTTCGACCAGCGGCGCCTGCAGCGGCGGCGCCACCGCCGGCACGGTCGGCCAGGCGATCACGTCGACCCGCTTGAAGGCGGCGGCGACCCGACGCCGCATCATCGCCCGCACCCGCCCCGCCTTCACGCTCGCCGCCGCGGGCAACAGCATCCGGTACTTGAGCAGGCCGCGCCCGATCGGGCTCAGCTCGGGGTCGAGCGCGTTCAGCCGCGCCGGGCTGACCCCGCCGAGCCCCTCGGTGTTGGCGATCAGCACCGTCGCTAGCGCCGCCGGCTCGAGGTCGGCCAACTCGACTTCGACCACCTCGCCACCGGTATGCGCTCGCAGCGCCTCGATCGCGCCCTCGCAGGCTTCGCGCACGGCTGGCGCGACGTCTTCGGAAACGTTGTCGCGGACGACCCCGATCCGCAGCCCCCGCGCCTCGCCGGCGGCCAGCTCCTGGCCGAAGAGAGCGGAGCCGAGCAGCCGGCAGTCGGCGGCGTCGGCGCAGAGCGGCCCGGCGACGATCGTGGTCGAGATCCCGGCCATGTGGTGCCCGTCCATCGGCGCCCGGCCGAAGGTCGGCTTGAGGCCGGTGAGGCCGCAGTAGGCGGCCGGGAAGCGGATCGAGCCGATCCCGTCGGCGCCGACCGCGCCGGCGACGAGGCGGGCGGCGACGGCGGCGGCGGGGCCGCTGGAGGAGCCGCCCGGGCAGCGCTCGGTGTCCCAGGGGTTGCGGGCGGGGCCGTAGACGGAGGAGTTGCCGGTGCTGCTTGCGCCCAGCTCGTGCATGTTGCCGACGCCGACGATCACCGCGCCGGCGTCGCGCAGCGCCCGGTAGGGGCCGGACTCGCCCGGCGCCGTCGGCGCCAGCATCTGGGCGGCGCCGAAGCGCTGCGCCCGCCAGGGCAGCGGCCACTCGTCCTTGATCGCGACCGGGACGCCGCGCAGCGGGCCCGCGGGCGCCGCCGCCAGCATCTCCCGCGAGCGCTCCGGGAAGGTGGCGACGACGGCGTTGACCTCCGGGTTGCGTCGCTCCAGACGCTCCAGGGCGGCGTCGAGCAGCTCCGCCGGGTCGACCTCGCCGGCCGCGATCGCCGCCGCCTGGGCGCGCAGGGAGAGGTCGAGCGCGCTCACGCTGTCGCCGGCGCTCGCGAGAGGTCCTGGTCGCGCTCGGGAGCGCCGTCGCCGGTGTCGAGCTCGAACAGCTCCAGGATCGCCGGCCAGAACATCGCGTGGGCTGCTCCCATCACCGCCAGCTCGACCTCGTCGGTATCGACCCCGAGAGAGGCAAGGCCCGCCCGGATGAATTCGTCTGATCGCTCGCCGGCCTCCATCTGGCGCTGGCAACCCTACCGGGGCCGGTTGGCCGGGATCGTGCAAACGAGACACCGTCGGCGCATCTGCGGGCCGCGAAGGGCAGAATGCCGGCGCAACTGGGGTTCCGGCCCCGTGTTGCCTTCTTCGATGCCCAACACACAGATCACACTCCGAGCCTGGGGCCCGCTGGTGGCCGCCGGCTGCCTGCTCGCCGTCCTCGTCGCCTTCGCCATGCCCGGCAGCGCCGACTCGGCGCCGCTGCGGGTCGTCGTCCTCGGCCAGACCGCGGAATCGCCCTCGCCCTCCTGCCCGGGGAAGATCGTCAACAACGTCGAGATCACCCCCTGCCGCGTCGAGGGGCATGTGACCGGCTTCCAGGCGATCGCCGGTGGCGTCGCGCGCCCCTACGAGGCGCCGTTCGAAGGCAAGATCGTCGCCTGGTCGATCACGCTCTCCAAGCCCTCGACCGCGGAAACCCCGACGACCGCCAACGAGGTCGGGTTCTTCAACGAATTCCTCGGCGAACCGTCGGAGGCGCGGATCGGCGTCCTGCGGCCGATCGAAGGGGCCAAGCCGCCCCGCTACAAGCTCGTCCGCCAGAGCCCGCTGGAGGTCCTCAACCGCTTCTTCGGGACGACCCCGATCTTCGCCCTGGCGCATCCCCTGACCGTGCTCAAGGGTCAGATCGTGGCGCTCACGATTCCCACCTGGGCGCCGATGTTCGCCTTCAACGTCTCCGCCGAAAACACCTGGCGCGGCAGTCGCCTGCCCGAACACTGCGCCTCCAAGGAAGACATCCAGAACGGCCACCCCCAGCAGGGCGTCGGCAAGATCAAGACCTACGGCTGCTACTACAGCAACGCCCGCCTGCTCTACACGGCGACGCTGGTCAAGAAACCGTAGCCCCGCCGCCGCGCACCGCGGCGGCGTCCTGCAGCTGCTTAGAGCGCCGACTGGCGAAGCCCGCAGTACGGGCAGTCGCTGACGTCCAGCCCGATCAGCTGGTCGCAGCGACGGCAGGCGCGGAGATTGGCCGGCTCGCGGGGGAGGTGGGAGGCCGAGGGGGCCAGCGGCAGGATCGCCGCCACGGGCTCCATCTCCTCGCCGGTGTCGCGGTCGGTGTAGACGGCGCCGGGCTCGGTGCGGGCGATCGCCTCCCGACCCGAGGCGGGGGCGCGCATCCGGAAGAGCTGTCGGTCGTTCATCGCCGGGAAGACTAGATCATCAATAGCTTGGGCGGTACCGATGCGCGTCGTCCTCTTCCACGGCTACATGCTGCGCGGTACCGGCAGCAACATCTACAGCGTCAACCTCGCCCGGGCGCTGGCCCGGCTCGGCCACGAGGTCCACCTGATCTGCCAGGACCGCGAGGTGCGCCCGGCCGGGGTCGAGGTCCACAACCCCGACATCCACGGCCTCCTGCCGGTCTACGTCAAGGACCCCTACGAGGGCTTCGAGGTCAAGGCCTTCCCCGAGCTGACCGAGGCCGAGCTGGAGCGCTACCTCGACGCCAACGTCGCCGCCGTGCGCGCGGTGGCGGCGTCCGCCGGGCCGGTCGACGCCGCCCTCGCCAACCACCTGGTGATGGGGCCGGCGATCCTCGCCCGCGCCGGCATCGCCCCCTTCGCCGTCAAGGTCCACGGCTCGGCCCTCGAGTACACGGTCAAGCCCCACCCGCGCTTCCTTCCCTACGCCCGCGAGGGCTTGGAGGCGGCCGCCGGGGTCCTGGTCGGCTCCGGTCACACCGCCGAGTCGCTGTGGGCGGCGCTCCCCGACGTCCCCGGGTTGAGGGAGAGGACCCGGCTGGGGCCGCCCGGTGTCGACGTCGCCGAGTTCCACCCCGGTGGGGGGCGCGAGCCGCTGGTCGCCTTCGTCGGCAAGCTGATCGTCTCCAAGGGCGTCGACCTGCTGCTCGCCGCCTGGCCGCTGGTCGCAGCCGCACACCCGGGCGTGCGGCTGCGGATCGCCGGCTACGGCGAGTACGAGGGCGGCCTGGGCCGGCTGCTGGCGGCCCTGGACCGCGGCGACCTCGAGGACGCCCGCGAGGTCGCCCGGCTCGGCTGGGCGCTGGAGGGGGGCGCGCAGCGGCCGCTGCCGATCCTCTCCGCCTTCCTCGCCGCGCCGCCGCCGGGCTACCGCGAGGCGGCGCGGGGCATCGCCCGCTCGGTCGAGTTCGTCGGCCGGCTCGAGCACGACGAGGTGGCGGCGCTGCTGCCGCGGGCCGAGGCCCTGGTGATGCCGAGCACCTTCCCGGAGGCGTTCGGGATGGTCGCGGTCGAGGCCGCCGCCTGCGGTGCGCTGCCGGTCTCGGCCGGGCACTCGGGGATGCTCGAGGTCTCCCGGCAGCTCGCGGCGGCGCTGCCGCCGCCGGTCGCCGACCTCACCTCGTTCCCGGTCGGAGCCGGAGCGGTGGAGGGGATCGCGGCCCGCCTGCAAGGCTGGCTCGACCTCCCGGACGGGGAGCGGGAGCGGGCCCGCGAGAGCCTGGTCGAGACCGTGTCGCGGCTCTGGAGCTGGGAGGGCGTGGCCCGGGGAGTGCTCGCCGCCGCCGCAGGGGAACTCGCCGACCTGCCTGATCCCGCCTAGCTTTCAGGCTGCCGAGGAGGGACCGCAAAGCCTCCCGCCGCAGCTTCAATAGAATGCCCGCCGCCTCATGTACGGCCGCCTCCCGATAGTGAAGATGATTGCCGCGACGGTCGCGTTGGCCGCCGTGATGTCGGCCGTGATGCTGTCCATCAATTGGAACGGTCAAGAGGCTTCGACCGCAGCGCCGGAAATCGACAACCTCTTCAACGTGATGATCGTGCTCTCGTCGATCGTCTTCTCGCTGGTCCTCGTGATGCTCATCTACGCCCTCTGGAAATTCAGGGCCAAGCCGGGCGACGAATCCGACGGCGAGCCGATCCACGGCAACACCCGGCTCGAGGTGGCCTGGACGCTGGTGCCGACGGTGATCGTGCTGTTCGCCGCCGCATACAGCTGGAAGGTCCTCCACGACATCGAAAAGCCGGCGAAGGACCCGATGACCGTCGACGTCTTCTCCCAGCAGTACGCGTGGAGCTTCGGTTACCCCGGCAAGGGCATGAAGTTCGTCGAGGGCGAAATGCACGTGCCGGTCAACCGGCAGATCTACTTCAAGATGCACTCCGGCGACGTCATCCACTCTTTCTGGGTGCCGGAGTGGCGGATCAAGAAAGACAACGTCCCGGGGATCACGACGACCGCGATCGTCACCCCCGACCGGATCGGCACCTACCAGCTGATCTGCACCGAGCTCTGCGGCTTCGGGCACGCTTCGATGCGCGCCAAGGTCGTGGTCCAGTCGCCCGCCGCATTCCGCAAGTGGGTCGCTGGGCTGAAGGAAACGGTGCCGCAGGCCTGGCTGGACACGATTAAGCAGGACACCCAGACCAACCCCGTGGAAGAACTCGGGGAAGGCGGGGCATAATGGAGGTGAACTGATGGTGGCTGCGATCAAGCGACCGGGATGGATTCGAGGTGCCCTCGGCGCGCTCGTGTTCGGTGCCCTCGGCTTCGGCCTCGTGATCTCCCTGCGGGCGATCTCGGGCCTGCCCCTGTACCAGACCGAGCAGACCGGCTACCCGCACGTCGTCGTGCCGCTGATCCTGGCTCCGTTCGGCTTCCTCGCTGGCTTCGGCTGCTTCGACTACTGGCTGCGCTGGGCGATCGGGATGCCGACCATCCCCGACGACCACTCCCAGCACGGGGCGAAGAGCTGGAAGGACTACTTCCGCTTCAACACCGATCACAAGGTGATCGGAATCCAGTACATCGTCACCACGTTCTTCTTCTTCTTCCTGAGCGGCCTGCTGGCGATGCTGATCCGGGCCGAGCTGGCGCGCCCCGGGACCCAGATCGTCGACGCCGCCACCTTCAACAGCCTCTTCTCGACGCACGCGGTGCTGATGATCTTCGTCTTCATCATCCCCGTCTTCGCCGGCATCGCCAACTACGTGCTGCCGCTGATGCTCGGCGCGCCGGACATGGCCTTCCCGCGCCTCAACGCGCTCAGCTTCTGGATGCTGCCGATCGCCGGGCTGCTCTTCGTCGGCAGCTTCCTGGCCCCGGGCGGCGCCTTCGACGCCGGCTGGACCGGGTATGCGCCGCTTTCGACCGGGGCACCGCTGGGGCAGTCGTTCTTCAACCTCGGGGTCCAGTTCGCGGGCGCCTCGTCGATAGCCACGGCGCTGAACTTCCTGGTCACGATCATCACCATGCGAGCGCCGGGCATGACCTTCTGGCGGATGCCGCTGCTGGCCTGGGCCAACCTCTCGACCTCGCTGCTGGTCGTCGCCGCGACCCCGTTCGTCGCCGGCGCCCAGTTCATGGTCCTCTTCGACCGCCTCCTGCACACGAACTTCTTCCAGTTCGCGGCCGGCGGCGACGTCGTCAGTTACCAGCACATCTTCTGGTTCTACTCGCACCCAGCCGTCTACATCATGATCTTGCCCGGATTCGGGGTGATCAGCGAGGTGATCTCGGTCCACGCCCGCAAACCGATCTTCGGATACCGGTTGATGGCCCTGGCGCTGCTCGGGATCATCGTCCTCAGCTACTCGGTCTGGGCGCACCACATGTTCGTCGCCGGGATGTTCTCGTGGCTGCGCGTGCCGATGATGATCACGACGCTGCTGATCGCGGTGCCGACCGGAATCAAGGTCTTCTCCTGGTTGGGAACCCTCTATTTCGGCAAGATCCACACCAAATCGACGGCGATGTTGTTCGCGCTGGCGTTCATCGTCACCTTCACGGTCGGCGGGATCAGCGGCGTGATGCTCGGCATGGTGCCGATCGACATCCACGTCTCGGACACCTACTTCATCGTCGCCCACATCCATTTCGTCCTCTTCGGGGGCTCCGTCTTCACGATCTTCGCCGGGATCTACCACTGGTTCCCGAAGATGACGGGTCGCATGTACGACGAGAAGCTGGGCCGCGTCCACTTCTGGGGCACGCTCGTCTGCACCTGGGGGACCTTCATCCCGATGCACTGGGTCGGCCTCGACGGGATGCCACGACGGGTCGCCGACTACGCCGCCAAGTTCGGCGACTGGAACCTGCTGATCAGCATCTTCGCCTTCGCGCTCGGCGCCTTCCAGCTGGTCTTCCTCTACAACATGATCGTCAGCTGGCGCTTCGGCCCGCGCGCCGCGGCCAACCCCTGGCGCGGCAACTCGATCGAGTGGCAGGTCTCCTCGCCGCCGCCGATCTTCAACTTCGACGAGATCCCGCGGGTGGTCGGCGGGCCGTACGAGTTCGGAATCCCGGGTGCCCGCCACGCGATCATGGCCGGCGAGGGCGCCGAGGTCCCGGAGAGCGAGCCGAGCGTGGTGGGAACCACGTGAGCGCCGTCGCCGAGAAGCGCCCACTGCTTCTTTTTCTCAACGAGGTCGCCGGCGGGCGGAAGCTGCTGCAGGCGGTGCGCGACCGCCAGGACCAGACCTCCAACGTCGTCGTCGCGGCGCCGCAGAACCAGCCTTCCGTAGGCCAGCTGATCGACGCCGGCGAGTTGCGTGAGGCGGCGCGGGCCCGGGTCGAGGTGACGATGGCCCTGCTCGCGGAGTTCGGCATCGAGTCGGTCGGCGAGGTGATGGACCCCGAGCCCTCGCTCGCGCTCTACGACGCCGTCCGCGCGCATCGGCCCGGCGAGGCCCTGCTCTCCTGCCTCTACGACACCCGCTTCGGCTTCACCCGCAAAGACCTGGTCGAGTGGGCCCGGAAGCGGATCGAACCCGAGACGAAGCTGACCCACATCCCCGTTCGGATCGAAGACGACGCGGTCCGCTGGGACCTGATCCACACGCTCGTGGTCGCCACCAAGACGGTGGCCGCCCCGGACCTGGTCGACCGGCTGAAGGAGCGCGCCTCGGCCAGCCCGCACCGCTACACGATCGTCTGCCCTCGGGCCGAAGACGTGGGCGAGGCGGAGATCGTGCGCGACCTGGCCTCGACGCTGGCCGGGCTCTACCGGGCGGAGATCGATGCCACCGGGCAGCCGATGAGCCCCGACCCCTTCAACGCCGTCAGGAACGCGATCGAGCACTACCGGATCGACGAGGTTCTGATCTCCACCTTTGCCGGAGAGAGCTCGCAGTGGCTCGAGGATGACCTGATCGGGCGTGTGCGTGAGATCACCGACAAGCAGGTCGAGCACATCGAGGTCGGCAGGCCCGCCGCGGCCGTCGCCGCCGCTGTCGCCGAGGGAGGAGCAAGCTGATGGAGAGCGCGACGGTAGCCCTGGGGCACGGCCACGCCGAGGAGCACCACGGCCCTCCAGAGGCGAACAACAGCTCACGCATCGACCGCCAGACGCTCGGCATCCTCCTCTTCATCGTCTCCGAGGTGATGGTGTTCGGGGCGTTCTTCGCCTCCTACTTCTTCCTCCGCGTCGTCGTCAACCCGCCCGCGTGGCCGCCGCACCCGTACACGCTTCCGGTCGCGGTGGCCGGCGTCAACACGGCGATCCTGGTCTCGTCGAGCTTCACGATCCACTACGCGCTGGAGGCGATCCGGCGCGGCAACCGACAGGGGATGAAACTCGGCCTGCTGCTCACCTGGATGCTCGGTGCGACCTTCCTCTTCATCCAGATCAACGAGTACGTCCACCTCGGCTTCAGCGCCCGCGACCTCTCCTTCGGCTCGATCTTCTACAGCCTCACGGGTCTGCACGGCGCCCACGTCTTCGTCGGCCTGATGCTGCTCAGCTTTGCGACGATCAGGGCCTTCCGCGGCCACTTCGGCCCGAACGCGAAGGACCACCTCGGCGTCGAGGTGCCCGGCATCTACTGGCACTTCGTCGACATCATGTGGATCATCGTGTTCGTCGCCGTCTACATCCTCTAGAAACCGCTCTAGCAAGCCGTTTCCGAAATCGCCGCTCGCTGGTGCGCCAGTTGGTGCGCCAGTCAGCAGTCTTTGAACGACTGCCGTCTCACGGGACGCGCATCGTTTGTGCGATGGCTCGCCGCCGCGAGACCTACGTCCGAGCAGCAGGCAAGCATTCGCATATGGACTACCTCGCCCTTTTGGGCGCTCTGACTGGGACGACCGGAGCCACGGTTGCGCTGCGGCGGGAGTATCTGGCGAGCCGGCGGCGCCTCGCCGTGGCGCCGGGCGTCAACTTCACGATCTCCCGTGTGGAGCCGGTCGGTTCCATATCCCATGCTTGGGCGTGCGTCATGTTCTGGAATACCGGAGGGCGGTCACTGGCAGTGGAGCGCGTGGGCTTCCAATATCTCGCCGTCGAGAGGGAAACCGCGGATCTCCGCGTCATGAGGGCCATGATCCTCGTAGACGCCCCGATTGAGGCTGCGGTCGATGGGCCAAGCCGCAAGGTGTACACGCCGCTTGGTCCGATGCTGGCCGCCGGGATCAATCCGTTCGATGTTCTGGAAGGCGTTGCGATCACCACGGGCGGGAGGGAATGGATCAGTCCGCCCAGCCCCTTGATTCAGTCGATCCCGTCGAGTGTCTCGCATGACCAGCTCGGGAACGGCCTGAATCGCCTTCGCAATGAGGCTGAAACGCCTCCGGCTACTGGGAACGAAATCGGCCTGCTTGAGGAGGAGCCATTCTTAGTGGGGGAGTCGTGGCAAGGGTCGGCCGACCCAGGCTCCCGGCCGGTGTAGCTCTACCGCGGGGCCGTTCCGTTTGCGTCGCGCGTCGCAGTGTTTGCTCGTCTTGCTAGGTATTGATCGAGCAGTTCGGCGGCCTCGGTCTCCGAGCCAGGCATCAGATGCCCGTAGCGGTCGAGCGTGATCGAGATGTTCGCGTGGCCCATGAACGTAGACAGTGCCTTGGCGTTGACCCCGGCGGCGATCATCAACGAGGCGAAGGTGTGACGGCAGGCGTGGGGCGTGATCCGGCGCAACGGCTCGGCCGCCTGATCGCTCGCTTCGGTGGCGCGAGCGTTCGCTGCCTTCCACGCCTCGTCCGCGCGGGCCTGGAGTCGGTTGACGGTGAACGGGCTTCCGTCGCGCACAGCGAAGATCAATTCCCCGCCCGGTCTCTGGACCGTCGCTGATATGGACGCCCGTTTGTCAAGCCCCCAACCACCAAAGGCCCGCTGAGAGCGGGCCTTGTCTTGGCCCAGGAGGCGGCGGTCGACCTGGTGCGCGACTCGCGGTCAGGCTGATATGCGCGGGTTGGCTACCGCAGGACCGGGTTTCGTCATAGCGCCCGCTGTCTAGGATCGAGCGTCGCCGCGGAGCGGCTGCTCATAGCGACATCGCGGATGCGCTGCGCGAGGGGCCGAGCCCGCCGCCTCCTGGGCCAAGCAGTGCTTGGTGGTCTCAGTCGGCTGTCGTGACCGCCCAGCAGAAGCCGGCGAGCTCACGGGCGACGGCGACCGCGCAGAGGGTGCGGCGCTTGCCGCGCTCTGAGTCGAGCCGGACCCAGCTGCGGTGCAGGCGCTGCTGGGCCTTCCAGGAGGTCGCGCAGACCGCCTGGGGCTGGCCCTCCTGGCGGCGGCGCAGCTCGCGGCCTTTGCGCGGTACCCGGCGGTAGTGCCAGGCCGCCTCGACCAGAAGCCGGCGGGCGTGGCGGGAGCCCGACTTGGTGATCGAGCCCTGCCGGCGCTTCTCGCCCGTCGTGTTCTCCGAGGGCACCAGGCCGAGGTAGCTCATCAGCTGGGCGGGTCGAGCGAAGCGCTCGAAGTCACCGACCTCGGCGCAGAGGCCCAGAGCGCTGAGGGTGTCGATGCCGCGCAGGCAGCGCAGGCGCGCGACGCTCTGCTCCCATGGGGAGCCCTCGACCAGTGAGGCCATCTGGGCCTCGAGATCGGCGCGACGCACCAGCAGGGCATCGATCGCCCCGATCCCGTCGAGCAGGACCGACTGGGCCACCGGCTCGGGCAGCTCGACCCTCCCCAGCCAGTCGAGGTGGCGCTGGGTCCAGTTGTTGCCCTCGAAGCGCAGGTCGTGGCGCAGCAGGAGCTTGCCGACGCGGTGGCGGGCTCGCATCAGGTCGCCGCGAACGTCCTCGCGGGCGCGGACCAGGTCGCGCATCGCCTCTTCGGCGGGGGTGGGAACACGGACGGCGTGCAGGCCGCCGATCATCAGCAGCCGCACCAGCCGCTCGGCGTCGCGGCGGTCGGTCTTGACGCGGTCCTGGGCCGGGCGCTCGATCTTGCCCGGCGCCGCGACCGTGCAGTCGATGCCTCTCGCCATCAGTGCCCGAGCCAACCCGAAGCCGGTCGGGCCGGCCTCATAGGCGACCCGCACCGGCGCCGGCAACCCGGTGCAGAATTCCGCCACCTGCTCGGTCTGCCCGCCCATCCGCTGCACGGCCAGCTCGCCGGAGTCAGAGTCGGCTATCGCCGCCACCACCTTCGCCGCGTGAACATCCAGACCCACCCACGTCCTAACCTGAGCCATGTCGGCACCCCCATGATTGCGGTCCTCGCCGAGGCCGTTCCTCGGCGACAAACCCGCGCATCTCATGCGCGGGTGCCGACCTTCACACCGGGTTCGGATCGAGCCGGCGCTCAGGTGGGCGGTCCATAGGGTCTAGGTGGTCGGCCAGGAAGGTGCGCAAGAGAGAGATCAGCGGCACCTTGCGCCGGCCGGCGCGAGACTTGAGCTTGATCTCGCCCTCGACCGGGTCCCAGCCGCGCTCGACCCGGATCACGCCGCCGGCAAAGTCGATGTCTTCGATGCGCAGTGCCCGCATCTCGCCTAACCGGAGGCCCGCGTACATCGCGGTCGCCCAGATCGCCTGATCGCCCTGCCGGACGGCGGCGATCAGGCGCTCGGCTTCCTCCGGCGTGGCGAAGCGTTCGCGCCGCCCCCGCACGGCGGGCAGTTCAAGTTCCGTGCAGGGGTTCAACGCCAGATCCCCGCGGATGATTGCCCGGCGGAAGATCGCCCGCAGAGGGAGCAGGGCCGTCTGTACGTAGGACGGGCTGAGTCCCTCGGCGACCAGCGTGTCGGCGAACTGTTGGAGGTCTGGGCGGCTCAGGTCGGCCAGACGGACGCCGCGGAATTGCGGCAGCACCCAATTCTCCATCGCGCCCTCGTAGGCCCGAAGAGAGGACGGCTTGAATGGGTCACCCGACCTGTTCCGGACGCTGCCCGCCTTCGCCCCCGAGAACCACGCCTGCCATGCCTCGCCAACGGTGGTCTTCTTTGGCGCCCGCAGCGTGCCTCTGTCGAGCGCCCGCTTGGCGTCCGCGCGCCACGATTTGGCCTCCGCCTCGCGGGCGAAGGTCTTGCGGATCTTCTTCCCGTCGCGCGGCGAAAAGACCCACGCCTCATAGCCGGCGTTGCAGTTGCATCGCCCGCCGCTGTGGATGCGGCAGTTGCGCGAGTGCCGCCGCCTGATTCCCTCAGCCATCGGATGGCTTCCCGAAGCTCCCGAACCGAACGCCGCCCGGCCGCCAGTTGATCCCGACCAGCAACTCGCCGGGCTCGACCTCAAGGCTGGCGGCGAGCTTGACCAGCGTGTCGATCCGGGCGATCCGCAGCCCCCGCTCCAGCTGGCTTACCTCGGTGCGGTGCAGCGAGGCGCGGATCGACAGCTCCTCCTGGGTGATGTCGGCCAAGCGCCGGCAACGGGCGAGGTTGTCGCCGAACCTTGCGGCGATGTCCATCAGGCCCGCCCTCCGATCCACCGGAGCATCGAAGGACTGAGGGACGCGGAGAACACGAACGCACCCCTCCTGCCTTCGATCCCCGGAACCCAAGCTATGCCCTCAAGCAGGCTCGACTCAGGGACGTTCATGGTCTGAGCGACCTTGATCAGGGTCTCGACGCTCGGGACCCGCTGGCCCTGCTCCAGCAGCCCGATCTCGGTCCGGTGAAGCGCCGCGCCCTTCGCCACCTCTTCCTGGCTCATCGCCGCCCACCTACGACAGCGCCGCAGGTTCTCGCCGAGGTGGCGGCCAAGCTCCTCGTTCCGAGTCTTGCCGGCGCCCATCAGTCCATCTCCAGGGCATCGAAGTAGAGCGCCGCCCGGCTGGGGGCCAGGAAGCGCCCGTCCCGATGCACCAGGCCGGCGCCGACGAGTTCGCGGATCGCTCGTTCTGCCGCGTCGCCGGGATGCCAATGATCGGGGAAGGCGTTGAGGATCAACGCCAGCTCGTCGGTCGTCAGCCGGATCGGGTGTTCTTCGAGCAAGAGCGCGAGGACGACGCCCTCGGTCTGCCTGTCCTGCTCGGCGGGGGAGGCAGGATCGTGCGGCGCACGACCCGTAGGGTTCTGATCAGCCATGAGGAGGTATCGCTCCTTGTGGTCAGGCCCCCGGTTGGTGTTAGCGCACCGCCGGGGGCTGCTTTGGTTTGGGCTGAGAAGGTACCACAGCTGTCGGGTTTTTCCGGACGCCCGCGGGCTATTCGTCCCGAATGACTTCCGCCACTCGGGAACGATGCAGGCCGACAGCCTCGCCGATCTCCCGCAGTGACATCCCGGCGCGCTGGGCCTCGGCGAAGGCTCTGCTCCGAGCCTTGCTCGCGGCCTGCCGGTCTCGCTCGAACTTTGCCTGGGCGGTTTCGACCGCCCTGCGCGCTTTCCGATGATCGGTCGCGTCAGCCATGGTGTGCAGCCTAGAAGCTGCTTGGACTTCGAGGCCCCCATCGTCAGCCCGGAAGCACGCGCTCCGCGTTCTCCGCGGTCCAACGCTCCAACTCCGTAACGGGCACCAGACGCTTTCTCCCCCGCCGCACCAATCGCAGCTCCGGCGCGACGTTCTCCTCGAAGAAGTCCGGCCCGACGCCGATCGCCGCCGCTGCCTCGGGCGGGGTGAGGGCGATCCGTGGAATGGAGGCGGGCAGCTTCTTCGCCACGATCTCAGCGCCCCAGATCCCACCCGTGATCGAGGCTGCGCTCCCACCCACGCGCTCGCCTGAGCCCAAGCTCCCCCTGGGCCCGCGCCAGGCGCTCGCGTTGCGTGTCCCAGTCGTCCGCCCTGTCGCGGTCGTGCTCGGGCCGGCGGCCCAATGCCGTGTCTCTGTCCCCAATGCCTTCCCGTTTGCGGTAGCCCTCGATCCGCTCGGCGGCTTCGTCCCAGGCCATCGCCTTCCCGTATCTGGCCGGCCGCTCGCCAAGCTCCTTGGCGATGTAGTCGGGAGGCGAGGTCCGCAGCGCCACCCTGGCGGCCTGCTCGCGCTGGGCGAGGAGGTAGTCGGCGGCAGCGGCCTCGGCGCGCGCCTCGTAGGCCACCGCCGGCAGCTCGCGCAGCTCGGCCTGCCCGCGCCGGATCTCGGCGGCTTCGTGGTCGGCTTGCGCCTGGAGGCGTTCACGCTCTGGCCCGCGCCGACGACGAGGCAGGTTGCCGGCGGCCTCGGCCCGCTCGGGGATGCGCTCAAGCCGCCACCGCGCTTCGGCGATCCGCTCGGCGATCCGCTCGCGCGCTTCTTCGTTCGCCCGCTCCGCGCCGGCCTCGGATCGCAGCTCCGCCCGCCGGCCCTCAAGCTCGGTGGTCGAGAGCGGTTCGAGCCTCGCCCGCAGCGCCTTGTCATGGGCTGCGAGCTGCGCGCCGTCGCGCTCGGCGGCTTCGGCGATGTGGGCCAGGCCCTCGCGCTGGTCGGAGGGCGCGATCTCTGAGCGGGCGAGGTTGACCTCCGGGGTCGCGTAGAAGTAGGTCTCCTCCCGGCTGCGCGAAGCGGCGACGTAGAACTCCTGTCGCGTCATCGAGGAATCGGCCATCACGAACGCCCGGTCCACCGTCGCCCCTTGGGCCTGGTAAGTCGTCGCCGCGTAGCCGTGTTCCAGCGCCGGCCCGCCGTCCCTCGGATTACGGCTTCGCAGATAGCCGGCATCGACACCTACCTGCCTGCCGTGGGTGTCGATGCCGGCCAACACCACGGCATGAGCCCTCGGGTCAACTTCCACGACCTCCCAGCGCTCGCGGTTGTAGATCTGATTGCGCTGGTCGTTGACCCTGGTGATCACCTGATCGCCCTTGGCGAAGCGCTGGCCGCCCACCTCAATCTCCGGACCCTGCAACCGCCCCTCGGCCTTCAGCGCCTCGCGCGCCTTGACGTTCAGCTCGCGAGCGTCGGCGTTGCGCTTGGCGATCATCAGAGCGTCCTCGGCGCGGCGGTAGCTCTCGGCCCAATCGCGGACCATCGCCTCGCGCAACTCCTCGCGATCCGGGGAGACGGTCACCCGATCGTTCGCCCGGTAGGCGGCGAGGGCTCTGGCGCCCTCGCCTTCGCGGATCAGCTTCGCCCCCTCGCGGTCGAGCTCGTGGCGGTGGCGGATCACTTCATGTAGGCGGATCGGGTCGCTGCGCTTGGCGATCGCGGCGAAGAGCCCGCCGGCCTCGATCTCCCCGAGCTGCGCGGGGTCGCCGATCAAGACCAGCTTGGCCTCGGCCTCCTGGGCGCGGTCGATCAGACGGGCGAGCGAAGCCGAATCCACCATCCCGGCCTCGTCGACCAGCAGCACCGAGTCGGAGGACAGCCCCTCCCAGCCGCCCTCCTCGGCGGCGTCGAGCCGGGCCAGGAGACCGGCGACCGTGGTCGCCTCGATCCCCTCGGCCCGCAGGACGTTGGCCGCCCGCCAGGTCGGCGCCGCGGCCTGCAGCGAGGTGGCCTGGGCTGCCCATCCAGAGGCCGCGGCAGAGACAGCGTAGGTCTTGCCGGTGCCAGCCTCGCCGATCGTGACGACCAGGCCCTCGCCGTCGCAGAGCAGGCGGCGGACCATCTCGCGCTGATCGGGCTTCAGCGAAGGACGGCCGTCCAGCACCCGCCCGGCGACGATCTCGCCGGCGATGGCGCGGTCGCCGGCGCCGGCCATCTCGCCGGCGACCCGCAGCGCCCGCTGCTCCAGCTCCCAGATGCGCTGGGTGGTGTAGGTGGCGCCGCGGGGGCCGCGGGCGATCTCGATCACCTGCTCGGAGGCGAGGAAGGCGTCGGCGAGCTTCACGACCTCAGCGGCCGGGGCACCGTGGGGCAGGTTGTCGGCGACGGCTTCGATCGCGCCGCGGCGGTCGAAGTGGGAGGCGTGGGCGGTGACGGTGCGCTCGACCTGGCGAGCGGTGATCACCGTCTGCCCTGGTCGCTCGTGGCCGAGGTCCCGAGCGATGGCCTTGCGGGTCAGGCCGACCTCTTCGCCCTTGACTCGCCAGGCATCCCGCAGGCTGGTGTCGGTCAGGTCGCGCTCCTTGGCCCGGCGGGTCGCCAGGGTGGCGATCTGCATCGCTCGCGGTGAGGCGCCCTCGCCCGCGGCCTCGAGGATCTCGGCGCGGCGGGTGGAGAAGTGGGCCAGCTCCTCGTCGGTGAAGCTCTTGATGTCGGCGATGCCGTTCTTCACCGGATTCCACTCGACGCCGAGGCGGCGGGTCAGCTCGTGGCGCAGGTGGGCCTCATAGATGTGGCCGGCGGCTTTGGCGTGTTCGTAGAGCGCCGGGTGGTAGAGACGGGACCAACGGCCGTCGGGGCCGTAGGTCGCGTTGGCAACCAAGACGTGGGTATGGAGCTGGGGATCGCCGGCACGACTTGAGCGATGGACGTAGCCGGCGCCGATGAAGCCGGTGCCGGGGAGGAATTCGCGGCCGTCTCTGCCGCGCCGCGCCCAACAGGCGTGGCGCTCCAGATAGGAGACGGCTTCACTGACCGCGGCGTGGTGGGCTTCGGAGACCTGGCCGCCGACCGGGGAGCCGCCCAGCGCCCAGGCCAGCGAGACCGACTTCGGAGCCGAGAAGGTGAGATCGAAGCCGGGAACAGGTTCGCGGTTGGGGGCGGACTTCAGCCCGAGAGAATCGCCGCTGGCCGGGTTGCGCCCGGTCAGCATGAAGATCAGCTCCTCGCCCTCGATCTTGCCTTCGAGGCCGAGGAACTCGGCCCCGTCGCCGAGCCAGTAGCCCTCGGCCTCGCCCTCGCCCGAGTAGTAGTCCTCGGCGCCTTCGGCGACTTTGTCGAGGTAGTAGCGCTCCTGGCCGGCGCCGAGCTTGCCGATCGACAGCATCAGCGCCGTCCTCGGCGGGTCTCGATCTCGGGGCGCTCTGCTTCCACGCCCTCTCTGTCAGATGCGGGCGGCTGGTGCCCCCGGAAATTGCGCGCGCCCACATAAGGGAAGTGCGTGGCGGGCCGGCTCAGTTCCGGGAAATTTCCGGCGGGCCTCGGCCTTCAGAACCTGCCGGCAGAAGCAGACGCTCTCACCGCTGCCGGCGGCGCGAGTCGCTAAGCGACCTGAAAGCTCCCGGTCTTGCAGTAGTCGGCCAGAAGACCCAGCGCCAGCCGCGAGGGCCGATGCGTCGGCTCCGGCGGTCGCGTCGGGGGCTCGAAGCGAACCGCCAGCGACTCATCGTCGTCCGGCCGCGCCTCGCCGGTCCACCGCCGCACGAGAAAGCACATCGCGAAGCAATGGGTCACGTCGCCGTTGGGATAGACGATCGTGTGGGCCTCTGGCTCCGAAAGGCACCCGAACGGGATCAGGTCCTCGGCGCGGACGGCAACTCCGGCCTCGGCGCCCAGCTCATCAATCGCGGTGCTGGCGAAGCTGCCCCCCACCTCGGCGGCACCGGCCGGCAGACACCACTCCCCGGTGTCGGCGCGCTGGGTGAAGAGGATGCAGCCGTCTTCGCGTTCCACGACGACCATTGCTCCCGGCATCAACACCAGCTCGGAGCCGACCCGCTGCCGAAGTCGCCACAGATATGAGCCGACGAAGCCCATGCGCGGGAGCGTATCGGCGCCGTCTCAAGGGCTTATCGGCCCGGTTCGGCCCAAGCCCGCATCATCCCCTCCAGCGGAGGCGATGATATTGCGTGAGGGGGTAGTTCTAGGCTCTGGCTAGATCCTCTGATCTAGCTCGCTGATCCCCCTTGCTGACTTCTGGATTGCGCTCCAACTGAGTAGATATCTAGCTGGCTTTGTGGGCTAGATATCTGACTCTGGACTACTAGCTGGCTGTGGGTGGCTGCTGCTGGATACATGTGGCCGCGCTGAGTGTGGAGGTGTCTGCCATCGAGGCGCGCCTCGCGCAAAAGTCCGCAAAGAAGATGCCGGGCGGCCACGGGCAGGGCCTGGGTGGGCTTCTAGGTCGCTGAGATCGACAACCGGTTCCTCGGGGTCGGTGAGAACCTCCTTGGGTTTCCGGCGAGCAGATGCCGTGCGGGACGGTCAGCTCCGCGCAGCCGCGCCGCGGCGCAATTCCTGGTCGATCGCCTGCGCCACCGCGCTCTTGGCCATCTGCGCGACCCGGATATCGAACGTCCGAGTACCACGATAAACATCAACCGATGACCGAAGTCCAGTCTGCCTTCCGAGACGACAGCGCGCGGAGTATCGAGACCGAGGAGCTGGACGCGTTCGGCCACCGTGAGTTTGCGACCGCGCTCGTGAGGGCGGTCCGGTCCGTACCGTCGCCTTTTACGCTGGGGCTTTTTGGCGCGTGGGGAACTGGCAAGTCAACGGTGTTGGCTGAGGTGGGTCGGCGCCTGCGGAAGGACTTCAACGGAGAGATCGCGTACACGTCCTTCGACGCTTGGCGCTACGAAGGGGACTCTCTTCGGCGCGAGTTCATTCGCGACGTGGCAACGGACCTGGAGAAGACTGGGCAGCTAGCGGAGGGGTTTGACCTTCAGGAGCACCTGAAGTCCTTCTATTCAGATTTTGGAAAGACGGAGGTCGCCAAGATTGAATTCAGCCGAGAGGCAGTAGGGCCAGCCCTCATCGCCTCTGGCGGAGTGCTTGCCCTGCTCGTCGGCGTGGCTGTTGTCGTGCCGACTCTCGGCTACTCAAACGCAACTGCGCTCAATGTCATCCTTGCTCTTCTCGGACCCGCTCTTGCTTTCGTTCTATTGACGCTCAACCGGGTGGTTGTCCCGCCACCGGTCCAGGAAACGTTACGGCGATATGAAGCCCCCGAGCAATTTGCCGCCAGCTTCTCAGACCTTGTGGGCAAGGTCGCAGCCCGAGATCTGGTGATTGGCATCGACAATCTCGATCGCTGCTCACCAGACAGGGTGGACCAGGTATTGGCCACCATCAAGACCTTTCTGGAACCCGCAATTGCTCGCTCCGACGGTCCGATCCCTGAGAGACTCTGCTTCATAATCGCTGCGGACGACGAAGCGCTTCGGCGACATCTCCTGGCCCAGGAGCTGTCTGTCCCGGCAGACGGCGCTGAGCCGTCGAAGGATGCGGGTAAGGGGTATGAACAGGCGAAGATCGCCGTTGACGAATATCTCCGCAAGTTCTTCAACGCGTACATACACCTCACGGATGTACTCGACGAGGACATCCGCAGCTTCACGGCAGACGAGCTCAGACCCTTCGAGGAAGCTCATCCCGAGATTTCGGATGAGACGGCGAGGTCCCTGATCGAGATCACTGCCTATGGCCTCAAGCGAAATCCTCGACGGATTAAGCAGTTCGTGAACAACCTTGAGTTGCGAACTCAGGTGATGCATGAGAAGCGGGAAGCCGGAGGAATTCAGATCGAGCCTGACGTTCTCATGATCGCGAAGCTCGCTGTGATCGAAGAGGAGTTTCCAGAGAAATTCAGGAAACTCGTTGAGCGGCCAACGCTCCTAGATCAGTGGCAGCGGGAGGTCGCCGGCGGCCATTCCGAGGATATGGACGAGCGGCGATTTCAAGGCTTTCTTCGCTTCACCGACCACATTGAGACCCAGCACGTCCGTGCGTATTTGACCCTCAGGCAGACCGAGGCGGAGCGGTCGCTACCTCGCTATGTGGAGTTCACCGGACTGCTAGACGATGGAGACGTGGTTGGCGTAACGCAGCTTCTTAGCGAGGAGGAAGATGGTGCGGCCGCCTATGTGGGCTCTGTCAAGGCGTATTTCGAGGAGCAACTGATTTCTGCGGCGTGGAGCACGTCGCACAACGTCCTGCGAAGCATCGTTGGCGTGGACAGGTTGAGGGCCTCGTGCGAGTTGGTCGCCTTTTCGGTCGACGAGGCACTGTCTCACCCTCCGCTGAGAGTCCGTCTGAGCCAACTCGATCCAGCGGATCTTCTCGATGCTGCCCATAAGTGTCTAACTGGCGACAAGTTTGAAGCTGTGGCTATTCAGCTAGTGGAGGCCGTCGGAGATCTGGAGGAGGCTAGGCAAAGAGCCGATCTATTCGAAGCCGTTGGAAATCTCAGCCATGCGTTGAGCGATCGAGTCGTGGCGGAAGTCCGCGCGCAAATCGATCGGCCTGAGATGAGTAGCGACTTCGCCGCGTATCAGTCCTTGGCCGAAAAGGTCCCGGCTGTGGTCGGCGACGCTGCCGTTGAAGCCGGGATCAGTTCGCTCGAAGAGGGGAGCAAAGAGCATGCCGTCAAGGATCCAGCATTCCGGATCCTGCTCGCCGTAGCGAGAAGCAGCAGCGCCACCAGCGTCGTCGTGTCGCGGTTCCTTGCGCTCGTCAACGACTGGATCAGCAGGCTCCGAGAGGGCAGTGGAGGGGAACTAGCGGAGTTGGCGAGTCTGCTCTCTGCGTCGATTGGTGCTTGGCAGGATGCAGGGGCACTTGAGGACTTGGCTGTCAACCTTCGCGACGGCTGGCCGCAGACGCCCGATGAGGCCCGAGCGGATGTCGTGCAGTTTGGGGTCAGGCTGTGCGAATGCAGCGATAGGGTCGACGGCGTAGTTGGAGGAGATTTTGGGGAGAGGTTGGTTGAGGTCAAAGGCGTCGAATCGGTGGCGGAGTGGGTAGCGGAAGCCGGCAACGGGATTCCTCGGGGTTTGGTGGAGGGCCTCGTTGCTGGTGCCGAGGACAGCCTGCGATCTGACAACGAAGCCCGGCGCGAGGCGACCGTCCAGATCCTGACCAGGGTGCTAGAGCCTGGCGAAGCCGAGGACCGCATCGCTGGGGCAATCCAGGCTTCCTTGGACAGTGGTCCTGCCGGCGCGGCTGGCCAATTGCTGTCCTATCTGCCGCAGGCGCGTGCCGAGCAGATGTTTGACGCCGTGCTGGGGGAAGTTGAGGGGACGGTGCCCACCGAGAGTCGCGCCCGGCTCATCGCTGACTTTCAAGACCAGTTGAGCGAGTCTCAGCGTGTCCGGGCTGTAAAAGTTCTGATAGACGCAGTGACCGCCGACCGAGAGAATGTCGATGCCCTTGCACCGGTCATCGAGCGATTTCGACTGGAAGATGCAAGCCATCGATTGGAAGCCGTGGAACGCCTTATTGATTTTGAGCGTGATGGCGTCACCGGTCTTCCGAGGACGGAAGCTCTCCTTCGAGCGGCGGACTCCATAGCGGGAAGCCGGTCCAGTCGGGCCCGTTCGGAGGTAGAGAAGCGCCTTAGGGCACTTCGAGATTCGAACGAGAAGCCGAAGGCTCGCGATTTCGCGGCAAGCTTTCTCAGCTCTCGGGGCGAGAGTCGGTAGCAGGCCGAGGAACCGCAAACCGCAAAGCGGCCAGGATGCAGCGACCAGGGCAACGGGAGAGGGCGGCGGATCCGTCCTGTGGACGCGGTGAAATCGTTGCTTCGGTATGAGTGCATCTGTTCCAGACCCCGGCGACCTCCAGCGGCAGCTGCGCGAGCTGCTGGACTATCCACGTGAGGACCTGGGGGTTGAGGTCAAGGCCTGGCTCGACCTCGACCGCAAGGCCGACCGCGCGTTGCTCGCCTGCGAGTTGCTCGCGCTCGCGAACTACGGTGGCGGCTATCTGGTTTTCGGTTTCGCAGACGCCGCCGAGGGATGGTCGCCGGCCGATCCCTGCCCCTTCGACCTCTCCCGCTATTCCCAAGACAACATCAACGGGATATGCGAGCGCTATGCCGAACCGCATTTCCACTGCGCCGTCCATCACCTCAATAGTTCTGCCGGAGATTCGCACGTCGTTGTCGAGGTACCCGGTGGACACCGGGTACCGATCCGCTCGAAGCACGGCGGCCCCGAAGCGGACGCGAACAATCCGGAAGAGTCGAAGCTGCGATCGAATCAGTACTACGTAAGACGACCCGGGCCACAAAGCGCACCGATCTCTTCGGCACAGGAGTGGGACGAGCTGCTGAGGCGCTGCCTGCAAGCCCAGCGCGAAGACTTACTAGAAAGCTTCCGCAGCCTCGTGTTCGGACTCGGGTCCAAGGGGGCAAAAGGCGCCATTGATCTATTGGAAGACGGCACGCCCACCGCGGTCGAGGATTTGGCGGCGTGGGACGCGGAGGGACGAGCCCGGCTGGAGCATCTGGTGGACGAAGATCTTCCGTCTGAGTCGCCCGGTCGATACGAAGCCGGTACATGGTCTGTTGCGTATCGTCTGTGGCCTGCGCAGCCCCCGGCGCCTCCTACGCTGTTGGACGTCTTAAACGAGGTGGCGGGTCGGGAGACCGGATGGCCGCCGTGGTGGGTTCCCACTCGCGACGGGATTCGCCCGTATCCCCATGAGGGTCTTATCGAGTGCTGGCTGGCGGAGCCGGGCCAGGACGAGCAGTTCAGCGACGGCGCGCATTCCGATTTCTGGCGAGCCGATCCAGAGGGCCGGATGTTCCTCGTCCGCGGATACCAGGAGGACGGCGGGCCTGATGCTGCTCCAAGGGCCGGCGTTCTTGATTTCACGCTGCCCGTTTGGCGAGTTGGTGAGTGTCTCTTGCACGCACAGCGCTTGGCAGAGCGGCTGGGCAGCGAGCGGATAGCAGTCCGGCTCCAATGGAACGGCCTGCAGGGAAGGGAGCTCGTTTCCCTGAATATGTCTCGCGATCTGCATCCCGGCCGAGTCTCCCATCAGGAGTCGGTAGTCAGCACTGCCGAGCTTGATGCAGCGCATGTGAGCGAGGGCCTGCCGGAGATCGTCAAGGGTCTGGTCGAGCCGCTCTATGCCTGCTTCGACTTCTTCTCACCGCCAGCAGAGTTCTACGCGCAAGAGCTTGCGCGTATGCGCGGGCGTGTCGATTGACCCCGAAGGTTCAGAGCTTCGCGCGATTCACCCACCAGGCCTCCAGCGCCGTACGGCGTGGCGGCAACCCTCCTCGTAGGCCGCCAATGTGGGTGCGGCGGGACACCTGCCCGTCAAGGTGACGCTCGACAGCAGCGCGGCAAAGCTGGCGAGCGTCGATTGCGTTAATGCCCAGGCTGCGGGCGAGCGCGCTGGTGGCGGCTCCGTCGTTAACCGCCCGGTAGGGATGCTTGCCGAACGAGGAAAGATTCTCTTTGACCGCTTCGACGGCTGCACTCATCGCTGGGTCCATAGCGCCAGGCTAGGCCGCCCCCCGGACGATCCGACCAGTTGCGTCATTCTCTGGAATTGACCCACTGACGGATCTCGCGTTGGTGAGGAGCCGCCGTCAGGCGGGACAGCCAGGCGAAGCCAACGTCGGGCCGGGCTTGACGCTTGCTGAAGCCCGCGATTCGCGTAGGTGCAGCCGAGGCGTACCATTCGGACATGGCCCATGCCACGAAAGCTGAGGGATCAGTGGTCGAGCGGCGCCGCGCGGCTATCGAGGCGACGCGCGGGATGTTCGCCCACCTAGCGCCCGGCGTCAGTCTCGCCGAGGAGCTAATCGCCGATCGGCGGGCGGAGGTTCTGGCCGAGGAAGCCGCCGACAAGGCGCAGCGGCGGCGTGGCGAAAGCTGACTCCGGAGTCGCTGCATCGGTTCTCGATGCGTCCGCGCTTCTGGCCCACCTGAACGAAGAGGAGGGAGCTGCCGTCGTCCGCGAGGCGATGGAAGCCGGAGCAGCGATCAGCGTTGCCAACTGGGCTGAGGTGCTGACCAAGCTCGCCGAAAAAGGGGAGAACCCCGAGGTCGCCGTCGCCGAGATGAAGGGCGCCGGGTTGATCGGCGGGGTCGTAGCGGTCGAGCCGATCACCGAAGAGGACTGCGTCAGGATCGCGAGACTGCGACGGAGTACGAAGCCCCAGGGTCTTTCGCTTGCCGACCGCGCCTGTGTCGCTCTCGCTGAGCGTCTTGACGTCCCGGCCTTGACCGCTGATCGGGAATGGGGCAAGGCGGCCATGGGCGCCAAGGTTCGGCTCATTCGCTGAGGCGGTGCGCCACCGGTGCGCCAGTTGTGCGCCAGTGAGACCGGAAATAACCGGACTTAGCCGGAGGGGAAACCGCTTGAACAAGCCAAATTTGAGGCTTTGTGAGGGGTCCGGCCGAAGTGGATCATCGTGTTCGTCACGGTCTACGTGCTGTAGAAGCGGACGCTGCGGGGAGAGGCCGCCTCGCTAGGTTGGTGGTCGTATGAGGCTCTCCGAGGAGACCGTCTTCAAGTGGGTCGTGATCGTCGGGATCGCCGGCGCCTCGGTGGTCGCGCTGACGCTGTTGACCCGGCCACTGGTGGGCTCGCTGTGGGGCCTGGTGCTGGTCTGTGCCGGTGCCTGGCACGCGTGGAAATGGGTCGCGCGCAAGCGACGCGGAAGTTGACCCAGAAGATTTACCTGCGTAGACAACACATTACATCTGACTCCGTAGTCTGGCAGTATGGAGGCGGTGAGGGAGAGCTGGACCGACGAGAGGCTCGATGACTTGAACCTGCGGGTCGCTGCGGGTTTCGAGGGCGTCGACAAGCGCTTCGTCGAGGTCGACAAGCGCTTCGTCGAGGTCGACAAGCGCTTCGATGAGGTTGATCGGCGCTTCGATGAGGTCGATCGGCGGTTCGGCGAAGTGGATCGGCGGCTCGACGGGATGGACGAGCGGTTCGGGCGGATCGAGGGTCGGCTCGAGCGGATGGACGGGCGACTGGACACGATTGCCCACGCGATCGTCTACGGGTTCGTCGGAATCGCCGCCGCGATCATCGCCGGCTTCGCGGCGATGATCGGCCTGATCGCCACCCAGCTCTGAGCTCGGGCGTGCGCGGCGCCGTCAGGCGGCAGCGGACGACGGCCGACGCCCCAGCAGCTCCAGCGTTGCCAGGGTGAGCGCGATCGGGACGGTGGAGGGGAGCTCGTGAACGGCGAAGAAGAGCAGGTCGAAGCCGACGCAGAGGACCGCGGCGATCGCCGCTCCGCGCAGCTGCAGGCGACGGTCGCGCGCCAGCAGGGCGCCCAGGGTGGCGGCGATGAAGAGGTCGCCGAAGCCCATCAGCGCCGAGCCGAAGGAGACATACTGCAGGCGCGGCAGCCCGCCGCCGGGAGAGACCGCGTTGATCACCGCGTTGGGGCCCTGCAGCAGGTCGGAGGCGACCAGCCAGACGTCGACCGCCGCCATCGCGTAGATGCCCAGCTTCAACCACCGTGCGGGCACGACGCAGACCAGCAGCCAGCCGAGGCTGATGCAGGCGAAGGCGGAGAGCGCCAGCGCCGCCGTCTGGCCGCCGAGGGCGCCCTTGGCCGCCCAGGCGAGGGCGAACAGGGGGATCGCGAGCAGCGCCAGTGCCGGCCGAGAGCCGCGGATCAGGCGGCCGAGCGCAAGGGCGGCGAGGGGCGGCACCGCGACCAGCGCCAGGTAGGTGAGGCCGCGGGCAACCTCTTCTTCGAGCGCCACGGCGGCGACCACGACGCCGATCGAGAGCGGCAGCACCAGCGCCCACCAACTGCTGCGCAGGCGCCCGAGCAGGGGGTTGAGCGCCGGCCGCGGAGCGGCCACGAGGGCGGCCTGGACGAGGCTGAGGACGCCGATCGAGAACCAGAAGGGGAGCAACGCGGCCGCTTGCCGCTACACGGCCCCGGCGGTGGCCGCGGGGGGGCGCTCCGCCGCTTCCACCGCTGCCAGCCGCGCCGGGTCGCGCGGCTCCAGCCGGCCGGCGGCGGCGATCGTCCACAGCATCGCCAGCCAGTTGCCGGTGGCGACCGCGACGTGGACCCAGACAATCTCACCGGGCAGCTTCAGCCACCACTGGACGCCCCCTATGGCCCCCTGAAGGGCCAGGAGCCCAAGCACCACCGTGAGGGGCTTCAGTGCCCTCCTGTCGCCTCCTGGGCGGCGCAGGAGGAACCAGACGCCGATTGCGGCCAGGCCGTAGACCGTGGCGATCACGGCGTGTCGCTGGACGACCCATTCGAGCGTGCCGTGGCCCTCGAAGGTGAAGCGGTGGACGAGCTGTCCCGCGTGGGCGCCCGCGTGGGGCCCCGAGGCGGTCGCGATCGTGCCGGCCAAGATCGTCAGCTGGCCGAGCGGGACCAGCGCCCGCACCGCCCAGACGCCCAGCCAGTCGCGCGAGCGGCGTCGCTCCCAAGGTTCGTAACGCGAGCACCAGGCGAGCGCGAAGCCGGCGTCGAGCAGCATCATCGAGAGGATGAAGTGCGACATCACCAGCCCCGGGGCCAGGTGGTACTCGACGACGAGGGCGCCGAGGATCGCCTGCCCGACAACGCCGACCGGAAGCAGCGCCCCGAAGAGCGCCAGGTGCCAGCGGTAGGGCTTGCGGAACCAGGCCAGGACGCTGGCGGCGATCACGGCGAGCCCGACGAACCCGGTCAGCAGCCGGTTGCCGTACTCGATGATCGCGTGGGTTTCGAGCGGCGGGGTGGTGCCGCCGTAGCAGCGGGGCCAGTCCGGGCAGCCGAGGCCGGAGCCGGTCAGGCGCACGCCGGCGCCGGTGAGGACGATCAGGGCGAGGGCACCGAGCGCGACGGCCGTCACCTGGGCGTAGCGGCGTGGGGAAATCTCGTAGCGGTCTCTCAGTGGTCTCCGCATTTCCGGGTCAATCATGCCAGCGGCCGCGTGGCCGCTTTGGGCTCAGCCGCCCTTGGACTTCGAGGTGCTTTCGGAGAGGAATTCGATCAGGTTTTCGAGTTCCGTCTTCGAGAGCGTTTCGCCGAAGTTCGAGGGCATCACGTTTGCCGGGTAGCCGGAGGCGATCTTGGCGTTGGGGTCGACGATCGATTCTTCGATCATCGCCGCGCTCTGGCCCGGCAGGACTTCGTCGAGGTTGGGGCCCGTGGTGCCGCCGGAGTTGGCGGCGGCGAGCGTGTGGCAGCCGCCGCAGCCATTGTTGGCGAAGACCTGGGCGCCGGCGCCGCCTTCGACCGTCGGAGGCTTGGCGCCGGGGACGCCGGCCCATTCGCCGACGTAGGCGGCGACGTCGTTGAGGTCCTGCCCGCTGACGACGTCGGCCGGCATCGAGACGGCCGGATCGCCGTTGTTCGGGCGCGGGAACTCGACCTGGGCCTTGACGATCCCTTCGATCGTGTCGCCGTTCTCGCCGGCCGCGCGGGCGGCGGCGAAGGCGCTGTCGAGATTGGGACCGATCTGGGCCGTCGTCCCCGCCTGGGCCAATTCGTGACAGACGCCGCATTTCTGCACGAAGAGGCTGCGGCCGCGGGTGGTGTCCGCCGTGGTGGTGCCGCAGCCGGAGACGGCCACGACGGTGGCCACGAGCGCGGCGAGGGCGAGCAGCGGGCGGATGGGTTTCAGGTGGCTACGCATACGTCGGAGGCGGGCGGGAGTCTATATGTCGAGGCCCGGGGAAAGCGTCCTGTCCCGCGCCGCCGGTTCGGCTACTCTTGAGACGATTCGCACTAGCTCTGAACGCCGGCCGAGAGGAGTGGCTCGATGCAGGTGAGGGACGGGATGACGGAGGTGTCGCTGACCGTGGGTCCATCGCACACCCTGCGCGAGGCGGCCGCCAGGATGGTCGAGAAAGGGACCGGGGCGGCGCTGGTGAGCGACGCCGACTCCCCGGCGCCGGGGATCGTCACCGAGCGCGACCTGCTGGTCTCGGTCGGCCGCGGCCAGGACCCCGACGTCGAGCTGGTCGGCGACCACATGAGCGAGAGCGTGATCTCGGTCGCGCCCGACTGGAGCCTGGAGCGTGCCGCGGCCGAGATGTCGCGCCGCAACGTCCGCCACCTGGTCGTCTGCGAGCTGGGAGAGCCGGTCGGCGTCCTCTCGATGCGCGACGTCATGCGCGTCTGGACCAGCGCCGGCGCGACGTCCGGCATGACTCCCGGCTGACGCCGATCTCAGCGCGTCAGGGCTTCGGAGGGGCGCTGATCGTCTCGACCGGCAGCGCCGCGCCGTGCACGCGCTGCTTGCGCGGCAGGCGGAAGTAGCCGCGGACGGCGCCGCGGACGAGGCTGCGCAGCGCGGCCAGGGCGATGATCGCGCCGAGGACCGACCAGATGTAGGGCGAGAAGATGAAGCCGGCCGCGTAGATGCCGCAGACCAGGCCGACGGCGCCGAGGGCGAGGAACGCGGGCGCCCACGAGGGACGCGGCACGTAGACGGCCTCGCCCGGCTCCGGAACCTGTCGATGCTCGCTCATCGCTCCTACTGGGCGAGGTAGAGGGTCGCGGCGACGAAGCAGAGGGCGAAGATCGCGGTCGCGAAGCCGCCGGCGACAAGGCCGCCGATCATGTTCTTGCGCGCGAGTTCGCGATCCACGGGCGGAGTTCTATCAGGAGGGGCGGTTGTGCGGCCCCCCGGCCGCAGCTGCGCCGGCTGAAGGCGATTCCCGCGCGTTGCGCGGGGCTGGTCCTGACTCTTGGCCGGTTAGGCGTGCGCGGCGATGGCCATCGAGAGGAACAGCAGCGCCAGGTAGGCCAGCGAGAAGAGGTAGGTCCGCAGGGCCCAGCGCCGCTCGGCGGTGCGCAGCAGTTTCACGGAGAACCAGATGAAGACGGCGCCGAGGAGCATCGAGGGGACCAGGTAGGCGACGCCGAGGCCGCCGGCGCAGAAGGGCAGCTGGGTGACCGCGTAGAGCAGGACGGTGTAGAGGACGATCTGGCGCCGGGTCTCGTCCTCGCCGCGGACCACCGGCAGCATCGGGATGTTCGCCTTCGCGTAGTCCTTCTTCATCAGCAGCGAGAGCGCCCAGAAGTGGGGCGGGGTCCAGAAGAAGACGATCGCGAACAGGTAGAAGGCCATGCCGCTGAGCCCGCCCGTGACCGCCGCCCAGGCGACCAGCGGGGGCACCGCGCCGGCGGCGCCGCCGATCACGATGTTCTGCGGGGTGCTGCGCTTGAGCCAGAGCGTGTAGACGAAGACGTAGCCGAACAGCCCGGAGAGCGAGAGCGCCGCCGCCAGCGGGTTGACGGTGAGCGCGAGCAGGGCGAACGAGGAGAGGCCGAGCAGCGAGCCGAAGGCGATCGCGGCGGCGGGGGAGACGCGCCCGGAGGCGACGGGGCGGTCCGCGGTGCGGCTCATCAGCTGGTCGACGTCGCGGTCGACGGCGTGGTTGATCGCGCCGGCGCCGCCGGCCGAGAGGGCGCCGCCGAGGCAGGTGAGGAAGATCAGCTCGAGCGACGGGTTGCCGGCGACGTACATCGTCGTCACCGTCGTGAACAGCAGCAGCGACTGGACCTTCGGCTTGGTCAGCGTCAGGTAGTCGCGCAGAGTCGTCAGCGCGGCTGAGCGCGGGGCAGCCGCCGCCGCAGAGGGCACGGTCTGGGCCCCGGCATCCATGCCGGTCAGGCTACCGGCTGGGACTCGCGTGCGGCAAGCTCGCCGCGGCCGGTGCGGTGCGCGATCGCGTCGCGGATGTCACGCATCGGACGATCGCTGCGGACATCGGGCAGGACGTCGAAGTTGTGGGGGTCTGGCGGCGAGAGCGTGAACCACTCGAGCGAGTCGCCGCCCCAGGGGTCGTGGCCGGCCTCGGGGCCGCCGGTGCGGCTGAGGATCGCGTTGACCAGGGTCAGGACGATGCCGATGCCGAGCACCAGGACGCCGATCGAGGAGAGCAGGTTGTAGACGTTGACGCCGGTGCCGTCGTAGTACTTGTAGGCGTCGATCACCTGGCCGTCGATCGCGCCGGCGAGGAACAGCGGCACGAAGGCGAGGCCGAGGCCGGCGACCATCGTCCAGAAGGAGATCCGGGCCAGGCTCTCGCCCATCGTCCGCCCGGTCATCTTCGGGAACCAGAAGTGGAGCGCGCCGAAGCCGCCGAAGACGGCGCCACCGATCAGCGCGAAGTGGGTCGCGGCGGTGGCGGCGGTGGTGTTCTTCAGGTCCCAGGCTGCGCCGACCATCGACTGCACGATCTCGGCTGCGAGTCCGACGGAGATCGCGGAGATCGCGCCGGCCGCGAACAGCAACGGCGCCCGCATCCGCAGCGAGCTGCCGGCCAGGGTCGCGATCAGGTTGAAGATGACGAGGCCGAAGGGGACGATCAGCGCCAACGACATCAGCATCGCGAAGTACATCCAGCCGATCCCGATCGGGGCGGTCAGCATGTTCTGCATCCAGGCGAGGGTGCCGAGCACGGCGATCGCGGCCAGCGAGGCCATCACGACGGCGCGGTTGAAGAGCGGTTTGCCGGCGAAGGTGGCGACGATTTCGGCGACTGCGGCGAGGGCGAAGATCAGGATCAGCATGTAGGCGCCGGAGAAGAAGATCCAACTCAGGTGCTGCCAGAGCAGCGGGGCGCCGCCCGACCCGTCGGCGAAGAAGATGCCGCCGTAATTGCGGTCGATCATCAGCATCGTCAGCGCCGCCAGCAGGACCGGGCCGATGAAGAGCATCAGCGAACTGCCGACGGTGGCGGCCCAGGCGAAGACGGGAACGCGGCGCCAGGCCATGCCCGGGGCGCGCATGTTGCGCAGCGTGGTCAGCAGGTTGATCGAGAGGAAGACGAAGCCGAGCGTCGCCAGGCCGGTCGCCGTGGCCCAGGCGTCGACGCCGTTGTTGGAGAGGAAGGCCGACTCGGTGAGCGGCGCGAGCGGGTTGACGCCGGCCTCCGTGGGGGTGAAGAGGTAGGTCGCGTAGAGCACCGCGGCGCCGGCGACCCACAGCGACATGCCGATCTGCCCGAGGCGCGGCAGGGCGGTGCCGCGGGAGCCGATCTGCAGCGGCGCCACGTAGTAGAAGAGCCCCAGGACCAGGGGAATCGCGAAGAAGAAGACGGCGGTGGCGCCGTAGTCGGAGAGCATCCGGTTGAAGCCGACCGGGGGGAGGAAGGTGTTTTCCGGCACCGCCAGCTGCAGGCGCATCAGCAGCAGCTCGACGGCCGAGAGGAAGAGGAAGCCGAGCGCGCCGACGACCATGATCCGGCCGATGTCCTTGTGGTCGGCGCTGCTTGCCAACTGGACCCAGCGCGGACGTCGCTTGGGGTAGCCGTCGACGACGAGCTCGGGGCGCTGGGTCACGCTGCTCATGGGACTTCTCCGTTTTCGATCTGGCCGACGACGTGTTCCTGGGCGATTTCGATGTCGGACTGCTGGTTTTCGAGGAATTCTTCGTAGGCCTGGGGCGAGACGACTTCGACCTCGGAGCGCATCGCCGCGTATGCCTGGCCCGAGAAGGTCGCCGAGGAGCCTTCGAAGTCGCCTTCTTCGTTGGCGGAGAAGAGGACCGTGTTGACCTTGCCCGGGACTGCGTCGTGCTTGCCGGCGAGGTCGGGGACGTTCCAGGTGTGGACGACGTCGGTGGAGACGAGGTTCAGCTTGACGGCGGTGTCGACCGGGACCACGAGTTTGTAATAGGTGAAGGCGCCGTTGGGGTAGTCGTAGCGCCACAGCCACTGCTGGCCGGTCGCCGTGATCGTCAGCGGTTCGCTTCTGGCGGAGACGAGGCCGGCGCTGCCCGTGCTCGGCGTCTGGCTCGCCTTGTCGGTGAAGACGATGCCGAGGACGAAGAGCACGGCGGCGAAGACGGTGAGAACGCCGGCCACCCGGAACTGGAGGCGGCGGCCGCCGGAGACCTGCCGCGGGGCGGTGCCGCGCCCGCCGCGGCGGCGCAGGGCGTAGATCAGGGCGACGTTGACCGCGACCACGACAATCGCCGCGGCGGCGAAGCCGATCCAAAGGAGAGTGTCGATCTGGTCCGTGCCAGGGGAGTGCGGCGCCAAAGCGCGGCCATTCTAATCACGCCGGGCGGCGCGGCGGCGCTACCGTCCGCAACCGGCCTCCAGAGCGCCTACCTATACTCGCCCAGCTTATGAAGAGGCGCACCCGGCCATCCCGTGCGCTGCGGCTCGCGGTGCGCGCCGGAGCCGGCGCCGCCATCGGAGCGGCGATCGCCGCTCCGATCCTGCGGCGGCGACTGCGAATCCCCGCCTCCGTGACGGTCGCGGTCTGCGCTTCGGGCCCGCTGGCGCTGGCGGTGCTGACGCCGCGGTCCAAGAAGCGCGACGTTGCCCTCTTCGCGCTGCAGATGTGGGCGTTCACCGTCGTCCACGAGATGCCCTACGACGACCCCGAGCGCCTGCGTGCCCGCCTGCGCAGCCGCTACCCGATCGCGATCGACCGCGCGATCGGGGCCGGCCGGCTGCCCAACGTGCGCCTGCAGCGGGCGCTGGCCCGGTTGCCGCGGGTGGGGATCGTCGACCGCGTGCTCACCTGGGCGCACTGGCTCTGGTTCATCGAGCCGTACCTGGCGCTGGCCGTGGTCCTGGCTCGCGACAACGACCGCTTCCCGCGGGCCGCTCGCCAGATGGCGGCGGTCTTCGACATCGGCTGCGCCCTCTACTTCGCGGTGCCGACCGCGCCGCCGTGGTGGTCCTCGGAGAACGGGCTGACCGGGGAGGGGGTGCGACGGATCATGGTCGAGGTCGGTGAACCGACCTGGGGCGCGGCCTGGGAGACGATGTACGACGCGCTCGGCGGCAATCCGTGGGCGGCGATGCCCTCGCTGCACTTCGCGACCTCGGTCAGCGCCGCGCTCTCGCTGGCGGAAACCGGCCGGGTTGAGGGGACGCTGGGCTGGGGGTACGCGCTGACGCTGGGCTTCGGGCTGGTCTATCTCGGCGAGCACTACGTGACCGACCTGATCGCGGGAGCGCTGCTGGTCGCCGCCGTGCGCCGTGGCGAAACCCTCGCCGAGCCCCTGGTGCAGGGGGTCAACGGGGCGCTACAGCGACTGGAGAGGATCGCGAGCGGGTAGCGTCTCAGGCGTGTCTCAAGACTCGGCGAACGGGAATCGCACCGTCGAGCTGCCGCTCGTAACCCCGCGGCGGGTTGTCCAGACGGTCCTGGTCGTGTTGGTGCTGCTCGGCAGCATCTACTTCCTCTTCCCGAAGCTGGTCGGCCTCGGCGACGCGATGAACCGGCTGGGTGAAGCGGACCCGGTCTGGATCGGGGTCGCGATCGGCTTCAACGTGGTCGCCTACGCGACCTACATCGCCCTCTTCAAGGCGGTCGTGGGCGGCGACGCGCTGCGGCTGCGCTGGAGTGAGACCTACGAGATCAACATGGCGGGGGTCGCCGCCACCCTGCTGTTCTCGGCCGGTGGCGCCGGCGGCATCGCCGTCACCTACTGGGCGCTGCGCAAGGCCGGCATGGGGCGCCGCGACACCGCCCGCCGCATGGTCGCCTTCATCTCCCTGCACTACGCCTTCTACCCGCTGGCGATCATCCTCTTCGGGATCCTGCTGCGGACCGGGGTGCTGCACGGCAAGGCCTCGGTCGAGCTGACGGTCATCCCGGCCGCGATCGCCGGGGTGCTGCTGGTGCTCGGCGCCCTGGTCGCCCTGATCCCGGGCGACCTCGAGAAGCGGCTGGCGCCGTTCGCCCACGGCGAGCGGGCGCGGGCCTTCGTCAAGTCGGCGGCCAAAGTGCCCTCGACCCTGGGCGAGGGGTTCAGGTTCGCGATCGGCCTCTTCGCCCATCCCTCTCGCGGCGGCCTGGCGGTGCTCGGCGCCGCCGGCTTCTGGGCCGCCAGCATCGGCGTGCTGTGGGCCTCCTTCCACGCGCTCGGCGTCAAGGTCCCGCTGGCGGTCGTGGTCCAGGGGTTCTTCCTCGGCATGGTCGCCAACCTCCTCCCGCTCGCCCCGGCCGGGGTGGGGGCGGTCGACGCGGGCATGATCGGCGCCTTCGTCCTCTTCGGCATCCCCGAGGAAGCCGTCTTCCCGGCGATCCTGATCTTCCGCCTGGTCGCCTTCTGGATGCCGATCCCACCCGGCGTCGTCGCCTTCTTCCAGCTGCGACAGACGGTGCGCCGCTGGGAAACGGAGGGGCCGCCGATCGAGCGGGGCGGCAGCGCCGAATCGGATTTCGAGCCGGCCCTCGGTGGGGTTGCGGACCGTCTGGGGTAGGCTTACTATCAAAAGTGAAGTAATAGACTCCAGGCGGCGAAAGAGATGACTGACAGCAAGAAAGTGGAGAACGTGATCATCGTCGGCGGCGGCCCCGCCGGCTACACGGCGGCGCTGTACACGGCGCGGGCCAACCTCGAGCCGCTCGTCTTCGAGGGCTTCCAGTGGGGCGGCCAGCTGCAGAACACGACCGACGTCGAGAACTACCCGGGCTACCCCGAGGGGATCATGGGCCCGGAGATGATGAGCCAGTTCCGCGCTCAGGCCGAGCGCTTCGGGACCCGCTTCGTGACCGACGACGTCGACCGTGTCGAGTTCTCCGACGGCGGCGTCCAGAAGGTCTTCCTCGGCGACGAGGAGCACCGTGCCAAGACCGTGATCCTGGCGATGGGGGCGGAGCCGCGGCGGCTCGGCGTTCCCGGCGAGATGGAGCTCGGCGGCCGCGGCGTCTCCACCTGCGGCGTCTGCGACGGCGCCTTCTTCAAGGGCCAGAAGGTGATCGTGGTCGGTGGCGGCGACTCCGCGATGGAGGACTCGATCTTCATCTCCAAGTACGCCAGCGAGCTGACGATCGTCAACCGCCGCGACGAGTTCCGCGCCTCGAAGATCATGTTCGACCGGGCTCGCGAGCAGGGCAACATCAGCCTCAAGACCCCCTTCGTGCCGGAGGAGTTCGTTGCCGGCGAGGACGGCAAGCTGGAGAAGGTCCGGCTGCGCAACGCCGAGACCGGCGCCGAGGAGGAGCTCGAGACCGATGGCGCCTTCGTCGCGATCGGCCACATCCCCAAATCGGAGGTCGTCGCCGGCCAGGTCGGCACCGACGAGAACGGCTACATCCTCACCGAGGGCGGCTCAACCCGCACCAACCTCGCCGGGGTCTTCGCCGTCGGCGACGTCGTCGACCACACCTATCGCCAGGCCGTCACCGCCGCCGGCAGCGGCTGCAAGGGCGCCCTCGACGCCGAGTGGTACCTGCGCGACAGCCCGCCCCCGGTCGAGTCCCACTGGCTCCCCGGCGGCGAGCCGGCCGAGATCGCCCCTGCCGGGCCCTGAATCTCTGGTCGGCCTTCGCCTGGCCACCCGTTTGGGGGGTGACCTTCGGGTGAGAGGCCGTATTCCTGGACGGATGTTGGGGCGGATGCCTGTATCTTCGCGGTACGGCAGCGGAATGCACTCATCTGGACTCGGTTAACTACCTCGACCTTCCCGGCGAGGTGGAGGGCTGCGAAGAGTGTCTGGCGATCGGCATGCGTTGGGTTCACCTGCGGATGTGCCAGACCTGTGGCCACGTCGGCTGCTGCGACAACTCGGTCGGCAAGCACGCCACCGCGCACCACAAGGGCACCGGCCACCCGATCGTCCGCTCCGCCGAGCCGGGCGAGGACTGGAGCTGGTGCTACGTCGACGAGCTGATGATGCGGCTCAGCTCCGGCTGAGGCGCGGTGCGACCAGGTAGGCGTCGCCTTGCTCCGCCCGCAGCGCGTCGAGCAGGGCGACGGCGCGCCCGGCGCCGACCAGCTCGGTTATCTCCAGCGGGCCGAGTGGCCAGTTGAGGCCGAGCTCGACCGCGGTCTCCATGTCCCCCGGCGATGCCACCTCCTCTTCCAGGGCGAAGGCGGCCTCGTTGGCGATCTGGGCGAAGAGGCGCGTGAGGATCTCCGCCGCCGCCGGGTCGACCGCCACGAGCTCCGCCGGGTCCAGCGTCGGCCGCCCCGTTCCGCTGTTCCTTTGCGTGGAATGGCGGGGCAAAGGAACAGCGGAACGGGGGGGTGTGGCGGCGGTCGCGTCCTCGGCGTAGGCGTAGTAGCCGGCGCCGCTCTTGCGGCCGAGGCGGCCTTCGGCGACCAGCCGCTCCTGGATCGGGCTCGGGCGCCAGCGCTCCGGTTCGCCGCCCTGGACGAAGAAGGAGCGGGCGATCTCGAGGTTGACGTCGAGCCCGATCAGGTCGATCAGCTCGAACGGGCCCATGCGGAAGCCGCCGCCGCGGCGGACGACGCGGTCGATCGTGGCGGCGTCGGCGACCTCGTCGGCGAGCATCCGCAGCGACTCCAGGTAGAAGGGGCGGGCGAGCCGGTTGGCGACGAAGCCCGGGGTGTCGCGGGCGCGGATCGGGGTGCGGCCCATCCGCCGCGCCGCCTCGGTGGCGGTGGCGAGCGCCGCCTCGGAGGACGCCTCCGTGGCGACCACCTCGACCAGCTTCATCAGCGCCGGCGGGTTGAAGAAGTGCATCCCGACCAGCCGCTCGGGGTGGGGGACGCCGACGGCGATCTCGGTCACCCGCAGCGAGGAGGTGTTGGTGGCGAGGACCGTATCGGGGCCGCAGGCGGCCGCAGTGGCGGCGAACAGCTCCCGCTTCAGCGCCAGGTCCTCGGGGGCGGCCTCGAGCGCCAGCTCGCAGCCGGCGAGCTCCGTCAGCTCGGTGGCCGGGACGAGGCGCGCGGCGGCGGCCTCGGCCTCGGCCTCGCTCCAGCGCCCGCGCGCCGCGCCCTTGGCAAGCGCCCCGCGGGCCCGCTCGGTGCCGGCCACGGCCGCCTCCGGCACCGCGTCGTAGAGCAGGGTCCGAAAGCCGCCGAGCGCCGCCACCTGGGCGATCCCGCTCCCCATCGTCCCGGCGCCGAGGACGCCGATGGCGGCCGATGTGCCGATCTGTCGTCCCCGGGGTGACATTTCGTCCCGTCGGCCCTCGGGGCTAGCGGCCGCGGAAGTCGGGGTCGCGTTTCTCGAGGAAGGCGCGCATGCCCTCGACCCGGTCCTCGGTCGCCATCGCCTCGTCGAACAGCTCCCGCTCGGCCCGCAGCCCGTCCGACATCGTCGTCTCCTCGGCGCTCAGCACGGCCTGCTTCGCGAGGCGGACGGCGACCGGGGGTCGCTCGGCGATCGTCCGCGCCAGCTCGATCGCCTCGCCGAGCCAGGCGCCCTTGCGCGCGACCACGTTCACCAGGCCCCACTCGTGCGCGGTCCCGGCGTCGAAGCGGCGGCCGGTGAGCACGTACTCCATCGCCCGCTGCTTGCCGATCGCCCGCGTCAGCCGCTGCGTGCCGCCGCCGCCGGGAATGATCCCGAGCGTGATCTCCGGCTGCCCGAACCGGGCGCGCTCGTCGGCGACGATCATGTCGCAGGCGAGGGCCAGCTCGCAGCCGCCGCCGAGCGCGTAGCCGGAGACCGCCGCGATCAGCGGCGTCTGGATTGCCGCCAGCCGGGCCCAGAACGACGCGCCCTCGGGGTCGGTCGCGGCGGACGGGTCGCGTTCGGCCATCGCCTTGATGTCGGCGCCGGCGGCGAAGAACTCGTCGGAGCCGGCGAGCACGACGCAGCGTGCCTCGGGGTCGGCGTCGAGGCGCTCCAGGCCGGCCGCTATCTCCTCCCGCATCGCGGACGAGAGGGCGTTGCGCGCCTCGGGGCGGTCGAGCCGCAGCAGCGCGACGCCCTCCGCCGGGACCGAGACCTCGATCAGCGCCGCCACCGGCTCAGCTCTCCTCGAAGGGCAGCATCGCGTTCACCCCCGTCGCCAGCCGGCCGATGATCAGCTTCTGGATCTGCGAGGTCCCCTCGTAGAGGGTGGTGACGCGGGCGTCGCGCAGGTAGCGCTCGACCGGGTAGTCGTCGACGTAGCCGGAGCCGCCGTGGACCTGGATCGCCAGGTTCGCGCACTCGACCGCCGACTCGGTCGCGTACAGCTTCGCCACCGAGGTCTCCATCGTGTTCGGCCTGCCTTCGTCCTTGAGGATGCCGGCCCGCAGCACCAGCATCCGGCTCGCGTCGCGCTTGAGGATCATCTCGGCGATCATCTCCTGGACCAGCTGGAAGCGGGCGAGGGGGACGCCGAACTGCTTGCGCTCGGTCGAGTAGGCGACCGAGGCCTCGACGCAGCCTTCGCAGATGCCGACGCAGCCGGCGGCGACGCTGTAGCGGCCGTTGTCGAGGGCGCTCATCGCCACCTTGAAGCCGTCGCCGACCTCGCCGAGCATCGCCTCATCGGGCACCTCGACCTCGTCGAGCGAGATCTCGGCGGTGTCGGAGGAGCGCAGGCCGAGCTTGCCGTGGATCTCCTGCGCGGTGAAGCCCTCGCTGCCGGTGGGGACGAGGAAGCAGGCGAGGCCGCGGTGCTTCTCCGCCGGGTCGGTCTGGGCGAAGATCAGCGCCACCTCGGCGTAGTTGGCGAGCGAGATCCACATCTTCTGGCCGCTGATCGACCAGCCGGAGTCGGTCCTGGTGGCGCGGGTGCGGAGGTTGGCGGCGTCGGAGCCGGTGTCGGGCTCGGTCAGGCCGAAGCAGCCCAGCGCCTCTCCCGAGCAGAGGCGGGGGAGCCAGGTCGTCTTCTGCTCCTCGTTGCCCCAGCGCTCGATCGAGCCGGCGACCAGCGAGGTCTGGACCGAGACCACGGTGCGGGCGGAGGAGTCGGCGCGGCCGATCTGCTCGACGATCAGCCCGTAGCCGACGTAGTCGAGGTCGCGGCCGCCGTACTCCTCGGCGACCGGGGCGCCGAGGTAGCCGACCTCGCCCATCTTGCCCGCCAGCTCGCGGTCGAAACGGCCGGCGCGGTCGTTGTCGCGCACCCGCGGCAGGATCTCGCGGTCGGCGAACTCGCGCGCCGTCTCGGCGATCAGTCGCTGCTCGTCGCTGAGTTGGAAGTCCACTGCCCCTGCCTCCCGTCGTCTCGGTCGTTCCCTTCGTCCTGCGTCAGAGCTCGCGAAGCTCCCGTCCCAGGGTCTCGGCGAATGCCTCCTGCGCCTCGCGCGTGCGCGGGCCCGGCGCGGCGGCGAGCGTTCTCCCGTCGATCGCCGCCACCGCCTGGATCTCCCGCGTGGTCGAGGCGAGGAACGCCTCGCCGGCGGTGTGCAGGTCGTCGATCGGCCAGCTGCCCTGTTCGACGTGCAGCGCCTTGACCAGCCGGTCGCGGGTGATCGACTCGAGGACGCCGTCGGAGAGCATCGGCGTCCTCAGCTCGCCTTCCGGCGAGACCCAGAAGATCGAGGAGGTCGGCGGCTCCAGCACGGTGCCGTCGGGGCGCACCAGCACCGCCTCGTCGGCGCCGCGGCCCCTGGCGATCCGCGTCGCCTGCATGTTGGCCGCGTAGGAGAGCGACTTGACGCCGTTGAGGATCACGGTCGGGCAGTAGGTGACGCTGGAGAGCGTGAGGGTCTCGGGGTGCGGGGGGATCGGCTCGGTGGCGGCGATGCGGCGGCCGCCGCGGGTGACGATCAGGCGCAGCTGGCCGTCGACCTCACCCGCCGCCCGCAGCAGTTCGCCGATCTCGGCTTCCAGCGCGTCGCGGTCGAAGCTCAGCTCGATCGCGTCGGCCGAGCGGGCGAGGCGGTCGAGGTGGTCGCCGATCGCGAACGGCTTGCCGTGGTAGAGGCGGATCACCTCGAAGGCGCCGTCGCCGCGGTAGACGGCGTCGTCCTTCAGCCCGATCGTCGCCTCGGCGGTGGCGGTCACCGTCCCGTCGACGCTGGCAAGCTCTTCGAACCCAGGATTCACCGCCCGCGAGGCTACCTGACGGCGTACCCTGGGCAGGTGCTGTACGTACTGGGGACGTTGGCGGTGCTGGGGTTCGTCGTCGCCGTCCTGCTGCTCGTCGGCCACCACTACCCCGGCTCCTCGGCCGAGCTGGTCGACTGGACGCCGACCCGCTCGCCGGAGGTCGAGGCGCAGAACGAGATCGACGATGTGCGCCAGATGCTCGAGGCCCAGAACGAGATGCGCCGCCGCCGCGGCGCGCCGGAGCTGACCGCGGAGGAGCTGGAGGCGGGCGTCGCCGAGGACGAGCGGCTGCGGATGCGCGGCCGCGGCCCGTTCCGGGCCACGTAGCCGGTACCGCCCGCGGCCTAGACTGGCCGGCATGGCCCGGACTCTGATCGTCGGCTGCGGTTGTCGCGGCCGCGTGCTGGGGGAGAGGCTCCTGGCGGAGGGCTGGGCGGTGCGCGGGACCAGCCGCGCCGAGGCCGGGCTGGCGGCGATCGAGGCGGCCGGGATCGAGCCGGCGCTGGCCGACCCCGACCGGCCGGGGACGATCCTCGACCTGGTCGGCGACGTCGCCGTCGTCTGCCTGCTGCTGGGCTCGGCGGCGGGGGGGCCGGAGGCGCTGGCGGCGATCCACGGGCCGCGGCTGGAGCGGCTGCTGGAACACCTGGTCGACACGCCTGTGCGCGGTGTCGTCTACGAGGGGGCCGGGAGCGCCGGGCCGGAGCTGCTGGAGGCCGGCGCCGAGATCGTCCGCGCCGCCGGGCGCACCTGGCGGATCCCGGTCGAGGTCGTGGCGGCGGACCCGGGCGACCCGGTCGCCTGGGGCGAGGAGATGGCGAACGCGGCCCTGGGAGCCGTTGCGAGGCCCGGAGGCGGTGGATGAGCTACGCCAAGGACGTGCTGGTGGGGACCGATTGGCTGGCCGAGCACCTGGACGACGACTCGATCCGCATCGTCGAGGTCGACGAGGACCCGGCGCTCTATGCCCAGGGCCACGTCCCCGGCGCGATCGGCCTGGACTGGAGGGTCGACCTGCAGGACACGGTCGAGCGCGACTTCCTCGGGCCGGAGGAGTTCGCCGCCCTGGTCGAGAGCCGGGGGATCTCCGACGAGCACACGGTCGTCCTCTACGGCGACCGCAACAACTGGTTCGCCGCCTACGCCTACTGGTACTTCCTCTACTACGGGCACGCCGCGGTGAAGCTGGTCGACGGCGCGCGCGAGAAGTGGATCGCCGAGGGGCGCGAGACCAGCACCGACGTCCCGTCCCACCCGCCGGCGACCTTCACGGCCAGAGCCGGAGACGACTCGATCCGCGCCTACCGGGAGGAGGTCCGCGCGGCGCTCGGCGGCGGCGCCAACCTGGTCGACGTGCGCAGCCCGCAGGAGTACTCGGGCGAGCTGATCGCGATGGCCGGCTACGAGCAGGAGGGGGCGCAGCGGGCGGGGCACATCCCCGGCGCCGCCCTGGTGCCGTGGGCGCGGGCGGTGAACGAGGACGGCACCTTCAAGTCGGCCGAGCAGCTGCGCGAGCTCTACACGGCCAAGGGCGTGCTCGAGGAGGGCAAGCCGGTGTTCGCCTACTGCCGGATCGGCGAGCGCTCCGCCCACACCTGGTTCGTCCTGCACGAGCTGCTCGGCGTCGAGGGCGCGAAGAACTACGACGGCTCCTGGGCGGAGTGGGGGAACATGGTCGGCGTCCCCATAGAGAGAGACGTTTAGCCGAGGCGTTCCAGCAGGTCGGCGAGAATGCGGGCCGTCGCGCCCCAGATCAGCTGTCCCTCGACCTCGTAGGTGGGGGTGTGGATGGGGACGCCGCGGCGCAGCAGGCGGCGCATCGCGTAGCCGCCGCGCAGGAGGTCGAGCGAGAAGGTGAGCACGGTCTCGACCTCGGTCGGGTTCGGGTCGAGGCCCAGCTCGGAGGGGTGGGCGACGAGGCCGACGAAGGGGTGGACGCGGAAGCCGGTGACGAAGGTGGAGACCGGCGCCAGCGCCCCGGCCAGCTCGACCGCGCCCGGGTCGAGGGCGATCTCCTCGCTGGCCTCGCGCAGCGCCGTCGCGCCCAGGTCGGCGTCGCCCGCGTCGCGGCGCCCGCCGGGGAAGGAGATCTCGCCGGCGTGCCGTTTGAGGTCCGCCCGTCGCTCGGTGAAGATCAGCCCCGGAGCCTCCGGCCACCCGTAGACCGCCAGCAGGACGGCCGCATCCGTCCCCCCACGCGACTCCATATCCGCCGCCTGCGCGGGCGTCAGCAACCGAGAACCGAGCGCCGACGGGCCGATTTCGTGAGATATGGGCCCGTTTTCGTCCCGTCGGCCCACTGCTAGATGATGACTTGGACGGTGCCGCCGTCTACCGACCAGGCGGCGCCACTGACGTAGGAGGCGCGCTCGGAGCAGAGGAAGACGATCGCGGCGGCGATCTCCTCCGGGGCGGCGAGGCGGCCGATCGGGCGTTTGGCGCCGGCCGTGGCCAGCGCCTCCTTGCGGCTGGCGGCGCCGGAGAGCGCCCGGGACTGGTCGAGCAGGCCACCCGGGTCCATCCACATCTCCGATTCGGTCGGGCCGGGCGCGATCGCGTTGACGAGGACGCCGCGCTTGGCATAGCGGTCGGCGAACAGGCGCGAGAGCGAGAGCTCGGCCGCCTTGGCGACCGAGTAGGCGGCCATCGCCGCCGAGGGGCGCTTGCCCGAGGTCGAGCAGACGTTGACGACGCGCCCCCAGCCGCGCTCGGCCATCGGCGGCAGGGCGGCGCGCATCGCCCGCAGCGGCGCCATCACGCTGAGCTCGTACTGGTCGCGCCAGTCCTCGTCGGGGACCTCGTCGAGGTCGCGCCAGGTGGCGACGCCGGCGTTGTTGACGAGCACGTCGAGGCCGCCGAGGTAGTCGGTCGCGGTGGCGAGCATGCGCTCGCCGGCGTCGGCGTCGGTGACGTCCTGGGCCAGCACCGCGGCGCGGCCGCCGGCCGGCGCTCCTGCCCCGTCGGCCTCTTCCTGGACCTCGCGCAGGCGGCGCTCGTCGCGGGCGACCAGCAGCACGCTGGCGCCCTCGCCGCAGAGCTGCACCGCGGTCTCGCGGCCGATCCCGCGGCTGGCCCCGGTGACGACGCAGCGGCGCCCGGCCAGGCCGAGGTCCATCAGAGCTGCTCGATGCGGTCGGAGACGACGACCGGGGTCTCGCCGGCGACGACTTTGTGGACCGGGCATTTGCCGGCGATCACCAGCAGCCGCGCCCGCTGCTCCTCATCCAGCTCGCCGGAGAGGCGCACGGTGACCTCGAACTCGGTCGGGTTGGCCCGGTCGTAGGCGACGTCGACGTCCACCTCGACCTCGCCGAGGTCCCAGCCTTTGCGCTCGGCGTAGAGCTCGACCGTCGCCGCCGTGCAGCCGGCCAGGCTGGCGGCCAGCAGCAGCGTCGGTTTCGGGCCGAGGTCGGCGCCGCCGACCGCCGCCGGCTCGTCGACGACGACGCTGTGGCCGCCCTCGATCTCGACGTCGTGGGTGAACCCCTCCTCGCCGCGACGGCGGGCGGTGACCTTCATCGCGCCGTCCCGCGGGCGCGGCCCTCGAACAGGGCCGGGTCGGGGACGTCGGCGAAGCGGGCCATCGCGAAGGCGAGGTCGGAGGCGCGGTTGACGAAGTGGATCACGGTCTCGCCGTCGAGCTCTCCGGCCTCCTTGAGGACGGAGATCCGGCGCTCGGCGCGGCGGATCACGGTGCGGGCGACGTCGAGCTGGGCGGAGAGCCGGTTGCCGCCGGGGATGACGAACTTCGGCGGCAGGTCGACCTCCGACATGTAGCGGTCGATCAGCCGCTCCAGCTCGGCGACCATCGCCTCGGTGGTGCGACTGATGCCGTCTTCGAGGCGGTCGGCCGCCTCCGGCGCCGTCGCCAGCTCGGCGCCGGCGATGTAGATGCCGTCCTGGACGCCGAGGATGTCGGCGGCGAGCTCGGCCTGATCGGGGCCGCAGAGGGCGCGGGCGAGGCCGAGCTGGGAGCAGGCCTCGTCGAGCGTGCCGTAGGCCTCGGTGCGACCGTGGTGCTTGGGGACGCGGCCGCCGTACCAGAGCGAGGTGGTCCCGTCGTCGCCCTTCTTGGTGTAGATCTTGACCACGGCCCGATCCTACGCCGGGCGCTCAGCCGACCGGGTTGAAGACGATGCCGGTGATCACCTTGGGGAAGAAGTAGGTCGACTTCGGCGGCATGTTCTCCTCGGTGTCGGCGATCGCCTTCACCTGCTCGACCGGGACCGGACGCTGGATGAAGGCGACGTCGTAGCCGCCGCCGTCGACCATCGCCAGGGCGTCGCCGACGCTCTTGGCGTACTCGAGGCCGCGGCGCGCGTCGATGTCGTGGCCGTCCATCCCGGCCAGGCCCTTCAGCACCAGGGTCTCGAGGATCGCCGAGTCGAGGCGGCGATAGGCCTCGGGCTTGCCGCTCAGCAGCCGGTCGAGCTCGGCGGTGTCCTTCAGCCGCAGTCGGTAGGCCTGCTTGTGGAAGCTGTCGTAGAGGCCGAAGACGCCGACGCCGTCCTCACCCGTTGGGTCAATCGCGGCGCGGTCGACCTCGGTGACCTCGAAGATCTCGCGCAGTCCGGAGCCGAGGCGGGTCTGGCGCTCGCGGTCGCCGGCGAAGCCGGAGAGCAGGCGGTGGGTGGGGAAGACGGTCAGGCCGGGGTCGTCGAGCCCGGTCAGCGCCATCAGCGTGTAGTTCTGCGGCCCCTCGCCACCGACCTCGTCGCGGTAGGCGCGGGCGGTCTCGTAGCGGTGGTGGCCGTCGGCGATCAGCAGCTGGGCGCCGGCGAGGCGCTCGCTCACGGCGGCGAGGATCGCCGGGTCGCCGACCCGCCAGACGCGGTTGACGGTTCCGTCCTCGTCGGTCGCTTCGCCCCAGGGCGGGCCCTGCACCGCGGGCTCGACCAGCGGCCAGGCGTCGGCGGTGCTGAGCGAGAAGATCGGGGAGAGGTTGTGCAGCGTCGCCCGGGTCAGCAGCAGCCGGTCCTCGAGCGGGCCGGGGTGGGTGCGCTCGTGGGGGCGGACATTGCCGCTCTCGTAGTCCTCGACCCGGACCCGGCAGAGGATTCCGTGGCGGCTGTGCTTCGTGCCGTCGGGGGCGGTGTAGTCCTGGGTCAGCGCCCAGAAGGCCGGCTCGGCGTCGTCGACCAGCACGCCCTCCTCGCGCCAGGAGCCCATCGTCGCCGCCGCGTTCGCGTAGGCCTCCTCGCCCTGGCCGTAGGCCGGATCGGCAGGGTCGAACGGCCGCGGCAGGTCGAGCACGACCGCGTTGTACGGCGAACGCTCCAGCAGCGCCGCCCGGCCGGCCGCGTCGATCACGTCATAGGGGGGCGCCACGACGGCGTCCAGCGACCCGACCTTGGCGAGGTCGTAGTGCAGCGCCTTGAGCGGCTGGACGTCGGCCATCGCCGCAGAACCTACACTTGACTCGCGTCGGGGCGTGGCGCAGCCTGGTAGCGCGCGGCCTTTGGGTGGCCGAGGTCCCCGGTTCGAATCCGGGCGCCCCGATTCGGGTTGAGTCTCGACCGAGCGAATGCCGAGCGCGAGACGTGGCAGAGGTTTTACCCCCATAGGGGTGGAAATACCTCTGCCACGCCGGCGGCGGGCACCTGCGCAGCGGCCACTCGGAGGATGGGGGTCAGCGTTCTCCCAGGGTCACGTTCACCGTGCCCTCGGACTGGCCGCGCACGATCGTCAACTGGACTTCTTCGCCGGCCTGCATCGAGCCGACGACTTCGGCCAGCTGTTCCATGCCGGAGATCCGCCGGCCGTCGATCGCGGTGACGATGTCGCCGCCGAGGCCGAATTCGGCCCCTTCGACGGTGGCCGAGCTGGTCGCGCCCTGGATGCCCGCTTTGGCAGCTGGCCCCCCTTCGGCCACTTCCTGCACGAGCACGCCTTCCTGCACGGGCAGGTTGAAGGCCTGGGCGATTTCGGGCGTGATCGAGGTGCCGCTGACGCCGAGGAAGCCGCCTTCGCTGCGCTGGGTGGAGCCGCCGCTGCGCCCGGAGCCGCCGGCCTCGAGCCGCTGGATCGCTTCCTTGGCGGTGTCGATCGCGATCGCGAACCCGATCCCGACGTTGCCGTCGGAGCCGCTGCCTCCGGTCGCGATCTGGGAGTTGATCCCGATCACTTCGCCGGCTGCGTTGATCAGCGGGCCGCCGGAGTTGCCCGGGTTGATCGCCGCGTCGGTCTGGATCACGTTGTCGATCGTCGCCCCGTCGGGGGCCTGGATTTCGCGCTGCAGGGCGGAGACGATCCCGCTGGTGATGGTGCGTTCGAGGTCGAACGGGTTGCCGATCGCGACCACCGGGTCGCCGACTTCGACCTTCGAGGAGTTGCCGAGCTTGAGCGGGTGGAGCTTGTCGGCCGGCGCTTCCACCCGCAGCAGGGCGAGGTCGGAGTCCGGTTCCGTGCCGACCACGGTGGCCGGGTAGGACTGCCCTTCTGGTTCGAGCTTGACGGTGACCTTGGTGGCGCCTTCGATCACGTGGTTGTTGGTCAGCACGTGCCCTTCGGAGTCGAGCACGATGCCCGAGCCGGAGGCGACGCCTTCGGCCTCCTGGGATTCGATGAAGGCGACGCCGCCGGCGTCGGCCTTGTAGATGCGGCTGACGGCGTTGCCTTCTTCGCTGGTGACGGCCGCAGCCGGTTCGGATTCGGCGGCGGCGACGACCGCGCTCGGGGTCGAGGCGGTGGTGTGGCCATCGCCTGCCTTGACCGTCCCGGTCGCGAGCGCGACCAGTCCCACGGCGGCGACGACCGCCCCGCCGAAGACGGCGGAGCTGAACGTGTGGAACTTCCTATTTTCAGGCATGCGATCAGGGTCGCCGCGATCGCTCGTCGCCCGCTAAAGGCGTGGGAAGAACTCCCTAAAGGGCTCCGAAGGCTTTTCTAAAGAGGGGTGCTGGCCGCGAGCTGCCGGCGATCAGACGAGTCGGGATCGTTTAGCTTTCGGTTTGCCTGTCATGACGCATCCGAAGCTCCCGTCCCTTCTGCTCGGTGCCTGCGTGGCGGCCGCCTGCCTTCTCTTCGTCGGCTGCTCGGTCGAAATCGGCGGCGGCGGCAACGAAGCCTCCGGCGAGGAAATCGCCGGCAAGATCCGCGCCGACTATCGCGGCAAGACGGGGATCGAGCTCAGCCGGCTGACCTGCGAAAGCGTCAAGGGCGAGGTCGGCACCAGGTTCGAGTGCACGGGCCGCAACGCGCGCGGCGTCCAGGTCGAGATCGCAGGCCGCGTTACCGACGCCGAATCCGGCGGCTTCGACTACAGCTGGCACATCTCCCGGGCGGTCGCCCCTGGCGTCCTCTACGAGCGCGCCCTGCGGCGGGAGATCGAAGAACGCGGCGTCGTCCTCTCCGAAGTCCGGTGCCCGGTCGAAATCGTGATCGAAGTCGGGGAGAAGGTGGTCTGCGAAGCGGCCGATCGCAGCGGCACCGCCCGTCGCGTCACCCTGACGCTGACCGACCGCGACGGGGGTTTCGACCTCCAGGTCGAAGGCGAGACCGGCGAAGGCACCGAAGCCGCCGGCGAACAGTCCGCCTCCTGACCTCTGGCGCCTCTTTGCCCTCCGTCCGGGCAAGAGGCGCCAATCCGACTCATGGCCGCGCTCCCTCGTAGGCGGCGGCGAGGATCGAGCGGACGCCGGCGACGTCGACCGGGCGCGGGTTGTCGGCAGGGGCGGAGTCGACGACCGCGGCGGCGACGGGCTCGATTCCGTCCGCCGGCATGCCGAGGTCGCGCAGGCTGAGCGGCACGCCCATCCGCTCCGCCAGCCGGTGGAGCGCCGCTGCGGCCGATTCGCCGTCGGCGGCGCCCAGCGCGGCCGCGACCTGCGCCATCGGCCCCGGCGCCGCGGGTTCCTGGAAGGCGACGACGTGGGGGAGGACGATGCTGTGGGTCTCGGCGTGGGGGAGGTCGTGGGCGCCACCGAGGACGTGGCAGATCTTGTGGTGCAGGCCGGAGCCGGCGACGGCGAAGGCCGAGCCGGCGAGGTAGGCGCCGTAGAGGGCGTCGGCGCGCGCCTCGATGTCCTCGGGCCGCTCCACCGCGTCCGGCAGCGCTGCCGCCAGGGCCCTGACGCTCTCCAGGGCGATGAGCGAGGTGACCGGGTTGCGGCCCGGGGCGTAGAGCGCCTCGACGCAGTGCGCGAGCGCGTTCATCCCGCTCGCGGCGCTCGCCGCCGGCGGCAGCGAGACGGTCAGCTCGGGGTCGTAGAGGACGACCCGCGGCAGTACCCGGGGGTCGCGGCCGGTGGTCTTGCGCCCGCCCTCGGTCGATCCCCAGACCGGGGTCATCTCCGAGCCGGCGTAGGTGGTCGGGACGGCGACGATCGGCAGCCCGGTCTCCAGCGCCACCGCCTTGGCGGTGCCGGTGGTCGAGCCGCCGCCGACGCAGAGCAGGGCGTCGGCGTCGACCCCCTGCGCGGCCGCGACCGCAGCGCGGCCGACCTCGACCGGGACGTGCGCTCGCGCCCGGTCGAAGCGGGCCACGATCCGTTCACCGAGGGGAGCCGCCAGCTCCTCGGCCGGCGCTGCGGCCGACCCGGCGGCGATCAGCAGCAGCCGCCGCGCGCCGAGTCGCTCGACCTCGGCGGCGAGCGAGCGCCGCGCCACGCCGGCGCCGAACACGACCCGCCCCGGCAGTGCTTCGTAGGTGAAGGTCGACCGGGTTTGCATTAGCGTTCGCACGATGCCCGTGTGCTCCTGTCGCGCACCGCATTTCAGCAGGGATCAGCTCCTCCGGTCGTCGGGTGGGGCGCTGTCGCGATGAGCGCCGCCTACGTATACGAGGCCGTCCGCACTCCGTTCGGCCGCTACGGCGGCGCGCTCGCCGGCGTCCGCCCCGACGACCTCGCCGCCCACTCGCTGCGGGCCCTGCTCGACCGCGTCCCCGGGCTCGACGTGGAGCGGATCGATGACGTGATCATGGGCGACGCCAACGGCGCCGGCGAGGACAACCGCGACGTCGCCCGAATGGCGGTGCTGCTCGCCGGCCTGCCGACCTCGATCCCCGGCGCCACCGTCAACCGCCTCTGCGGCTCCAGCCTCGAGGCGGCGATCCAGGCCGCGCGGGCGATCGAGACCGGCGACGCCGAGATCGTCGTCGCCGGTGGGGTGGAGTCGATGAGCCGGGCGCCGTGGGTGCTGCCCAAGCCCTCGCGCCCCTACCCGGCGGGACACGAGACGCTGCACTCGACCACGCTCGGCTGGCGCATGGTCAACCCGGCGATGCCCGAGCAATGGACGATCGGCCTCGGCGAGAGCGCCGAGAAGCTGGCCGGGATGCATGGGATCTCACGCCGGGCGCAGGACGAGTTCGCCCTGCGCAGCCACCGGCTGGCGGCGCGCGCCTTCGAGGAGGGGGCGCTGGCCGAGGTCGTGCCGGTCCCCGGGGTCGAGCTGGAGCGCGACGAGGGGATCCGCCCCGACTCCTCGCTGGAGAAGCTCGCCAAGCTGAAGCCCGCCTTCGTCGAGGGCGGCACGGTCACCGCCGGCAACTCCTCGCCGCTCAACGACGGCGCCTCGATGCTCCTGCTCGGCTCCGAGGCCGCCGCCGGGGCGATCGGCGCCGAGCCGCTGGCCCGGGTCGTCTCCCGCGGGGTCCACGGCGTCGACCCCGACGTCTTCGGGATCGCCCCGGTCGAGGCGGCGAACAGGGCTTTGGCGAAGGCCGGGATCGGCTGGGACGACGTCGCCGTGGTCGAGCTGAACGAGGCCTTCGCCTCGCAGTCGCTCGCCTGCCTGGCGGGCTGGCCGGACCTCGACCCCGAGAAGGTCAACGCCCGCGGCGGCGCGATCGCGATCGGCCACCCGCTCGGCGCTTCCGGGGCGCGGGTGCTCGGCCGGGTCGCCCACGAGCTGCGCGCCCGCGGCGGCGGCTACGGGTTGGCGACCCTGTGCATAGGGGTCGGGCAGGGGCTGGCGATGGTGCTGGAGGCCTGAGGCTTCCCGGGTGCTTTCGGCGCGCCGCCTGGAGCATTCCACCTGAGTGGGGTGGACGTTTATACATTCCGGTTTGCAGGAATTTTGGCCGATATCCTGAGGGCCACCATGAACGGAGAAGACAGCATCGAGCGGCGCATCGAGCGCGCGGTATTCGAAACCGACCGCCAACTCGTCGTCGGCGACGTGACCCTCCCTCCGGCCGGCTACCAGAGTCGCTTCTCGGATTCGCTCAACCGCGACGACCTCGAGTTCATCCCGCTCACCAACGTCGAGATCACCTCGCTGATCGACGGCACGGTGAGCGAGCGGTCGTTCATCGTCCTCGCCAAGCGACACGTCCGCGTCGCCCACCCGGCCGATCGGTGAGCCGCGGCGCTTGGCGCCGCCCGGCTCAGGCCCGGGCCGTGCGCGAGCGCGAGCGGCTGGCGTAGGAGGCGAGGTCGAAGCAGAAGAAGAGGGCGACGATGAACCACTCGAAGCCGTAGACGCGGTCCGAGCTGCTCCACATCGCCGCGTAGGCCAGGGTCGTCCAGGGCAGCAGGAAGAAGCCCAGGAACGGCACGAACCAGCTGTCGAAGGCCCGGCTCAGCAGGTCGCTGAAGAGCCAGAGCGCGAACAGGGCCAGGCGCGGAGAGATGAAGGCGAAGAGGACGACGAGACAGGCGATGGCCGCACGCTATCCCGTCCGCCACCCGGAAATCCACCCCGGCCCGCCGGGGGGCGGCTGCGGCGTTCACCGATTCGTTAGGCCGCTGGCGTAATCTCGGTTGCAGGAGGAAACGAAGATGAACAGACTTGGAAAGCTGATGACGATGCTGAGCCCCGAGAAGACGCAGATGCCGGCCCCGGGGGAGGCGCTGCCGGGGCGCAGCGAGTCCGCCTTCGAGGTGCCCGACGTCCACGCTGTGCTCGGCACGCCGATCAAGCCGCCGTTCCCTGACGGGATCGAGGTCGCCCACTTCGCGCTCGGCTGCTTCTGGGGGGCGGAGCGGCTGTTCTGGCAGCTCGACGGCGTCTACTCGACCGCGGTCGGCTACATGAACGGCGCGACGCCGAACCCGACCTACGAGGAGGTCTGCACGGCGAAGACCGGCCACGCCGAGGCGGTGATGGTCGCCTTCGACCCGGTCAAGGTCTCTTACGCGGACCTGCTCAAGGTCTTCTTCGAGGAGCACGACCCGACCCAGGGGATGCGCCAGGGCAACGACGTCGGCACCCAGTACCGGTCCGGCATCTACACGACCAGCGACGCCCAGGTGGCGACGGCGGAGATGGCGAAGGCGGCCTACGACCGGGACCTGCGGGCGGGCGGGCACGAGCCGGTCACGACCGAGGTCGAGCCGGCCGGTCCCTTCTATTACGCCGAGGACTATCACCAGCAGTATCTGCACAAGGTCCCGAACGGCTACTGCGGGCTGGCCGGTACCGGAGTCTCGTGCCGCATCCCCGCAGCGGCCTCCTGACCGCCCACCGGCGCGGCGAATAGCATCCCGCGCCCGTGGCACCCTCCCTTGCTTCTTACATAGGCGGCTGCCTGGCCGTGATCGGCATCGTCGCGGCAGTCGGCCTCGGCGGCTACTGGCTGCGGCGCTGGATCGTGCCGGAATTCTCCGGCGCGCTGGCGCGGCTGGCCGACGCGACGATCGCGGCCGCGCTGCTGGTCGTCTCACTGGAGATCCTCGGCACGCTCAGCATCCTGAGGCTGGGCTGGATCGTCGTCTTCTGCATCGCCGTCGGCCTGGCGGCGGCGGCGCTGGGCTGGAAGATGGCGCCGGCCGAGGGCCGCCAGGTTCCGGCGCCGAAGGTGCAGACGATCGCCCTGCTGATCGCCATCGGCGTCGCCTCGTTCACCGTCGCCGAGTGGACCTTCCCCTCGCAGCTCAATCTCGACCAGGGGATGTTCGGCGGCGACACCACCTGGTACCACATGCCGTTCGCGGCGCGGATCGCCCAGGAACACTCGACCGTCCACCTCCACTTCACCGACCCGCTGCGGCTCGCCGCCTGGTTCTACCCGCAGAGCTCGGAGCTGATCCACGGCGCCGCGATCGTCCTCTTCAAGAACGACTGGCTCTCGCCGCTGATCAACCTGGTCTGGATCGCGCTCGCCCTGCTTGCGGCCTGGTGCGTCGGGCGCCCCTACAAGGTCGGCCCGGCGACCCTGGTCGCCGCCGCGATCGTCCTCGACTCGGGGGTGATGATCGAGACGCAGCCCGGGGAAGGGCGCAACGACATCATGGGCCTTGCCTTCCTGATCGCCTTCGCGGCGTTCCTGATCAACGGCCACCAGCGGCGGGCGCCGGCGGAAGGCACGGCGGTGCAGGACACGCCGGAGGCGGACGCGCCGCTGCTCGACAAGGGGCCGTTGGTGCTGGCGGGCGTCGCCGCCGGCCTCGCCGCCTCGGTCAAGCTCACCTTCCTGATCCCGGTGGCGGCGATCGCGATCGGCGTCGTCGTCTTCAGCGGCCGGGGGCGCCGCCTCACCACCGCCTGGGTGATGGGCCTCTCGATGCTGATCGTCGGCGGCTACTGGTACGTGCGGGCGGCGATCAAGACCGGCGGCAACCCGATCCCGCAGAGCGGATTCGGGCCGCTGCACCTGCCGACGCCGGACCAGATGCCGCTCGATCCGCGGCCCCGCTTCGCCGTCGCCCACTACCTGACCGAACCGACGATCTACCGGCGCTGGTTCTTCCCGCAGCTGGAAAACGCCTTCGGGTCGCTGTGGCCGCTGATCCTGATCGTCGCCGTCGCCGCAGCGGTCTACCTGGTCTGGCGCTCGCGCAACATCATCCTGCGGGTGGTCGCCGCCGCCGCCCTGGCGACGGCGCTGGTCTACGTCTTCACGCCGCTGACCGCGGCCGGCCAGGAAGGGTCGCCGACGGGCTTCTTCACCAACACCCGCTACCTGGTGCCGGGGCTGGTGCTGGCGTTGGCGATGTTGCCGATCGCGCGGCCACTGCGAGTGCCGGACGCCCGCGCCTGGAAGACCCTTCTCTTCGTCACTGCCGTCTACGCCTTCACGGTGCTGACGACGCCGCGCTGGTACCCGACCTACATCGTCGGCACCGTCTTCATCACCCTGGCGCTGGTCTGGGTTCCGGCGGCGCTGAACCTCGGCCGAGTGCGGGCACGGTTCAGCCGCGGGCTGCTGCTGGGCGCGGCTGCGGCGGTCCTGGTGCTGGCCGTCGTCCTCGGCCGCGCCCAGCAGGTCCAGTACATGGAACAGCACTACACGAAGACGACCCTGTTCCTCCAGGAAGGCGGCCCCCAGAAGGCCTACGCCTTCGCCCGCGGCCAGCACGACAAGCGGATCGGCATCGCCGGCTCCAGCGAGATCATCTTCGGCCAGTACGGCTTCTACGGCGACGACTCCTCCAACCACGTCCAGTACATCGGCAAGGAAGGGCCGGACGGGACCTACCGCCTGGCGACCAGCTGCCGCGAGTTCCGCCGCCTGATCAACGAAGGCGAATACGACTACCTGATCGTCAGCCAGTACACCCAGGACGTCGGCCCCTACAACACCGAAGGCCAGGTCGAAAACGCCTATCAGTTCCCGATCTACGCCTGGGTGAAAAACGACCCGGCGCTGAAGCTGGTCGTCGCCGAGCCGAAGATCGTCCCCGAGCCCGACTACGTCTTCAAGGTCGAAGGCAAGCTCGACCCGGCCGGCTGCAAGTCGGAAAAGCAGCCGGGCGGCTGAGGCTCCGGCGCATGCCCCTGACCGAGGCCGACAAGCAGCGGGTCGAGGCGGAGGTCCAGCGGATGATCCGCGAATACCGGGCCAAGCCGACCCAGGAAAGGGAGGACGCCCTCGGCGTCGAGCTGATCCGCATGCCGCCCGAGGAGCGCGAGTACACGACCACGGTCCTGCTCCACGTCGTCGCCGCCGAACGCGGCAACTGAGCAGAAAACCTCCGCGACGGCGACAATGATGTCCGGGTAGACCCGCCCCCGTAGCTCAGTGGACAGAGCACCGGACTTCTAATCCGACGGTCGCTGGTTCGAATCCAGCCGGGGGCGTCCCGTAATCGGCTTTCTAGAGCGGAGTTAGAAAGAGTCGTTTGCAGTTATCTGCGAAATTGGTCTCGAGATTCGCAATGGGTCAGAATTGCGGGGCCGCGAGTCGTGTCCGCGGCTTTTCATTGCCGCGAGCGGTGGCTCTGGTGGGATTGCATAGGCAGGCTCACGAAAGCAGCGTCTGAACGAGCAGAGTCAGAAGCGAGCCGGCAAGCCCTGCACTGACGCTCCACGCGGCCACCTTGATGTCGCGGGGCATCTGTTGAGACGCTCGGCTGCGCTCCACAACGCGGCGAATCCTTGCATCCTCCGTTGCCGCCGAAAAGCGACTGCTGTCCTTCAGCATCCAGTCAACCTCGGCGTTCTCGATACGACGTATTTGTTCATCGTCGAGGAAGAACAGTCCCTTCTGGCTGTAGATCATGATCGGCAGAACATGTGACGGGAACTGTTGGCGAATCGCCTCCGCAATTTCGACGGCTACAGGGCGCCATGCTGAATCGACCTTGAGTTTCGCTCGCTCAATGGCCGCATCGAGTTGGTCAAGGGCTGCATTCGCTTCTCGAATGCGGGTCTGGGCGCTTGCCTGATCGGAGGGGTCAATATCGTGATAGAGGTCCAAGAGTAGGAGGTCCGGAAGGGCCTCCGGCTTCCGATCCCGAAGTGTGGGGAGCACCCCGGAGATGTCTCCGACAGGTTCAATGTCGAAGTGGTCACCGTGTCGTCGCGCGAAATCGTCGAGAAAGCGCGGTTGATCGTCGCAGTAGAGAATGCGGAGCCGCTGCGTGTTGGTCAAGTTGACTGTCTCCCTGATGGCTGCCCGTGATGTCAGTATGCCATTGCGAATGCGGAGGTCAGAATCTCCGACAAGAGTGGAGGAACGAGACCGTATCTCGCCACGCGCTTCAAACAGTCGATCGACTCCGGCCACAGGGACGGGACTATCGTCACTCGAGTCCACGGCATAGTCCGCAAATCCACCGAGGGCTTCGACCACCTCGCAAATGCTGGTCGCACCGACCTCATGGTCGAGACGCTCGTGCTCGACGAGTCAAAGCGGTATCACCGGCTCTTCTCGGAGAGCGCCAAAGAGCGGGCTCGGTCGAATCTTGCTGCCCACCGAACCGGGCACGGGGAGGACGAGAGCCACTGATGAGAATCGCCGACCCCTCCATGGGGGCCTTGCCGCCGGATCGAGCGGCTGGCGGGGCGTTACGATGGGGGCATGGCCCACGCAGCCAAGCTCGACAAAGCCGAGGTGGAACGTCGCCGCGCTGCGGCTGAGCGCCTGCGTGGGATGCTCGGTCGTGACCCGAATCGGTCGTTTAGCGATGAGCTGATCGCCCAGCGCCGAGCCGAAGCCGGCGCGGATGACCGCGAGGACGACGCTCGCGGTGGCCGTGCCGAAGGCTGAAGCTCCGCTTTCCGCAGCATCTGTGCTTGACGCCTCCGCAGTCATGGCGTTGCTCCATGACGAGGAGGGATCTTCGGTCGTCGTTGAGGCAATCGCCGCTGGGGCAACTATGAGCGTCGTCAACTGGGCGGAGGTGTTGTCCAAGGTCGCGGCAGATGACGACGACCCGCGTGAGGTCGCCGCGCGCATCGGAGCTGGTGTCAGTGAAGACGCGGTGATCTGGATCGAGGCGTTGAGCGCCGCGGACTGCATCGAGGTCGCGGAGCTACGGCCCAAAACCAAGGCACAGGGACTCTCTCTGGCGGATCGCGCCTGCCTGGCATTGGCGGCTCGCCTTGGCGTTCCGGCCCTGACTGCGGATCGGGAATGGGCAAAGGCCGAGGTCGATGCCGAGGTTCAGCTGATCCGCTGAAACGTGGTCCCGAAATTTTTTCCGCGTTGCCCCGCGAGGCGATCCGCCGCATCGAATACGAGGACTTCGGGATCGCATGGCCCGCCGACCTCACGCATCCGGCTCAGCTTTTCTACAACGAGTTGGGCGACGCGGAGCACGAGTTCCAGTCGAAGCCCCTGGAGCGAACGCGTCAGAAACTTCGCCAAGCGGCTGAACGCTTCCTCGAGGAAGAGGCAATGAAAGCCATCATGGCCCCTGACAGTGACCGGCGCTGGATAGGGATCGCGTCAGGCGAACTGGATGTCGCGCCACCGGAGAAGAGGCAACTCTACGAAGAGCGCCAGCATGACATTCACCTTGCTGCAACCGAGTTCACTTCGGCTCATGATGCGCTGGTGCGCGTTGCAAAGAAGCGCGGTTTCGATCTAAGCAGCCTTAACTCAGAGGTTCCGAAACCATCTTGGACTGGAGTACCTCCGATCGAGCCGAGTCCTGTTCAGGCTCGATGGTTTGACCAAGAATGGTGAAGTCGACGCCGCGGTCTCCGTAGACCGCATCCGTCAACCCTTTGACGACACGTCCCTGAGCGCCCGACGACGTTCCTTCAGGCTGATTTCGTGCTCGCCAGGAAGTGGCTGGATCATGCTGTCGAGGGCTGGGGTTGCGAGGTCGCATCCTCGACGCTCGGCGCGAGTTAGTGCGGCGGCAACCTCAAAGAGGTCAGCGCCTCCCTGCTGCAGGGCAAGGCCCAGGTGGTACGCGCCGAGACCGTCACCGCGCTCATCAGCGCGGCGAAACGCGGCGATAGCCCCGGAGGTATCCCCCTGTTCGGCAAGTAGCAGGCCGAGCTGAGTTGCCGCAGTCGCATCGCCATCTTCGTCAGAACCGCGGAGAGCTTCAAGGTCATTCATGGCGCAATCATAGGCCGGAGACCTCTTCCGGAGGGGTAGGAAGGTGCCCACTGATCCGCTGCCCCTTTGGCAGCGGATCAGCGAGACGAACGGATGCTGCTAGCAAGCAGGATTCATGCTCGCGTAGGTAGCCAGCGGCAGAACCACTTCCACAGAGGGGTTCTGCGACGTGAGCACCGTTTCTTCGGCGCTCAAGGTCGCCTCATAAACATTCGAGGTGACAGGGATGTTCTTGCCGGAACCATTGACTGCCAAGGACGAGACTCCGTCGGGCATGACCCCGATCACGTGGTAAGCGCCGCATCCCGCTGGAGCCGCGCTAAAGGCACGTCCTGCCTCTGCAAGACCAGCGTTAGCGCAGGTGCCGACTTCGGACGTTTCGTCAAAGGCACAGATCTCTTCTTCCCCAAGGGCGGCAACCACGGTCGCCCCACTGCCGCCTTCGATCGTCACCAGCGAGGAGACGGAGGAACCTTCCACCGCCGAGTTCGGGACAGTCGCAGGCTGATTGCCGCTCGGCGTTTGAGATGCCGCGGCGGCAAGACGAGCCTGTTGGCTGCCTTGAATGCTCCCAAGCCACAGCTGCGCCTTATCGGAGAGCGAGCTAGGACTGACGGGAACCGCGCTCTGCCTGAATACCCCGAATTTCTGGGTGACCGGCTGGATCGTTGAAGCGTCCGCACTGCCCTGGCCACCTCCATTGCTTGCGACGGCGACAGCGCCGGCGGCCAACAGTGCGACTGCCATGACAGCGAATAGGGATCGCTTGTGTCGGTGTAGAGACGACATCCTTAGTTCTCTCCAATCGTTTCGAGAAGTGCCTTTACGTTCTTCATCGCCGTGGCCTAGTTCTGGAGCGCGGCGCCGTAGATGGTCCTCGCGCCGGACGCGCTATGCACGATAAACACGTAGCCCGGGTTGTAGTTCGACGGGACCCAGCCAAACGGCTGCCCCGAGCCACAGGCGACCTGTGCGATGGCCCCATCAGATCCCCTCATGATGTTTGCGCACTTGTTGCTAACCGTACCGCCGTAGGCGTCTGCCACTTCCTCGTCGATCCAATTCCGCAGCGTGACTTCGGCCTGAAAGAACCTGCGCGTTGCGGGCGCGAGGTTTTCTTGGGCCCAGAAGCAACTCCAGTGGCCACCGTTGGGGGTGCAGTAGTCCGCCTGAGCTAGCGGCGTTTGAGCACCGCTCGCCTGCATAGCGAACACCAACATGGCCATTGAACAGATGGCAAGCGCGATGCGTCCCGGGGACCAGCGCGTTACAGCCATTCCAGCCCTTCCCGCTTCAATCATCCTTTTTCCCTGTCTGTGTTTTCGGCGAAACTTTGCCGCCGCCGCTTCCGCTTGAGTGCGGAAGGGAGGGCGATGCTATGAGACCGCTCGGTTGACCTGAGATTAATTTGGAAAACTCGTGTGTAGGTGGCTGAGAAAGTCATTTAGCTGACCAAAGGCGCGTCCAAACAGGGGCAGCGAGCTAACCTGTGGCCGTGTTCTCCGGCTTAGAGAGCCCTATGCACCTCATCTTCCTGCTGCTGATCGTGGGTCTGCTCTTCGGCCCGAGAAGACTGCCCGAGCTGGGGCGCTCCCTGGGCCAAGGCGTGCGTGACTTCAGGCAGTCGCTTTCGGGCGATGAGAGCGGCGAGCGCGGCGACTGAGCAGCGGCGGGGAAGACGCCAAGGACGTCCAGCCGAGCGTCGCCATCTCCGGGCGGATGCCGTAGCGCAGGAGCGCTGCGTCGTTGCCGCTCACGCGCCGCCTGTCATGGGCACTCGATCCCCGCGAGGTGTTCCATAATCTTGCGCTCTTTATCCATCTGCTTCCTGATGCGCTCTTGAAACTCTGGATCTGCCCGACGGACGGCGACGTGTTTAGCGATGGCTTGACGGACCACATCTGAAACCGTCATCTCGTCCGTGCGGGCGACGGTGGCAAGCTCGGCCATTTTCTCCTCGTCTAAGCGGAGGCTCATCGCTTTCGTTGGTTCCCTTTTCCGCCACGATGCTGCCCCTGACCTGGCGGATCTTCGCCTGTCTGAGCCGACCAGCGGCGTGGCCGTGAGTCGCGCACTGGTCGGACATCTCGAAGCGGCGTTTCCGCAACGCCGGCACCCTGAGTGCCACCAGATGGGCGAGCCGGCCGGTCCGGACCGGTACTTCTGCGGCCTCACGCAGTACGCGGACTCGCGGATCCTTTGGGTGACTTTCTTAGTCGATCCCCACCTTGGCCGAGTCCGCCTGTTTCGCGCCGGAGTTTTGCCGATCGCCGAACCTCAATAGGGCGAGTTCACGAACTCACGTTGATCCTTGCCGTGGCCCAAGGCGGCGAGCCCAGTCTTCGACCGCGTCGACCATCCGCACCGTGTCCTCTCGATCCAGCGGCTCCGCGTCGAGCAGATCGTCGTATCTGAGCGGCACGGCGTAGAGGGTCAACTCATCGAGGCGGTCGGCATCTTCGGGAAGATCGACGCCCTCCTTGGTGAGCAGCTGCAGTAGGCGGCCGATGTCGTGGATGCGGGGTTGCGAAACGCCGTGAAGAGCCATCACGGACTTCAGCCACTTCTCAACGGCCTGCTGGGCGTGGAAGCCGATGATCCCGTCCGAGATCTCATGGTTGGCTGCGAATTCTCGGACCGCGGTCGCGTCCTCACCGGCCTTTCGGCTTAGGAGGGCGGGAACGTCGCTGTGGCTACGTTCCGACAACGACCCGGCCGGTCTGCAGGGCCTCGTTGACCATCGTCCCAGGGACGTTGGCCCATTCATCAGCCTGCCTGGCGCTGACGACGATCACGTCGAGGGCAACGTCCAGGTCCCTGAGCTCGCGCCTCAGCCGGGCTGACTCCGCTCGCGGGCTGGCGACCTCCGACTCGATCACAAGGAGGTCGAGGTCGCTTTCCGGCCCCGCCTCGCCGCGCGCATAGGAACCGAAGACGATTACGCGCGCGCCGTGCGCGGCAGCGGCGAGCCTCCGGCCTGCTTCATCGATCAACCTTTCGTCGGTCATCGGAGGCAAGGTAGCCCAAAGCAATGATGACGCGGCGGTCTGGGTCCGTTGGAACTTGGTCCCGAAATTGGTCCCCGACTCCAGCGAACTCAGCTGAACTCCACGGACCAGATTCGCTCTAACGAGCGGAAAATGGCTTGCTAGAGCGGTTTCGGCCAATCTTCTAATCCGACGGTCGCTGGTTCGAATCCAGCCGGGGGCGTGCCTGGTATGCTTTACGTATGCCAGAGAAGGTAAAGAACCAGACGCGGGTCTCCAGCAAGCACCAAGTGACGATCCCTGTTGGCGCTTTCCGCGGTGCGGGGCTCGAGCCAGGCGACACGTTGAAGGTCGAGGCTGACGGTGCCGGTCGTGTCGTGCTGACGCGCATCGACGAGCTGATCGATCGCTACTCCGGTCGCCTCGAGACCGGCGGCGACCTGCGGGAGCGCGTCGAGGGGCTTCGCGGAGAGTGGCGGTAGTCCTCGACTCCGACGCGGTCGTCGGCTTTCTCGACCGCGACGACGCTCTGCACGAGGCGGCTGACGCCACGATCCGCGATCTCGTGCACGAACAGCGGCTCTTGGTCTCGGTGATCACCTATGCCGAGGTTCTGACCGGTGCGAAGCTGGGCCATCACGACGAGGACCACGTCAGGGGCTTCTTTAGCCATCTGATCTCCGGGGTCCTTCCCGTGGATACGACCGTGGCGGACGCTGCGGCTGGTCTGCGCTCTCGTTCCAAGTCTCTGCGAATGCCGGACGCACTGATCGTCGCTACCGCTGAGACGGATCCCGACACCGACCTGATCGTGACCGGAGATCGGCAAGTAGCGCGGCTGTCGGGCCTCAGATGCGAAGTCCGGCTCTTGGGCTGAGCGTCGTCGTGGTGCATGTGCTTCTCGTGGCGCCAAGAACTTGGTCC
>CAWANE010000013.1:0-230401 GCA_963783345.1 uncultured Actinomycetes bacterium
CCAGTGCCGCGGAGCCGATCGCGTAGCCCTTGGTGACCGCCTTGGTCGTGTTGCCGACCGCGTCGAGCGGGTCGGTGACGTTGCGCACGTCCTCCGGCAGGTCGGCCATCTCGGCGATGCCGCCGGCGTTGTCGGTGATCGGCCCGAAGGCGTCGAGGGCGACGATCAGTCCGCAGAGCGAGAGCTGGGCGACGACGGCGATGCCGATGCCGTAGATGCCCGCCAGCTCGTTGGCGCCGAGGATCGCGAGGGCGATCACCAGCGCCGGCGCGGCGGTCGACTGGAAGCCCTGGGCGAGGCCGGCGATGATGTTCGTCGCGTGGCCGGTCTCCGACGCGTCGGCGATCATCTTCACCGGCCGGAAGCGGGTCGACGTATAAAATTCGGTAATCCCGAACAGCAGCGCGGTGACGGCGACGCCGATCACGGCGCAGAGCCAGAGGTCGGTGACGGTGACGGCCTTGGCGGCGGTGTCGGCGAAGCCGAGCCGCAGCGGGTCGCTCATCAGCCAGTCGGTGATCGGGTAGAAGGCGGCGATCGAGAGGACGCCGGAGATCAGCAGGCCCCTGTAGAGCGCGCCCTCGACCTTGTCGGTCCTGGTCCGCACGCTGAGCGCGCCGATGATCGAGGCGACGATGGCGACGCCACCGAGCACCAGCGGGTAGATCGCGACCTCGCGGGAGTAGTCGGAGGTGAAGGTGAGGACGCCGAGCAGCATCACCGCGACCGAGGTGACCGCGTAGGTCTCGAACAGGTCGGCCGCCATGCCGGCGCAGTCGCCGACGTTGTCGCCGACGTTGTCGGCGATCACGGCCGGGTTGCGCGGGTCGTCCTCGGGGATCCCCGCCTCGACCTTGCCGACCAGGTCGGCGCCGACGTCGGCGGCCTTGGTGAAGATGCCGCCGCCGAGTCGGGCGAAGACCGAGATCAGCGAACCGCCGAAGCCGAGGCCGATCAGCGCGTCGACGGCCTCCTTGTCGGTGCTGCCGGTGATGATCATGATCCCGTAGTAGCCGGCGACGCCGATCAGCGCCAGGCCGACGACCAGCAGGCCGGTGACCGAGCCGCCTTTGAAGGCGACGTCGAGCGCTGGCGGCACGCCGCCCCGGGCCGCCTCGGCGACGCGGGAGTTGGCGCGGACCGAGACGTTCATCCCGATGAACCCGGTCGAGCCGGAGAGGAAGGCGCCGAACACGAACCCGATCGCCGTCTTGTAGTCCTGCAGGACGAGCAGCAGGATCGCGATCGGCACTGCGACCGCGGCGATGATCGTGTACTGGCGGTTCAGGTAGGCCTGCGCGCCTTCCTGGACGGCGCCGGAGATTTCCCTCATCCGGTCGTTGCCGGCCGACTTGGAGAGCAGGCGCTGGGTGACTATCAGTCCGTAGACGACGGCGGCGCCGGCGCATACGAGCGCGACAACTACCCCGTATTCGGTCAAGAAGCTGGTCAAGGTTCGTTCCTCCGGTGGATTTAGCGGCGCGGGAGTCTATAGACGGAGACGGCGTCTCCGCGATCCGGCCGCGACCGTTTGGTTGATTCCACGAACGCCCACGATCCTTTCAGGCGCGCTCGGCTGCATGCCCCGCGCCCGCGTAGGTGCGCCGAGTCTCCGCCACGGCGTCGCGGTAGACGTCCTCGATCGCGATGCCCGCGTCCAGCGCCTCGCGCGCCCGCTGAGCGCCGTTGCGTCCGGGCAGGTCGATCGCGATGCCCAGCGCGGCGCGGGCCGGCTCCACCCGGGCCAGCAGCGCCTCCAGCGCCGCCCGTGCCTCGACCTCCTCCCCGCGCCGGAAGTCGACCATGCGGCCGCTCATGCCGTAGCGGATCGCCCGCCAGAGGTTCTCCTCGATCTCGCGGTCGACGAGCGGCGGCGCCTCGCCGTCGTAGCCGTGCTCGTCGTAGTCGAGTGCGGCCTGGGCGATGCAGGCGGCGATCAGCCCGGCCAGGGCGAAGGACTCCTCCCCCCGCGTCTGCGCGTCGCAGATCCGCACCTCGACCGTGCCGAAGTGGTGGTGGGGGCGCACGCTCCACCACAGCTGGGTCGACTCGACGACCGAGCCGACCCGCTCCAGGGTGCCGATGAACTCGGCGTAGCTGCGCCAGTCGCGGAACGGCGAGGGGACGCCGCAGCGCGGGAAGGTGCGGGTGAAGATCTCGCTGCGGACCGTGTGCAGGCCGCTGTCGCGGCGGTCGAGGAAGGGCGAGTTGGCGGAGACGGCGAGCAGCAGCGGCAGCAGCTCGCGCAGGCGGTCGCAGACGGCGATCGCCCGGTCGGCGCCGCGCACGCCCATGTGGAGGTGCAGGCTCCAGGTGTTGTTGCGCTGCGCGACCCAGCCGAGTTCGTGGCGCAGCCGGTTGTAGTGCGGGGTGTCGATGATCCGCTGGTCCAGGTAATTCGCCCAGGGGTGGGTCCCGGTCGCCCCCAGCGCCAGCCCCATGCCGCCAACCAGCTCGAACAGGCGACTGCGGCGCTCGCGCTGCCTGGCCACCGCCTCGGCGAAGCTCTCCGAGCGCCCGGAGCGGATCTCCACCTCGGAGGCGATCAGCTCCCCCGCCGCGGACTCGGCCAGCAGCTCGTCGGCCTGGCAGGCGGCGTGGACGTCCTCGAAGCGGTGCTCCAGCTCCAGGGTCGCCGGGTCGAGAATCGCGAACTCCTCCTCGAGGCCGACCGTGAAGTCGGTGGAGGACTCGAATCTCTCGCGTACGAGGTCGAGATCGAGGGACAAGGGAGCTAGGCCAGGTAGAAGTAGAGCGCGTAGAGCAGGTCGACGGCGGGGCTCGAGGTGTGCACGGTCACCTCGGGCGGAACCTGCAGCAGCTGCTCGGAGTAGTTGAAGATGATCTTGACCCCGGTGGCGACCAGCCGGTCGGCGACCTCCTGGGCTGCCCGGGCCGGCACCGCGAGGACGCCGACGACGATCTCCTGCTCGGCGACCACTGTCTGCAGGTCGTCGAGCACCTGCACCTCGAGCTCGCCGACCCGGGTCCCGACCACCTCGGGGTCGACGTCGAAGACGGCGACGACCTGGAAGCCGTGGTCGGCGAAGATCGCCGAGCTGGCGATCGCCTGGCCGAGGTTCCCGGCGCCGAAGAGAGCGATGTTGTGCTGGCCGGAGGTGCGGAGGATCTTGCGGATCTCCGAGACCAGCGATTCGACGTTGTAGCCGACGCCGCGCTTGCCGAACTTGCCGAAGCCGGAGAGGTCGCGGCGGATCTGGGTCGGGTTGATGTGGGTGTACGCGGACAGCTCCTGGGAGGAGATCGTCTCGCGGCCCATCTTGCGGGCCTGGATCAGGACCTGGAGGTAGCGGGAGAGCCGGGCGGCGACGCCCAGCGAGAGCCGCTCGCCTTCGACCGGAAAGCCGTCCGGAACCTCGTATTCCTCGATCACCTCGACCATGCCCCCACAGTATCGAGCATGTCCCTCAGCCCGGCCGCGTCGAGGGCCAGCTCCGAGGCGACCCGCCCGTCGACCTCTACAACCGGGATCCGCTCCAGGTGGCGGCGCAGCAGCAGATCGTCGCTCTCGATGTCGACCTCGTGCAGGTCGAAGCGGTACCCCTCCTCGTGCAGGGCGACGATCGCCGCGATCGCCTCCTCGCAGAGATGGCAGCCAGGCCGCGAGTAGACGACGACGTCGGTCATCTCAGTGCCGACGGGCCGATACCGGGCCCACGGCTCCCGCAATCGTCCCGTCGGCCGGGCGCTCGCCGGTGGCGAAGGCGTCGTAGCCGAGGTAGTCGGGGTAGGGGATGCTTGGGGCGAAGCGGGCGGCGGAGCCGATCATGGCGGCGTTGTCGGTGCAGAGCGAGATCGGCACCAGCTTGAGGCGCACGCCCTGGCTCTCGCAGAGCCGGGCGACGGCCTCGCGCAGGGGGCCGTTGGCGGCGACGCCGCCGCCGAGCGCGACCGCCTCCCAGTCGCCGCGCTTCAGCGCCCGCTTCAGCTTCGCGGTCAGCTGGCTGACCACAGCGGCCTGGAAGGAGGCGGCGAGGTCGGCACGGCGCTCGGCGACGCCCTCCGGCCCGAGCTCGCGACAGCGGTAGACCAGCGCGGTCTTCAGCCCGCTGAAGCTGAAGTCGAGGCCGGGGTCGCGGGCCATCGCGACCGGCATATCGAACGCCTCCCGGTCCCCACCCGCCGCCTCCCTTTCCAGCGCCGGGCCGCCCGGGTAGCCGAGGCCGAGCAGGCGCGCCGACTTGTCGAAGGCCTCGCCGGCGGCGTCGTCGAGGGTCTGGCCGAGCACCTCGTGGCCCTCGTGGTCGCGGACCGCGGCCAGCAGGGTATGGCCGCCGCTGGCGAGGAGGCAGAGGAAGGGCGGCTGCAACGGCTCGGGCTCGAGGAAGTTGGCGGCGACGTGCCCCTGGAGGTGGTCGACCGGGATCAGCGGCAGCCGCCGCGCCGCGGCGATCGCCTTGGCGGTGCTGACGCCGACCAGGAGGGCGCCGATCAGCCCCGGCCCGGCGGTCACCGCCACCGCCTCGACCGCGTCGAGGCCGACCCCGGCCTCGGCCAGCGCCGCCTCGACCACGGGCGCGGCCAGCTCGAGGTGCTGGCGGGCGGCGACCTCGGGCACGACCCCGCCGAAGCCGGCGTGGGCCGCCGCCTGCGACGAGATCACGTTGCTGAGGATCCGCGGGCCGTCGAGGACGGCCGCGCAGGTGTCGTCGCAGCTGGTCTCCATCGCCAGGATCAAGCCGGCCTCAATCCAGCCACATGATCAGAGCGTCCTCGCCGTTGTCGTGGTAGTAGCGAGGGCGGACGCCGGCGGAGCGGAAGCCGAAGCGCTCGTACATGCCGATCGCGCCGTGGTTGGAGACGCGGACCTCGAGCGTGAACGGCAGCGTTCCGCGACCCTCCTCGAAGAGGCGCCGCAAGAGCTGCCCGGCGACGCCGCCGCGCCGGTGCTCCGGGGCGACGGCGATGTTCATCAGGTGCCAGACCTGGTCGTAGCGGGAGCAGATCACGTAGCCGAGCAGCTCGTCCCCGGCGGTCGCCGCGAGGCAGATCCCGGTCGGCTTGGAGAGCTCCAGCACGAACATCGCCAGCGACCACGGCGTCGGGAAGGAGCGCCGCTCGACCGCGATCACCGCCGGCAGGTCGCTGTAGGCAAGCCGGCGGACCCGGACCTCCTGGGTCAGCTCACTCGGTTCTCTGGAAAGAATCTCGCTCACGCCAGCGCTCCGCGTCTGGAGGTCTGAGGTAGATGGGATCGAGCCCGGGACGGGCCTTTCCGCCCTCCGAAGCCGCCGCAAGGGCGCAGACGTGCCGCGCGGCGACCCGGTGCACGGGGTCGGCGTCATCCGCTATCTGGACGCCGTCTCGGGCCAACTCGTGACGGAATCGTACCGCCCCGGAGCCGGCGACCAGCGGCGGCGCCGGCAGCTCGGCGACCCGCGCCGCCAGCTCCTCGGGCCGACAGACGAACGGCTCCCAGATCCGCTCGCCGCCCGGCGCGTACAACGCGGCGAAGACCTCGCCACGGAAGCCGTCCAGCACCGCCAGCGCTCCGCTGTTCCTTAGCAGCTCCATTCGGGGCAAAGGAACAGCGGAAGACGGGGTTGGCTCGATCAGGTTCCGCGCGAGCGCGTCCAGGGTGCAGACGCCGGCCGCCGGGATGCCGAGGCTGGCGCTCAGCCCGCGGGCGGTCGCGATCCCGACCCGCAGGCCGGTGAAGGAGCCGGGGCCGAGGCCGACGGCCACGAGGTCGACCTCCCCCCAGCCGCCGGCCGCGGCGGCCGCCCTCTCGACCTCCTCGAGCAGGCTGGTCGCGTGCCGCGGCCTTCCCTCGCGGGAGGTCCCCAGCAGCGACTCCTCCAGCACCTCGCCGTCGCGCCAGGCGCAGGCGGCGGTGTCGACGGTCGCGGTGTCGAAGCCGACGACGACCAGGGCGCGATCGTCCCTAGCTCTTGACCCGGAAGGCGAAGGAGCCGACCCGCTTGCCCTTGACGAACCAGGTGACCCGGTGCTTGCCGGGGATCGTCGAGGTGACCTTGTTCACGTAGAGAGTGCCCTGTTCGGCTTCCTGGGCCTGGGCGCAGAGGTTCTTACCGCTCGGGAACTTGACGCAGACCGTGTAGGTGACGTCGGCGTGGACGCTCTTGAAGAAGGCGCCCTTCTTGCTCCCCTTCGGGCAGACGTGCGAGGGGTGGGCGTGTCGGGAGACCCCGCAGGCGACGTAGTGCTTGTACGCGGCCGCGCTCGCCGTCGCCGGAACCGCCGTCGCCAGCATCCCGGAAGCGGCCAACACCGCCGACAGCACCTTCAGTCCCTTCATTGAGTCCTTCCCTTCGGGGTCGAGTTCCAGATACCGATGCTACAAGCTGCGCCTGCCCACCTGGAACACACGCCGGCACCCCGAGCTGCGGCCTCGCTGTCACTCGATTTCGACCTGGCGGCGCTCTGCGCCCGCGTGCTCGAGGCGGACCTCCAGCGCCGGTCGGCCGAGGCGCTCGGCGCCGGCCGCCGGCCACTCGACGAAGGCGACGCCGTCGGCGCCGAGGTAGTCGTCGAGCAGAGCCGGGTCCTCACCCTCGAGGCCGGACAGGCGGTACAGGTCGAGGTGGGAGACCGGCAGGCGGCCGCCGCCGTAGCGCTGGCCGATCGTGAAGGTTGGCGAGGTGACCGGCCCCTCGACCCCGAGCGCCCGGCAGGCGCCGCGGATCAGGGTCGTCTTCCCCGCCCCGACCTCGCCGGCGACGACGACCACGTCACCGGGCCCGAGGCGGGCGGCGAGGCGGGCGCCGATCGCTTCGGTCTCGGCCGCGGAGCTGCTCTCCAGCACCTCCACGGCTAGCCGAACATGTCCAGCTGGTCGGCGGGCGGTGGCGGCGTCGTCGCGCCGTCCTCGCCCTCACCCTCGGCCACGGCAACCTCGTCGGGACTCGGCGCCGGCCCGGGAAGCGGCCGCTCCAGCAGCGCGGGGATGCTCGCGAAATCGCCCCGCAGCGTCTCCTTCACCGCCGGGGTCCGCAGCGCCGCGGCCGGGTGGAAGAGCGGCAGCAGGAAGACGGCGCGGCCGCCGAGCTCGTGGACCTGCGGGGTGCCGCGCACCTTGGTGATCCCGGTCTGGCTGCCGCTCAGCAGCTTGGTGGCGAAGTTCCCCAGGGTGCAGAGGACGCGCGGCTGGATCAGCCGCACCTGCTCGAACAGGTAGGGCTCGCAGGCGGCGATCTCCGCCGGCAGCGGGTCGCGGTTTCCGGGCGGGCGCGACTTCAGCACGTTGGCGATGAAGACGTCCTCGCGCGAGAGGCCGATCTCGCCCAGCATCTGGTTCAGCAGCTGCCCGGCGCGGCCGACGAAGGGCAGCCCCTGGCGGTCCTCTTCGGCCCCGGGCGCCTCGCCGACGAACATCAGGTCGGCATCGGCGTTGCCGGCCCCGAACACCGCCCTGGTGCGGGTCTCGTGCAGGGGACACCTGGTGCAGTCCTGGACCTCGCGGTAGAGCTCGACCAGCGCCTCGCGCCGCTCCTCTGCACTCGCGGTCACGGCCTCTCCCCCCGCGCCCGCCGCTTGCCCGACTCGACGAGCCGCTCGCCCCGTGCCGCCTCGCGCTCGCGCCGGCGCGATTCGTCGGAGCGCACCGCGGCCCCGCGCGGCTGGCGCCCCGGCGGCGAGACGTTCGAGATCAGCCGCCCGGTCCGCTCGGAGCCGCACTCCGCGCAGGCGACGGGGTCGGCGCCGGCCGCAACCAGCTCCTCGAAGCGCGCACCGCACTCCTCGCACTCGAACTCATAGATCGGCATCGACCCGCCAATGGTAGGGGCCGCCGTCAGCTCAGGACAGCGGCTCCCACTCCCACCCTTTGGGGGAGACCAGGCTCTCCTGGTCGAGGTAGCGACGGAACTCGTCCAGCTCGGCCGGCTCGACGCCGTAGACGTGGTCGGGCTCGGGGAAGTGGCGGGAGCGGACCTCCTCCGCGTAGCGCTCGACGGCGACCACCATCTCCTTGTGGAGCTCGGCGTAGCGCTTGACGAACTTGGCCATGTGGCCGGTGGTGATGCCGAGCAGGTCGTGGAAGACGAGGACCTGGCCGGAGGTGGCCGGCCCGGCGCCGATCCCGATCGAGGGCACCTCCAGCTTGGCGACGATCGCTTCGGTGATCGCCGCCGGCACCGCCTCGAAGACGATCGCGAAGCAGCCGACCGACTGCAGCGCGAGCGCTTCCTCGAGCAGCTTGACCGCAGCCTTGGCGGTCTTGCCCTGGGCCTTGTAGCCACCGAGCGCAGTCGCGGTCTGCGGCGTTAGCCCGACGTGGCCCATCACCGGGATGCCAGCATTGACGATCGCGCGGGCGCGCTCGACGACCACCCCACCAGCCTCGAGCTTGACGACCTGGCAGCCGGTCTCCTTGACCAGCCGCTGGGCGCTGCGGATCGCCAGCTCATTGCTCGACTCGTAGCTGCCCATCGGCAGGTCGCCGACCATCAGCGGCGTCTGCAGCCCGCGTCTGACGGCTTTGCCGAGAACGATCATCTCCTCCATCGAGACAAGGTCGGTGCGCGGGTACCCGAGCACGACGTTTGCTCCGGAGTCGCCGACCAGGACGATGTCGACGCCGGCCTCCTCGGCCACGGTCGCCGAGGGGTAGTCGTAGGCGGTGACCATCACGATCGGTTCGCCGTTGGCCTTCATCTCGGTCAGGCGCGGCAGGCCGACCGGCTTGCGGCCGGCCTCGTGCGGGGCGGTGTGGGATCGGGCTCCAGAGCTCATCTGCGCACGCCTCCTCTTGGTTGCAGGCTGCTCACGGGTGGATCACGACGTTGTCGATCAGGCGGGCGGCGCCGACGCGAGCGGCGACGGCAACCAGGACGGGCCGGTCGCCCAGCTCGAAGACCGGCTCCAGGCGCTCGGCATCGCGGGCCTCCAGGTACTCGGGCTCGACGCCCGCGTCCGCAAGCTCCCGGCGCCCGGCCTCCAGCCCCGCCGACAGCGAGCCCGCCCGGGCCTCGCGCTCGACGGTGGCGAGGGCGCTGGAGAGGGCGGTGGCACGCTCGCGCTCCGGCGGCTCCAGGTAGGCGTTGCGCGAGCTCATCGCCAGCCCGTCGGGCTCGCGAACCGTCGGCAGCACCTCGATCCGCAGCGGGAAGTCGAGGTCGCGCACCATGCGGCGGACGACCGTCGCCTGCTGGGCGTCCTTCTGGCCGAAGTAGGCGACGTCGGGGCCGACCATGTTGAAGAGCTTGGCGACCACCGTGGTGACTCCGCCGAAGTGCTCGGGCCCGCGACGGGAACGGTCGCCGTCGAGCACCTCGGTCAGGGTGCCGCCGACCTCCACCCGGGTCGAAAACCCCTCCGGGTAGACCTCGGCGATCGAGGGTGCGAAGACGAGATCCACTCCGGCCTCGCCGGCCAGCCGCAGGTCGCGCTTCTCGTCGCGCGGATAGCGCTTGAGGTCCTCGCCGGGGCCGAACTGTGTCGGGTTGACGAACAGGCTCATCACGACGATGTCGCACTGGGCGCGGGCGGCGCGCAGCAGCGAGAGGTGGCCCTCGTGCAGGTAGCCCATCGTCGGCACCAGGCCGATCGTCGCCCCTTCCCGGCGCGGCCCCGCGAGGGCTGCGCGCAACTCGGCCTTCCCGCGCACCACGCGCGCGGTCTCGGTCCTGTGCAGGGTTTCGGCAGAGAGCAGAGTCAGATTCATCAGGTCCATGCCCTTCGGGTCACGGCCTACCGTCTCCCGACCGATTATAGGGCCCGGCCCCGGCCGCCCGAGCGTCATTTCGCGAACTCGATCTTGCGGATCGGCTTGGCCGGCGCGCCGGCGCAGACGGTCTCCGCCGGCAGGTCGTGGGTGACGACCGAGTTGGCGCCGACCACGCAGCGTTCGCCGATGCGGACCCCGCTGGTGACGACGCAGTTGGCCCCGAGCCAGCAGTTGGAGCCGACCTCGACCGGCCCCTTGGAGGTGAAGCCCTGCCAGGTGATCGGCCGGCTCGGGTCGTCGAAGCGGTGCTCGGCGTCGCCGACGAAGCAACCGTTGGCGAGCATCGTGTGGTCGCCGATCGAGACCCGTCCCTGGGCGGCGACCATCACGTTGCGGTTGAGGAAGCAGCCCGCACCGATCTCGATCTCCGCCTCCGGTGCCAGGGTCAGCCAGCAGCCCGGCTCCAGCAGCGTCCCCTCGCCGATCCGCAGCCGCCCCTGGTCGAGCGCCTCCAGCAGCTCGCCCTCGACCGGGAAGCGGACGAAGAAGCCGCCGCGGGCCGCGTGGCGGTCGATCCGCCAGCGCCGCGAGAGCCGCCGGTTGCGCTCGTACCAGCGCCGCTTCGCCCACCAGACCCTCCACCCACGATCCGCCATGCCGCCAACGTACCGCCCGACCCCGGCCGACGTGCCGAGATGTCGCCAACGGGACGACGAATCGACCCGTCGGCGACTGGTCGGCTGCGTAGACTGGCGCGCGTGACGGAACTTCGCGGCGGCATCGACCTCGGTGGGACCAAGATTCAGACGGCGGTGCTCGACCCCCGCGGCAAGGTGCTGGGCGAGGCGCGGATGCCGACGCCGACCAGCGGCGGCCCCGCGGACGTCGCCGCGGCGATGGCCGAAGCCCTGGGCGAGGCGGCCGGAGAAGCGGGAACCAAGACCGGCGCCCTGGCGGGAGTCGGGGTCGGCTCCCCGGGCGGCGTCGACGAGTCGACCGGCACCGTCACCGGCGCCCGCAACCTGCCCGGCTGGGACGGCTCCTTCGCGCTCGGCGAGACGCTCGAAGATGCGCTCGGGACCAGGGTGCGGATCGGCAACGACGTCCAGGTCGCGACCGAAGCGGAGTTCCACCTCGGCGCGGGCCGCGAGTTCGACAGCATCCTCGGCGTCTTCTGGGGGACCGGCGTCGGCGGCGGCCTGATCCTCGGCGGCAAGCCCTGGCTCGGACGGGGGGCCGCCGGCGAGATCGGCCACATGGTCGTCAAGCGCGGCGGCGCCAAGTGCCCCTGCGGCCGGCGTGGCTGCATGGAGGCCTACGCCGGGCGGGGCGCGATGGAAGCCGAGGCCCGCCGCCAGCACAAGGACGGCGCCAAGACCGACCTCTTCAAGCTGATGCGCAAGCACGACCGCGACCGCCTCACCAGCGGCATCTGGGAGCGGGCGATCGATGCCAACGACCACCTAGCCGAGGACCTGGTCCACCGCGCGATCGAGGCCCTCGGGACCGGCGTCGCCTCGGCCGTCAACCTGCTCGACATCGAGGCGGTGATCATCGGCGGCGGCCTCGGCGTGCGCTTCGGCGACCGCTACATGGAGCCACTGACCAAGGAGATGGGCAAGCACCTCTTCAGCGACGATCGGCCCCCGGCGGTCTGCGTCGCCTCGCTCGGCGACCTCGGCGGGGCGATCGGCGCCTCGCTGTTGGTCGCCTGAGCCGGGCTCAGACGCGACCCTCGGCCTGGCGCCGCATCCTCGCCACCGCGTCGACGATCACGGCGGCCAGGAGGACGCCGCCGGTGATCATGTATTTCACCGACGATTCGCGCGCCAGCAGGTCCATGCCGTTGGCGATCGAGCCGATCACCATCGCACCAGCAGCGCCGACCAGACGCTGCCGCGGCCGCCGAAGAGGCTGGTGCCGGCGATCACCGGGCCGGCGATCGCTTCCAGCAGCAGGTTGCTGCCGCCGGAGCTCTGATTGACCACGAGCAGGCGCGAGGCGGCCAATCTCACCGTTCCCAGCCGACACGCATCCAGAACACGACACAACTCGCGATGTGGGAGCTACGGAGGCCGGCGACCTCCGACCGAGGCGGCGCGGTCGCGGCGGGTCGGGCTGGCTATGCCGCGACCGGCTCGCGGCGCCGGGAGGCGCGGCGCGGCTTGGCCGGGATGAGAAGCTCGGAGAGGAAGCTGCCGGTGTAGGAGCCGGCGACCGCGGCGACCTCCTCGGGGGTGCCGGTGGCGACGATCTCGCCGCCGCCTTCGCCTCCCTCGGGACCGAGGTCGATCAGCCGGTCGGCGGTCTTGATCACGTCGAGGTTGTGCTCGATCACGACCACCGTGTTGCCGGAGTCGACCAGGCGGCCGAGGACGTCGAGCAGGCGCTGGACGTCGGCGAAGTGCAGCCCGGTGGTCGGCTCGTCGAGGATGTAGAGGGTGTCGCCGGTGGCGACTTTGGAGAGCTCGGTGGCAAGCTTGATCCGCTGCGCCTCGCCGCCGGAGAGGGTCGTCGCCGGCTGGCCGAGGCGGATGTAGTCGAGGCCGACGTCGTGCAGGGTGCGCAGCCGGCGGTGGATCTTCGGAACGTTCTCGAAGAACTCGACTCCCTCCTCGACCGACATCTCCAGCACGTCGGCGATGTTCTTGCCCTTGAAGCGGACCTCGAGCGTCTCGCGGTTGTAGCGCTTGCCGTGGCACTGCTCGCAGGGGACGTAGACGTCGGGCAGGAAGTGCATCTCGATCTTGATCTGGCCGTCGCCCTTGCAGACCTCGCAGCGGCCGCCCTTGACGTTGAAGGAGAAGCGGCCGGGCTTGTAGCCGCGCGCGCGGGCCTCCTGGGTCTGGGTGAAGAGCTGGCGGATGTGGTCGAAGACGCCGGTGTAGGTGGCCGGGTTGGAGCGCGGCGTGCGGCCGATCGGCGACTGGTCGATGTTGATGATCTTGTCGATCTGGCTGAGGCCGTCGATGCCGTCGTGGGCGCCGGGGCGCAGCTTCGCCTGGTGCAGGCGATTGGCCACCGCGTGGTGCAGGGTCTCGTTGACCAGGGTCGACTTGCCCGAGCCGGAGACGCCGGTGACGCAGCAGACGACGCCCAGCGGGATCGCCACGTCGATTCCCTTGAGGTTGTGTTCGCGGGCGCCGCGCACGCGCAGGGCACCGCGCGGCTCACGCCGCTCCGCCGGCACCTCTATCCGGCGCTTGCCGGATAGGTACTGGCCGGTCAGCGAGGCGGGGTTCTTGGCGACCTGCTGCGGGGTGCCGGCGGCGATCACGTGGCCGCCGTGCTCGCCGGCACCGGGACCGAGGTCGACGAGGTGGTCGGCGGCCATCATCGTCCCCTCGTCGTGCTCGACCACGATCACCGTGTTGCCGAGGTCGCGGAGGCGGTCCAGGGTCGCGATCAGCTTCTCGTTGTCGCGCTGGTGGAGCCCGATCGAGGGCTCGTCGAGCACGTACATGACGCCGACCAGGTGCGAGCCGATCTGGGTCGCGAGGCGGATCCGCTGCGCCTCGCCGCCGGAGAGGGTGCGAGCCGAGCGGGCCAGCGAGAGGTAGCCGATGCCGACGTTCTCGAGGAAGGAGAGGCGCTCGGTGATCTCGCGCACGATCAGGCGGGCGATCGCCCGCTCGGTCTCGGTCATCTCGAGGCCGGCGATCCACTCGGCGGCGGCGTGGGCGGAGAGGTCGCTGTACTCGGCGATGCTGATGCCGCCGACCTTGACCGCGAGGCTCTCGGGCCGCAGCCGGGCGCCGTCGCACTGCGGGCAGGGCTGCTCCGCCATGTAGCCCTCGATCCGCTCGCGGTTGGTCTCCGAGTCGGTCTCTTCGTAGCGGCGCTGGAGGTTGTTGACGATCCCCTCGAAGCGGACCTTGTAGGAGCGGCGGCGGCCGAAGCGGTTGGTGTAGGAAACCTGGTGGCGGTCCTCGCCGGTGCCGTGGAGGAAGATCTCCTTCTCGCTCTTCTTGAGCTTCGACCAGGGCTTGTCGAGGTCGACGCCGTACTCCTCGGCGACCGCGGCGATCAGCCGCCGCCAGTACGCGGTGATGCCGCGATTCCAGGGCTGCAAGGCGCCCTCGCCGAGCGAGAGCGTCGGGTCGGGGACCACCAGCTCGGGGTCGATCACCCGCTGGAAGCCGAGCCCGTGGCAGCGCTCGCAGGCGCCGTGGGGCGAGTTGAAGGAGAAGATCCGCGGCTCCAGCTCGGGGATCGAGGTGCCGCAGCCGAGGCAGGCGAACTGCTCGGAGAAGAGCAGCGGCTCGGCCTGCTCGCGATCGACGAACTCGACTTCGATCAGGCCGGCGGCGAGGCCGGCGGCGGCCTCGACCGACTCCGAGAGGCGGCGGCGCAGGTCCGACTTCATCACCAGCCGGTCGACGACGATCGAGACGTCGTGTTTGTACTTCTTGTCGAGGACGATCTCCTCGTCGAGCCGGCGCAGCTCGCCGTTGACCCTGGCCCGCGAGTAGCCCTCGAGGCGCATCTGCTCGAGCAGCTTCCCGTACTCGCCTTTGCGGCCGCGGACGACCGGCGCCATCACCATGAATTTCGTCCCGTCCTCCAGGGTCATCAGCCGGTCGACGATCTGCTCCTGGGTCTGGCCGGTGATCTCCTCGCCGCACTCGGGGCAGTGCGGGACGCCGATCCGCGCCCAGAGCAGGCGCAGGTAGTCGTAGATCTCGGTCACCGTGCCGACCGTCGAGCGCGGGTTGCGCGAGGTCGTCTTCTGGTCGATCGAGATCGCTGGCGACAGACCCTCGATCGAGTCGACGTCGGGCTTCTCCATCAATCCCAGGAACTGGCGCGCGTAGGCCGAGAGCGACTCCACGTAGCGCCGCTGCCCCTCCGCGTAGATCGTGTCGAAGGCAAGGCTCGACTTGCCCGAGCCGGAGAGCCCGGTGATCACGATCAGCGCGTCGCGCGGCAACTCGAGGTCGACGTCCTTGAGGTTGTGCTCGCGGGCGCCGGAAATGACGATTCGGTCCGAAACGGCCACTGCGGCCGAGTCTACTCAACCGAACAGATGTTCCCCTGGGGAGAGAATGGCCGAGAACGCACTTATTACCGCTATGCGGGAAGAAATGCGTTCTCACAGGGAGCTCGCGGAGTTGGCGGAGCGCCAGTACGGAATTGTGACGTTCCGGCAGCTGCGGCAGCTGGGGTTCTCGAAGGGCGCGATCGGGCGGGCGAGCCTCGCCGGGCGCTTGCACCGGGTGCACCAGGGGGTCTATGCGGTCGGGCACGCCGGAGTCTCGCGGCGCGGCCGCTGTCTCGCCGCCGTGCTCGCGTGCGGGAAGGGCGCGGTGCTCAGCCACGCCGCCGCCGCTTGGCTTTGGGGCCTTGCACCCAAGCTCGTGGTGACGATCGACGTCACCGTCCCCAGTCGCGGCGGGCGGCACCGGGGCATCGCCCTCCACCACTCCTCGACGCTGATCGCCGCCGAACACGGTCGCCTCGCGGGTATCCCGGTGACGGCCGTGCCGCGAACGATGCTCGACATCGCCGCCACCGGGTCGACGCGGGAGGTGAACGACGCAGTCGAGCGAGCCGAGCGCCGCGGGCTCCTCGATCTCGGGGCCGTCGATGCTCTGCTCGACCGCCACCGGGGCGATCGCGGCACGGCGCGCCTGCGCCGAGCGACCGAGATCTACCGCGATCCCGTCTTCTCGCGAGCGCGGTCAGAGCGCCTCTTCCTGGCCATGGTCGAGAACGCCGGCCTGTCCCGACCGGCGCTCAACACCTGGGTTGGGCAGTTTGAGATCGACGCCTACTGGGAGTCGGAGCGCTTCGCGGTCGAAGTCGACGGCTGGGAGGCGCACCGGACCAGGCGAGCGTTCGAGGACGACCACCTGCGCTGGGAGGAAATGAAGCTCGCCGGCATCGACGTCGTCCCGATCTCCGCGCGGCGCATCGAACGACGCCCGCATGAGGTCGGCCACCACCTCCGCCTCCTGCTCAAGCGCCGCCGCGCCCAGCTGCGAGGCGCCCCAGGTTGAAGACGCTGTTTTCTCCACCGGCAAACTGAGAATGGACTTCTCCCCGGATAGCGGGGAGAACCCCAGTCTCAACAGAGCCGCGGAGAGAAACCCTGCCTCAGCCCAGGGCGGCGGCGAGGCGGCGGCGGTAGGTGCGGGCGGTGGGGTCGGCGGGGTCGCCTTCGGCGAGGATGCCGATCACGGCGCGCCGAACCAGGTCGCGCACTTCGTCCGGGTCGAGGGCGGCATCGCCGTTTCCCCCCGCGCTTGCGTCGAGCTCGTCGAGCAGGGCATCGAGGGCAGCGTCGCGCTCGCCGCGGTCGAGGGCGACGAAGGCGTCGGCTCCGACTCCGGCCTTGGTGAGACGGACGCGGGCGGCGATGCCGTCGGCGGCGAAGTCGCCGGTGTGGTCGGCGACCGCTTCGAGCGCCTCGTCCTCCGCTCCGCGCTCGAGCCGCTTGCGGGCCAGCGCCACCGCGATGTCGGCGCGGCGCGGCTCGAGCTCCGCCGCCTCGCGCAGCGAAAGCTCGTCGCCGGCGGCCAGCAGCTCCTCGGCGCGCGATGGCGCCAGCGAGTCGAAGAACTCCTCGACTTTGGCCGGCGGCTGGGCGCCGACGAACTCGGCGGCGACGGCACCGTCGCGGAACGCCTTCACCGCGGGGATGCCCTGAACCCCGAACTGGGCGGCCAGTTTCTGGTTGGCGTCGACGTCGACCTTGGCCAGCACGACCTTGCCGCCGCGGGAGGCCTCGGCCGCCTCCAGGGCCGGGGTCAGCTGCCGGCATGGGCCGCACCAGGCAGCCCAGAAGTCGACCACGACGGGGACCTGGCGGGAGCGCTCGACGACCTCGCTCTCGAAGGTCGCCTCGGTGACGTCGATCGGCATGCCGGAAAGCTTAGATAGTCGCCATCGTGGGCCCCGCTCAGGCGCCGGCGGTCATCCCATCCAGGTCGCGGCGCAGCTCGCGCAGCTCGTCGCGGATCCGCCCGGCCTCCTCGAAGCGGAGGTCGTCGGCCGCCGCCAGCATCTCCTCCTCGAGGGCGACGATCGTGCGCTCCAGCTCCTCGGGCGTATCGAAGTCGTCGCCGCGGCGGCGCCGGCGCTTGGCCGGCGCCCGGTCCTCCATCGCCAGAAACGAGGACATCTCGGAGATCCCCTTGCGGACGGTCTCCGGGGTGATTCCGTGCTCCTCGTTGTAGGCGAGCTGGATCGCCCGGCGGCGGTCGGTCTCGCGCATCGCCGCCGCCATCGAGTCGGTCTCCTTGTCGGCGTACATCAGCACCCGCCCGTTGACGTTGCGGGCGGCGCGGCCGATCGTCTGCACGAGGCTGGTCTCGCCCCGCAGGAAGCCCTCCTTGTCGGCGTCGAGGATCGCGACCAGGGAGACCTCGGGCAGGTCGAGGCCCTCGCGCAGCAGGTTGACCCCGACCAGCACGTCGTACTCCCCCAGCCGCAGGTCGCGGACGATCTGGATCCGTTCCAGGGTGTCGATCTCGGAGTGCAGGTAGCGGACCTTGACCCCGTACTCGAGCAGGTAGTTGGTCAGGTCCTCGGCCATCTTCTTGGTCAGGGTCGTGACCAGGGTGCGGTCGCCGCGCTCGGCGACGACCCTTGCCTCGTTCATCAGGTCGTCGATTTGGTTGCGCGTCCCCCGCACCTCGATCTCGGGGTCGACGATCCCGGTCGGGCGGACGATCTGCTCGACGATCCGGGTCGACTCGGCGCGCTCGAACGGCCCCGGCGTCGCCGAGACCATCACCAGCCGCGGCACCCGTTCGAGGAACTCGTCGAACTTGAGCGGGCGGTTGTCGATCGCCGACGGCAGCCGGAAGCCGTAGTCGACCAGGGTCTGCTTGCGCGAGCGGTCCCCCTCGTACATGCCGCCGATCTGCGGGATCGTCTGGTGGGACTCGTCGACGAAGACGACGAAGTCGTCGGGGAAGTAGTCGATCAGCGTGTGCGGGGGGCTGCCGGGCGGGCGGCCGTCGAGGATCCGCGAGTAGTTCTCGATCCCCGAGGTGAAGCCGATCTCCTTCAGCATCTCGATGTCGTAGGCGGTCCGCTGCCGAAGCCGGTGCGCCTCCAGTTGCTTGCCCTCGGCCTCGAGCTCGGCGGTGCGGGCGTTCAGTTCCGCGCGGATTTCCTCGACCGCCCGCTCCAGGGTCTCGTCCCTGGTCACGTAGTGGGAGGCGGGCCAGACCGAGACGTGGTCGATCGTGTCCAGCACCTCGCCGCTCAGCGGGTCGAAGTGCTGGACCCCCTCGATCTCGTCGCCGAAGAGGGCGATCCGATAGGCCGACTCGGCGTAGGAGGGCATGATCTCCAGCACCTCGCCGCGGACCCGGAAGCTACCGCGCCCGAGCACCGAGTCGTTGCGCTGGTACTGCATCTTCACCAGCTTGCGCAGCACCTCGTCGCGGTCGATCTCCGCCCCGACCTTGAACAGCTGCATTTTTTCGTTGTAGACCTGGGGCGAGCCGATCCCGTAGATACAGGACACCGATGCGACGATGATCACGTCGCGGCGGGCGAACAGGGCCGCCGTCGCGGCGTGGCGGAGGCGGTCGATCTCGTCGTTGATCGAGGAGTCCTTCTCGATGTAGAGGTCCTGGGCGGGGACGTAGGCCTCGGGCTGGTAGTAGTCGTAGTAGGAGACGAAGTACTCGACCGCGTTGTCGGGGAAGAACTCGCGGAACTCGTTGCAGAGCTGGGCCGCCAGGGTCTTGTTGTGGGCGATCACCAGGCTCGGCCGCTGCACCTCGGCGATCGTCGCCGCCATCGTGAAGGTCTTGCCGGTCCCGGTCGCCCCGAGCAGGGTCTGGAACCGTTCGCCCGCCTCCAGCCCCTCGGCCAGGCCGGAGATCGCCTTCGGCTGATCGGCGGTCGGCGTGTAGGCGGGGTTGAGCTGGAACTCGCTCACGCCACGAACATAGCGGGCGCCTCACCTGGGACACTGGCTGTAGATGAGCCGCTCGCGCGCCGCCCTCGCCGCCTTCTTCGCCTTCACCGGGACGATGCACTTCCTGCGCCCCCGCTTCTTCGAAGCGATCGTGCCGCCGGCGATCGAGTCGGCGAAGAAGGAGGTGGTGGCGCTCAGCGGCGCCGCGGAGCTGGCCGGCGCCGCGGCGGTCCTCCACCCCACCACCCGCCGGCTCGGCCGCTGGTGGCTGCTGGCGCTGCTCGCCGCCGTCTTCCCCGCCAACGTCCACATGGCGGTCGACCCCGAGCAGGTGAGGGGCCTCGATCTGCGGCGAGTCCCACGCTGGACCCTGTGGGCGCGGCTTCCGCTGCAGCCGCTGATCATGCTCTGGGTCTGGCGCGCTACGCGCGACTGACCCCCGGAGCGCCCCGCCCGGGGCTCGGGCCGCTGGCCGGAGGGTCGGGTGTCCCTCTCCGTTGCTGGGTTTTTCGCTGTGGAGCGCTCCTCCCGTCCGAGTTACGCGCTCAAGCGCGAAAAAGAGGACGCCGCGCCTGCGAGGGACACCCGACCCTCCGGCCCCCAGCTCCGGGAGCGTGGCCGAGCTTTTGCCCCCTATAGAGGGCAAAACCTCGGCCACGAGGAAGCTTCCGTCCCTTGGAGCATCTCCCGATTCTCGGGAGCTGCCTCACCTCGGGAGGCGGGGACGCGATTCGTGGGGAGGGGTGGGGGTGTCCCTCTCGCGCAGCGGCGTCCTCTTTTTCGCTCCGGCGCTCCTGCTCGGACGGCCGTCGTTCTCCCCAGCGAAAAACCCAGCAAGCGAGAGGGACACCCCCACCCCTGCACGCCAACCCTCGTCCCGAGCAGTCCCGTCCTCCCCTACGGCAGGAACTGTTCCAGCAGGCCGCCGGCGGGCCCAAGGATGCTGTCGGCGCCTTCCAGCAGCGTGCGGGCGTCCTTGAGCAGTTCGATCGCCTGGTCGAGCGGGACGCCTTCGACCCAGGAGCGCAGCGGCCCGGCGAGCAGCGGACTGAGGGCGCCGGCCCGTTCGGCGTCGTCGATCGCCCGCACCAGGCCCGCCCGGATCGCCCGGGCCAGCTTGGCGTCGTCGATGTTGTACCGGCGGCTGAACCGTTCGCGGGCGGCCGGCGAGGCGAGCGCCCGGGCCAGGGTCTCGCGGCTGACGCCGAGCTGGCAGGCGGCCCCGTCGAGGGCCGAGACGGTGAACTGATTGGCGATCTCCCCCAGCCCCTGCGGGTTGCTCCAGGGGCGCGGCTTGCACGGGTCCTGCGTCTTCTCCGGCGTGTAGGAGGCCCCCCCGGCGGCGAGGTAGATCCCGACCAGCGCCAACGACACGACAAGTGCCCCGATCACCAGCACGCGCCCCCTCACGACCGACCCCCCCGGCCGACGGGACGAAAACGCGCCCATGCGTCCCGAAATCGGCCCGTCGGCGTCACAGCTCGACCTCGCGAGCGAGGGCGATCGAGGGGAGGGCGATCAGGGCGAGGATCGCGGCGAGCAGGAACGAGGTGCTGAAGGCGTGGGTGGCGCCGCGGTCGAGCTGGTCCTGGAGTTCGCCGCGCAGCTGTTCGACTTCGGCCCGTTCGGCGGCATTGGTGGGGAGCGGTTCGAAGGCCGGGCCGATCGTCGGCACTTTCCCCTTCTCCGCGTCGAGGCGCGAGGAGACCTTCCGGGCGAGGTCGAGCTTGAGCAGCGGCTGCACCGGCGAGTCGAGGATCACCGCGGTCCCGGCGTCGATCGCGTCGTGGCGCTGCTGGGCGATGTCGGCGGTGAAGATCGGGGTCAGGGCGAGCAGGCCGATGACGACGCCGGCGTGGCGGGCGGAGATCGTCCAGCCGCCGTGGATCGCCTGCGGGGCGCGGCCGCCGAGGGCGGTCTCGGTCAGCGCCGAGAGCACCAGCGAGAGGCCGATCCCGATCAGCACCTGCGGCGGCACCGTCAGCGCCACCGACGCCTGCGGCAGCAGGGCGAGGCCGCCGAGACCGCCGGAGACGAGGATCGCGCCGGCGGCGGCGCGGGCGCGGGCGTCGGGCACGAGCGGCGCGATCCGGCTGCCGAGCAGAGCGCAGAGCGGCATCACCGAGACCACGATCGCCGCCCCGATCGGGGTCAGGCGCCAACCCTCGATCAACAGCAGGACCAGAAGGAAGAGCGCCGCGGCGATTGCCGCCGAGACCATCGCCAGCGCCAGGTTGGCCCACAGGTGCGGGCGGCCGGTCCGCCGCAGCTCCGGCTCGATGATCCCGGTCGCCGCCTCGTGGCGGGCGACGGCGAGGATCGGCGCCGCCGCCAGCAGCGCCACCGGAACCTGGACCAGGAAGATCGACTGCCAGGAGACGAGCTCGGTGAGCAGGCCGCCGACCGCCGGCCCGAGCGCCGCCCCGGTCGCCCCGGCACTGGCCCAGAGCACCGCGGCGCGGCGCTCGGAGCCGACGGTCGCCGGCATCAGCTCCAGCGCCGCGGTGACCGCGGCGGCGCCGCCGAGCGCCTGCACGCAACGGGCCGCGATCAGGGTCGAGAGCTGGTCGGCGGCGCCGCAGGCGAGGCCGGCGCCGGCGAAGATCGCGAGCCCGACCGCCGCCGCGCGCCCGGGGCCCACCCGCCGTGCGACCAGCGCCGCCGGGACCGCGGCCAGCGCCATCACCAGGTTGAAGGAGACCAGGACCCAGGTCACCCCGGCGACGCTGGTGTCGAGGTCGCGGTAGATCTGCGGCAGCGCCAGGACGACGACCGAGGAGTCGGCGAGGACGAGGCCGACCGCCAGGGCGAGGGCGGCGACGCGCGGTCTCGGCGCCGCGGCGGTCAGTAGCCCAGCTCCTTGGCGTACTTCCGCCGGTATTCACGCTGCTTTTCGAGCACCTCTTCGACGTAGGCGCGGGTTTCGGGAAAGGGGATGTCCCGCACCGAGAGGCTGGCACCGCCCCACTTGTCGGCGTTCCCCGGACCGGCGTTGTAGGCGGCCAGCGCCGCCGCCTCGTCGCCTTCGTAGCGTTCGAGCAGTTCGTGCAGGAGGAAGGTCCCGTAGCGGATGTTGAGTTCGGGGTCGGAGAGGTCGGAGAGCTTGAAGCTGGTGCCGCCGCTGCGCTTCTCGATGTACTTCGCCGCTTCGGGGGTGATCTGCATCAGGCCCCGGGCGCCGGCGCTGGAGGTTTGGTCGGCGAACTTCGACTCCGAGTAGATGACCGCGGCGATCAGCGCCGCGTCGACTTCCTTTTCCTTCGCCTGCTCGCGGATCACGTCCTCGTGGCGCAGCGGCAGGGTCAGCTCCTGCAGTGCCTGGTCGAAGGCGCCCCCGGCGACCAGCAGCCCGGCCACCAGCCCGAGCGCCGCCGCGGCCCCGCCGAGGACCAGCCAGCGACGGGGCCTGCGATTCCGGCTCATCGCCGCAGCCTCGCGAGCAGGGCGGACAACGCCCGCTCGAGATCCTCCACGGAGCCGTCGTTGGCGACCACGTGCTCGGCCCGCGCGGCCTTCTCGGCCTGGGAGAGCTGGCGCGCCTCGCGCTCCTCGACGAGGGCGTGGCCGCGCGCCCCGGCGCGCTGGCGGCGGACCTCGTCGGCGGTGACGACGGCGACCGTGGTGTCGAAGACCTCGTCGCGGCCGACCTCGAACAGCAGCGGCACCTCGATCACCGCGACCTCGGTGTCGGCCGGCAGCGAGCCCAGCCACTCGGCGGTGCGGGCGCCGACCAGGGGGTGGATCTCGCTCTCCAGCCAGGCCAGCTCGTCGGGGTCGGCGAAGACGACCTCGCCGAGCCGGGCCCGGTCGACGGCGCCGTCGGCGACCACCTCGGGCCCCCAGCGCTCGACCAGGCGACTCTGCAACGGCTCGGATTCGAGCAGCTCGTGGACGACGGCGTCGCTGGAGAGGGTCGCCGCGCCGAGCCGCGCGAACGCTTTCAGCGCCTCGGACTTACCGGCGGCGATCCCGCCGGTGAGGCCGATCGTCAGCGGCGCCACGGGCGCCGCTCAGGCCTGCTCGGACTCGCCCGGTTCCTCGGCCGGAGCCGCTTCGGGCTCGGGCTGCGCCTCGACCGCGGCGTCCTCGGCGAGCGCCTCCTCGGCGGGAGGCTCTTCGGCCGTGGGCTCCGCAGCAGGCTCGACAGCCGCCTCGACCGCGGGAGCCTCCTCGACGGCGGGCTCGGCGGCAGGCGCCTCTGCCTGGGGCGCCGGAGCCTCCTCGACGACCGGCTCGGCGGCCGCCTCGTCCTCAGGAGCCTCCTCGACGGCGGGCGCGGCGGCCTGGGCGATCTGCGCCCCGAGGTCCTGCATCGGCATGTTCTGGCCCTCGACCCGCTTGATGCTGAGCGAGAGCCGGCGCCGGTCTTCGTCGATCTCGAGGATCTTGACGTTCAGCTTGGCACTCGGCTCGACCACTTCGCTCGGGTTCTCGACGTGGTGGTCGGCAAGCTCGGAGATGTGGACCAGGCCCTCGACCCCGGGCAGGATTTCGACGAAGGCGCCGAAGGCGACGACCTTGGTGACGGTGCCCTCGAGCACGTCGCCGGGCCGGTGGGTGCTGATCACCCGCTGCCACGGGTCCTCCTGGGTCTGCTTGAGACCGAGCGAGATGCGCTGGCGGTCGCGGTCGATGTCGAGCACTTTGATCCGCACCGTGTCGCCGATCGAGACGACTTCGGAGGGATGGTTGACGTGGCTCCACGAAAGCTCGGAGATGTGGATCAGGCCGTCGATCCCGTCGAGGTCCACGAAGGCGCCGAAGTCGACGATGTTGGAGATCTTGCCTTCGACCACCTGGCCCGGCTCGAGCCGGCCGAGGATCTGCTCGCGGACCTCCTTGCGCTCCTCCTCGAGCACGGCGCGGCGCGAGAGGACGACGTTGTTGCGGCTGCGGTTGAGCTCGATCACTTTGCACTCGAGCTCCTGGCTCATGAACTCATCCAGGTTGTGGACGCGCCGGATGTCGACCAGCGAGGCGGGCAGGAAGCCGCGCACTCCGAGGTCGAGGATGAGGCCGCCCTTGACGACCTCGATCACCTTGCCGGTGACCGGTTCGCCGGAGTCGGCTGCGACCTCGATGCTGCGCCACGCTTTCTCGAAGCGGGCGCGCTTCTTGGAGAGGATCAGGCGGCCCTCGGTGTCCTCCTTGGTGAGGACCAGGGCATCGACCTGCTCGCCCAGCTCGACCTCCTCGGAGGGGTCGACCGACTTGCGGATCGAGAGCTCGTTGGAGGGGATGACCCCCTCGGCCTTGTAGCCGATGTCGACAAGGACCTCGTCCTTGTCGATCCGGACGACCTTGCCGTTGACGACGTCGCCCTCGTCGAAGGACACCATCGTCGCCGCGTAGTTGGGGACGATCTTGCCGTCGATCTGGAGCAGCAGGCCGCCGGAACCTTCGACGGGCACGGCGCTCGGGGCAGGGGTCAGGGTCTCGGTCGCAGACACGGCCGCTCATCATGCCAGAAACGCCTCGGACGCTCAGTGTGGTCCCCCCGCCGGATAGATACGCTGCCCTCGATGCCCGTCCGAGCCACCAAACGCGGCGACGAACGCACGCCCCTGGGCGGCTCCCGCGACGTCCTGATCTGCGGCGCCAGCTTCGCCGGGCTGATGATCGCACGCGAGCTGTCGGGCGCCGGCGCCGACGTCCTCCTGGTCGACCGCTACGAGATCGGCGAGCGACAGACGTCCGCCTGCGGGATCCCGACCGAGTGGCTGCGGCGGCTGGGGCTGATGGGCTGCGAGCGCCAGCGCTTCGACTCGCTGGTCCTGCACACGCCGCACGGCCGGGCCCGCTACCGACTTCCCTGGACCTTCTCCACCTTCGACTACCGCGAGCTCTGCCAGCTGCTGTGGAGCGGCTGCGACGCGAGGTTCGAGACCGCCAAGGTGAACGGGCGCGCCGCCCCGACGAACGGCGGCGGCGAGATCGCGGTCGAGACCGACCGCGGCACGATCTCCGCGCCGCTGGTCGTCGACGCGCTCGGCTGGCGCCGGGTGCTGGCCTCCGGCGACGGCTATCAGCCGCCCGACGCGCCGCTCTCCCGCGGCCTCGAGGTGCATCCCGAGGGCGCCAACGAGGACCTCGAGATCTGGATCGACCGCCGCTACGTCCCCGCCGGCTACGGCTGGTCGTTCCCGGCCCGCGACGAGCTGCGGATCGGCGTCGGCTCCTTCGACCCCCGCTTCCACGTCAAGGACACGACCGTGCTGCTGACCGAGGACCTCGGCAAGGAGCCGAACGAGTATCAGGGCAACTGGATCCCCCACAAGCTGCGCCGGGCGACCGAGGGCGGCGTCTTCTTCGCCGGCGACTCGGCCGGCCACTGCCTGCCGCTGACCGCCGAGGGGATCCGCACCGCGCTCTACTTCGGCGTCGCCCTCGGCCGCGAGCTGCGAGCCGTGGTCGAAGGCCGCCAGGGCCGCGAGCAGGCCGCCGCGACCTACGCCGCCTTCAACGACTCCCACGAGCGGAAGTTCCGCTGGATGCTGCGAGCGCAGAAGCTGGTGCCGCGGATCCCGCCGCGGCTGCTCGGCCCGATGATCCGCCTGATGGGCGCAAAGCGCTTTGTCGACTGGTCCTTCGGGCACTACCTGGCGATCGCCCCGCCCGAGTTCGTGCAGGAGGTGGGCGAGGCACGCAGCCCTGCGCCGCTTGCCTCATAATGTTCGCTGTGGCTAAACGATCGGCGCACAGCGGGGCCGTCGACGACTCGGCGCAGGTGGGGCAGCGGCTGCGCAGCGCCCGCGAAGAGCTGGGCCTGAGCCTGCGCGAGGTTGCCCGCCGGCTCGACATCTCCGCCAGCGCCCTCTCCCAGATCGAGACCGGCAAGTCGCGACCCTCGGTGAAGACGCTCTACGCGATCGTCTCGGAACTGGGCCTCTCGATGGACCAGCTCTTCGCCGACGGGGCGGGCGAGCCGAAAGAGACTCCCGTGGCGCCGCCGCCGGAGCTGGTGAACGGCGACACGCGGCCCGAAGCGCCGGTCGTGCAGCGATCCGACTCCCGCTCCTCGCTGGAGCTCGACTCGGGCGTCAGCTGGGACCGGCTGACCGCGGCCCACGACCCCAACGTCGACTTCCTCCTCACCACCTACCACCCGGGCAGCTCCTCCAGCGGCAGCGACAAACTCGTCCGCCACAACGGCCGCGAGTACGGGATCGTCCTGAGCGGCGAACTGGAGCTCTCGGTCGGCTTCGAGAAATTCCTCCTCGGCCCCGGCGACTCCTGCTCGTTCGAGTCCAACGAACCGCACCGGCTGGCCAATCCCGGCGAGGAGCCGACGACGGCGATCTGGTTCGTCATCGGCCGCCGCAGCAGCGACCCCCGCTCGCCGAGCTTCGACGCCGACTAACGCGCGATCGCGACGCCGAGCCGCTCGCGGACGGAGGCGGCGACGGACTCGGCGCTGGGCAGGAAGGCGTCCTCGAGGCTGGGGCTGAAGGGGATCGGCAGGTCGGCCGTGGTGATCCGCCAGGCGTCGTCGACGTCGCCGAGGCCGTGCTCGGCCAGCTCCGCCATCACCGCCGCCGACCAGCCGCCGGTGCGGGCGCCCTCCTCGAGCACGAGCAGGCGGTTGGTGCGGGCCAGGGACTCCATCGGCGTGGCGATGTCGAGCGGGCGCATGACGCGCATGTCCACCACCTCGGCGTCGATCCCGTCGGCGGCCAGCGCCTCGGCGGCGGCGAGGGCGATCTGGACGCCGGTCATCGCGGTGACGATCGTCAGGTCGGTGCCGGGGCGGACGACGCGGGCACCGCCCAGCTCGACCTCCTCGTCGCGCAGCTCGCCCTTGGTCGAGTAGAGCCGCTTGTGCTCGAAGAAGAGGACCGGGTTGTCGTCGCGGATCGCCGCCTTCAGCAGCGTGCGGGCGTCGGCCGGGTTGGAGGGGCAGGCGATCTTCAGGCCGGGGACGCCGAGGAACCACGGGGTCGGGGACTGCGAGTGGATCGCCCCGAAGCGGCCGCCGGCGCCGATCGCCGAGCGCACGACCAGCGGCACGCTGCGCTGTTCGTTGGAGAGGAACCAGTACTTGGCGGCCTGGTTGACGAGGCCGTCCATCGCCAGCGGCATGAAGTCGCCGAACATGATCTCGATCACGGGGCGCAGCCCGCAGACGGCGGAGCCGAAGGCTGCGCCGGTGATCGCCAGCTCGGAGATCGGCGTGTCGAAGACGCGCTCGGCCCCGTGCTCCTCCTGCAGGCCCGGGGTGACGGCGAAGACACCCCCCGGGGCGGCGACGTCCTCACCGAACAGGACCACGCTCTCGTCGCGCGTCAGCTCCTCGTCGAGGGCGATACGGATCGCCTCGCGGAATTCGACCTCTGCCATCAGCGGCACTCCTTTCGAAGGTTTCTCACAGTACGAGCGCTCCCGGCGAGGCCAGCAGCTCCGCCACCCGAGCGAGGAAGGCGGCGCCGTCGGCGCCCGAGAGGATGCGGTGGTCGCAGACCAGGGTCGCCCCCATCCGCCAGCCGACGGCGAGCTCGTCGTCGACGACGACCGGCTTGCGCGCCAGTGCCCCGACCGCGAGGATCGCGGCCTGCGGCGGGTTGATCACGGCGGTGAAGGTGTCGATCCCGAACATCCCCAGGTTGGAGACGGTGAAGGTGCCGCCGGCGAGCTCGGGCGGGGTGACGGAGCCGTCGCGGGCGGCGCCGGCCAGGCGCTTGGAGGCGCGGGCGATCTCGCCGAGCGAGGCGCGGTCGGCGTCGGGCACGACCGGGACGACGAGAGCGCCGTCCTCGCCGGCGACGGCGATGCCGACGTTGACCCGCTCGTACAGCTCCCAGCGCCCGTCGCGGTAGGCGCCGTTGGCCCGCGGGTGCTCCCGCAGCGCCAGCGCACAGGCCTTGACGACGAGGTCGTTGTAGGAGGGGACGGGGCCCCCCTCCCCGGCCCACTTCTTCAGCTGCCCGCGCAGCTCGACGGCGGCGTCCATCTCGATCTCACGCGTCAGCGCGAAGTCCGGCGCGGTCGCTTTCGACTCCGACATGCGACGGGTGACGACCTGCTGCAGGCGGGAGAGCTCCATATAAGTGACCTCGCCCTTGGCGGTCTGGCCACCAGCGTCGGCGCCCGGTGGAGCTTTTGTCACCTGCTGGGTTACAGAAGCGCCAGGGATGGCTCCGACGGCACTCGAAGCCGCAGCCCTCTCCACGTCCGCCTTGACGATCCGCCCGCCGGGGCCGGAGCCGGTCAGGCCGTGGAGGTCGACACCGCGCTCGGCAGCAAGCCGCCGGGCGAGCGGGGACGCTTTGACCCGCTGGGACTGGGAGCCGTTCGATCCTGCCGCGGGTGGCGTGATGGCGGGGGTCCCCCGCGGCGCGGAGGAGCCGGAGGCTCCGAGCACCGTGGGGGATGCCGCCGCGACAGGACCCACGGCCTGACCGACCGGTCCTGCATCTCCCGGGTCCCCGATCCACGCGATCGGGGCTCCGACCGGAAGCGTCTCGTTCTCAGCCGCGAGGATCTTCAGCGGCCCCGCCGCCTCAGCCTCGAGCGGCATCGTCGCCTTGTCGGTCTCGATTTCGGCGATCTCCTGGCCGACCGCGATCTGCTCGCCCTCGGCGCAGAGCCAGCGCACGATCATCCCCTCCTCCATCGAGTCGGAGAGGCGCGGCATCGCCACCTCGACCGCGGTGGTGGCGGCGCTCAAGGCTTGAACTCCGAGGCGGAGGCGAGCAGCGCCGGGTCGGGCATCGGCGCCGCCAGGCCCTCGGCCCGCATCTGCGCCAGCAGCGCCGCGACCTCCTCGTCGACCAGGTCCAGCTCGGTCTCCTCGACGCCGTGGAACTCGGCCAGGCTGGCACGGGCGACGAGCAGCGGGTCGCGCTGCTTCCACTCCTCCAGCTCGCCCTCCTTGCGGTAGCGGCCCGGGTCGGAGCGGGAGTGACCGACGAAGCGGTAGGTCAGCGACTCGAGGAACTGCGGCCCCTCCCCCGCCCGCGCCCGCTCGACCGCGCGGCCGGCGGCGGCGCGGACGGCGAAGACGTCCATGCCGTCGACCTGCTCGCTCTCGACCTCGAGTGCCCGCGGCCGGTCGATGATCGTCCCGGCGGTGACGTCTTCGAAGGGGGTGAACTCGCCGTAGCGGTTGTTCTCGCAGACGTAGACGACCGGCAGCGACATCACCTTGGCCATGTTCAGGCACTCGTGGAAGTAGCCGTGGTTCGTGGTCCCCTCGCCGAAGAAGGCGACGGCGACGCTGCCGCTGCGCCGCAGTGCCAGCGAAGCGCCGGTGGCGGCGCCGATCGAGCCGCCGATGATCCCGAAGCAGCCGAGCAGCCGGTGCGAGAGGTCGATCACGTTCATCGAGCCGGCGCGGCCGCCGCAGACCCCGGTGGCACGGCCGAGCATCTCGTCGAGCAGCGCCTGCGGCTCGACCCCGAGGGCCAGTGCGTGGCCGTGGCCGCGGTAGGTGCCGGCGACCCGGTCGCCCTCGCCGAGCGCGTCGGCGACGCCGACGGCGCCGGCCTCCTCGCCGATGTAGAGGTGCGTGGTGCCGTGCACCTCGCCCTTCATGAAGAGCTGCTGGATCAGCTCCTCGAAGCCGCGGATCAGGCGCATCCGCCGGTAGAGGTCGACGGAGGACTCGCGATCCGGGACCGATGCTGGGGCGTGCTGCTTCGTCTTCAGGGTCTTCTCCTTCACGGTCGAGGGTCGGGCTAGGCGGGATCGGCGGCGGCCGCGGCGGCGAGGCGGATGCGGCTGGCACGGGCGTAGATCCCGGCGGCGATCAGGATGATCGCCCCCGGGAACCAGTACTGCCATGCGTCGCTCAGTTCGAGGAAGGTGATCGCGTTGATCATCTCGGTCAGCAGCAGAGCGCCGAGCACGGTGCCGACGAAGGAGCCGCGGCCGCCGTAGATGCTGGCGCCGCCGAGGACCACTGCGGCGATGCTCTGCAGGGTGTAGTTCTGGCCGGCGGTGGCGTCGCCGGTGCCGATCTGGACGGCCAGCATCAACGCGGCCAGGCCGGCGAAGGCGGCGCAGAGGACGTAGGCGAGGACCCGGGTGGTGCCGACCCGGACGCCCATCCGGTGGGCGGCGGCCTCGTTGGACCCGACCGCGCGCAGGGCGAGGCCGAGGCGGCTCCGGCGCAGCGCCAGGTCGGCGCCGATCCCGATCGCGACGACAGCGATGAAGACGACGGGGATGCCGCCGACCGCGGTCGAGAGCGTCTTCGTCGCTTCGCCGCTGAAGAGACCGGTCGGGACCGGGTTGATCAGCAGCGCCACGCCCTGGACGCCGATGAAGGTGGCGAGCGTGGCGATCACCGGCGAGATCCGCGCGAACTGGACCAGGCCGCCGTTGATCAGGCCGACGGCGACGGCGGCGGCGACCGCCAGCACGAGGCCGACCAGGAAGCCGCCGGTGCCGCCTTCGTCGGTGGCGAAGGCGGTGAGGACGACCAGCCCCAGCCCCATCAGCGGCCCGACCGAGAGGTCGACGCCGGCGGTGAGGAGGACGATCATCTGCCCGAGGCCGACCAGGATCAGCGCGGTCGAGAGCAGCAGCAGGTTCTGGATGTTGAAGCTGCTCAGGAAATCGGAGTTCTGGGCGCCGGTGACGACGGCCAGGGCGACGATGACCAGCGCCAGGACCGGGGTCGCGACGCTGTCGCCGCGCAGGAAGCGGCCGAGGCCGCCGATCGCCCCGCGCTCCTCGCGCTGGCGCTCCTTGCGGCTGTGGGTGGCGGTGACCGCGGCGCCGGTGATCCGCTCCTCGCTGACCTCGGCGTGGTCGAGGGTGGCGACCGTCTGGCCGCGCGACATGATCATCACCCGATCGCAGAGGCCCTCCAGCTCGAGCGCGTCGGAGGAGCAGACGACGATCGCGCAGCCGTCGGCGGCAAGCTCGCGCAGGAGGCCGTAGATCTCGACCCTGGCGCCGACGTCGACCCCCTGGGTCGGCTCGTCGCAGACGAGGACCCGGGGCCGCCCCAGCATCGCCCGGGCGAAGGCGACCTTCTGCTGGTTGCCGCCGGAGAGCGTCGTCACCTCCGCCTCCTGGGAGGCGGTCTTGATCGCCAGCCGCTCCTCCTGGGCGGCGACCGCGGCGCGCTCGGCGCCGGTGGAGACGAGGCCGAAGTTGGCGAACTCGGCCAGCGAGCTGGCGACCGCGTTCTCACGCACGCTGAGCGCCGGGAAGAGGCCCTCGCGGTGGCGGTCGGAGGGGATGTGGAAGACGCCGTCGGCCTGGGCCCGGCGCGGGTTGGAGAGGTTGGCCATGGCGCCACCGACGGTCACCCGGCCGCTGTGCTGACCGAGGCCGGAAAGCGCCCGCACAAGCTCCCGCTGGCCGTTGCCGGCGACCCCGGCGATGCCGAGGATCTCACCCTCGCGGACCTCGAAGGAGACGTCGTCGAAGCCCTCGCCGCTGAGGCCCTCGACGGCGAGCACCGGCCCGCCGGCGGCGCCCGGGGAGAGCTTCTCGGGGAAGACGGCGGCCAGCTCGCGGCCGGCGATCAGCCCGAGGATCGCCTGCTCGTCGACCTCCTCGACGCCGAAGGTGCCGCGGGTCTCGCCGTCGCGCAGGACGGTGAGCCGGTCGCCGATCGCCTCGACCTCGGGGATGCGGTGGGAGATGTAGACGATCGCGGTGCCGCGCTCGCGGATCGCCCGGACCTGCTCGAAGAGGTGCTCGACCTCCTCGGCGTCCAGCGCCGCGGTCGGCTCGTCGAGGATCAGCACCCGCGGGTCGAGCGCCAGCGCCTTGGCGATCTCGACCAGCTGGCCCTCGGCCGCGCTCAGTTCGGATACCCGGCTGCCGGGGTCGATCTTGGCGCCGATCGCGGCCAGCCGCTCGCTCGCCCACGCGGCCGAGCGGCCGTGCGAGGGGCGCAGCCGGCGGGGCATCGCCAGCACCATGTTCTCGACCACGGTGAGGTCTTCCGCCAGCGCCGGGTGCTGGTAGACGACGCCGAGGCCCAGCGCCTGGGCGGCGCTGGGCGACGGCGTGGTGAGCCGCTCGCCGCCGATCTCCACGGTCCCCTCGTCGGGGTGCAGAGAACCGGCGGCGACGGCCATCAGGGTCGACTTCCCGGCTCCGTTCTCGCCCAGCAGGGCGTGAACCTCACCGGCGCGGACCTCCAGGCTGACGCCCTTCAGGGCCCGCACCGCACCGAACGACTTGCGCACGTCGGTGAGGCGGAGGGCTATGCGGTCGGTCGACTCCATCTACTCGTTCCTGTCCTTGCTGCGCGGTGCCCTCTATTCGAGGACGATCGCGTTCTCTTCGGCTTCCGACATTTCGTTCGAGAAGTACGTTTCCGGCCCGAACGATTCGTCGCACTTCGGTTCCTTGCCGGAGACCGAGTTCTCGTATTCGCCGAGGTTGACGATGCCGCCGTTCTTCAGCGTCGGGGCTTCGCCCCCGGAGGCGCCGGCGATCGCGGTCTGCGCCGCGTACCGGCCGAGCCAGTTACGCGAGGAGATCGTCATCAGCGGGAATTCTTCGCCGTTTTCCTTCGCTTCCTTCCAGGTGCAGGCGAGCGAGTTGGCCTCCAGCGTCGCCGTCGGCGGGACCTTCCTGCCGGCGGCCTGGAAGGCCTGGATCGCGGTCTGCGCGGTCGAGCCGTAGTCGTTGATCAGGCCGTCGATCTGCGGGTGCTTGGCCAGCAGGCTGGCGGTCAGCTTGCGCGATTCGGCCGGGTCCCAGTTGGTGACGGGCCAGTTTTCTTCGCTGATCGGCTCGACCATTTCGACGCCCGGGTGTTCTTCGACGACTTCCATCACGCCTTTGGCGGTGTTTTTGCTCACCGTGTTGCCGGCGGGGCCACCCTCGTAGAGGAGCTTGCCCTTGCCGCCCATCTGTTCGATCACGAATTCGGCCCACAGGCGGCCGGCCGCGACCGTGTCCCAGTCGATGTACTTGGTGTAGTCGGTGCCTTCGGTGCCGCAGGGATCCGCCGCCCAGGCGACCACGGTGGCGCCGTGCTGAAAGGCCTGCCGCATCGCCGGGACCTCGGCGCAGACGCCGGAGTCGGGGATGATCACGATCGCGTTGGCGCCCTGGGCGACCATGCTCTGCAGCCCGGAGACGGCCTTCTGCGGTTCGAAGCCGGCGTTGACGACGATTTCCTTTTCAACCGAGGGGCACTTCGCCGCCTCCTGCTGAACCTGCTTCAGCGACTCCTTGGACCAGGCGTTGAGGCCGCCACCGTCCTGGATCCCGAGGACGACGCCTTCGGAACCGCACCACGCTTCCGAGCTTGCCGTGCTGGTCGTGCCCGAGCCTTCCGAGCTTTCGCTCGATTCGCTGGAGCTGGAACTGCTGCCGCCACAGGCGGAAAGCGCGAGGGCGGCAAAGAGCACGCCCAGGATCAGCAGCGCCAATCCGCGAGCCCGCGAGCGTTCATTTACTGACATCAACAGGGTCCTCCTCTGTATTTGGACTGACAAGCGCGCGGCTGTTGTCGGAGCCGCTCGCGGTTCGGGCACCCCTGCCCGAGCTACCTCCCCCGATCTGGTCGGGTTCGGAGATCTGTGAAGAAGAAGTGGGGCCGGCGCCGGCCAGGGCCGGGTCGCGGCGGAGCACGAGGCGGCGCCAGGGGACGTTGCGCAGGCCCATCCCGAGGGCGACGATCGCGCCCTGGATCAGGTAGTCGACCGAGGTCTGGGCGCCGAGGGCCGAGATCACCTGTTCGAGCTGGGTGAGGAAGAGAACACCGCCGGCGGTGGCGATGACGCTGCCGCGGCCACCGCCGAGCGCGGTGCCGCCGAGCACGACCGCGGCGATGCTCGGCAGCAGGTATTCGTTGCCGGGCAGCAGCGGCGGCGACTGCAGGTAGCCGGAGAGCAGGGCGCCGGCGAAGGCGTAGCAGAGGCCGGCGGCCGCGTAGCTCATCAGCTGGTAGCGCTCGACCGAGAGGCCGGCGGCGCGCGCCGCGAGCGGGCTGGAGCCGACGAGGACGAAGCGGCGGCCCCACATCGTGCGGCTGACCACCAATGCGACGACGACCAGCGCGACCAGCGCCAGGACGGCGGGCACCGGGATCCCCAGCACCTTGTCGGCGGTGAACTGCTGCCAGTTCTTGGTCGCCTTGAAGTCGATGCTGCCGCCGGTGACCTGCAGCACGGTGCCGATGAAGACCGCGTTGGAGCCGAGGGTGGCGACCAGCGGGGTGATCCCCAGCCGGGTCACCGCGAGGCCGTTGAGGAGCCCGCCGGCGAAGCCGGCGCCGGCGACGACGGCGAGCGCCAGCGGCAGCTCGCCCGAGTGGCCGCCGGGGACGGTGACGACCAGCACCGCGCCGAGCGAGAAGAGGCCGGCGACCGAGAGGTCGAGGCCTCCCTGCTGGATCACCAGGGTCTGGCCGATGGCGGCGATCGCGAGGATGCCGGCGAAGGGCAGCATCGCCTGCAGGGCGCTGTGGGAGAGGCTGCCGGAGGCGAGCAGCGGGCTGACCGCGAACAGCAGCGCCGTCGCGATCCAGATCGCGACGAATGGGCTCGAAGCCCGGCGGCGTCTCAGTACGTTCACTTGACCTTCTCCATCCCTTTACAGCTCCGCGCTGTAGACGGAATTCGTAGCATGTTGCTGAACACCGTGTCAAGGGACAGTTGACAGTCCGAGGGCGGATGACCTGGGGCCAGGCGCTTCGCGACGGCCACGCGCCCGGACGTCTTCCGGGGTCGGCATCGGGCCCACCGCGAGAGCGGTGGGCCCGGCACCGAGGGGAGAGCGTTCGCGCTAGGCGCGAACCTGCTCGGGCATCCAGTCGCCGCCGAGCTTGGCGTCGGCGATGGCCGCGTCCGAGGCAGCCTGCTCGAGCAGGTAGTCGCGGGTCTCGACCGCGAGTCGCTTGACCCGGTCGACGTCGACCCCGACCAGCTCGCCGTCGCGTTTGACCACCTTGCCGGCGACGACGACGGTGTCGACGTTGCCGGGGTGGGCGGCGTAGACGATCGCGCCCCAGGGGTTGTTCATCGGGGTCAGCGAGAGGGTGTCGGTCGCGATCATGATCACGTCGCCCTGCTTGCCGGGGGCCAGCGAGCCGACCTTGTCGTCCATGCCGCAGGCGCGGGCGCCCTCGATGGTGGCGAACTCGACCACGTCGCGGCAGCCCAGCCGCAGCTCCTCGACCATCGCGATCCCTTCCTCGGCCGCCTGCCCGTTGTCGAGGCCGCGCTGGGAGGCGATCGTCGAGCGCATCGCCCCGAACATGTCGCCGCCGTTGGAGGAGCAGACGTCGATCGAGAGGCTGGGCCGGACGCCGGCGTCGAGCAGGCGGCCGGTCGCGGGCCAGCCGTGGCCCATCTGCAGCTCGACGTCGGCCGCGACCGAGGCGGTGCCGCCGGAGTCGGCGATCATCTTCAGCTCGTCGTCGCCGAGCGTGTTGCAGTGGACGTAGGTGACGTCGTCGCCGAGCAGGCCGTTGTCGTGCATCCACTCGACCGGCCGTGACTTGCCCCACTCGCCGTCGCCGACGTGGACGGTGATCCGGGTGTCGATCTCGCGCGCCAGCGCCCAGTCGATCAGGGTCGTCTCGCGGGTCGCGAACTGCGGCCCGCGCAGCGCCATCGCCATCGTCACCAGCTGGTCGTCACTGGAGAAGAACTGCTCCTTGATCCGCCGCACGTCGTCGGAGTGCGGCACCGTGTTGGGCAGCACCTGCCACTGCGGCGCCCCCGCCCCGTGGGCGAAGACCGCCCGCGCGCCGGAGTCCCTGAGGCCCTCGATCGCGGCGTCGGCGTGGGCCGGCGTCGCCAGGTTGTGCGACCAGTCGAGCATCGTGGTGATGCCGGAGTCCAGCGCCTCGAGGGTGCCCAGCAGGTTGCCGGCGTAGGTGTCCTCGGGGCGAAAGTGCTTGCTGAAGCCCGAGTGCAGCCCGGTCAGGTAGTGGCCCAGCGTCCAGTCGGAGGCGATCAGCCGCAGCGGCGCCTGCCAGGTGTGGCGGTGGGTGTCTACGAAGCCCGGCATCACGATCGCGTCGGGGGCGTCGATCACCTCGGCGTCGGTGACCCCGAGGTCGGCGCCCACGGCGGCGATCAGGCCGTCCTCGATCAGGACCTCGCCAGGTGACAGCACCCCGAGATCCGCGTCCATGCTGAGGACCGTTCCGGCCTTGATCAGCAGTCGATCTGCCATATGTCTCTTCTCCTCCGTCCTTCCCGACCGGCGTGGCCGGTCGTTATCCGTTTACGTCGACGAGAATCTTTCCCCGCGCCGCGCCCGCTGCCAGCGGCTCCAGCCCCTCCGGGACCAGCCGCTCGAGTCCGATCACGCGCTCCACCACGCGCTCCGCGATGCCGCTCCCGGCCAGCAGCTCCAGTGCCTCCGGCAGGTCGGTGCCGCAGACGTGGGCGACGGTCGTGACCAGGTCCACCTCCCGCAGGATCGCGTCGAAGGCGTCGAGCTCGGGCGGGCGCGCCGGCATCCCGAGCATCAGGACCCGGCCGCCGCGGCGCGTCGCCCGCAGCGCCTGCGCGAGGGTGCCGGGGGCGCCGGCGGCGTCGATCGTCACGTCGGATCCGTCGCCGCCGCCGATCTCGCGCACGATCTCGTCGACGTCGCCGGAGCCGGGCTCGATCGCGTGGGCGGCGCCGAGCGCCGAGGCGGTGTCGAGGCGGCTGCGGTCGACGTCGATCGCGACGACCCGCCGGTTGCCGCGGGCAACGGCGGCGGCGACCACGAAGGCGCCGATCCCCCCCACCCCGATCACGGTCAGCAGGTCGTCGGTGCCGACCCCGGCGCGGTTCAGCCCGTGCAGGGCGACGGCCAGAGGCTGCGCCATCGCGGCGGCGTCGTCGTCGCACCCGTCGGGAACGGGGACGCAGATCGCCGCCGGGCTGAGCACCTGCTCGGCGAGGCCGCCGTCGCAGTGGAAGCCGAGCGTGTAGTAGCGGGCGCAAAGATTGGTGCGGCCCTCGCGGCACCAGCGGCACTCGCCGCAGGAGACGCCCGCACCGGAGACGACCCGGTCGCCCACCGCCAGCCCCTCGACCCCCTCGCCGAGCTCGGCCACGCGGCCGACGAACTCGTGCCCGAGCACCACCGGGCCCCGGTGGCCGCTGCCCGGGTGCGGGTGCTCGAGCGAGATCATCTTCGGCCCGTGCGCGTACTCGGTGGCGTCGGTGCCGCAGATCGCGCCGCGCAGCACGTCGAGGCGGACGGCGCCGAACTCCGGCGCCGAGGGCGAGGCCACGCTCTCGACCCGGACGTCGCCGGGGCCGTGATAGACGGCGGCTCTCATCGCCGCGATCCTAACAGCGGTGCTTTACGGTCGTCAAGTACAACTTGACACTCTGGCCTCGCTCTGCTTAACATCGAAAAAGGCGGAGCTACCGCCGGGAAACACGAATTCGGTGATGGAGAGGAGATCCGTGGGCATCGCATCACGTGGCGCAACGATGGCAGTGGACTGGGAGCAGCGAATCGATTTCGCCAAGCTCCGCGGCGACCGGCTCGCCCGCGCAAAGCAGAAGCTCGAGGAGTCCGACCTCGGCGCCCTGCTGCTCTTCGACCCGAACAACATCCGCTACGTCACCAGCACCCACATCGGCGAGTGGGCGCGCGACAAGAACGCGCGCTACGTGCTGCTCCCCCGCGGCGGCGACCCGGTCCTCTGGGACTTCGGATCCGCCGCCCGTCACCACCAGCTCTACGCGCCCTGGCTGCCGCCGGAGAGCTTCCAGGCCGGCGTCACGCCGATGCGCGGCGCGATGCCCGACGCCTCCGGCATCCCCGACGTGCTCGGCCAGCGGATCGCCGGCGAGATGCGGGCGCGCGGCCTCGAGGGCGAGAAGCTCGGCATCGACATGACCGACATGGTCGCCCTCGCCGCCCTGCAGCGGGCCGGCGTCCACGTCACCGACGGCTCGCAGGTGATGCTGGCCGCGCGGGCGATCAAGACCAGCGAGGAGATCGCCCTGCTCGACCACGCGGCGGCGATCGTCGACGCCGTCTACGACGAGATCTACCGGGCGCTGCGCCCCGGGGTGACCGAGCAGAAGGTCGTCGCCGATGCCCAGCAGCTGCTCTTCGAGCTCGGCTCCGAGCACGTCGAGGCGATCAACGCCGTCTCCGGCGACCGCTGCAACCCCCACCCCCACGTCTTCTCCGACCGCCTCCTGCGCCCCGGCGACCAGGCGTTCTTCGACGTCATCCACTCGTTCATGGGCTACCGGACCTGCTACTACCGGACCTTCAGCGTCGGCGGCGTCAACCGGGCCCAGCTCGACGCCTACAAGCAGTGCCGCGAGTGGCTCGACACGGCGATCGACCTGGTCCGGCCGGGCACCACCACCGACCAGATCGCCGCCGTCTGGCCCAGCGCCGAGGAGCTCGGCTTCGCCAGCGAGGAAGCCTGCTTCGGCCTCCAGTTCGGCCACGGGCTCGGGGTCGGCCTCTACGAGGCGCCGATGATCTCCCGCCTGCACTCCTTCGAGTACCCGGTGGAAATCGAGGAGGGCATGGTCTTCGCCCTGGAGACCTACTGCGCCGCCGACGACGGGATCTCCGCGGCGCGGATCGAGGAGGAGGTCGTGGTCACCGCCGACGGCGCCAAGCTGCTGACCCGGTTCCCGGCCGACGAGCTGCTGGTCGCCGGGCGCCAGTACGTGCGGGGCGCCGACCTGCACGAGGCCGCCGAAGGCATCGCGCTTAACTAGCGGAGATGAGAGTAGGCATCCTCGGTCTCGGCTCGATGGGGGCGGCGATCGCCCGCCGCCTGGAGCCGACCGAGCACGAGCTGACGGTCTGGAACCGCTCACCCGCGCCCGGCGAGGAGTTCGCGGCGCGCGGGGTCGCCGTCGCCGCCTCGCCAGCGGAGCTGCTGGCAGAGGCAGACGTCTGCCTCTCGGCGCTCTCCGACGGGTCCGCCGTGGAGACGGTCGGGGAGCAGCTGATCGCCGCCGCGCCGGGCGATGAGGCGCGCACCTGGGTGGAGATGTCGACGATCGACGTCGCCACCTCGGCGCGGATCGCCGAGCGGGCGGGCGCCGCCGGGCTCGGCTATCTGCGGGCGCCGGTCAGCGGCAACCCGACCGTGGTAGCCGCCGGCAACCTGACGATCGTCGCCTCGGGGCCGGTGGCGACGCTGGAGCGCGTCCGCCCGCTGCTGGCCGACGTCGGTCCCAACCTCTTCCACGTCGGCGAGGCAGAGGAGGCGCGGGCGATGAAGCTGGCGCTCAACCTGATGATCGCCGCCTCGACCCAGATGCTGGCCGAAGCGCTGGTGCTGGGCGAGGCCAACGGCCTCGACCGGGCGACGATGCTGGAGGTGATGTCGGCCTCCGCGGTCGGCTCTCCCTTCGTCAAGTACAAGGCCCAGCCGCTGGTCGAAGACGACTACACCAGCACCTTCTCGGCCTCGCTGCTGGCCAAGGACCTCGACCTGATCGTCGAGTGCGCCAACTCCGCCGGCGTCCCCCTCCCCGCCACCGCCGCGGTCCGCCAGAGCGTCCAGAGCTGCATCTCGGCCGGGATGGGCGACCTCGACCTCAGCGCCCTGGTGCCGTTGCTGCGCCGCGACGCCGGCCTCGCCGACTCGCTGCCGGAGCCGCCGCGCTGAACCGGGGCCCCCGGACCGGCGGCCCCCCGTGAGCGAGGCCCTCGGCGTCGCCCTGATGGCCCTGGTCGGCGCCCAGCTGGCGCCCCAGGCGCCGGTCAACCGCGGCCTCTCGCGACTCTCCGGCGGCCTCGCGGCCGCCTGCGTCAACTTCGCCGTCGGCGGCACGCTGCTCCTCGCGGCCTGCGTCCTCACCGGCCAGCTCGGCGACGCCTGGGGGATCTGGCAGGTGCCGCCGGGCGACGCCGCCGGCGGCCTGCTCGGGGCGACCTTCGTCCTCACCGCCCTGCTCTGCGTCGGCGCGATCGGCGCCGGTGGCGTCGCCGCGGCGGCGGTGACCGGCCAGCTGATCGCCTCACTCCTGCTCGACGCGACCGGCTCCCTGGGCCTGGAGACGCGACCGCTGACGGCGCCGCACCTGCTCGGCGCTGCGGCCGTGCTCGCCGGCACCTGGCTGGTGCTGCCGTCAACCGGCGCGCGGCCGGCGCGCGATGCCGGCGACGGGGACGGCCGCAGCGGGCGCCTGCGACGCCTCGGCCCGGCGGTGGCGACGGTCGCCAGCGGCTGCCTGCTCGGCGTCCAGCACCCGCTCAACGGCCACCTGGCAGGCACGATCGGCGACCTGCCTTCGGGGCTGGTCAACTTCGCCGTCGGCGGCCTGGCGCTGGCGGCGGTGCTCGTCGTCTCGGGTCAGGCCCCGCGCCTCGCCGGGCTGCGCGGCGCGCCCTGGTACCTGCTCACCGGCGGTCTCTTCGGCGCCGTCAACGCCACCGCGGCGCTGAGCCTGGTCGACCGGATCGGAGCCGGAGCGCTGGCCGCGGCCGCCGTGACCGGCCAGATGACCGCCTCGCTGGCGCTCGACCGGGCCGGCCTGCTCGGGCTCACCCCGCACGCCGTCACGCCCCGGCGCCTGGCCGGGGCGCTGCTGCTGGTCGCCGGGACCGTCCTCGTGGCGGTCCGGCTGTAGCCGCCGTTAGTTGAAGACCCAGCCGCCGTCGACGTTGATCGTCTGACCGGTGACGAAGGCGGAGTCGTCGGAAGCGAGCCAGGAGAGGGTGCCGGTGAGATCCTGCGGCACCTCGGTGCGTTTGATGCACTGTTCGGCCAGGAACCCCTCGAACATGCCGTCCGCCTGCGGCCCGGAGTCGGTGGTCGGAGTGCGGACCAGGCCCGGCGCCAGGGCGTTGGCGGTGACGTCGAACGCTCCGACCTCGGCCGCCAGCGAGCGGGTGAAGCCGACGATCGCCGCCTTGCTGGCGTTGTAGTGGGTGTAGTTCGCCATCCCCGCCGCCACCGAGGTCGAGGTGACGTTGATCACCCGCCCGTAGCGACGCTCGACCATGCCCGGGACGAAGGCGCGGCAGAGGTGGAAGACCGAGTCGGTGTTGATCGCGAACATCTCCCGCCACTGCGAGTACTCCATCTCGAGGAAGGGCTGCATCGGGTAGACGCCGGCGTTGTTGACGAGGATGTCGACGCGGCCGAAGCGCTCCTGCACCGCGGCCGCCAGGCCGGCGATGTCCTCGGCCGAGGAGACGTCGGCATGGTGGACCAGGGACTCGGCGCCGGTCGCCTCGACCAGCTCCAGCGTCGCCGTCGGCGGGTTGCGGTGGGCGACGAGGACGACCGCGGCACCGTCGGCGGCGAGCCGCTCGGCGAACGCCTGTCCCATGCCCTGCCCGGCACCGGTGACCAGCGCCACCTTCCCGCTCAACTTCCCCTCCGCCGCCTCTCGACCGGTCATCTCGTCAACGCTCGCCACGCTCGAATCCTCCTTGTAAGTGCTGCTTACCCTGCGCCTCATCATAAACCCAAAACGTCATGCATAGCTAAACGGAGCAGCCGTAAGTGGCGTAAAAGAGCCAATTCAACTGTTAAGCGTGCCTGTCGGACTTCGCGCGCGTGATCTTCGGCCTGGACGCGTGTTGCATTACCGGGGACGCCGACCGAGCCCCCGTGCTGTCATGTCCGCAGTGCAGTAGGAACGACCAGAACCGATGCCACCGCCGCCCGCAGAGCAGCTCGCCTCCCGGCTCTTCCTCGGGCCGGCGCTGCGCACCCAGCCGGACCGGCGGCTGGTGCGGCTGGTGCGCGACGGCTACGAGGCCGCCTTCGAGGAGATCGTGCGCCGCTACCGGCGGCCGCTCGACCGCTTCGCCGCCTCGCTGGTCGGCTCGCACTCCGAGGACGTCACCCAGGACGCCTTCTCCAAGGCGCTGCTGGCGCTGCGCGGCTCCGAGAACGAGATCGAGCTGCGGCCATGGCTGTACCGGATCGTCCGCAACACGGCGCTGAACGACATCCGCGACCGCCCCCCGGCCGCCGAGCAGCTGGCCGAGACGATCGCCGGCGGGGCGAGCGCCGCGGCCGAGGTCGAGCGGCGCGAGGAGATGGCCGAGCTGATCGGCCGCCTGCGGGCGCTGCCCGAGCCGCAGCGGGCCGCGATCGTAATGCGGGAGCTGGAAGGGCTGAGCCACGAGGAGATCGCGGCCGCCCTCGGGGTCAGCGGCGGCGCCGCCCGGCAGGCGATCTACCGCGCCCGGGCAGCGCTGCGCAACGGGCTCGGGATGCTGGTGCCGCTGCCGCTGCTGCGGGCGCTCTTCGACCACGGCGCCGACGCGGCGGGGGCCGGCGGCGCCGCCGTGGCGGCCGGGGCCGCGAGCGCCGGGGCCGGAACCGGCGGGATGCTCGGCGGCATCGGCGCCGGTGGGGCGCTGAAGGTCGGCGTGGCGACGGCGCTGCTCGCCGGCTCGGTTGGAGCCGGCGTCGCGATCCAGCACGGCGGGGGCGGTCGGCCGGCAGGCGCGGCGCAGGCCTCAGCGGCCGAGCCGCAGGCAACCCACGGCCCCCTGACGCGCCCGGTCGGCACCGGCGCGGGAAGCGGGAGCGAAGCGCACCCGACCGGCTCCGCCGGACCCCGACCGTCGGGCTCGCACAGCGGCAACGGCGGCCCGGGCAGCGGCGGCCCCTCCCACGTCGTCGTCACCAGCCCGGAATCGGGCGGCGGCGAACCCGGCGGGCGTGGCGACAGCGGCCCCGGGAGCGGCGACCACCCAGGCCACGCCGGACCGTCGCCACCGCGCCACGACGGCTCCGGGTCGGATTCCGGAGCGACGGGCCACCACTCCAGCGATCACGAAGGCGAGGAAGGCGGCGGCGGCTCGGGCGAACACCACTCCGGAGAAGGCAGCCACGACGGCGGCGGCAGCCAGGCCGGCGGGGGCTCCGACGGCAGCGGCGAAGGCGACAAGGAAAGCCCCGTCGCGAGCGAACCATCCGGTGGCGACGCCGAACCCCCCGAAGGCGAAGAAGAAGACTCTGGCGGCGGCAGCTCTGGATCATCCGTCCAGAGCGGCGAAGCCGAATCGTGATCCTCGTCCCTGCCTCGGGTTGAAGGGGTCGACGTGCACCGATCTCACTCGACAAGGAGGAACCGCATGACCAACTCGAAGGGGCGACGCGCCCGGCTCGGCATGCTGCTGGCGCTGGCGCTCGGGGCGCTCGCCCTGGTGGCGCTGCCCGGCTTCGCCGCAGCGAAGGCGAAGGGCCACCACCAGATGAGGGACCGCAACCACGACCACATCCCGGACAGGTGGGAGAAGCGGCACAAGCTTTCGTTGAAGGTCAACCAGGCGCACCGCGACCAGGATCACGACAGCCTCGACAACCTCGGCGAGTACAAGGCCGGGGACAACCCGCACAACCCCGACAGCAACGGCAACGGCGTCCTCGACGGCGAAGAACACGCCGGCAAGATCGTCTCCTACGACCCCGAATCCGGCAAGCTGACGATCGGCCTCTTCGGCGGCGAATCGGTCTCCGGGCTCGTCACCGAAGAAACCGAGATCGAGTGCGGCTGCAGCCACGGCGAAGAAGCGAGCGAAGCCGGTGAAGAAGAAGGCACCGTCAGCTTCCGCGCCGACAGCTTCGGACCCGGCGAAGAAGAAGGCGGCTCCTCCGAACAGGGCGACGACGAAAGCGGGGACCAGCCTGGCCAGGGACAGCCTGACCACAGCTCCGAACACCATCACTCGCGCAGCTGCAGCAGTGAAGACCTGCTCGTCGGAGCGGCGGTGAAGGAGGCCGAGCTCCAGACGGAAAACGGCGTCTCCACCTTCTCGAAGGTCGAGCTGGGCAAGAGCGAAGGCTGAGGCGCCTCAGCCGGCGTAGCTCTCGCGCATGGGGGCGGCCAGGGACGGCCGCCCCCTCTTGCTTTCCGGGCTCCTACTTGGCGTCGAGCCAGTCGGGGCCGACGCCGACGTCGACCTCGAGCGGCGGGTCCAGCGCGTAGGCGGCGCACATCTCGCGCCGGACCAGCTCGGTGGCGCCGTCCATCTCCTCGGGCGGCCCCTCGAAGAGCAGCTCGTCGTGGATCTGCAGGACCAGGCGGGTCGCCCCCCCAGCCTCCCGCAGCGCCCGCCGGCAGCGCACCATCGCCACCTTGATGATGTCCGCGGCGGTGCCCTGGATCACCGTGTTGACGGCGAGCCGCTCGCCCAGCCGGCGCGTGTTGGGATTGCCCGAGCGCAGCTCCGGGATCGCCCGACGGCGCCCCATCAGGGTGGTCACGAAGCCTTCCTCTTGCGCCTTCTCGACGATCTCCTCGCGGAAGCGGCGCACCGCCGGGAAGCGCTCCAGGTAGCGGGCGACGAATTCCTCGGCCTCTTTGCGCGGGATGTTGAGCCGGTCGGCGAGGCCGAACCCGGTCAGCCCGTAGACGATCCCGAAGTTGACCATCTTCGCCTTCGAGCGCTGGCCGATGTCGACCTCGTCGCGGGAGATCTCGAAGACCTCGGCGGCGGTCGCGGCGTGGACGTCGTCGCCGGCCCGGAAGACCTCTTTCAGCACCTCCTCGTCGGCGACGTGGGCCAGCACCCTCAGCTCGACCTGGCTGTAGTCGGCGGAGAGCAGGAGGTTGCCCTGCTCGGCGACGAAGCAGGCGCGGACGGGGCGGCCGATCTCGGTCCGGATCGGGATGTTCTGCAGGTTCGGGTTGGTGCTGGAGAGGCGGCCGGTGGTGGTCGCCGTCTGGTTGAAGGTGGTGTGGACGCGGCCGGTCCCGGGGTCGATCAGCTCCGGCAGCGAGTCCAGGTAGGTGTTCTTCAGCTTGGTCAGCTCGCGCCAGTGCTCGATCTTCTCGACGATCGGGTGCTCGTCGCGGATCTGGCCGAGCACGCGGGCGTCGGTCGAGTAGCCGGTCTTGCCGCGCCGCTTCTTCGTCAGCTCGAGCTTCTCGAAGAGGATGCGGCCGACCTGCTGCGGCGAGCCGATCGTGAACTCCTCGTCGGCCAGCTCGAAGATCTCCGCTTCCAGGGCGGCGATCCGCTCGCCGAAGCCGGCGCCGACCTCGGCCAGGCGCTCGGCGTCGAGCTTCAGCCCCTCGCGCTCCATCGCCGCCAGCACCTCGATCAGCGGCAGCTCGATCTCGCCCAACAGCTCGCTCAGGCCCAGCTCCTCGATCCGCGGCCGCTGCGCGGCGGCGAGCGCGGCGACCAGGCGCGCCTCCTCCGCCGGGTCGAGCCCCGCCTCGACCTCCTCGCCGAGCGAGAGCTGGCCGTCCTGCGCCGCCAGCGCGGCGGCGCCCTCGGCGAGGCCGATGCCCGCGTCGGCGGCCAGCTCGACCAGCTCGTAGGTGCGGCGCTGCGGCTCCAGCAGGTAGGCGGCGACCATCGTGTCGTGCTCCAGCGTCAGCTCGACGCCCTCGCGGGCGGCGGCGGCGAGCAGGCCGTGGCGGCCGCCGCCCAGCGACTTGGCGTCGTGGGCGACCAGCGGCCTGGCGCCGAGCCCGACCGCCAGCTCGTCGAGCGTCGCGTCCCCGGCCACCGTGCGCTCGGCCTCGGCGGCGGCCCAGCGATCGCCGGCGATCGCCAGCGCCAGCGGCCCCTCGCCGAGGTCCGCCGGCGTGCCCTCGACCGCCTCGACCTCGAGCTCGGTCTCGACCCGCCGCCCGGGCACCGCGTCGCCCTCGGGCAGCGCCTCTTCCAGCCGCTCCATCACCGCCCGCAGCTCGAACTCGCGCATGAACTCGCGCAGAGCGCCCCGGTCGGGCTCGGCGGCCATCACCGCGGCCAGGTCGACGCCGGTCTCGATGTCGTACTGGAGGGTCGCCAGCTGCTTGGACATCCGCGCGTCGTCAGCGTGCTCGACCAGGTTCTGCTTGCGTTTGGCGCCGGAAATCTCATCGACGCTGGCCAACACCTTCTCCAGCGAGCCGAACCTCTGCAACAGCTGCGTCGCGGTCTTCTCGCCGACACCGGGGACGCCGGGGATGTTGTCGGAGGTGTCGCCGCGCAGCCCCATCAGATCGGTGACCAGCTCCGGCGGCACCCCGTAGCGCTCGACCACGGCGTCGAAGTCGTAGACCTTGGTCTCGGTGATCCCTTTCGAGGTGCTCATCACCCGCACCCCCTCGCCGACCATCTGGTACGCGTCGCGGTCGCCGGTCACGACCATCACCTCGATCCCCTGCTCGCGCGCCTGCCTGGCCAGCGAGGCGATCACGTCGTCGGCCTCGTAGCCCTCGACCCTGACGTTGGTGTAGCCGAACGCCTCGACCAGGGGCATCAGGTTCGGCCACTGCTCGCGCAGCAGGTCCGGGCGCGGTTTGCGTTGGGCCTTGTAGAGATCGTAGGTCTGCTCGCGCCCCGACCAGCCCGCGTCCCAGGCGACGACGACCCCTGCCGGGCGGTGCTCGTCGATGATCTTGACCAGCATCGAGGCGAGCCCGTAGATCGCGTTGGTCGGCCGCCCGTCGCTGGTCCCGATCGACTCCGGCAGCGCGAAGAACGCCCGGTAGGCGAGCGAGTTGCCGTCGATCAGGAAGAGCTCCGGTGCGTCCGCGGCCATCGGCGCCAACTCTATGCGGCGACGCCGAGAGCCTCGCGCAGGTCCGCGACCACCGCGGCGGAGTCGTCGCGGATCTGGGCGCCGGTGTAGCGGCGGACGGCGAAGCCTCGGCGACGCAGCTCCAGGTCGCGTTGGTGGTCGTCCTCGAAGGCGACCGAGCCACGGTGGTAGTCGTAGAAGTCGGTCTCGACCGCGAGGAGCCGGGCGCGCCAGAGGAAGTCGACCTCCCAGCGGCCGACCTTGACGTTGACCTCGGGCACGGGGAGACGGTGGCGACGGAGGAAGGCGAGGAAGTCGTCCTCGAGGTCGCTGCGCGTGCGGCGCCGCGGGACACCGGGCGAGATCACGAACCCGGCGAGCTCCGCCTGTCGCGTCGCGCGTCGCACGAGACGCGGCGACACCGCGCCGCGCAGATCGTCAACGGTCCGCGCTACCGACGTCACCGGAATCCTGTGGCGCACGGTCACCAACGGGGCGTGTCGACTTGGTTCACCCCCCGTGGACAAAGTCGACACGCGACCGAGGGTGGCACAACGATGGATGCGGATCCCACGCCTCTTCGCCCGTCCGGCTGCGCTCGGCACCGAGACGTCGACGGAGCCGTCCTCGGGTCTCAGCAGGCCCCACAACGCCGCCGCGCCGACGTGACTGAGGGCGGCACCCTCACCGCAGGCGAGCACCGCCGCCAACCATCGCCCCTTGAGCCCAATTCCCCGGTGGCCCAGCGCGTAGACGCCGCGATGGAGCCGGTGGATCCTCCCCCTACCTGCCCATTTCGAGATCGTCGCCCGGCTGATCCCGATGCCGACGAGCTGCCCCGCGGTGACGATTCCGTGCTGTCGCCCCGCGATCTCCGCGACCCGCGCATCGAGCGTCTGCGTTGTGGCGAGTTTCGCTACCACGGGTGAACAAGGGCGACACGCCCTTCGGTTCTCCCCCCCGAACGGAGTCCTTGCATACAAGGCCGGCGACCCGAATCTGATTCGATAGCCGTCCTCATGGCCGTCAGCGCCCAATACAGCGTCACCATCCGGGTCGAGCTCGACGCGCGGCAGGAGCCGCTGGGCAAGCTGACGGCGGCGATCGCCGAGGCCGGTGGGCAGCTGCAGGGCGTCGACCTCGTCCCCGGCGCCGGTGACGAGGGCAAGCGCGTGCGCGAGTTCACGATCGACGCCTCCGACCGCGACCACTGGGAGCGGATCCTGCGGGCGATCGGCTCGACCCGCGGCGCCCGGGTGCTCGACTACGTCGACCGCACGATGCAGATGCACCGCGGCGGCAAGATCGACATCCACAACAAGTACCCGGTGAAGACGCGCGACGACCTCTCGATGGCCTACACGCCCGGCGTCGCCCGTGTCTGCATGGACATCCACGCCGACCGCGCCAAGGCCTTCGAGTACACGATCAAGAAGAACACCGTCGCGGTGGTCTCCGACGGCAGCGCCGTGCTCGGCCTCGGCAACATCGGCCCCGAGGCGGCGATGCCGGTGATGGAGGGCAAGTGCATGCTCTTCAAAGAGTTCGCCGACGTCGACGCCTTCCCGATCTGCCTCGACACCCAGGACCCCGACGAGATCGTCCGCGCGGTCGAGCTGATGGCCCCGACCTTCGGCGGCATCAACCTCGAGGACATCTCCGCCCCGCGCTGCTTCGAGATCGAGGACCGGCTGAAGCAGTCGCTCGACATCCCCGTCTTCCACGACGACCAGCACGGCACCGCGGTCGTCACCACGGCCGCCCTCTTCAACGCGCTGAAGATCGTCGGCAAGCCGATCGAGGACCTGCGGGTGCTGGTGGTCGGCCTCGGCGCGGCCGGCGTCGCGGTGACCAAAATGATGCTCGCCTCCGGTGTCACCGACATCGTCGGCTGCGACCGCGCAGGCGCCCTCTCGACCGAGCGCGAGGACTACCTCTCCGGCGAGATGAACTCGACCAAGCGCTGGTACGCGGAGATCTCCAACCCGGAGAAGCGCAGCGGCGCGCCCGGCGAGGTGATCGAGGGCATGGACCTCTTCGTCGGCCTCTCCGGCCCCGGGATCATCGAGGCCGAGGCGCTGGGCAGGATGAGCGACGACGCGATCGTCTTCGCGATGGCCAACCCGACCCCCGAGGTGATGCCCGAGGAGGCCGCGCCCTACGTGCGGATCATGGCCACCGGGCGCTCGGACTACCCTAACCAGATCAACAACGTGCTCGCCTTCCCCGGGATCTTCCGCGGCGCCCTCGACGCCGGCGCCCCCAGCATCACCGAGGAGATGAAGCTGGCCGCCGCGAAAGGAATCGCCGAAGCCGTCGCCGACGACGACCTGGCCGAGGACTACATCATCCCCAGCGTCTTCAACCGCGAGGTCGCTCCGAAGGTGGCCGAAGCGGTGGTCGAGGAGGCCAAGCGCGACGGCATCGCGCGGCTCAACGAGGAGACCGGGACCTTCGCCACCGTGGAGCCCGGCTAGCGCGATGCGCGTCCTCGTCACCGGAGCCAGCGGCCTGATCGGCGCGGCGCTGTGTGACTCCCTGCTGGCCCGCGGCGACGACGTCGTCGGGCTGACCCGAGACCCCTCGCGGGCGCGCTCGACCAACCCCGCCGTCTCCTGGCACGCCTGGGAGCCGACCCTGGAACGGCCGCCCGCCGCGGCCTTCGCCGGCGTCGACGGCGTCGTCAACCTTCTCGGCGAGCGGATCGACCAGCGCTGGACCGCGGAGGCGAAGCGCAAGATCATGGAGACCCGCCGCACCGGCACCCGCAACCTGGCGCAGGCGCTCGCCGGGCTGCAGCGGCGGCCGGCGGTCCTGGTCAGCCAGTCGGCGGTGGGTTACTACGGCGACTGCGGCGAGGCGACCGTCGACGAGTCGACGGGCCCGGGCGAGAGCTTCGACTCCGAGGTGACGCGCGAGTGGGAGCAGGCCGCGCGCGAGGTCGAGGCGGCCGGGGTGCGACTGGCGATCCTCCGCACCGGTCAGGTGCTCGACGCCTCCGGCGGCATGCTGAAGGAGCTGCTGGCGCCGTTCCGGCTCGGCCTCGGCGGGCCGCTCGCCGGCGGCGGCCAGTACGTCTCCTGGATCCACGTCGACGACGAGGTGGGAATGCTGCTCTGGGCGCTCGAGGAGGAGGGCGTCTCCGGGGCCTTCAACGCCACCGCCCCGAACCCGGTGACCAACCGCGAGTTCTCCAAGGCGCTCGGGCGGGCGCTCGGGCGCCCGGCGGTCGTGCCGGTGCCGGGCTTCGTCCTCGACCTCAAATTCGGCGGCGAGTTCGGCAAGGTGCTGCGCGGCGGACAGCGGGCCGTCCCGCGGCGGGCGCTGGACCTCGGGTACGAGTTCGACTACCCCGAGCTGGACGCGGCGCTCGAAGATCTGCTCTGAGCGGGGGCTACGAGCCGTCGAGAGCTTCGCGCACGTCGTTGCGGAGGGAGCTGGTGCTTGATTCGGAGACGGCGTGGAGGACGTGCTGCATCGCGGCCTCCCCGGAGTCTGATTGCGTCCAGCCGATCCCGGCGGATTCGAGGATCGGGTCGGTGAACCTCGCCGCGGCCGCGTCGGGAGCTTCCAGGTAGGCGATCGCGGTCGAGTCCTCGGTGGCACGGCGGGCGTTGGCGCCGACCGTCGCCAGGTCGAGCCCGCCGCCGGCACGGGCGCTCGGCAGACAGACGGCGCGGAGTCGAACCGAGCCGGCTTCCCCACCCGCCCGGGACAGCGCGCGCCTCGCCCCGGCGCACAGCGGAGCGGCGACGTAGGCGGAGACCGTGGCGCCGCTGGAGACGCCTCCCCCGCCCCCGCAGCCCGGCGCGAACACGGCAAGCGCGCAGATGGCGAGAAGGGCTGGAACGCGGCGCATGGCTTCCGATCCTAAACTCGGGCCGGATGCGCATCGGTGTGCTCACGGCAGGGGGCGACTGCCCCGGGTTGAACGCGGCGATCCGTGCGGTCGCACGGGCGGCGATCTACCGCGGTGACGAAGCGGTCGGGATCCGGCGCGGCTACCGCGGGCTGGCCGAGGGCAAATACATGTCGCTCGACATGCACACGGTCGCCGGCATCCTGCCGCTCGGCGGCACGATCCTCAGCACCTCGAGCTTCGAGCCGCTGCGCGAGGGCGCCGTCGACAAGGTCAAGCAGGCCTTCGTCGACCAGGAGCTCGACGCGGTCGTCGCGATCGGCGGCGAGCACACGATGGAGATCACCCGCCAGCTTCACGTCGATCACGGCCTGCCCCTGGTCGGCGTGCCGAAGACGATCGACAACGACGTCGGCGGCACCGACTACACCTTCGGCTTCGACACCGCGGTGCAGATCGTCACCGACGCGATCGACCGCCTCCACACCACCGCCCAGTCCCACGACCGCGTGATGGTGGTCGAGGTGATGGGCCGCAGCACCGGCTGGATCGCCGCCTACGCCGGCCTTGCGGGCGGCGCCGACGCGATCGTCATCCCCGAGACCACCTCCACGGTCGAGGAAATCGCCGACGGGGTCCAGCGCCGCCACGACCGCCACAAGGACTTCTCGATCGTCGTCGTCGCCGAGGGGGCGAAGCTCGCCTTCGCCGGCGGCGAGGAACGGCTGATCCAGCCGATCAAAGACACCGACGAGTACGGCTACCCGCGCCTCGGCGGGATCGGCGCCGCGCTCGCCGCCGAGCTGGAGTCCCGCACCGGCTACGAGACCCGGGTGACCGTTCTCGGCCACGTCCAGCGCGGCGGCACGCCGACCTCGACTGATCGCATCCTCGCGACCCGCTTCGGCGTCTGCGCCTACGAGCTGGCGAAAGCGGGCGAATTCGGCAAGATGGCCGCCCTCCACGGCACCGAGATGGTCGGGATCCCACTCGAGCTGGCGACCCTGGTCAAGCCGCTCGACCTCGAGGTCCTCGAGATTGCAAAGCGCTTCTACTCCTGAGAGGGTGAGGCCGTGACCGACGTGCCCGACCTCAGAGCGGCGACCGAAGCGATGCGGGCGACCTGGTCGGAGGGCGACTTCGCGATGGTCGCCGGCCTGGTCAGCCTGGCCGCCGACGAGCTGGTCGAGGCGCTGGAGATCTTCCCCGACGAGCGCATCCTCGACGTCGCCTGCGGCAGCGGCAACGGCGCGATCGCCGCGGCGCGGCGGGCCTGGGGCAACACCGTCGGCTGCGACTTCGTCCCGGCACTGCTGGAGCGCGGCCGCGAGCGCGCCGACGCCGAGCGCCTCGGCGTCGAGTTCGTCGAGGCCGACGCGCAGGACCTGCCCTTCGCCGACGCCAGCTTCGACGTCGCGATGTCGATCTTCGGCGCGATGTTCGCCCCCGACCAGGAGCGGACGGCCGCGGAGCTGCTGCGCGTCGTCAAGCCGGGCGGGCGGATCGGGATGGCCAACTGGACGCCCGACGGCGGCATCGCCGGCCTCTTCCTCACCGTCGCCAAGCATGTCCCGCCGCCGCTGGGACTGATGCCGCCGGTCCTCTGGGGCACCGAGGAGCGCCTCCGCGAGCTGTTCGGCGACGGCATCTCCGACCTGCGAATCGAGCGCCGCACGTCACGCCAGGTCTTCCGCTCCGTCGACCATTACCTCGAGTTCTTCCGCACCTACTTCGGCCCGATCAAGGCGGCCTTCGAGCGGGTCGGCCCGGAGGGCGAAGCGGCGCTGGAAGCCGACCTCCGCACCTTCCTCGAGGAAGCCAACACCGGCGGCGACCGCGCGCTCGTGATCGAGCCCGCCTACCTCCAGATGGTCGCCACCCGCGCCTAGGGCAAGCAGACCGGTGGAACTCGCGCCGGCGCGCTCGCACCCCGCCTTTGGCGGGCGTCGCGTGGCGTGCTCCGCACGCGAGCGACCGAGGACGCCGATAGGCGCCGCCCGGGGCGCGAGTGGGCTACTCGGAGTCGGAGCTGGGGCCGAAGACGCGGACCATCGCGCCGAGCAGCAGGACCCCGAAGAAGACCAGCCCGGAGACGCCGCCGCCCTGGCCGAGCCAGCCGTAGACGGTGACCATCGCGGTCAGGGCCAGGAAGAGAGTTACGACCATTCCCATTGCGGCCGGGAGCTTACCGGCTCATCCGGCGAGCGCGACGCGCGCTTCGCTGAGGAAGGCGGCGACGGCGTCCGCGGCCGCCGCGGGCGAGCCGGCCTCGGCGACGGCGCGAACGAGGCGACTGCCGACGATGACGCCGTCGGCGATCCGCCCCACCTCGGCCGCCTGCGCGGCGGTGCCGATCCCGAAGCCGACCGCGACCGGGACGCTCGCCTCGGCCTTGGCCGCCGCTGCCAGCTCGGCCAGGCGCGCCGGCAGCGCGGCCCGCTCCCCCGTCGTGCCGACCGTGGAGACGACGTAGACGAAGCCGTGGGCGACCGCGCAGATTCGTGCCCGGCGCTCGGGCGGAGTGGTCGGCGCGACCAGCGGCACCATCGCCAGGCCGGCCTCGGTGAACGCCTCGCGCACGTCCTCGGCCTCGCCCAGCGGCAGGTCGGGGACGATCGCCCCGGCAGCCCCAGCCGCCCGCGCCAGGCGGGCGAACTCGGCGGCGCCGCCGTGGGCGAGGACCATGTTGACGTAGGCCATCAGCACCACCGGCACCCGGTCGGAGACCGAGCGGCAGACCTCGAGCGCGCTCGCCAGGGTCGCCCCGGCCTCCAGCGCCGCCGTCGCCGCCGCGTGGATCGTCGGCCCGTCCGCCAGCGGGTCCGAGAACGGCACCCCGAGCTCGATCAGGTCGGCGCCGGAGTCGACATAGGCCGCCGCCACCGCCAGCGAGGTGTCCCGGTCCGGAAACCCGGCCATCATGTAGGGCATCAACGCCGCCCGGCCCTCGGCCTCCGCCGCGTCGAAGGCAGAAGCGATCAGCTCATCGCCGGATCTCGCGGCCGTGCCGGGAGATCGGGGACGGCTCGCCGGAGCCTCCCAGCCGTTGCTCCGCCGAGTCACCCCCGATCCCCCCCGCCGCCACCGGTCCGGGCGATCACCTCGGCGAGGTCCTTGTCGCCCCGCCCGGATAGGCACAGGACGTCATATCCGGACCGACCCGGGTTCTCCAGCAGCCAGGCGATCGCGTGCGAGGACTCCAGCGCCGGGATGATCCCCTCCAGTCGCGAGAGCTCGCCGAACGCCGCCAGCGCCTGCTCGTCGGTGACCGCGACGTAGGTGGCGCGGCCGGTGTCGCGCAGGTAGGCGTGCTCGGGCCCGGAGCCCGGGTAGTCGAGACCGGCCGAGACCGAGTGGGCCTCGAGGATCTGCCCCTTCTCATCGGCGATCACCGAGGAGAGCGAGCCGTGCAGGACGCCGGTCACGCCGGCGCCGAGCGAGGCGCCGTGGCGGCCGCTCTCGACTCCCTCCCCGGCCGCCTCCACCCCGAACAGCGCCACCCCGGGGTCGGGGACGAATGGGGTGAAGATCCCGATCGAGTTGGAGCCGCCGCCGACGCAGGCGATCACCCGCTCCGGCAGCCCGCCCTCCGCCGCCAGCGCCTGCTCGCGCGCCTCCTCGCCGATCACCCGCTGCAGGTCGCGGACCAGGGCCGGGTAGGGCGCCGGCCCGACCGCCGAGCCGATCACGTAGTGGGTTGTGTCGACGTTGGCGACCCAGTCGCGGATCGCGGCGCTGACCGCCTCCTTCAGGGTCCGCGCACCGGCCTCGACCGGGGCCACCTCGGCCCCGAGCAGGCGCATCCGCTCGACGTTGGGCGCCTGGCGGCGGATGTCCTCGGTGCCCATGTAGACGACGCACTCCAGACCGAGCAGGGCGCAGGCCGTGGCGGTGGCGACGCCGTGCTGGCCGGCGCCGGTCTCGGCGATCACCCGCGGCTTGCCCATCCGCTGCGCCAGCAGCGTCTGCCCGATCGCGTTGTTGATCTTGTGCGAGCCGGTGTGGGCGAGGTCCTCGCGCTTCAGGTAGACGCGCGAGCCGACCCGCTCGGAGAGCCGCTCGGCCGGGTAGAGCGGGGTCGGGCGGCCGATGAAGTCGCGCCGCAACCCCTGCAGCCGCGCCATGAAGCCCTCGTCCTCGCGCGCCTGCGCCCACGCTTCGGACAGCTCGTCCAGAGCCGCGATCAGCGTCTCCGGCACGTAGCGGCCCCCGTAGGGGCCGAACCGCTCCTGCACCTCGCTCATTCGGCCTGAACACCCTCCGGCTGGGCGGCCTCGAAGAAGGCGGCCATAGCCGCGTGGTCCTTGTGCCCCGGCTCGGCCTCGACGCCGCTGGCGACATCGACCGCGTAGGGCTGGGTGACGGCGATCGCGGCGGCGACGTTGTCGGGCCGCAGACCGCCGGCGAGGATGTCCGGCACCTCGGAGCGGTGGCCGCGCAGCAGCTCCCAGTCGAAGCTCTGCCCGGTGCCGCCCCACTGCCCCTTGCCGCGACGGTCGAAGAGGTGGAAGTCGGTGCGGAACGCCTCGGCGCCGTGGACGTCGGCGGCGCTGGCGACGTGGATCGCCTTGATCACCTTGACCCCCGTCCGCCGCGCCACCTCGGCGCAGAAGGAGGCCCCCTCGGCCCCGTTCAACTGGACCATCGTCAGCCCGGCGTCCTCGACCGCCTTGTCGACTTCCTCCAGGGTCGGGTTGACGAACACTCCGACGACCTCGCACTTGCGCCTGAACGCCGCCCCGATCTCAGCCGCCACCCCCGGCTCGCAGTACCTGGGGCTGCCGTCGTAGTGGATCAGGCCGACCGCCCAGGCCCCGAGCCTCACAGCCTCGGCGGCATCGTCCAAATTCGTCAGCCCACAGATCTTCACGCGCACACCGCCAGCGTACGCGAAGCACGGGCCGGATCCCTCCCGGGTCCGACCCGTGCCGACCGCCCTCTATTCGGGTCGCGCCGCTTCCGCCCCGGCCGACTTCGGCTGGTGCCCGAGGGTCACCGTCGCCTTCTTCGTCTGGCCCCCGCGGACGATCGTCAGTTCCATCGATTCGCCCGGCTTCGCCTGGCTCACCGTTTCGATCAGTTCGTCCATCCCCGAGACCTTCTTGCCGTCGATTTCGGTGATGATGTCGCCGCCGAGCTGGACTTCGGCGCTGCCGATCCTGGCCGACGTGTTGCCGCCCTTGATGCCGGCCTTGTCGGCCGGGCCGCCCTTGACGACCGACTGGACGATCACGCCTTCGGTCGCCGAGAGGTTCAGCGCCTTGGCCAGCGTCGGCGTGATCGTGCCGCCGCTGATCCCGAGGAAGGCGTGTTCGACTTCGCCCTTGCTCTCGAGTTCCTGGATCTCGGCGCGAGCGGTGTCGATCGGGATCGCGAAGCCGATGCCGACGTTGCCGCTGCCGCTGCCGCCGGTCTCGATCTGGGAGTTGATCCCGATCACTTCGCCGCTGGCGTTGATCAGCGGTCCGCCGGAGTTGCCGGGGTTGATCGCCGCGTCGGTCTGGATCACGTTGTCGATCGTGAACCCGTTGGGGGCCTGGATCTGCCGCTGCAGGGCGGAGACGATGCCGCTGGTGACCGTGCGGTCGAGCCCGTACGGGTTGCCGATCGCGACCACCGGGTCGCCGACTTCGGCTTCGGAGGACTTGCCGAGGGTCAGCGGGTGCAGTTCGCTCTGCGGCGCGCTCACCTTCAGCAGGGCCAGGTCGGTGCCGGGGTCGGCGCCGACGACCGTCGCCGTATAGGTCTTGTTCGATTCGCCCAGTTTGACCGTGATCTTGCTGGCGTTTTCGATCACGTGGTTGTTGGTGAGGACGTGGCCTTCGCCGTCGATCACGAAGCCCGAGCCGGTGGCGGTGCCGCCGCCGGAGGATTCCGGTTCGCCGAAGGGCGAGAGGCTCGAGCTCTGTTGCGGCTGGATTTCGGATTCGATGAAGGCGACGCCGTTGCCGTCGGCCTTGTAGATCTGGTTGACGACGTTGCCTTCGTCGCTGCTCGACTTGCTCGAGACCGGCGCCGTGAGCGGCGCCGGGACGGTGGTCGTCGATCCCCCTTCGGACTGGATCCAACCGGCCGCGATCGCGATCCAGCCGAAGACGGCGACGATTGCCCCGCCCATCAGGGCGGAGAAGAACGGGGTGCGGAGAAAGCTTTTCTTGTTGGGCATGGCCGCAGGGTCTCGCGAGGCGCTGGTTCGTACCTAAATGGTCTTGAAAGATTGTCTAAATTCGAAAGGAACGCGACAAAGGGGAGCCGCCGCGCTCCTCGCTCGCGCCCCACCTCGCTGCGGGGTGCCTAGCTAGTACAGGTGCTCCCGGGTTCCTTCGTCGGCGCCGGTCAGCTCTCGCGTCTTCGCTTCCGGGTCGGCGGCGGACATCAGGGCGCCGCCGATCAGGACGGCGTCGACGCCGACCCGCTCCAGCTCTTCGAGCTCCGAGCGCGACGAGATGCCGCTCTCGGCGACCACGGTCTTGCCGGCGGGGACGTCGGGCATCAGCTCGTAGGTGGTGGCGATGTCGACCCGCTGCTCGTCGAGGTTGCGGTTGTTGATCCCGATCACCTCGACGTCGGCGGCCAGCGCCCGCTCCAGCTCCTCCGCGTCGTGGACCTCGACCAGGCAGTCGAGGTCGATCGCGCGGGCCCCCTCGTGGAGGCGCCGCAGCGCCTCGTCGTCGAGGGCGCGGACGATCAGCAGCACCGCGTCGGCGCCGTTCACCGCCGCCTCGTAGAGCTGGTAGGGCTCGACGATGAAGTCCTTGCGGATGATCGGCAGGTCGCAGGCGGCGCGGGCGGCACGCAGGTCCTCCAGCGAGCCGCCGAAGTGCGGCCCGTCAGTGAGGACGGAGAGCGCGGCGGCGCCACCGCGCTCGTAGGCGGAGACCTGGGCGGCGATGTCGACGTCGCCGGCGGCGATCTGGCCGGCGCTCGGCGAGCGGCGCTTGAACTCGGCGATCAGGGAGAGCCCGGGCCGCACCAGCGCCTCGTTGAACGGTCGGCCGTCGCCCCGTCCGGAGAGTCGCGATTCGAGGTCGGCCTGCGGCAGCTCGCGTCGCCGCGCGTCCACCCCCTGCCTGGCCCCGTCAATCAGCTGCTCGATCATGCCCACTTGACTTCCAGAGCCTAGACGGCGGGCTGGACCGTTGCCGCGACGAGCCGGTCGAGCACCGCGGCGGCCGCGCCGGAATCGACCGCCTCGGTCGCCTTGACGACGCCCTGCTCGAGGTCGGCGGCCAGCCCACCGACGTAGATCGCCGCCGCCGCGTTGAGCAGGGCAAGGTCCCGCCGCGGGCCGGGATCCCCGCCCAACACGGCCCGCGTGGCCGCCGCGTTGTCCTCCGGCCCCCCCCCGGCGACATCCTTCAGCAGCGCCGGCGCCAGCCCGAATTGGCCCGGTTCGACGAACCACTCCGAGGTGCGGCCGTCGGCCACCTCGATCACCCGGGTGCGGGACGAGATCGAGAGCTCGTCGAGCCCGTCCTCGGCCGAGACGACCAGCGCCCGCACACAGCCGAGCCCGATCAGCGCCTCGGCGATCGTCTCCTGGTAGTGGCGGTCGGCGACGCCGAGCAGCTGCCGGTCGGCCCCGGCCGGGTTGGTCAGCGGCCCGAGGAAGTTGAAGATCGTCCGCACCCCCAGCGCCTTGCGGGCCGGAACCACGTGCGCCATCGCGGCGTGGTGGCGGGGCGCGAAGAGGAAGCCGAACCCGACCTCGTCGATGCAGCGCCCGACCTGCTCGGGCGAAAGCTCGATGTTGACCCCGAGCGCCTCCAGCAGCTCGGCGGAGCCGGACCTGCTGGTGTTGGAGCGGTTGCCGTGCTTGGCGACGGCGCAGCCGGCCCCCGCGGCGACCAGGGCCGCGGTGGTGGAGACGTTGAAGGTCGAGGGGCCGCCGCCGGTGCCGCAGGTGTCGATCAGGTCCTCGCGCCGGGTCGAGACCGGGGCCGCGAGCGAGCGCATCGTCCGCGCCAGCCCGACCAGCTCGGGCACCGTCTCCCCCTTCGCCCGCAGGGCGATCAGGAAGGCGCCGGTCTGGACCGGGTCGGTGCGTCCCTCCATGATCTCGGCCAGGACCGCGGCGGCGTGGTCGGCGGTGAGGTGGTCACCGGCGCAGACCGCGTCGATCGCCCGGCTGACGACGTCGTTAGGCATCCCCACCCCCCGTGGTAGAGGTTGGTCGCGCTATCCGCGACGAACCTCTGCCACAACCGGACTCGAGGAAGTTCTTCAGCAGCGATCTGCCCATCGGGGTCAGCACGGACTCGGGGTGGAACTGGACGCCCTCGGCGGGCAGCTCGCGGTGACGGGCGCCCATCACCACGTCGCCGAGCCGGGCGCTCAGCTCCAGCTCGGCGGGCAGGTCGGGGTCGGCGACGAGCGAGTGGTAGCGGCCGGCCACCATCGGGCTCGGCAGGCCGGCGTAGATCGCCTTGCCGTCGTGCTCGACCTCGGCGTCCTTGCCGTGGACCGGCTCGCCCTGGACGACGCGGCCGCCGAAGGCCTCGACCATCGCCTGGTGGCCGAGGCAGACGCCCAGCACCGGTGTGCCGGCCTCGGCGAAGGCGCGGATCGCCTCGCCGGAGATGCCGGCCTCGGCCGGCGTGCAGGGGCCGGGCGAGACGACGAGGCGGTCGGGGCCGCGCTCGAGCAGCTCGCCGACCGTGGCCTTGTCGTTGCGCACCACCTCGATCTCCGCCCCCAGCTCGCCCAGGTACTGGACCAGGTTGTAGGTGAAGGAGTCGTAGTTGTCGATCACGAGCACGCGCATGTCCCCACCGATCGCCTAGGCCCAGTCCGGTTGCCCGCAGGCGACCTCGACCGCACGGAAGACGGCCCTCGCCTTGTTGACGGACTCGTTGTACTCATAGGACGGCTTGGCGTCGGCGACGGTTCCGCCGCCGGCCTGGACGTGCATCTGACCGTCCTTGACGACGACCGTGCGGATGTGGATCGCGGTGTCGAGGTCGCCGCCCCAGGAGAGGTAGCCGACGGCGCCGCCGTAGGAGCAGCGCTTGACCGGCTCGAGCTCGTCGATGATCTGCATCGCCCGCACCTTCGGCGCGCCGGAGAGCGTGCCCGCCGGCAGCGCCGAGCGCAGCACGTCCATCGCGCTCACCCCCTCGCGCAGGGTGCCGGAGACCTGGCTGACGATGTGGAGGACGTGCGAGTAGGTCTCAACCACCATCAGCTCGTCGACCTTGACCGAGCCGTACTCGCAGACGCGGCCGAGGTCGTTGCGGCCGAGGTCGACCAGCATCACGTGCTCGGCCCGCTCCTTGGGATCGGCGATCAGGCGTTCGGCGAAACGACGGTCCTCGTCCTCGCTGCGCCCACGCGGCGAGGTGCCGGCGATCGGCCGCGTCTCGACCCGGTCGCCGATCACCTTGACCAGCGGCTCCGGCGAGGCGCCCGCGATCTGGAAGTCGCCGAACTCGAGGAAGTACATGTAGGGCGAGGGGTTGACCGTGCGCAGGCCGCGGTAGACCGAGAACGCCTCGACCGCGGCCGGGGCGCTGAAGCGCTGGGAGGGGACGACCTGGAAGGCGTCGCCGGCGTGCACGTACTCGACGATCCGCTCGACCGCCGCTTCGAAGCGCTCGCGCTCCAGGTTGGAGACGAACTGCGGCGGCTCGACCGCCGACGCGTGGGCCGGGACCGGGACGGCGCCGCGCAGGCGCTCGCGCATCTCCTCGATTGTCGCGGCGGCGCGTGCGTACTCGGCGTCGATCCCGCCCTCGGCGTCGGCGAAGGCGCAGGCGAGGATCGTCAGCTCGTGGCGCAGGTGGTCGAAGGCGACCATCGCGTCGGTCACCATCAGCGCCAGGTCGGGCAGCCCGAGAGGGTCGGGATTGGGCTCCCCCAGCGGCTCGACCGTGCGCACCAGGTCGTAGCCGAAGAAGCCGACGGCACCGCCGGCGAACGGCGGCAGGCCCTCGACCGGGGCCGGCCGGCACTCGGCGAGGCGGGCGGCGACGGCGCCGTAGGGGTCGGGCGCGGGCGTGGCCCGGCTCGGCGGCGTCCCGGCGGCGGCCTCCTCCCCGCTCCACTCCGAGAGCACCCCGTCGCTCCAGCGCAGCACCGCCCGCGGCCGCAGGCCGACGAACGAGTAGCGGCCCACCTGGCCCTGCTCGGCGGACTCCAGGAGGAAGCACGGCGCCCCCTCCGGCTCACCGGCGCGCAGCTTGAGGAAGGCGGAGACGGGCGTCTCGCAGTCGTCGACGAAGCTGGCGCGGACCGGCACCACGTTGCCCTCGCGGGCCAGCTCGCGCGCCCGCTCGAGGCTCGGCTCGAGCCGCAGCCCGGAGTCAGCCGCTACGGCCATTCAGCACCTCCATGACCTCCGCCTGGGAGACGCCGCGCGAGAACAGCAGCACGCTCAGGTGGTAGAGGAGGTCGGCCGCCTCTTCGGCGACCCGCGCGTCCGACTCTTCCCGCCCGGCCCGCACGACCTCCTCGGCCTCCTCCTCGACCTTTTCGCCGATCAGCTTCGGGTCGTCGAGGAGCTTGGCGGTGTAGCTGCCCTCGGGCTTGTCGATCGCGCGGCTGCGGATCGTCCGCTCCAGCGCGGGCAGCGCTTCGTAGGTGACCGGGAACGGCTCGCCGGGGGCCGGCGGCGCGTCCTTGCGGATCGAGGCCGAGCCCAGCACCTCGCGGTAGAAGCAGGTGCGCTGGCCGGTGTGACAGGCGGGGCCGACAGGGTCGACCATCGCCACCACGGCGTCGCCGTCGCAGTCGTAGCGGAGCTGGCGCAGGTGCATGAAGGCGCCCGACGTTTCGCCTTTTTTCCAGAGTTCGTCGCGCGAGCGGCTGTACAGGTGCAGATAACCGGTCTCCAGCGTTGTTTCCAGCGACTGGGCGCTGACGTAGGCCAGCATCAGCACCTCCCCGGTGGAGAAGTCCTGGACCACGCAGGGAGCCAGCCCGCGCTGGTCGAATTCGATTTCGCCGAACATCGGTCCAATCGTAGTCGCAGGCAGCTACTCGATACCCAACCGGTCCAGCATGTCCTCGTCGCGGCGCCAGTGCTTGCGAACCCGGACCTTGAGATCGAGGTGCACCTGCGCGCCCAGCTCGGCCTCGAGCGAGCGCCGGGCGCCGGCGCCGATCTCGCCGATCTTCGCCCCGCCCCTGCCGATCAGGATCCCCTTCTGGGACTCGGTCTCCGCCCAGATTTCCGCCCGCACGGTGACCAGCCCGTCCTCGCGCGGCGCCACCTCGGTGACCGCGACCTCGACCGAGTGGGGGATCTCCTGGCGGGTGCGGTTCAGCACCTGCTCGCGGATCAGCTCCGCCAGCAGCAGCTCGCTCGACTGGTCGCTCGAGTCCTCCGGCGGGTACATGTAGGGGCCCTCCGGGACCAGCTCCCCGAGCCGCTCCAGCAGCGGCCCCAGCCCCTCGCCGGAGCGGGCGCTGATCGGGAAGACCTCGTCGACGCCCCGCAGGTTGGCCGCGTCGGCCAGCGCCGGGACCATCTCGTTCGGGCCGAGGCGGTCGGCCTTGTTCACCGCGCAGACGATCGGGATCTCGGGCCCGGCGGAGAGCAGGGAGCGGGCGATGAAGCGATCGCCGGCCCCGACCCCCTCCTCGCCGTTGACGACGAGCAGGGCCACGTCGGATTCGGCGAGCTCGCGCTCGACCCGGTGCTGCATCCGCTCGGTCATCTCGTCGCGCGGGCGCTGCACTCCGGGCAGGTCGACGAGGACCAGCTGGCGGCCCGCCTCGAGGTCGGTGGCGACGCCGCGGATCGCCCGGCGGGTCGTCTGCGGCCGCACCGAGACGATCGCGACGTGCGATCCGACCAGCGCGTTGACCAGCGTCGACTTGCCGACGTTCGGCCTGCCCGCCAGGCCGACGAAGCCCGAACGCGTCGGCACCTCCCCCGTCCTGCGTCCGGGCGTGCCGGGCGGGGAGGCGAGCTCGCGGATGACCCGGTCCTGCAGCGCCAGCATCTCGCCCCGATCGACCTCGTGGTCGTAGCCGCAGAGATGCAGGACGCCGTGGACGGCGGCCTCGGCGACATCGCTGCAGTGCTCGGGGCAGATCGCGACGTCGCCGAGCTCGCGAGGGCCGGCGACGGGGCCGACGCCGTCGAGCGGGAAGGCGAGGACGTCGGTCGGCGCATCCTTTCCACGGTGCTCGCGGTTCAGCTCACGGATCCGCCCGGCGTCGACGATCTGGACCGCGAGGTGGCCGTCGCCGACGCCGGCAGCCGCCAGCGCCGCCGCGACCGGCTCGCGCAGCTCGCCCGGGACGTCGCTGAGGTCGACGGTCAAGGGCCCGGGGTCGGCCCGTGTTCGGCCCGCGCCGCCCGCTCGCCGCCGCCGTGCGCGTCGTAGGCGGCGACGATCCGCTGGACCAGCTTGTGACGCACCACGTCCTCGCCGCCGAAGTGGACGAAGGAGATGTCCTGGACGTTTTCGAGGATGTCGCGGACGACGACCAGGCCCGAGCGCTGGTCCTGCGGCAGGTCGACCTGGGTGACGTCGCCGGTGACCACCATCCGCGAGTTGAATCCGAGCCGGGTGAGGAACATCTTCATCTGCTCGGGGCTGGTGTTCTGGGCCTCGTCGAGGATCACGAAGGAGTCGTTGAGGGTGCGGCCGCGCATGAAGGCGAGCGGCGCAACCTCGATCACGTTGCGCTCGAAGTAGCCGTTGACGCGGTCGGGGTCGAGCATGTCGAAGAGGGCGTCGAAGAGCGGCCGCAGGTAGGGGTCGACCTTGGCCTGGATGTCGCCGGGCAGGAAGCCGAGCCGCTCGCCGGCCTCGACCGCGGGCCGGGTGAGGATGATCCGCTGCACCTTGCGCTCGGTCAGCGCCGCCGCCGCCATCGCCACCGCGAGGAAGGTCTTGCCGGTGCCGGCCGGGCCGATCCCGAAGGTGATCGTGTTGCGCCGGATCGAGTCCACGTAGCGCTTCTGGTTGACCGTCTTCGGCGCCACCTTGGTGTTGCGGTGGCGCCAGACCACGTCGTCGAGGATCTCCGCCGGGCTCTCGTCGGCGTCGAGCGCGCCGGTCACCGCCTCGATCGTCCCCGGCGCCACCTCGTGGCCCTGCTCGATCAGCTCCACCATCTCGTCGACCACGGTCGCCGCCTGCGCGACCTCGTCACTCCCCCCCTCCAGGGTCAGCACGTTGCCGCGCAGGTGCAGGTCGGCGTCGAGCCGGCTGCGCAGCGCCCGCAGGACCGTGTCCTCCGAACCGGCCAGCTCGGCCGCGACCGTGTTGTCGAGGGTCAGTTGCCGGCGAGCCAAGATCAGCTACCCAGGCGGCTGCGCACCGCCGCGCTCACCCGCTTGCCGTCGGCGCGACCGCCGACCTTCGGCATCAGCGCCGACATCACCTGGCCCATCTGCCGCTGCTCGGCGGCGCCGGTCTCGGCGACCGCGGCGTCAACCAGCTCGGCCAGCTCCTCGTCGGAGAGCTGGGCCGGCAGGTAGCCCTCGATCAGCTCCGCCTCGAAGCGCTCCGCCGCCGCCTGCTCGGCGCGACCGGCTCCCTCGTAGGCCTCGGCGGCCTCGACCCGTTTCTTGCGCTCGCGCTGCAGCACCGCGACCTCGTCGCCCTTGCCCAGCTTGGCGTCCTGCTGGAGCACGTCGACGACCATCCGCAGAGCGGCCGCGCGCTCGCGGTCGCGCGCTTTCATTGCGGTCCTGACGTCGTCTTGGACCTGTTCGAGGACGGTCATCGCCTTAAGGGTAGATGGCGGCGTCGGGAGCGACGGCGAAGCCCTTGGAAACGAGGTCGGCGATATCGGTGCTGACCAACGTCCAATCGTTGCGGCGAGCGGCGGCGACGTAGGCCGCATCGTAGGCGGTGAGACGATGCTCGGCCACGATCTCGGTCGTTGCGGCCATCAGCCCGGCGTCGACTCTCTCCGTCGAGCCTTCGCAGCGGCTGAGGATGAACCGGCCGAGCTGCTCCGCCTCCCTTGGCTGACCGCGCTTGCCGGCGATCACGTTGACCACCTCATACAGCGTCAGGTCGAGGGCGGCGAGATCGCGTTCCGGCGACTTCAGCAGCGCAAGGGCATCGCGGTGAAGCGACTCCTCCGGCGCGACGCTTGCCACCCAGACCCCCGCGTCCAACAGCAGCATCAGTGCGATTCCCGGTCTTCGCGAATCAGCTCCGCGGCGCTCTTGCCGGCGAGGTCGACCGGACCGATCGCCTCCAGCATTTCTTCCCAGCGCCGCCGCTGTCGTGCATCGCCAGCGGCCAGCTCCCGCTCCGCGAGCCGCCGCAGGAAGCCGCTGCGGGTCTCGCCGACGGCTTCGGCCCGCGCGTCGAGGCGCTCCAGGAGCGCGTCGGGAATGGAGATCATCACCTTGGCCACAGGGCGAGTATATACGGTATTGCCAGCGGTCAGAACGAGCATGGCAAAGATCGTGACGGGGCAGGGCGCGCGGGTGGCGCGCACCGTGTGCCGATTTCGAGGATTCTCCGCGCCGAAACCGCCTCAGGCGGCGATCTCGACCCGCTCGACGTGCCCGAGCGGCATCTGCAGGAAGCGGGTGCCGAGGGCGTGGAAGGACTCGGTGTCGCCGGTGCAGAGGAAGTCGTAGGCGCCCTCGCCGACCGGCGGGCGGGCCAGCCCCGCGCCCTCCAGCGTCCGCTGCACCGCCGCGGCGACGGCGTGGCCGCCGCTGACGAGGCGCACGTCGCGGCCGAGGATCCGCTGCAGCATCGGCGCGACCAGCGGGTAGTGGGTGCAGCCGAGGATCAGGGTGTCGACCTCGGCCGCCTTCAGCGGCTCGCAGTAGGCCCGCGCCATCGCCATCGTCTCCTCGTCGAAGAGCGAGCCGTCCTGGATGAACGGAGCCAGCCGGGGCGCCTCGACCTCGGTCACCTCGAGGCCGCGCCCCTGCGTTTCCAGCGCCCGCCGGTAGGCCCCGCTCTCGACCGTGTTCGGCGTCGCCAGCACGCCGACCCGCCCGTTGGCGGTGATCGCGGCGGCGATCTCGGCCTGCGGCTCGACCACCGGCACCACCTCCACCCCGCGCCCGGCGGCGGCCTCGCGGGCGATGTCCTCGCCGACCGAGGTGGCGGTGTTGCAGGCGATCACCAGCAGCTTGGCGCCGCGGTCCAGCAGCAGCTCGGCGATGCGGCCGATCCGCCGGCGCAGCCAGCCGGGGTCGCGGGTCCCGTAGGGGAACATCGCCGTGTCGCCGAGGTAGAGGAAGTCCTCCTGCGGCAGCGAGACCAGGCACTCGTGCAGGACGGTGAGCCCGCCGACCCCGGAGTCGAACATCCCCACCGGGAGCGAGGGGTCGAGCTTGGCCGCCGCCGAGGACAGGGGCGTCAGAGCTTGACGACCATGAAGAAGATCGTCACCACGACGATCAACCCGGCCAGGGAGCCGACCTGGCCCATCCGCCGCGACTGCGCTTCGAACTCCTCGCTCAGCGCGTCGCCGGCTTCGAGGTCGCGCTCGGCGAGCTCCTGCAGCTTGCGGCCCTGCGGCGCGAAGAACATGCCCTGCATCCCGAAGAGGACGACGATCGCGACGAAGCCGACGGTGATGAACGCCGCGCTGGAGCTCCAGTGCCCGTCGGCGAGCAGGTAGATGCCGGCCAACAGCAGCACGATCATCGCCGGGTTGACGAGGAAGCGGTCGATCCTGCGCACGCCTTCGATCAGCGCCGGCGCCGACTTCGGGTATTTCGGCAGGATCGAGAAGAGGATCCCGTAGCCGAAGGTGGGCCCGAAGGCCGCGACGACGGCGAGCACGTGGAGGAAGAGGCCGACGTTGTAGCCGGTGACGTTCGCCAGAGCCATCGCGCAAACCCTATCCGTCAGGCCCGACGGAGGAAGAGAGCGGCCCAGTCACCCTCGCGGCGGCGGTCGCGCTCGACCAGGCCGGCTGGGGCGAAGGCGGAGGCGGTCGCGTCGAGCTCGCTCGGCAGGAGGCCGGAGCAGACGAGCGTCGCGGGAGGCTCCGCCAGCTGGGAGGCGACGGCGGCGAGGATCGGAGCGGTCATGTTGGCGACGACCGTGGGGGCGATGGATGGCAGGTGCTCACGCAGGTTCATGCGCTCGAGAGAGACTTCGACGCCGTTGAGCTCGGCGTTCGCGGTCGCCGCCTCGATCGCCGCCGGCTCGTGGTCGTAGGCATGGACCGGACCCCAACCCAGCTTGGCGGCGGCGATGGCGAGGACGCCGGAGCCGGAGCCGAGGTCGGTCAGCGGGCCGTCCGCCTCGCCAGCGTCGGCGAGCTCGCAGAGGTAGGCGAGGCAGAGGCGGGTGGTCGGGTGGGCGCCGGTGCCGAAGGCCCGGCCGGGGTCGACGACGACGTCGATCGCGCCCTCGCGTGGCGGCTCCCAGGAGGGGCGCAACCAGAGGCGGCCGGCCACCAGCAGCGGCTTGTGGAAGTCCTTCCAGCGGTCCGCCCAGTCGTCCGGGACCTCGGTCGAGCTGACCTCGACCCGGCCGGCGCCGACCGCGGCGTCGATCTCCCCCAGCTCCGGCAGCTCGCCCTCGCCGCCGTAGATCGCGTACTCGACGTAGCCGGGGCCGCGCTCCTCCTCTACCCCGTTGGGGGCGAGCACGGTCAGCTCGGCCAGCACCAGCTCGGCCAGTTCGGGCGAGCAGCGGACGGCGAGCCGGATCACGGCCCCTCAGCCGAAGGCCCGCCGGACGCGACCGAAGAGGCCGTTCCCGTGCTGCGGCCCGAGGTTCTCGTCCTCGAGCGAGGAGTCGAGGCGCTCGGCGATCTCGCGCTGCTCCTCGGAGAGGTTGGTGGGGACGACGACGTTGAGGATCACCCGCTGGTTGCCCCGCCGCCGCCCGCCCAGGCGCGGCAGCCCGACCCCGCGCAGGACCTCCTCGTGCCCGGGCTGGGTGCCGGCGGAGACCTCGATCTCCCGCTCGCCGTCGAGCGTCGGCACGGTCACGGTGGTTCCCAGCATCGCTTCGGTCGCCGGGATCGAGACGATGCTGACCAGGTCGGTGCCGTCGCGGCGGAAGCGCTCGTCCTCCGCCACCGCCACCTCGACGTAGAGGTCGCCGGCGGGGGCGCCCGGCTCGCCCGCGTTGCCGGCGCCGGTAACGCGCAGCCGCTGTCCGTGCTCGATCCCGGCCGGCACCTCGATCTCCTGCGTCCGGTGCGCGCGCGCCCGGCCGCTGCCGCCGCACTCGGGACAGGGCGTCTCGGGGATCTTGCCGGCGCCGCCGCAGGCGTCGCAGCCGACGGCGCGGACCATCTGGCCGAAGGGCGTGCGCGAGACCTGGCGCAGCTGGCCGGCGCCGCCGCAGCGTTCGCAGGTGGAGATCGGGGTGCCGGGCTCGGCGCCGTTCCCGCGGCAGTGCTCGCAGGCGCCGACCGCGTCGAACTCGACCTCGCGGCGGGCGCCGGTCGCCACCTCGGCGAGGTCGAGCTCGACCGCGACCAGGACGTCGCCGCCCGGGGCCGGGCCGGCGCGGCCGCCGCCGAAGCCGAACGCATCGCCGCCGAAGAAGGTCTGGAGGATGTCGTCGATCGAGCCGAAGGAGGCGCTGCGCGGGTCGAAGCCGCCGGAGCGCAGCCCCTCGTGCCCGTAGGCGTCGTAGGTGCGGCGGCGCTCGGCGTCGGAGAGCACCTCGTAGGCCTCGGCCGCGGCCTTGAACTTCTCCTCGGCCTCGGGGTCGTCCGTGTTGACGTCGGGGTGCAGTTCGCGGGCGAGGCGACGGAAGGCCTTCTTGATCTCGCCCTCGCCGGCGTCGCGGCCGACGCCGAGCACCTCGTAGTAGTCGCGCGGCATCCGGGTCAGCCGTCGTAGACGGTCTCGAAGTAGCGGGAGAGCTCGCGGGCGGCGCCGCGGACGCAGGCGATCGCGGTCGCGTAGTCCATCCGCAACGGGCCGACCACGCCGACCGTGCCGAGGTTGCGGTGGCCGAGCCCGTAATTGGCGCCGACGACGCTGGCAGAGCGCAGCTGCGGCTGCGGGTTCTCGTCGCCGATCCAGAGGAAGACCGAGCGCTCCTCCAGCGAGGAGCGCAGCATCTGCAGCACGTCGGCGCGCCGCTCCAGCGCAGTCATCAGCTCGTCGGCCCGCGGCAGGTCGGCGAGGTGGGCTTCGGAGAGCAGCCGCGAAGCGCCTTCGACGTAGAGGTCGGCGCCGCCCTCGGGCACCAGTTCGGTGAAGGCGCCGCCCAGCCTGGCGACGAACGCGGCCTCGACCACGCTCAGCTCCGGGTCGGCCAGCCGGCCGGCGATCATCCGGGCGCCGACGCCGAGCCCGGAGAGCCGCTCGTTGAGGTAGCTGGAGGCCCACTCGACCAGGCCGCGGTCGACCGGGCGGTCGAACTCGAAGATGCGCCGGGTGACGTCGCCGGTGGAGGCGATCGCGATCACCACCACCTTGGTCGGCTGCAGTCGCAGGACCTCGACCCTGTGGATGGTCGCCGCCAGGCTCGGCGGCGGCGCCGTCGCCATCGCCACCAGGTCGGTGACCCGGGCCAGCGCCGCGGTCGTCTCCCGCATCGCCTCGTCGACCTCGCGCCGCAGGCGCGAGAGCTCCAGCTCGACCCGGGCCTCCGCCGGCAGCGCCCCGGACTCGAGCAGCAGGTCGACGTAGCGCCGGTAGCCGGAGTCGGTCGGCACCCGGCCGGCCGAGGTGTGCGGGTGGGTCAGGTACCCCTGGGCCTCCAGCAGCGCCAGCTCCGACCGCACCGTCGAGGGCCCCCACTCCACCTCCGGCCGCTCCGCGACCTCCTTGGACGGCACGGGCCGCGCCGACGCCAGATAGGCGTCCACGACCAGCTGCAGGATCAACTCCTGTCGCGCGGAGAGCATCCCTACATCTTAGGAACCGGGCAGGCGCGCCCCCGAAGCGGGCGGCGCCGGGCGCTACAGCTCGAGCTCCGCCTCGGCGTTCTTGACGATCGAGGTGTCGCCCTGGGTGGCCACGGTGTCGACGACGACGCGGTTGCCCTCCACCGACTTGACGGTGCCGCTGACGACGATCTCCTGCTCGGGCATCCCCATGCCGCGGAACTGGACCGAGAGGCGCCTGAGGGCGCGCGGGTCTCCGCCTGAGAGAGCCGCGTTGGCCCGGGCGACCAGGCCCATCGAGTAGAGGCCGTGGAGGATGTTGCGCGGCAGCCCGACGGCCTTGGCGAACTCGTCGTCGATGTGGATCGGGTTGAAGTCCCCGGAGGCGCCCGCGTAGCGGTGCGGCAGGTACTTGTCGGGCGTCACCTTCAGCTCGGGGACCGGGTCCCCCACTTTCCAATCGGCCATCTCAGACCCCCCTGACGATGTTGGTCCAGGTCCCGCGCACGACCTCGGCGCCGTCCTGGTTGACGGAGACCGTCTCGAAGACGTAGAAGCCTTTGCCGGCCCTCTCCTCGATCGAGACGCACTTCGAGGTGGTGGTGATCTCGTCGCCGGAGCAGACCGGCTCGCCCCAGGCGAACTCCTGGCCGCCGTGGACCATTGCCGCGAAGTTCATCGCCACCTCTGAATCGAAGAGGACCGGGCCGAGCGCCGGGCCGCAGTACACGACCGCGAACATCGGCGGCGCGACGACGTCGCGAAAGCCGGCAGCGCGGGCGGCCTCGGGCTCGAAGTGCACCGGGTTGTCGATCCCCAGCGCGTTCGCGTACTCCTTGATCTTCTCCCGCCCCACCTGGTAGGTGGTCCCGGGCCATTCCTTGCCTACCGCATCAGTTTTCAGTGCCATGGTCGGGGACTCTATTGGCTGTTCAGCCAAGGGGTTGGGCACCCCTGTGAACGTCTTGTACTTTCGCGCAGCGAAAGTTAAGTGAGCAGGGGTGCCCGACCCGTCACTCGTCGATCTCCAGCACGGCCAGGAACGCCTCCTGCGGCACTTCGACCCGGCCCACCGCCTTCATCCGCTTCTTCCCCGCTTTCTGCTTCTTCAGCAGCTTGTTCTTGCGGGTGACGTCGCCGCCGTAGAGCTTCGCCGTGACGTCCTTGCGCAATGCCTTGACGGTCTCGCGGGCGAGGATGTTGGAGCCGACCGCGGCCTGGACCGGGACGTCGAAGAGCTGGCGCGGGATCGTCTTGCGCAGCCGCCCGACCAGGCGCTTGCCCTGGTCGTAGGCGAAGTCGCGGAAGACGATGATCGAGAGCGCGTCGACCTTGTCGCCGGCGAGCAGGATGTCGACCTTGACCAGGTCGGAGACGCGGTTGCCGATCGGCTCGTAGTCGAGCGAGGCGTAGCCGCGGGTCGAGGACTTGAGCAGGTCGAAGAAGTCGAGGACGATTTCCGCCAGCGGCAGGTCGTAGCGGATCTGCACCCGCTGCGGGCTGAGGAAGTGCATGTCGACGTGGGTGCCGCGGCGCGCCTGGCAGAGCTCCATCACGGCGCCGACCTGCTCCTTCGGACAGATGATCGTGGCCCGGATGTAGGGCTCTTCGATCGTCTCGATCGAGGCCGGGTCGGGCAGCTCGGTGGGGCTGTGGACCTCCTTGGCCTCGCCGCCGATCAGGTTGACCAGGTAGCGGACGTTCGGGGTCGTCGCCAACAGGTCGAGGTCGTACTCGCGCTCCAGCCGCTCGCGCACGATCTCCATGTGGAGAAGGCCGAGGAAGCCGACCCGGAAGCCGAAGCCGAGCGCCTCGGAGGTCTCCGGCTCCCAGGAGAGCGCGGCGTCGTTGAGAGACAGCTTCTCGAGCGCGTCGCGAAGGTCTTCGTAGCGGTCGGTGTCGATCGGGAAGAGGCCGCAGAAGACCATCGGCCGCACCTCGCGGTAGCCCTCCAGGGCCTCGGCGGCGGGGTTGGCCTGGCCGGTCAGGGTGTCGCCGACGCGCAGCTTGGTGACGTCCTTGATGCCGGTGATCAGGTAGCCGACGTCGCCGGCCTCCATCCGCTCGACCCCGGTCATCGCGGGGCGGAAGAAGCCGAGGTCGTCGATGTCGGCCTCGGTCCCGTTCTGCATCGCCAGGATCCGCTCGTTCTTGCGGAAGGAGCCGTCGACCATCCGCACGTAGGCGATCACGCCGCGGTACTGGTCGAACTCGGAGTCGAAGATCAGCGCGCGGGTGGGGGCCTGCGGCTCGCCGCCCGGCGGCGGGATCCGCGCGACGATCGCCTCCAGCACCTCGGGCACTCCCACCCCGGTCTTGGCCGAGATCCGCAGCGCTTCCTCGGGGTCGCCGCCGAGCAGGTCGGCGATCTCCCGGGCGACCCGGTCGGGCTCGGCGCCGGGCAGGTCGACCTTGTTGATCACCGGGATCAGCTCCAGCCCGTTCTCGATCGCCAGGTAGGTGTTGGCGACGGTCTGCGCCTCCACCCCCTGGGCGGCGTCGACGACCAGGAGGGCGCCCTCGCAGGCGGCGAGGCTGCGCGAGACCTCGTAGGAGAAGTCGACGTGGCCGGGAGTGTCGATCAGGTGCAGGTGGTAAGCCTGACCGTCGGCGGCCGTGTACTCGACCCGGACGGCCTGGGCCTTGATCGTGATCCCGCGCTCGCGCTCGAGGTCCATCGAGTCGAGCAGTTGCGCCTGCATTTTCTTCGGGTCGACGGAGCCGGTGAGCTCGAGGATGCGATCGGCCAGGGTCGACTTGCCGTGGTCGATGTGGGCGATGATCGAGAAGTTTCGGATGTGCTCCATCGTGGGCGAGTATGAAGGGCGCGCCGCGCGGGCGCGCTCACCGACACGCCGACGGGTCCAGCGGGCCGCTCAGCTTGAAAACGACGGTCGGGGGCTTCTTCAGGACCACCTCCGCCTGCGGGGATTCGGTCCAGCGGGTGCTGGCCGGGTAGGGCGGCTTGCCGGGTTCGAGGCGGTCCCGGGTGGTCACCACGTAGTCGTAGTGGCCTTCGTCGAGGAGGCGGCGGTACTGGCGGCAGCCGGTCGGCGCTTCGAAGCCGCCGTGAGAGCGCTCGAGGCCGAGGTACTGGACGCGATTGGAGAGGTCGGTCCCGAAGAGCGGGTACTGGCGGGTGCCGGTGGTGGCGATGCGGGCACCGGAGACGTCCCGGGCCCACCCGAAGGCCGCGTCGAGGCCCGGGGTGGCGAAGGTCGGGTCGGCGTAGCGGTCGCGCAGGTAGTGACGCTGGACCGGGTAGCCGAGGACGACCGCGAGGAGCGCCAGGGCAGCGACGAGCACCGACCCGCGGCGCGCGACCGAGCCGCCGCTCGGGCCCTTTGCCCCACCGTGCGCAGGAGTGGCCCCGAGCACCCGCCGCCCGCCCGCGGCTCCGGCGAGGCGGGCGAGACGTCCGCGCAGAAGCGGGGCGGCCGGCAGCAGCGCGAGGCCCAGGACCAAGGCAGGCGTCAGGTAGCGCAACCCCGATTCGAAGCCGCGCGGCATCCCGACCGGGCCCGAAGCCGAGGTCGGCGCGACGAGCCAGGCGAGCGCCGAGGCAAGCCCGACGGCCCCCGCCACCGCCAGCACCCGCGCCGACCGGGACCGTGGGGGGGCCAGGGGCAGGAGGAGGCCGGCGAGGGCGGCGGCGCCGAGCAGCGGCCAGGCGATCCAGAGCGCGCCGTGGAGGCCGGGCAGGAACCAGCCCGACCAGACCGTGCCGTCGGTCAGGTAGCCGAGGACGCTGTGGGCTTCGCGACCGCCGAGCGCCTGCTCGGGGGCCGGCAGGGAGATCGGGCCGAGGTGGTGGATCCAGGGCAGCGGGTTGCCCGCCTGGACCAGGTTGCGCAGGTACCAGTAACCGCCCCCCGCCAGGGCGGCGAGGCCCGAGACCCGGAGCGCGCGCCAGCGCCCTCCTCGCGGCGCGATCGCGACCAGCCCGACGATCAGCACCGCTGCGGGCAGGAGGAAGTTGAGCTTGGTCCCCGCGGCGAGGCCGGCCGCCAGGCCGATCGCCAGCAGCGGCCCGGTCGCGAGCGCGCGCGCCGGCCGTCCCTCCCCCCCGTCGCCCGCCCGCCCGGCGGCGGCGTTGAGGGCGATCGAGACGGCGGCGAGCAGGAAGAAGACGGCGGCGAGGTCGTTGCGCGCCTCGCCCGCCTGGTCGGCCAGAGCCGGGACGCTGAGCGCCACCGCGCCCAGGGCGAGCGACCAGGGCGCCACCCGGTAGGGCCGGCCGACGCACCAGCAGGCGAGCAGGCAGGCGGCGAACCAGCCGAGGTTGAGCAGCGGCGAGAGCAGGTCGCGGCCGAAGGCGAGCATGCCGACGGCGTGGAAGGTTTCGGCGTTGGCGGGGTAGAACCAGGCGAGGAACTGGGGTGCGATGAAGTGCAGGTCGATCGTGTTGCCGGACTGGTAGAAGCCGGCGGCGAAGGGGGCGTGGTACCAGGTGCTGTCGAAGCCGGTCATGCCGGTGGACAGCCGGGCCTTCACGCCGCTGGCGAAGTGGATGAATGCGATAGCGGCGACCACGAGCGCTACGGCGGTTGCGAGTGGCGAGGGGCCAGGCGCTCGGCCGGCGGGTCCTGTCGCCGCAGGAGGAGCGGGCGATCCCTCGCGGATTCCCAGCCGCAGCAGCAGTCCCAGGGCCGTCACGGCGATCAGGAACGGGACCGGCTTGAAGAGCGAGGCCGTGCCCAGCAGCTCGGCGGGCCAGATCAGGAGGGCTGCCGCCAGGACGCCGGTGGCGAGGTGGGCCGGCGCGCCACGGAACGCCGGCAGCAGGCGGGAGCGGACTCGGGAGGCGCCGAGCCAGGCGGCGCTGGCGAGGAGGGCGATCTCGGCGGCGCCGAGGAGGTAGCGGGTGGGGCCGAGCATCAGCGGCGGCGCAGCAGGCGCATGATCTGGTCGAGCTCGGCGATGCGCATGAGCTTGGCAACTGCGACGTAGGCGAGCCCTCCGGCGGCGAGACCGCAGCCGAGCGAGGCTATCTGGGCGACGGTGCCGCGGCCGAGGGCGGCGTCGAGGGCGCTCCAGACGACCCAGCCGACGGCCGCCAGCGCCGCCGAGGCGATGGTGATCCCAAGCGAGGTGGTGAGCAGACGCCGCAGCTCCAGGCCGCCGAACTCGCGGCGCAGGATCACCGCCTGGGCGACGACCGCGGCGCTGGTGCCGATGCCGGTTCCGGCGACGATGCCGCCGACCCCGTACGGCGCGTAGAGGGCCAGCGCCGCCAGGGTCGAGACGACCAGGTCGATCGTCGCCAGCGCCGTCGCCTGCCAGGGGCGCTGGAGGCTGAAGAAGGTCCGCGTCTGCAGCAGGTATAGGCCGTTGGTCGGCAGCGAGAAGGCGAACCAGAAGAGCGCCGTGGCAACCACCTTGGTCTCGGCCGGGTTGAATTCCCCGCGCTGGTAGACGAGCCGGATCATCGGGTCCGAGAGGGCGAGGATCGCCGCCGCCGCGGGAACCAGGACGAAGAGGATCTGGCGCATCCCGTTGGCCATCGTCGCCCGCAGGTTGTCGATCTCGCCGCGGTTGGCGAAGCGGGCCAGGGTCGGGAAGAGGACGGTGGCGATCGCAACCGAGAAGATCCCCTGCGGGAGCTGGTAGATGCGGAAGGCTTTGTCGATCGCCGCCGGCGCCTGGTCGGAGACGAGGCTGCCGAAGAAGCTGTTGATCAGCTGGTTGAAGTTGATCAGGCCGAGGCTGATCGTCACCGGCAGCATCAGCAGCAGCACCCGCCGCACCCCGGGGTGGCGCCAGTCGAAGCTGAAGCTGAACCGGAACGGGGTGTTGCGCAGATCGAAGGTCGGGATCAGCAGCTGGACCAGCGTCCCGACCAGGATCCCGATCGCGTAGGCGTAGATCCGGTCGCGGCCGTGGAACAGCGGCTCCAGGACGACCAGCACGAGGATGATCGTCAGGTTCCAGAACAGCGGCGCGATCGCGAAGGCGCCGAAGCGGTCGTAGCTGTTGAGGATGCCGACCACGACGCCGCTGACCCCCAGCAGGATCAGGATCGGGAAGAGGACCCGCGAGAGCGAGACCGTGAGGTCGAGCAGCGGCTGTTCGAAGCCCGGCGCGAAGAGCGGCATCACCACCGGCGCCAGGAGGACGAAGAAAGCGGTGATCGCCCCCAGCACCATCGTGATCAGCAGCAGCAGCGTCGAGGCGAGCCGGAAGGCCTCCTTGTACTGCTTGCGCCCCACCAGTTCGGTGAAGACCGGGACGAAGGCCGGCTGCAGGGCGGCGTCGGCGAACAGCGCCCGGACCAGGTTGGGGACCTGGAAGGCAATCGTGAAGGCCGACATCGGGCCGCTGATCCCGTAGTAGCCGGCGGCGACGATTTCCCGCGCCAGGCCCGCCACCCGCGAGGCCGCGGTCGCGATCGAGAAGAACGCGGTCGAGCGGGCGATGCGGCCCGCCTGGTTGCCGGGAGCCGGCTCGGCGCCGAATTCCTCACCCGGATCGAAGGCCTCCGCGGTGCGAATCGCGACGTCGGCATTGATCGCCCGATCGCCGTATTCGAGGGTGTCGGGTTCCTTAGGCGTCTCCAAGCTGGTCTCAGTCGCTATAGTCGGCGGCCGCCCGGGGCTGGCAAGACGCCTGCTCGGGTAATCGACATGGCCAACATAGCCTCACAAAAGAAGCGGATCCTACGCAGCGAGCGCGAGCGCTCGGAGAACCGGCTCCTGACGAGCACGGTGAAGACCTACTTCCGTCGCCTCGAAAGCGCGGTCGAGTCCGGCGACGCCGAAGCGATCGCGACCGTGCAGCGCGAGTTGGCCTCGAAGATCGACAAGGCCGTCCAGCGCGGCGCGCTTCACAGGAACACCGGGGCGCGCAAGAAGGCCAAAGCCGCCCGCATCGCCGCGGCGTAGGCGGCTGCAAAGCGGCGCATCGCGGCGTCGTCGCTCGGTCGCCTGCGCAAGCAGGCCCCCTCACTCCTCCTTGCGCTGCTTGCTTTTCGCTCGCCTACGAGGCGGCGCGGTTGTTGGGCGTTGCTCGTCTACGCGGTGGCACCGGCGCCGGCCATGGAGCGAAGCGCGAGCGTCAGGGCGAGCGCGTCGCCGTAGTCGGCGCCCCCTCGGCACCAGATCTCCAGGTCGGCGAGGGCCTCGGTGGCGTGGCGGAGGTCGGCGAGGTCGGCGTCGCGCAGGCGAGCGACCAGCTGCCGGGCGGCGTAGGGGTGCATCTTCAGCGAGGACTCGACCTGCTTCGGCGGCACCCCCTCCTCCAGTTGGGCCGCCGCCGCGCAGGCGCCGCGCAGGCGCGAGGCGAGACCGTAGATCAGCCCGGTGACGTTCTCGCCCTGGTCGATGAGCTGCTCGGCGATCCGCAGGGCGGTGGGCGCGTCGCCTTCGAGCAGGGCGTCGGAGAGCGACCAGACCGCGGCCTCCGAGGTGTCGGCGACCATCTCCTCGAGGTCGGCGGCGCTCACCGCTCCCCCGTCCCCGGCCCACAGCGCCAGCCGCTGCAGCTCGTTGCCCAGCCGCACCGGGCTGGCGCCCATCCGGTCGACCAGAAGGCGGGCAGCGGCGGGCTCCAGCCGGAAGTCGAGCCGCTGGGCTTCGGCGACGAGCTGGCGCGGCATCTCGCGCGCCTTCGGCGCCTCGAACTCGTGGATCTCCCCCTTTGCCGCCTTCACCGCCGCGGTCAGCTTCGCCGGCGCCTTGGCGCGGGCGATCAGGACCAGGGTGAGGTCCGGGGGCAGCTCGGCGAGCGCCGCGATCACCGCCGCCAGCTGGCGCTCGCGCCAGCGCTCGACCCCGTCGGCGAGCAGGTAGCGGCGGCTGCCCATCAGCGACATCGCCGGGATCGTCGCCAGCAGCGCCTCGTGGTCGGGCATGCCGCGGCCCTCGCCGGGCTCGAAGACCTCCAGCGCGGCGGTCCCGCCCTCGCGTTCGGCCCGCGCCCGCAGGCGCGCCCGGGTGGCGTCGATCTTCGCCACGTCGGTGCCCGCGATCAGGTACAGCGGCTTCATCCCGTCTGCCACGGGGCCGAGTCTAGATGCCGGCCCGGGTCCCCCGGGGCACGGCGCAGGATCGCCTCCCCGGCCGCTAGTCGCCCTGGCCGAAGCCGTGCCCCGCGCCGTGGTCCTGCCCGTCGTGCCCGCGCCCCCAGAGGGGAGCTTCGGGCATCGCGGGCGAGGCGGGAGGAGGCGCGGTGGCGACGACGGGGGCCGGGCTCGGCGACCCCGGCGAGGGGGACCCGGGGAGCTGATGGTGCCCGCCCGAGTCACGGCCGTCGCCCCCGCCGTGGTCGCCGGACGCGCCGGACGGCGTCGGCTGACGGGAGGAGGAGTCGCCGGAGTGGCGCCCGGAGGCGCCCCCGTCGCCCCCGCTCGTCGAGGCGGTCGTGGCCGGACCGGGCGCCGTCGCTGAGGCCGGTGCGGCGACCGGCGCCGATGGCGGGGTCGGTTCGGGGGCCGGCGGCTGGACCGGCGCGGTCGGACCGGCGGGGGCGGGCGTCGGGGATTTGCCGGTCGGAGTCGGGTGGGCGCCCCCGGCCGGGTGCGGCGCAACCGGGGGCGCCGGGACCGGCGTGGAACCGGACACGTGCGAGCCGCCCGACGCCTCCGTGCCGTGGCCGGTGGCCAGCGCGGGACGCGCGGAGGTGGCCACGACCACGCCCGTCCCCGGTCGCGTGACCGCGGTGCGAGGAGCTGGACAGTGCCGCCGCCGGGGAGACGCCGTCGTGCCCTTCGACGAGGGCCGGAACCGGCCCCTCGGCGAGGCTCGGCAGGCCGGCGTGCGAGAAGAGCGCGACCAGGCCGAGACCCATCGCCGCGGTCACCCCGAGCAGAGCGACGGTGGTCGCCCGCATCCGCTCGACCAGGCCGCTGCCGGCCAGGCTGGTCCGGGAGAGCTGGGACGAAACGGCCTGTCGGACCCGGGAGAGCACCTGGTCGAGCATCGGCAGCGGACGGCGCCGACCGCAGGTCGGCTGGCGGTTTGTCCCACTTTCGACTCGGTCATCCGTCTACCGCGCGGGACCGTCGGGACCCTCGCCCCAACAGCGCCTCAGCCGCCCGACCGGGTGACGAACCCCCGGCGCCAGACGTCGATCGTGACGGTGCCGTCGCGATCGGTCCTGAGGACGCGGATCCGGTGCCCGGCGAGGGTCGACAGCGTCGCAGCGGTCGGGTGGCCGTAGGGGTTGCCGTCGCCGACCGAGATCACCGCCAGACGCGGCCGGGCCCGGTCCAGGAGGCCGCCGAGGCCGGCGTCCTCGCTGCCGTGGTGGGCGACCTTGAGCACGTCCACCGGGCCGGGGGCGAGCGGGACCGAGTCGGCCTCGGCGTCCGCGGTCAGCAGCATCGAGAAGCGGTGCCAGCGCGCCACGACGACGACCGCGGTCTGGTTCGGGTCGGCGCCGGCGGGGGGACGCCCCGCGACCAGCTCCGCTGGCGGCCAGAGGACTTCCAGGCGCAGCGCGCCCGAGCGCACGACGTCGCCCGAGGCGACCCGCGCAGGCCGGACGCCGGCGGCTCCCGCCTCTGCAAGGAGCCGGCCTCCGAGGCGCGCGTACAGGAGCCGGGCGACGGGCACGCGCCCGAGCAGCTCCTCGATCCCGCCGACGTGGTCGGCCTGGTCGTGGGTGGCGACGACGGCACCGAGGCGGTCGACCCCGGCGGCCGCGAGCTTGCCGGCCAGGCCGTCGCCGCGCGGGCCGCCGTCGACGAGGACTGCCGGAGCGCGGGCCGGAGCCAGCAGGATCGCGTCCCCCTGGCCGATGTCGAGCACCTCGACCCGCAGCCCGGGCGCCACCGCCCCGCCGCCACGGTGGCCGCCGGGCCCGAGCCACAGCCCGCTTCCGACGGTGCAGACGGCTCCGACCGCGAGCACGAGCCCCAGCCGCACCGCGGTGGCACTTCTCTTCGGATCGCGGCGAGAAGCGCTACCGCCACGGGCGGGTGCGGGTGGAGAGGGCCCCCGCGCCGCGACCAGGCGCCTGGCGCGAGCAAGGCGCAGGCAGGCGAGGACCGCCAGCACGAGCGCGACGTAGGAGCCGAGAAGACCCGCGGTGCCCAGGCGCACGTGGACCTCGGCCCAGCTCGGCGCCGCGCACCAGGCGGCGACCTGGGCGACGTAGGCGAGGAGCAGGGCGTCGAGGCCGTTCAGCGCCTGCACCGGCAGGCCCGGGACCTGGGAGACGGCGGCGCTGGCCATCCCCAGCCACATCGCCGGCGCCACCGCCGGCATCGCCGCCACGTTCGCGACCAGCGTCGTCGTCGAGAGGGTTTCGAAGTGGAGGGCGATCAGCGGCGCCGTGGCGAGGGTCGCCGCCACCGTCACCGCGATTCCCTCGGCAAGCGCCCGCCGCCAGCCACCGCCGCCGAGTCGCGAGGAGATCGCCTCGCGCAGCGGCGTCGCCAGCGCCAGGATGCCGAGCACGGCGGCGAAGCTGAGCTGCCAGCCGACGTCGCCGGCGACGCTCGGCTCGACCGCCAGGGTCACCGCCGCCGCCAGGGCCAGCGCGTAGAGGCGCGAGGCGCGCCGGCCGCCGAGGGTGGCGAGCAGGCCGACCGCCCCCATCACCCCGGCCCGCTGGATCGACGGCCCGGCTCCGGCAAGCGGCACGTAGATCGCGATCAGCCCCAGGACCCAGACCAGCCGCTCGCGCAGCGGGATCCCCAGCGCCCCCAGCAGCGGCATCGCCAGCAGGGCGAGCAGGGTGACGTTCTCGCCGGAGACCGCCAGCAGGTGACTGAGCCCGGACCGGCGGAAGTCTTCGGTCGTCTTCGGGTCCACCCCCTCGTCCTCGCCGAGGACGAAGCCGCGGGCCAGCGCCGCCTCGCGTGCCGGCATCCCGCGGCCGAGGCCGTCCTCGGCTCGCTGACGGATCTCGCCGGCGCGAACGAGCGCGACCGCGACCAGGACCGCGATCCCGACCAGGACCGGAAGCGAGGGGCGCGGCGATCGCACCGGCCGCTACGGCTGCAGGCGCGCCCGCAGCGCCTCCATCGTCGCCGGGCCGATCCCCGAGACCTGGTCGAGCTGCTCGACCGAGGAGAGGCCGCCATGCTGTTCGCGGAACTCGACGATGTCCTGGGCGGTCACCGGGCCGATCCCGTCGATCGTGTCGAGTTCATCGACCGTCGCCGTGCCGAGGCTGATCGGCCCTTCTTCCGTCGCCCCGGCGGCGGCCGCGGCGCCGGCCCTGCCGCGCTCGGGGACGACGACCTGCTGGCCGTCGGCGAGGCGGGCGGCGAGGTTGACGGCGTCCAGCTCCGCCCTCGCCGTCGCGCCCCCGGCTCGCCGCACGGCGTCGTTCACCCGGCTCCCGGCCGGCATCCGGTAGACGCCCGGCCGCGCCACGGCGCCGGTGACGTCGACGACCACGTCGCTCGCCTGCCCGCTCAACGTGAAGCTCCCCGAGGACCCCGATCCCCCTGGCGCCGACGACCCGCCCGAGCCCGCCGTGTAGGACGCTTCCGCCCCGCCCTCCCCCCGGATCGCCCGCGCCCCGACCAGCAGCAGCGCCACGGCCACCGCCCCGTAAACCACCACCTGTGCTCTGCTCAGCCCGGCCACACCTCGATGCTGCCGCGACCGCCCGCACGCATGGCGCGCAGAATCAAAAACCTCACACGCGAAACAGCCGCAGAGCTGCAACGCCAACCACGACGCCGTGGCCTGAGCCCGTCAGGGGGCCGGGCGCCCGGGCCGCGTCAGGCTTCGTCGTCTTCGTCGTAGCCCGCGACCTCTGCCAGCTGGTCGCTGTACAGCTCTTCGGCGGCCACCGGGGGCGACTGGATCGAGACGCAGGCGATCTCGTCGTCGCCGTCGTTGCTGATCGAGTGCTCGGTCGCGGGCGGGACCAGGATCAGGTCGCCCTCCCCCACGCTCTGGGTGTCGCCGGCGACAGACATGGTGCCGGCGCCGCGCACGACCACGTAGGCCTGCTCGGACTCCTCGTGGGAGCGCAGGGTCTGCCGCGTCCCGGCGGGGACCTCGAGCCAGGTGACCGAGAGGTTGCGCGACCCGAGTTCCCCCGCGTCCATGAGGACGTGCATGCGGAGGCGGTGCCACTCCTCGACCGGTGCTTCTCCATGACGCCTGACGAGCATCGCGCGTTTCTACCAGAACCGGGCGCCGATGGCAGCGGAGCCCGCTAGCGGACCACCAAGTTGACGAGCTTGCCGGGAACGACGACCTCCTTCACCAGTTCCTTGCCATCGATGTGGCGGACCACCTTCTCGCTCTGGCGGGCCAGGGCCAGCAGCTCCTCGCGGGGGGCGTCGGCGGCGGCCTCGATGCGGTCGCGGAGCTTGCCGTTGACCTGGACCACGAAGGTGACGGTGTCGCTCGCCAGCAGCGCCGGGTCGGCCACCGGCCAGGGGCGCTCCCAGACCCGGCCGCCCTCCAGCCGCTCCCACACCTCGGCCCCGAGGTGGGGCGCGAATGGGAAGATCAGCGATGCTGCGGTCGCCGTCGCGAAGCGCACCGCGGCCCCGCCCTCGGAGTCGCCGTAGAGGTTGCCCTTGAGCCGGTAGATCTCGTTGACCAGCTCCATCACCGCCGCAACCACGGTGTTGAACTGGAAGCCGCGCTGGAAGTCGCGGGTGGCCTTGTCGATCGCCCAATGGGCCTTGACCAGCAGCTCGCGCGCCTCGCCCGCCGGCTCGGCGCCCGGCACCGCCGGCTCGGTCCGCTCCTCGACCTCCTCGCACAGCCGCCACAGCCGCGAGAGGAAGCGGTTGACGCCCTCGGCCCCCTCGTCGGTCCAGTCTCCGCCGCGCTCGGGCGGGCCCATGAAGCAGACGTAGGTGCGGGTGGTGTCGGCGCCGTAGCGCTCGACGTACTCGGACGGGCTGACGGTGTTGCCCTTGGACTTCGACATCTTCGCCCCGTCGCGGGTGATCATCCCCTGGGCGAACAGGTTGGCGAAGGGCTCCTGCACCTCCAGCTCGCCGAGGTCGGCCAGCGCCTTGGTGAAGAAGCGCGCGTACATCAGGTGCAGGATCGCGTGCTCGACCCCGCCGATGTACTGGTCGACGGGCAGCCAGTGGGCGGCGGCCGCGCCGTCCCAGGCGGCCTCGGAGTTGCGCGGGTCGAGGTAGCGGATGAAGTACCAGGAGGAGTCGACGAAGGTGTCCATCGTGTCGGTCTCGCGGCGGGCGGGGCCACCGCACTTCGGGCAGGCGGTCGCGACCCACTCCTCGGCCGCCGCGAGCGGGCTCTTGCCCTGCGGCGCGTAGTCCTCGACCTCCGGCAGCTCGACCGGCAGCTGCTCGGCGGGCACGGGGACGATCGCGGGCGCTCCGCCCTCGCCGCAGGCGTCGCAGTAGACGACCGGGATCGGCGCCCCCCAGTAGCGCTGCCGGGAGACCAGCCAGTCGCGCAGGCGGTAGTTGACGGAGGGCTTGCCGCGGCCCTCGGAGGCCAGCCACTCGACCATCTCCTCGTAGGCCTCGCGGTTGTCCTTGCCGTCGAAGCGGCCGGAGTTGGCCATCTGGCCGTCGCCGGGATACGGCAGGCCGCGAGGGTCGCGGGCGGCCTCGGGATTCTCGCCCTCGATCACCCGCACCACCGGCAGGTCGAACTTCTGGGCGAATTCGTAGTCGCGAGAGTCGTGGCCGGGCACGGCCATGATCGCCCCGGTGCCGTACTCCATCAGCACATAGTCGGCGACGAACATCGGGATCTCCTCGCCGTTGACCGGGTTGACGACGCTGCGCCCGAGCGGCACGCCGGTCTTCTCGCGATCCTCGGCGCCGCGCTCCTCGGCCGACTCGCGGCCGACCCGGTTGACGTACTCGCGCACCTCGTGCTCGGCCGGGGTGCCCTCGACCAGGCGCATCAGCTCCGGGTGCTCGGGGGCGAGGACGAAGAAGGTGGCGCCGAAGAGGGTGTCGGGGCGGGTGGTGAAGACCGGGAAGTCGAGGCCGGCTTCGTCGCAGCGGAAGACCACCTCGGCGCCCTCGGAGCGGCCGATCCAGTTGCGCTGCATCGTGATCACGTGCTCGGGCCAGGACTCGAGCGCCTCGAAGTCGGCGAGCAGGCGGTCGGCGTACTCGGTGATGCGGAAGAACCATTGCTCGAGGTTGCGCTGGACGACCTCGGTGCCGCAGCGCTCGCAGCGGCCGTCGACCACCTGCTCGTTGGCGAGCACGGTGGCGTCCTTCGGACACCACTGCACCGGCGCCTCTGTCCGGTAGGCGAGCCCCTTCTCGAACAGCCGCAGGAAGATCCACTGGGTCCAGCGGTAGTACTCGGGCGTGTGGGTCGCCAGTTCGCGCGACCAGTCGATCGAGATCCCCCACTCGCGGAACTGACGGCGGAACGAGGCGATCGAGCGCTCGGTCGCCACCCGCGGCGGCTCGCCCGTTTTGATCGCGTTGTTCTCGGCCGGCAGGCCGAACGAGTCATAGCCCATCGGGTGAATCACCTCGAAGCCGTGGCGGCGGCGGAAGTGGGCGATCGCGTCGCCGACCGCGTAGCACTTGAGGTGGCCGACGTGCGGCTCGCCGGACGGGTAGGGCAGCATCTCCAACACGTAGGACTTCGGCTTGGAGTCGTCGAAGCCCGGCTGGCCCGGGTTGGCCACCTCCCAGGTCTTCTCCTCGGCCCACACGGCCTGCCACTTGCGCTCGATCGACTTGGGGTCGTATCCGCTCACGCCGGCGATCTTACGAGGGCCGGCGGGCGCGGGGCGCGCGGGCGCTCAGAACGCCGGCGAGATCGCTTCGAGGATGTGCGGCCAGACGTAGACCTCGATCGTCGCGGCGACGATCAGGGTCGGGATCGCGAGGGCCACGGTGACCGCGGTCGCCGCCAGCAGCTGGTTCCACTCGCCCCGGCGGCTGGCGATCAGCCAGGCGGCGAGCGGCAGGAAGAGGGCGGTCAACTCCGGGATCGCGTGCGGCAGCACGCTGAGGATGAGCTCGAGCCGGCTGACGTGGAGCTGGTAGGAGAGCGTGGAGCCCTGGAAGCCGAGGTAGAGGGCCTGCGTCATCAGCGAGAAGAGGGTGACGGCGGCGACGAAGAGAATCGCCAGCTCCCCCGCCTTGACGTGGACCCAGCGCGAGAAGCCGGTCCGCTGGGCGGCGGCGATCGGCATCGAGGCGCCGGCGATGAAACCGGCGACGCAGGCGGTCGCGTGCAGCGCCAGGACCAGCGAGTTGCGCCAGAGGATCGGCAGCAGGTCGCCCGGCTCCGACGGCCCGGTCAGCCCCGGCAGGTGGATCGGGGTGATGTCCGGCGTCAGCGCGCCGGCGACGAACCAGACCGCGGCCAGCAGCGTCAGCGCGATCGCCACGCTCAGAGCCAGCCAGCCACGCAGGACCACCCATGGCCGCCCGTTCCAGGACTCGAAGGTCTCCCGAGTTTCCCGCATCCCGTGCGAGAACACGTGCTGGTTGACAGCGCTCATCCCTTAGGCATCGGCAGCGAGCGGCGGGCCTTTGAGCGCCGCAGGGCGGCAACTCAGGTCAAATCCGCCGCTGGCGGGCAGAGCCGCGCGTAGGGGCGCCCGCGGCGGCTGATCAGCACTTCGCGCCCGCCCGCGGCCCGCTCCAGGTAGAGGCCGAAGCGGTTGCGGAACTCATGGGCGCCGACGGATTCGACGGGCGGTTCGACCACGCCGTCGTGAGTGGAGCTGAGGGGGCTCGAACCCCTGACCTCCGCCATGCCATGGCGGCGCTCTTCCAGCTGAGCTACAGCCCCGAGGCGATACTGCTCCGCCCAGTTTAATGCTGCGCGCTGTCCGTTTCTTGCCGGGGCCAACCGAAGCCGCACCGCGTGCTGATCTTCCACATCGCCGATCGGGATCAGGAAGCAGCTCTTGAGCTCCTCGCAGTAGGCGCCAATCGCGTCGACCTCGGCTGCCGAGTACCGGCTCCGCACATACCCGCCGGCCGATCGCCGGCTGGTCGCGAGTTTGATCGACACGACGTCGCCCTTCTTCTTCGCCCACTTGCACTGCACCCGGAACAGCCTCCCCGCGATCCCCAGCACGAGGTCGCAGCGCTCGTGCTCGGTCAGCGGCTTGTAGACCGAGAGCCCGAGGCTCGCGGCTTCAGCCGCGATCGCCAGCTCGGCGACGTTTGCCCTTGCGGTTGGGATCGTGCTCCATCCATGCAGACAATACGCCTCGCGGCGGACGGAGCTAGGCGGCGTGCTGCTCGTCGGCCTGATCCTCGTCGACGTCGAGGATCAGGTTGTCGGGCGCGGTGTGGCGGACCTTGAAGTCGAGGTCGGAGAGCTCCTCGAGCTCGCGCAGCAGCTCGGTCGGCTGGTCGAGGCGCATCGACAGTGTCGCCCGGCCCTCCGAGAAGCGCTCGATCGAGATCTCGGAGGCGCCGAGTCGACCGACCGCGTCCTCGAAACCGACCAGCTGGGAGAAGTCGCCGAGAGGGCCGATCTCGAGCCGGACCAGCCCCGAGAAGAGGCCGTCGAAATCCTCATGGAGGCCGTTGGCGGGCGACTCGGCGAATACCGCCGGCTCGGCGGCCCCGAACGGCGGCACCGGCTCGAGCTCGTCGGCGTCGAGCTCGTCGGCGTCGCCTTCGTGGGCGTCGGTGAGCGCTTTCACCCGGCGGCTCACCTCGACAGCCTCGCGCAGCGCCTTCATCCGGATCCGGGTCGCCTGGCCGCGCGCCTGCGCCTGCATCTCCTCCAGCCGCGCGGTGACCGCGTCGAGCGAGGCGATGCTGCGGGCGTGGCACTCGTTGGCCTCGACCAGGCGCTCGCGCAGGCCGCGGATCTCGCGCTCGCGCTCGATCACCATCGCCGCCAGGGACTCGGTGTCGCGCTCCATCTCGGCGGCCGCGTCGAGCTGGCGGTCGAGACCCGCCTCGAGACCGGCGATCCTGGCGTCGCGCAGGCCGATCGCCTCCTCTACCTGGTCGCGACGGTAGCCGAACAGAGTCCGCTTGAAGCTTCCCATGCGCGGCACCGTAAGGATGCCTTCGGACGGTATTTCGTCACATTCGTCGCGACAGCCCGCGCGACGGCCGCTCAGGCGCTGGCGGCGGAGGGCGCGTCGGGCGCTTCGAGGTCCAGCTCGAGGCGCGGCGCCTCACGCCAGAGGTCCTCCAGCTGATAGCGATCGCGGGCTTCCGCGGTGAAGACGTGCAGGATGCAGTCGAGATAGTCGACGATGATCCAGCCGGCCTCGCCGGCGCCGTCCACCCCGCCCGGCAGCAGGCCCGTCTCGCGCTTCAGCTGCACCCGCACCTCATCGACGATCGCCCGTGCCTGGCGATCGTTGCGGGCGGTGCAGATCGCCAGGAAGTCCGTGTAGGCGACCAGGCCGCGCATGTCGAGCACGACCACGTCCTCGGCCATTTTCGAGTCCGCTAGCGCGGCCAGGCGTCGCGCCAGCGCCTCGGAGGAGATCGGGCTCACGAGTAGAGCCCCCTCTCCTCGATGAAGCGGGCGACGGCCTCGGGCACCAGGTAGCGCAGCGGCCGGCCCGTGCGGGCGCGCTCGCGGACCGCCGAGGAGGAGACGCCGAACTGCGGCATCTCCAGCATCGTCGCCCGACCCTCGGCGCCGAGGCTGCGCAGGACCGCGGCCACCTCAGCGTCGGAGATGCCGGCCCGGCGCGCCACCGCCAGCCGCGCCCGCGCGACCACGCGCTCCGACTCGCGCCAGCTCTCCAGGCCGACGGCCGCGTCCGCGCCCATCACGAAGACCAGATCCGTTTCCCCTCGTTCCGCTGCAAGCATCTCCAAGGTCTCATACGTGTAGGACGGCCCCTCGCGGTCGACCTCCAGCGAGGAGACCGAGAAGCGCTGGTCGTCGGCCGCCGCCAGCCGGGTCATCGCCATCCGCAGCTCGCGCCCGGGGTCGTCGACGATCCGCTTGTGCGGCGCCTGCCCGGTCGGGACCAGGATCACCTCGCTGAGCCCGAGCTGCCAGAGCGCCTCCTGGGCCAGCGCCAGGTGGCCGAGGTGGGGCGGGTTGAAGGCCGACCCCAGAACCCCGATGCCGGCGCCCGCGGAGCTACTCACGTATCTGGCCGTCGCCGCGGCCGACGTACTTGAACGTCGTCAGCTCGCGCATCCCGATCGGGCCGCGGGCGTGCAGCTTCTGGGTCGAGTTGCCGATCTCCGCGCCCATCCCGTACTCGAAGCCGTCGGTGAACCGGGTCGAGGCGTTGACGTAGACCGCGGCGGCGTCGACGCCGCCGGTGAAGGCCTCGGCGGCCTCCTCGGAGCCGGTCACGATCGCCTCGGAGTGACCGGTGCCGTGGCGGTTGATGTGCTCGACCGCCTCCTCCACCGAGTCGACCACGGCCACCGCCATCCGCAGCCCCAGGTACTCGGTGTCCCAGTCCTCGGCGGTCGCGGCGTCGACCTCGACCTCGCCGGCCCGCGCCCGCACCCGCTCGTCGCCGACCAGCTCGACGCCGGCCTCGGCGAGGTCGGAGAGGACCGCGGGGACGAAGCTCTCGGAGATCGCGGCGTCGACCAGCAGCGTCTCGGCGGCGTTGCAGACGCCGGGCCGCTGCACCTTGGCGTTGACGGCGATCCGCCGCGCCATCTCCAGGTCGGCGTCGGCATGCACGTAGACGTGGCAGTTGCCGGCCGCCGCGTACATCACCGGCACCGTGGCGACGTCCTTCAGCGCCGCCTTCAGGCCCTCGCCGCCGCGCGGGATCAGCAGGTCGACGAGGCCGTCCTGAGTGGCCAGCTCGGCCAGGTCGTGGCGGCCGCCGGTGGGAAGCAGCAGGACCGCGTCGGCGGGCAGCCCGGCCTCGGCCAGCGCCTCGCGGACGATCGCCGCCAGGGCGCCGTTGGAGCGCTCGGCGTAGCTGGAGCCGCGCAGGACGAGGGCGTTGCCGCTCTTGATCGTCAGCGCCGCGCAGTCGACGGTCACGTTCGGCCGCGCCTCGTAGACGACCGAGACCACTCCGAGCGGCACCCGCACCTTGCGCAGGTCGATGCCGCTTGCCAGCGTCCGGCGCTCGAGCTCCTCGCCGACCGGGTCCTCCAGCGCCGCCACCACCCGCACGCCCTCCGCCATCGCGGCGACGCGCTCGTCGGTCAGGGCGAGGCGGTCGCGCAGCGCCGGGGTCAGCCCCGCCGCCCGCTCGTCGGCCAGGTCGGCGGCGTTGGCCCCGAGGATCTCGGCGACGCGCTCCTCGAGCAGCCGCGCGGTCGCCGCCAGGGCCGCGTTCTTCTCCGCGGTCGAGGCGGTCGCCAGCGCCCGCGCGGCCTGCTTCGCGGCGGCGCAGCTCTCGGCGACGGTGGTCGTGGTCACGGCCATCGGCACAGGGTAGCTGGCGCCGAGTCCGACGCCGCAGCCGACTTTGACCCCGCTGGGGTGGGGTGAAAGTCGGCTGCGAGCCGGCGGCCCTAGACGAGGACGAAGCGGTCGCGGTGGATCACCTCGTCGGCGGCCCCCGGCAGCCGCTCCCGGATCGCACCGCTCTGCATCCCTCGGATCTGGACCAGGTCCCGCGAGGAGAATTCGGTGATCCCCTTGCCCACTTCGCCCGCCTCGCCCGCCTCGCCGGCGACGGAGACCAGCACCACGTCCCCCGCCTCGAAGTCCCCCCGAACCTCGGTGATCCCCACGGCGAGGAGGCTGGAGCCGGCGCCGCGGAGCTTCATCCCGGCGCCGCGGTCGACGACGAGCGAGCCCCTCGGCCTGCCGGCGTATTTGAGCCAGAGCTTGTAGGGCGAGGTGCGGCCGCCGGCCTGCGCGGAGAACCTGGTCCCGACCCGGTCGCCGCCGGCCGCGCCGAGCAGCGTCTCGGGCTCGGTTCCGTTGCAGATCACGACGCCGACGTCGGACTCGCTGGCGATCCGCGCCGCGGCGACCTTGCTGCCCATCCCGCCTCGCCCGAAGGAGGAGGTTTCCGGGCCGATCCTCACTTCCGGGGCGAGGTCCTCCCAGCGCTCGACCTCGCCGATCATCCGCGCCTCGGGATCGCTGCGCGGGTCGGCGGTGAAGACGCCGTCGGTGTTGGTCAGCAGGATCAGCAGCCGGGCACGGAGCAGGACCGCGACCTGGGCGGCGAGGAAGTCGTTGTCGCCGAAGGTGATCTCGTCGGTCGAGGTGGTGTCGTTCTCGTTGATCACCGGCACCACGTTCCAGTGGACGAGCCGCTGCAGGGTCTGGCGGGCGTTCACGTAGTGGGCCCGCTCGGAGATGTCGGAGAGGGTCAGCAGCACCTGCGCGGCCCGGGCCCCGTGCCGCGCCAGGCGCTCCTCGTAGGCCCGGAAGAGATCGCCCTGGCCGACCGCCGAGGCGGCCTGCAGTTCGTCCATCGCCTTCGGCCGGGAGGCCATCCCCATCAGCCGCATCCCGCGGGCGATCGCCCCGGAGGTGACCATCACGACCCGCTCGCCGCGCTGCTCGAGCGCGCTCACCTGCGCGCAGACGGAGTCGAGCACGTCGGTCCGCAGCTCGCCGTCGTCGGCGGCCACGATCGACGATCCAAGCTTGACGACCAGGGTCATGGAGCCAGCAGTCTAGGAGCGAGACGGCGTCGAGAGGAGGAGTCGGGTGCCCTGGAGCGCGCGGCGTCCTCTTGCTCGCCCCTCAACCTTCCGCGGCAGCCGCAACCGCCGGGGCGAGCAACCCAGCAAGCGGAAGGGCGCCCGACTCCTCCCCACCACCCCGAGTCGCTCAGATATGCAGCTCGAACTCGTGCTCGCCGATCCGCACGTCGTCCCCCGGCTCGAAGCCGGCGCGAGTGAGCGCGGCGATCACGCCGATCTCGCCCAGGCGCTGCTCGAGGTAGGCGAGAGCCTCTTCGTTGCCGACGTCGTGTCGCTCGAAGAGCAGCTCCACGCCGCGGCCGAGGATGCGAAAGCCGCCGTCCTCCTCGCGCTCGACCCGGTAGCCGCCCTCGCCGACCGGCCGGTAGACCCGGTGCTCGACCTCGAACTCCGACGACTGGGCGCCGGCGACGGCCTGCGGAGCGGGCGCGACCTCGGGCAGCTCGGCGAGGATTCTCCGCCGCAGCTCGTCGAGGCCCTCGCCGGTCGCCGAGGAGACGGCGAGGACACCGAGGGCGTCGTCCCCGAGCCGCTCGCGCCACTCGCCGAGCAGCTCCTCGACCCGGGCGGGCGCAAGCAGGTCGCGCTTGCTCAGAACGACCAGCTCCGGCAGCCGCTCGAGGCCCGCCCCGTGGGCGGAGAGCTCGCCGCGAACGGTCTCGTAGTCGGCGACGGGGTCGCCCTCCATCGGGGCCGCGTCGACCAGGTGGACCAGCATCGAGCAGCGCTCGACGTGGGCGAGGAACTCGTGCCCGAGGCCGGCGCCGGCCGCCGCCCCTTCGATCAGCCCGGGGATGTCGGCGAGCACCGCCTGGCGGTCCTCGCCCTCGATCGTCCCCAGCACCGGCGAGAGGGTCGTGAACGGGTAGTCGGCGACCTTCGGCGCCGCCCGCGTCAGCCGCCCCAGCAGCGAGGACTTGCCGGCGTTCGGCAGCCCCACGAGCCCGACGTCGGCCAGCAGCTTCAGCCGCAGCTCGATCCAGTCCGCCTCCCCGGAGGTCCCCTTCTCGGCGAACCGCGGCGCCTGCCGGGTCGAGTTGGCGAACCGCTTGTTGCCGTGGCCGCCGCGTCCACCGTGGGCGACCACCGCCCGCTGCCCGGCCTCGACCAGGTCGATCGCGCTGCCGTCCACCGCGGTCGCCTGCGTCCCCGCCGGAACCGGTATCTCGCGGTCCTCGCCCCGCGCCCCGTGCCGGTTGGACCCTTCCCCGTGGCGGCCCCGCTGCGCGCGAAGGTGCTTGCTGCCCCGCAACGCCCCCAGGTCCCGCTTGGAGGCGTCACAGACCAGGACGACATCGCCGCCATGCCCCCCATCGCCCCCGTCGGGCCCGCCCCGAGGCACGTGCGCCTCGCGACGGAACGAGACGCAGCCGTTGCCGCCGGCCCCGCCCTCGACCCAGATCTTCGCCTTGTCATACATCAGAAGCCAGCTGCGCGACGGCTTCTGGGGAGGGGTGCTCGCGCCCTCCCCGACGCCTCAGTCCTCAGCGAGGACGCTGATGGTCCGACCCTTGCGGGCCGGCCTGAAGTCGACCGTCCCGGGGCGCGTGGCGAAGATCGTGTGGTCGCGGCCGATTCCGACGCCGTCGCCGGGCCAGAAGCGCGTGCCGCGCTGGCGCACGATGATCTCGCCGCCCGTCACCTTCTGGCCGGCGAAGACCTTGACCCCGAGCATGTTCGGGTTGGATTCGCGGCCGTTGCGGCTCGACCCGAGACCTTTCTTGTGAGCCATTCCTAGGCCTCCTCTTTCTCAGCTTTTTTCGCCGGCGCTTTTTTCGCGGCCGATTTGCCGACCTTGAGGCTGGTCACCTCGAGCTTGGTCAGCTCGGAGCGGTGGCCGGCACGGCGGCGGTAGCCCTTCTTCGCCTTGTATTTGAAGACTTTGATCTTGGGGCCGCGCAAATGCTCGGCCACGGTCGCCTCGACTTTGACCTTCTCCAGCTCCTTCGGCGCCGCGATCACCTCGGTGTCGCGGAACATCACCGCCCGCAGGGCGACCTTGTCGCCCTCCTTGGCGTCGAGCCGATCGACGAGCAGGGACGTGCCCTCCTCGACCTTGTACTGCTTGCCACCGCTTTCCACTACCGCGTACATGCTCATTCGTCCTGACTGCCTTGTTTGGCGCGCGAACGCCCCCGGCCGCCACGGCGGCCGCGACTGCGTTTGCGCGAAGGGGCGTCGGAGTCTAGCTGGGAACCGTTCTCTCCGGCGCCCCCGGACCCGTTGGGGGACTCGCCCCCCAGCAGCGAGGCGATCGCCGCGGAGCGCTCGACCTCCTCGATCCGCACCAGCTTGCGCTCGCCGACGTAGGGACCGCCGCCGGTGACGCTGACGATGTAGGAGTCGATCCGGGCGACCGCGTCGTGAGCGTTGTACATGTGCGGCTCGTCGATCTGGACCAGCACCTCCTCGCCGACCTTGAACGGCAGCGCCCGCTCCTCGATCTCCTCGCGGCTGCCGGACTCGACCAGGGTGAAGGTGTCGATCGCCAGCGCGTCGCCGCCCTCGAAGTGGAAGCGCTTGCCGGTCTCCGCCTCGAACTCGGTCAGGCCGCTGTCCTCGTCGGTCAGCTCGTGGGCGACCTTCGGGTTGACCCGGATCAGGAAGGCCTCGACGTCGGGGTGCTCGGCGACGATGTCGTGCAGCTTACGCAGCCCCTCCAGGGCCACCGTCTCGGCCGAGAGGACGACGCCCTCGCCGGCGCAGGTCGGGCAGGGGGCGGTGAGGATCTCGCGCACGCCGTCGGTGACGTTCTGGCGCGTCATCTCGACCAGTCCCAGCGGCGAGACCTCGACCACGTAGCTCTTCGACTTGTCGGCGTCGAGCGCTTTGCGCATCGTCTTCAGCACCTTGTCGCGGTTCGAGGCCCTGGCCATGTCGATGAAGTCGATGACGATGATGCCGCCGATGTCGCGCAGCCGCAGCTGCCGCACCGCCTCCTCGGCGGCCTCGGTGTTGACCTTGGTGATCGTCTCCTCGAGGCCGCCTTTGCCGCGGCCCGTGAAGCTGCCGCTGTTGACGTCGATCACGGTCAGCGCCTCGGCGTAGTCGATGATCAGGTAGCCGCCGGAGGGCAGGTCGACCCGCCGGTTGAGCGTCGACTCGATCTCCTCGTCGATTCTCCATTTCTCGAACAGCGGCTTGGCGCCCTTGTAGAGCTCGACGCCGTCGACCAGCTCCGGCGCCGTGCGCTGGAAGAAGCCGGTTACCCGCTCGAACTGCTTCTCGGAGTCGATGATCGCCTTCTCGAACTCGCTGAGGAAGACGTCGCGCAGGACCCGGACCGAGAGGTCGGCCTCCTGGAAGACGAGGGCCGGCGCCTTGGTCTGCTCGGTGCGGCGGTCGAGCACTTCGTTGAGCCGCTGCAGGTAGCCGATCTCGCGTACGAAGTCGGATTTTTTCGCCCCGTGGGCGGCGGTGCGGACGATCAGCCCGCCCGGGCCCTTGTAGGTGCGGTCGACCATCTTGCGCAGCCGGTCGCGCTCTTTGTCGGAGAGCCGGCGGCTGACCCCGACGCCTGAGCCCTGCGGCGCGAAGACCAGGTAGCGGCCGGCGATCGAGACGTTCATCGAGAGCCGAGCGCCCTTCGTCTTCAACGGGTCCTTGACCACCTGGACCAGGATCTCCTGGCCCGGTTTGATCAGCTCGTTGATGCGGCGGCCGCTGCCGCGCCCGCGCTTCGGCGCCTGCTCGCCGCCCGGGAGGACGATCTCGTCGACGTGGAGGAAGCCGTTGCGCTCGAGGCCGATGTCGACGAAGGCGGCCTCCATGCCGGGAAGGACGTTGTCGACCTTCCCCTTGTAGATGTTGCCGACGATCGAGCGGCGCCCGCGGCGCTCCATGTAGAGCTCGGCCACGCTGGCCTTGCCGCCCTTCTGCTTGGACTCGAGGACGGCAACACGGGTCTCGCCGCGCTCGGCGGAAACCAGAATCGTTTTCTTCATTTGTAGTTCAGCTCAGTTCGGATCGGTACGCATCGCCAGGAGCCTCGTGTTTCGGGGCCTCACCAGGCGAACCTCCCCCGCTGAGCGAGACGCGCTTGGATGTTGATGCTCTGGAGAACTCCGATCGCCAGGAAGGTGGCGAGCACGGAGGAACCTCCGTAGCTCACCAGTGGCAAAGGGATGCCCGTGATCGGCATGATGCCGAGGTTCATCCCCACGTTGACGAAGACCTGGAACAGCAGCGAGACGGCAATGCCGCCCGCGACCAGGATCCCGTAGGAGTTCTTCGAGAGCGTCACGATCCGCAGCGCCCGCCAGAGGAGCAGGGCGTAAAGGGATAGGACGAACGCGGCGCCCATGAACCCGTAGCGCTCACCGATCACCGCGAAGATGAAGTCGGTGCTGCGCTCGGGAACGAAGTCGAGCCGCGTCTGGGTGGCCTGATTGCCACGGCCGGTCTTCCCACCGGCGCCGATGGCGATCACTCCTTGGTTCTGCTGATAGCCGGCGCCGCGTTCGTGCTCATGCGGGTGCAGGAACGAGGTGAGTCGTTCCACCTGGTATTCCTTCAGGACCGGAGTCCCGACCGCAGGAGCGACGACGAGGACGAGGGCGATCAATGCGACGAGGGCCGTGCCGATGGCGGCGAAGTGGGTCCAGGGGACACTGCCGAAGTACATCACGGCCAGGGTGGCGACCACCAGCACCATCGAGGTGCCGAGGTCGGGCTGCAGAAAGACGAGCGCAGCCGGAGCCAGGCCGAGGCAGAGGTAGCGCACCGTGCGCTGCCTCGCGGAGCCCCGCCTGGCACCATCGATCACGAACCCGGCAAGCGCGAGCACTAGCAGGAGCTTGCCGAGCTCCGATGGCTGGAAGGAGAAGAAGGGAAATTCGAAGGCGCGCCGCGAGCCGCGGGCGGCGAAGCCGAAGACGAAGACGAGGGCGACGCTGGCGCAGAGGAAGGTGTAGATGCCGACCCGCAGCTCGCGGAAGCGCGAGTAGTCGATCCGGGTCAGCAGCGCCATCCCGATCAGGCCGAGGACGCCGTAGATCGCCTGGCGCTCGACGTAGTAGTTGGGGCTTCCGGGGACGTCGTGGGTGGTCGCCTGGCCCAGGGTGAAGACGCTGAAGCCGACCAGGGCGACCGCCGCCAGAGCCAGCAGCCAGTCGACGTGGGCGACGCCGAGCCGCTCGGCGAGGCCGGCGCGGACCGTGAACGGCTCCGGCCTGGCGCGCCTGGTGCGGGTCGCGTACATCAGCCGCCTTCCGTTCCCGCTTCGGCGCCCGCGCCCGCTTCGCCTTCGAGGGCTTCGCCTTCGCCTTCGACGGCTTCGCCTTCGCCGGCTTGGGCGTTTTCCTTCGCGGCTTTCGCGGCGAGCTGGCCTCGGAAAACCGCTTCGAGTATCTGCTTGGCCGCGGGGGCGGCGGATTCGGCGCCGAAGCCGCCTTCCTCGATCGTCACGCAGGTAACGGTACGCGGATTCGGATAGGGAGCGAGCACGCAGTACCAGGACTGGGTGCCGTGGGGCGGACGTTCGGCGGTGCCGGTCTTGCCCGCGACTGCGATCGGGAAGCCGTTGAAGACTTCGAAGGAGGTACCGCCCTGCGACTGCGCGGCCTCGTGCAGGCCTTCGAGGATCGTCGCCTGCCAGGCCGGGTTGATGTGGAACCGGCGCTGGGGCTTCGGGTCGAATTCTTCCAACACCCGCCCGGCGGCGTCGTCGATTTCGAGCCCGAGGTGCGGGGTGACGATCTTGCCGCCGTTGGCGAGGGCCGCGTAGGCGACGGCCATCTGCAGCGGGTTGGTCTGCAGGTCCCCCTGCCCGGTCGCGAGCTGGATGTTGTCGCCGGCCGACCAGGGCCGTTCGGTTCCGCCTTCCTTGCCTTCCATGTAGATCTTGTAGAGCCGGTCGCGCCACTGCTTGGTCGGCAGCAGGCCGTTGGTCGAGACCGGGAGATCGATCCCGGTCGGTCGCCCGATCCCCATTTTGTGCGCCCAGCGCTGCAGCTGCCCGGTGTTCCACATATGCCACCCGAGCAGGTAGAAGTAGACGTCGGATGAGACGCGCAGCGCCGAGACCATGTCGACCGGCCCGTTGGCGACGCCTTCGGAGTTTTCGAATTCCTGTTCGCCGACCTTGATGAAGCCGTTGTCCTGAACCACGGCACCGGGGGTGATCACGTTGCCTTCGAGTGCCGCCAGCGCGGTGATGAGCTTGAAGACCGACCCGGTCGGGTAGAGCCCTTCGGTGGCGCGGTCGTACAGCGGCGCGCTTTCGCTGCGGTAGAGCGTGTTGACCTCCGCCTGGGTCAGGCTCGGTTTCGTGAACACCGACGGTTCGAAGGTCGGGAACGAGCCGAGGCCGAGGATTTGGCCGTTGTCGACGTTCATCGTGATGAAGCCACCCGGCAGCCCGCGTTCGGCGAGCGCCGCTTCGCCGGCGGCCTGGACCTTGCCGTCGATCGTCAGTTTGAGGGTCTTGCCGGGGGTCGGTGGAACCGAGACGAGGTGGCCGCCCGGGGTCGGCTGCCCGAGCGCGTTGACCTGGATCTTGGTCAGGCCCGCCTTGCCTTCGAGGAAGCGGTTGTAGGTGTACTCGACCCCGCCCTTGCCGACCATGTCGCCCGGTTCGAGGTTCTTGTACGGGCCCTTTTCGAGTTCTTTTTCGGAGACCTCGCCGACGCTGCCCAGCACGTGGGCGGCGCGGCTGCCGTCCGGGTAGTGGCGGACGAAGACGCGCTGGACGCTGACCCCCGGGAAACGGCGCTGGTTTTCTTCGAGGTAGTAGACGAGGTCGTAGCCGACGTCGCGCCGCAGCGTCACCGGCGCCCCCGCCGCGACCTTTTCGCCTTCGGCGATCGCCCGCCGCACCTGCTTCAGCGACATGTGGACGAGTCCGCCGAGTTTGGCCAGCTCGGCCCGTTCGCGGGCCGGGTCCGCGGGCAGCTTGCTGGTGTTGAGGGTCAACGCGAGGCTGGTGCGGTTGTCGACCAGGACCTGGCCTTCGCGGTCGAGGACGTCGCCGCGCGGGGCGATCACCTTGAACGACCGGGTGCGGTTGTTCTTCGCCGCGGCCAGGTACTTCTCGCCGGAGATCACCTGCAGGTTCCAGAGCCGGAAGAAGAGGATCGCGAAGAGCGCGACCGAGACGCCGCCCACCACGGCGATCCGCAGGGCAAGGCGGCTCCCGGTCGGCCTGTCGTCGTTGCGCAGGTACATCGTCCTAGGCTCCCAGCACCGTCGGCCGTCTGCTCCGCCGCGCCCCCGGCTCCTCGACCAGGGCCGGGCGCAGCGCCCGCCGCAGGCCGAGGTAGATCGGCCAGCCGAGGAAGAAGGCGAAGATGCTCTTGACCACCATGTCGCGCACCACCAGGGCGCTGACCGTCGAGTCGATCCCCAGCATCAGCGCCACGGCGCCGAAGCCGAGCTCGGCGAACAGGGTCAGGCCCATGCACAGGAGCGGCGGCACCAGCGGGCTGTGGATCTCGAAGCGCTCGCGGAAGAGGCCGGCCAGGTAGCCGGTCGCGAGCAGGACCAGGGAGCCGCCGCCGAGCGGCGCGATCAGCAGGCAGTCGAGCAGCAGCCCGACCGAGAAGCCGGTGACCGCGCCCGACATCGTCCCCCCCAGCAGCCCGATCGAGACGACCAGGGCCGGCAGCACGTCGGGGCTGACGTGGAACACCGCCACCCGCGAGAAGAAGGAGAGCTGCAGCAGCACGCCGACGACCACGATCGCGACCAGGCGGGCGAGCATCTTCGGGGTCAGGATCACCCGCGCGAGCCTCCGGTCAGGACCTGGACGAGGCTGAGGTTGCGCAGATCGGCGAAGGGGCGCACGGAGACCTGCTGCTGGGCCTCCTGCTGGACGATCGGGGCCTTGGTGATTTTGCCGATCGGGATGTTGGCCGGGAAGCCCGAGGCGATTTCCCCGGCGCGCCAGCCCGAGGTGACGACCGACTGTTCCTTGTGGACGTGGCGGGAGGAGTTGATGAAGTCGAGGATCAGTTCGCCCGGGTTGCCGACCGCGGGCCGGATCACGCCCTGAATCCCGCCCTGGGCCCCGCCCGGCACGACCTTGGCGGAGACGGCGCTTTCGCCGTCGGCGATCAGCATCACCTTCGAGGAGCCGGGCGTCACCGCCGAGATCGAGCCGACCAGGGCACCGTCGCCGACCACCGGGTCGCCGACGGCGACGCCGTCGCCGCTGCCGAGGTCGATCGTCACGTCGGCGAACCAGATCGTCGGCGAGCGGGCGATCACTTCGCCGGTCACCTCCTTGTAGCCCGACGGGATCGCGCCGCTGCGGTCGAGGCCGACGAGCTTGCGCAGTTCGGCGTTTTCGGCCACCGCCGCGCGGCCGGCCACGGCCGCCGCGCGTTCGGCTTCCAGTTCGGTCTGCAGGCGGCCGTTGCGACCACGCGCGTCGAAGGTCGTGTCGAACCAGTTGACGAGGTCGCGGGCCGGCTTCAGGGCGCGGTTGGCGACCGACTGGACGGGGCTGAAGACGGCGCTGACGCCGCGCTGGAGGCCGTTGGAGCCCTGGCCATAGGTGATCGTCAGCAGCACGAAGGAGCCGACGACCAACAACGCGAGCACCGCTCTACGGCGGCGTACTTGCTTTCGATACACGTGACGAACCTAAGTTTGGTGCTTCACCTGAGCGCCGGCTAAACACGCGCCCGCACTCCCGCGTTCTTCCTCTTGCTCGCGCGATGGATCGTCTCGAACTCCTCGAGCGAGATGCCCGAGCCGACCGCCACGCACGTCAACGGCGACTCTGCCAGTTGACAGGGCATCTGGCACTCGTCGCGCAGGCGCTGCTCAAGTCCTTGCAGGAGAGCGCCGCCGCCGGCGAGGGTGATGCCGCGATCCATGATGTCACCCGCGAGCTCCGGGGGCGTTCTGTCGAGCGTCTCCTTGACCGCGGCGACGATGTGGCCGACCGGCTCCTCAAGCGCCTCGCGGATCTCCTCGGAGCCCAGCGTGACCGTTTTCGGCAGCCCCGAGACGAGGTCGCGGCCGCGGATCTCGGTCCGGATTTCCTCCGGCAGCCTCGAGGCCGAGCCGGCCTCGAGCTTGACCTCCTCGGCCGTCTGGGTGCCGATCGCCAGTTTGTAGGCCTGCTTGCAGTGGGCGACGATCGCGTCGTCGAGCTCGTCGCCGCCGACCCGGATCGACTGCGAGACGACGATCCCGCCGAGCGAGATCACCGCCACCTCGGTGGTGCCGCCGCCGATGTCGACGATCATCGAGCCGGTCGGCTCGGCCACCGGCAGCCCCGCCCCGATCGCCGCCGCCATCGGCTCCTCGATCAGGTAGGCCTGGCGAGCGCCGGCCGAAAGGCAGGCCTCCTCGACCGCGCGCTTCTCGACCCCGGTGACCCCGGAGGGGACGCAGACGACCACCCGCGGGTGGGCGAAGCGGTTGGAGTGGACCGAGAGGATGAAGTGGCGGAGCATCTGCTCGGTCACGTCGAAGTCGGCGATCACGCCGTCCTTCAGCGGCCGGATCGCGGTGATCGTGCCGGGCGTGCGCCCGAGCATCCGCTTCGCCTCGATCCCGACCGCGTGGACCTGTCCGGTCTGGGAGTCGATCGCGACGACCGATGGCTCCGAGAGGACGATCCCACGACCGCGCACGTAGACCAGGGTGTTGGCCGTACCGAGGTCCACCGCCATGTCGCGGCCGCCGAGGCGGAACAGCGAGCTCAGCAGGCCCATGCGCGCGTATTTGGGGTTTCCAGGGATTCCAGAGGCAGAGATGATTCCAGACGACGCGACTCGTCATTTTTCGCACAACCTTTTTGCGGCCGCGGCTTGTGCTGTGTATCATCAGCGAACACAGATTCAATCGAGTTCCCTGTCCGACGTAGGCCCGCCCCCCGATGCCATCACGCGACAGCGACAGTTCGACGTTCGAGCAATTCCTGGAGTCCATGCCCGACGCGGTTCTCGGGGTCGACCGCGACGGCAGGGTCGTCGTCGCCAACGGGCAGGCCGAGGGCCTGTTCGGCTATCCACGCGAGTCACTGCTGGGCGAGCGGGTCGAGATGCTGGTTCCCCAGCGGTTCCAGGAGAACCACGCCGACCGCCGCGACGGCTACTTCGCGGCGCCGCGGACGCGGACGATGGGAGCCGGCGTCGAGCTCTACGCCCGCCGCCGCGACGGCACCGAGTTCCCGGCCGAGATCAGCCTCTCGGCGATCGAGCTGGGCGGAGAGACGATCGCCACCGCCGCCGTGCGGGACATCTCCGACCGCGTCAAGAGCGAGCGGGAGAAGGCTCTGCAGACCCAGCTCGACCGCTCGCGTCGGTTGGAGAGCGTCGGTCAACTCGCGGGCGGCATCGCCCACGACTTCAACAACATCCTCGGCGTGATCATGAGCTACGCCGAGTTCGTCGCCGGCGAGCTGGACCCCGGCTCCCGGGCCCACCAGGACGTCGAGGAGATCCGCCACGCGGCCGAGCGGGCGGCGGCGCTGACCCGCCAGCTGCTGATCTTCAGCCGCCGCGAGGTCGCCAAGCCCGAAGTCCTCTACCTGCGCCATGCAATCGCCGAGGTGCAGAACCTGCTGCAGCGAGCCGTGGGCGAGCGGGTCGAGCTGGAGACCCGGTTCGGGCCGGAGCGGATGCCGGTGGAGATCGACCCGGGGCAGCTCGAGCAGGTGCTGGTCAACCTCGCGGTCAACGCCCGCGACGCAATGCCCGACGGCGGCCGGCTGGCGATCGAGGTCGACCGCGCCGAGCTGGACGAGGAGTACGCCTACATGCATCCCGACACCCAGCCCGGCTCCTACGTCTGCCTCAAAGTCAGCGACACCGGGGTGGGAATGGGCGCCGAGACGCTCGAACACCTCTTCGAGCCCTTCTACACGACCAAGGACGACGGCACCGGGCTCGGCCTGGCGACCGTATACGGCATCGTCACCGGCGTCGGCGGCCGGATCGACGTCTACTCCGAGCCGGGCAAGGGAACGACGATCGAGGTCCACCTGCCGGCGGCCATCGCCGAGCCGGAGCGCGGGCCCGACCGGGAGGTCCGCGACCACGCCGGCAACGACGAGGTGGCGCTGGTCGTCGAGGACGAGCCGGAGGTGCGTCGGAGCCGCTCGACCTGATGCGGACCGACGTGATCATGCCGGAGATGCTCGGCACCGAGCTGGTGGAGCGGGCGAGGGCGCTGCGCCCGGACCTGAAGGTGGTGTACATGTCCGGCTACAGCCACGCCGTGCTTGCGCCGCAGGCGCTCGCCGGCAACGGCGACAGCGCCTTCATCGAGAGGCCCTTCAGCTCACGGGACCTCCTGACCACCGTCTCGCAGCTGCTCGACGGCGATGCGGATGCGTTCTGAGCGCGCTCGCATACTCGTCATGGACGACCGTCCCGAGGTGCTCCGCCTGGTCGAGCGGACGCTCGGCGAGCGCTATCGGTGCGATCTCGCCGACGGCGTCGCCGAGGCCCGGGCCCTGCTCGGCGCGGGCAGCTACGAGCTGGTCCTCTGCGACATCCAGATGCCGGGCGAGTCGGGCCTCGTCCTGATCGAGGAGATCGCCGCGACCTGGCCGCTGACGGCGATGGTGATGATGACCGGCGTCGACGACCCGGAGGTCGCCGAACGCGCCTTCGAGCTCGGCGCCCACGGCTACCTGGTGAAGCCGTTCTGGCCGGGCCAGCTGCTGATCACGGCGATGACGGCCCTGCGACACCGCGAGCTCGAAATCGCCCAGGACACGCACTCCCACACCCTCGAGGAGCGGCTGCAGTCGCTGATGGACCTGGCGCCGGTGCCGATCTACATCAAAGACCGCGAGTTCCGCTACGTGCTCGCCAACCGGGTCGCCCACGAGTTCGTCGGGCTGGAGCCAGGCGAGATGGTCGGGCGCACCGACGAGAAGTTCATGCCCCCCGCGTCGGCGCGCCGGATCCACGAGACCGACGTCGAGGTGCTCGAGCAGGGTCACGCGCTCGAGTTCGACGAGGAGATCGAGCTCAACGGCGCCGAGCGCCACCTCCTGGTCGCCAAGTTCCCCTACGTCGACGACGGCGGCGCGATCGTCGGCATCAGCGGGATCGCCGCCGACGTCACCGCCCAACACGAGGCGGAGCGGCTGCAGAAGACGCTGGCCGAGCAGCGACGGCGCTCGATCGAGGACCTGCGGCGCTCCCGGCAGGAGACGGTCGACAAGCTCGCCGAGACGATCGAGATGCGCGACACCTCGACCGGTGCCCACGTCTACCGGATGGCCGAGGTGGCGGCGATGATCGGCGAGAAGCTCGGCCTCGACCGCGAGCGGCTGGAGCTGCTGCGGGTGGCGGCGCCGTTGCACGACGTCGGCAAGATCGCGATCCCCGATCGCATTCTGCGCAAGCCGGGGCCGCTCAGCACCGACGAGCGGGCGACGATGGAGAAGCACGCGACCTACGGCTACGATCTGCTGCACGACCGGACCGACACCGTGCTGGGAATGGCAGCGCTGATCGCGCTCACCCACCAGGAGTGGTTCGACGGCAGTGGGTACCCCCGCGGCCTGGCCGGCGAGGAGATCCCCCTGGAGGGACGGATCGTCGCCGTCGCCGACGTCTTCGACGCCCTCCTCTCAGACCGGGTCTACCGGCCGGGGATGCCACACGAGGAGGCGATCTCGATCCTCCGCGAGGAGCGCGGGACCCACTTCGACCCGCGGGTGGCCGACGCCCTGCTCGACAACCTGCCGGAGGCGTTCGCGCGGCGTGAGGGCCAGCTCCCGCGGCTCGCCGGCAACGGCAACGGCAACGGCGGCTGACGCCTACCCCGCCGACGGGCGCTCGAACATCTCCGGCGCCAGCTCCGCCAGCAGCCCGACCGGCAGGCCGACGACGTTGGAGACGCTGCCCTCGAGACGCTCGACCAGGGTCGAGCCAAGCGTCTGGATCGCGTACCCGCCGGAGCGGCCCCGCCACTCGCCGAACCGCACGTAGCGCTCCTTCTCGGCCTCGCTCAGCGCCTTGAAGACGACGGAGGTGCTCTCCAGCCCGCTGCGCTCCTCCCCGCCGTCCAGGACCACCAGCCCGCTCAGCACCGTGTGCGCTCGCCCCGACATCCGCTCCAGGTATTCCCGAGCCTCGGCCTCATCGGCGGGCTTCCCCAGTACAACCCCATCAAGGACGACGTCGGTGTCGCACGCGATCACCAGGCGGGGCGGCCCTCCCTCCCCGCTCGCAACCGCACGGGCCTTGCGCCGCGCGTTCTCGACCACGAGCCGCTCGGGGTCCCCCTCGGTCAGCTCCTCGACGCCGGGGACGACGACCTCGAACTCCACCCCCAGCTTCGCCAAGATCTCGCGCCGCTGCGGCGACCCCGAAGCAAGCACCACCAGCTTCGAGGAGCGATCCGATCCCCCGCCCCCGCTCATGACGACCGGGCGGGTAGGGCTGGAACGTCTTGTACATTTTCGGCGCAGCGAATCTCGGACGGCCGCGAGCGATCCACGAAAGGTTAAGTGGAAGCCCTACCCGCCCGGTCGCCCTCAGCTGAGCTCGGGGAACCAGATCGCGATCTCGCGCTCGGCCGACTCGTCGGAGTCCGACCCGTGCACCATGTTGAAGGTCACCTCGAGCGCGAAGTCGCCGCGGATCGAGCCGGGCGCGGCCTCGACCGGGTTGGTCGCGCCGATCAGCTGGCGGGCCGCCGTCACCGCTTCGGCCCCCTCCAGCACCATCGCCACCAGGGTGCCGCCGGTGATGAACTCGACCAGCTCGCCGAAGAACGGCTTCTCGCTGTGCTCGGCGTAGTGCTTGTTGGCGATCTCCTCATCCGCCCGCATCGACTTCAGGGCGGCGATCCGGAGCCCCTTGCGCTCGAATCGGGCGATCACCTCGCCGGTCAGGGCGCGTTCGAACGCGTCAGGCTTGACGAGGATCAGGGTCCGGCTCACGGCTAGGGCTCCTTTGCTGTGGTTTGGCGTCGTCGGCCCCCTCGGGGGCATCGCGGTCGGGCGCCTTGCGGCTCGAGCCCGCGGAAGTCTTCCTGCTGCCCGACTGCGCTTTCTTGCGGCGCGCGGGCTGTCGTTTCGGCGCCGGCTCGGCCGTCTCGGCCTCCTCCCGGCGCGGGCGCTCGGCTTCCGGGCGCCGCTCGCGTTTCTGGCGACGCGGTTTCTCCCGCAGCGCCGTCTCGCAGTAGGGGCAGACGCCCCAGCGCGGGTCGACCGGCTTGCCGCAGCTCGGGCAGGGGTCCTTGAGCCGGCGCTGGCAGTTGGGGCAGCGCATGTAGTCCTTCTCCACCGGGAACTCGCAGTTGGGACAGGTCAGCTCGCGCAGCTGCAACACCCGCAGCTCGGCGGCTTTGATCTCCAGCTCGCGCTCGTGGGCGTCCTCGAGGAACTCCGGCGGACGCACGATCGCGTAGACGGCGGTGCCGATGTAGGGGAAGAAGGAGGCGACGGTCGCGCAGGCGACCAGGAAGGGGTCGGAGATGCGGCGGCGGGCGTCGAGGTAGGTGTAGACGATCAGCGCCAGCCAGAGCACGACCAGCATCAGCACGAGCAGGGTCGCGGCCAGGTTGAGGCCGTTGTTGGTGATGCCGAAGATCGCTAGTGACATGGAAAATCGCCCGCCGGGATTGGGGATCGGGCAGTCTACTTCGCCACCGGTCGGGTTAACCCTGTTCCACCGCAGAAGCGGCGCCCGGCACGGTCAGAGAAACAACCTGCCGAACAGGTAGCCGACGCCGAAGAAGACGAGGATCACGATCGCGACCACCGCCGCGACCAGTCCCATCATCGACAGCAGTTCGGAGCCGGCCCCGCGTTCCATCGCCGAATCCTCGCACAGTCAGCGCGCCGCGCGGGACAGGGGCGTGGCAGTCGCAGCGCCGAGCAGGTCCCGGGCCGGCCCGATCCCGTAGTGCGAGCCGGCGACGAGCAGCACGCCCTCGGGAGCGGCGGCCGCGAGCGCGCGGGCGCGCCCCAGCGCCACCTCGAACTCGGGCTCCGCCTCGGCCGGGAGACCGGCCTCCCCACAGGCCCGCACCAGCTGCGCCGCCGGGCGCGAGCGCGCGCCGGGGCGGCCGTGCCCCTCCAGCGCCGCCGCCGGCAGCTCGGTGCAGACGGCCCGCTCGAGCACCGGCGCCAGCGCCCGAACCATCGCGCCCGCGTCCTTGTCCGCGAGGACGGCCAGGCAGGCCACCACCCGCCGCCCCGCGGTCGCAGCTCCCTCCGCTGTGCGGCCAGAAGTGCGACCGCCGGCGGGGGAGGCGGCGATGCCGGGGAGCGCCTCGGCGAGGGCGACGGCGCCGTCGGGGTTGTGGGCGGCGTCGAGGTAGGTCGGCGGGTGCTCGGCGACCCGCTCCAGCCGGCCGGGGACGGCGACCGTCGCCGCGACCGCGGCGACGGCACCGGGGTCGAGGCGGCCGAGGAAGGCCTCGACCGCGCTTGTCGCGAGGGCGAAGTTGCGGCGCTGGAAGCCGCCACGGGCGAGCAGGTGGATCTCGGGGCCGGGGTCCTCGGGGGCCCGCACCAGCCGCGCACCGCGCTCGCGGGCGGTGCGCTCGGCCAGCGCCTCGACCGCGGGCGAGACCCGTCCCAGCACCAGGGTGGTGTGGTCGCGCAGCACCGCCAGCTTCTCGGCTGCGATCTCAGCCTCGGTCTCCCCCAGCCACTCGGTGTGGTCGAGCCCGATCGAGGTGAGGACGGTGACCTTGGAGGGGATCGCGTTGGTCGCGTCGAGGCGGCCGCCGAGGCCGGCCTCGATCGCCGCCGCCTTCACCCGCGCCTGCGCCAGGGCGACGAACGTGGCTGCGGTGGCGGCCTCGAACTGGGTCACCGCGTCGCCTTCGGCGAGGGTGCGGTCAACGCCCTCGGCCGCTCGGGCGACCTTCGCCACCGCCTCGGCCCAGGCGTCGGCGTCGACCTCCTCGCCGCGGACCAGCGTCCGCTGGGACCAGCGGTCGATGTGGGGCGAGAGGCAGGCCCCGGACGGGACCCCGTGCGCCTCCAGCAGCGCCGCGGCCATCCGCGCCACCGAGGACTTGCCGTTGGTGCCGACGACGTGGATCGAGCCGAAGCGGTGCTGGGGCAGGCCCAGCGCCGTGGTCAGCTTGTGCATCCGCTCCAGCCCGAGCCGCCAGCCGACCGGCTCCAAGGAATCGAGGTAAGCGTCCGGGCCTACGACAGCTCCTCCAGTTCGGCGCGGTAGCGGTCGAGCTTGCCGCGCTCCTCCGCGACCACCTCGGCCGGGGCCTTGGCGACGAAGCCCTCGTTGGCGAGTTTGCGCTCGGCCCGCTCGACCTCGGCCCGCAGCTCCGCCCGGCGCTTCTCCAGGCGGGCGGCGACCGTCGCGGCGTCGAGCTGCTCGGAGGGCAGGACACGGACGGGGCCGACCGAGGCCACCGGGTCCCCCCCGTCGGCCTCGAACTCGAAGCGGGCGAGGCGAGCGACGAAGGCGGGCGGGTCGGCTCCGTCCAGGCGGGCCGCCAGCACGCTCGCCGCCGGCACGTCGACAAGGTCGCGCCAGGCGCGCAGACGCTGGGTCAGGCCGATCCCGGCCTCGACCTCGGCTTCCGCCGCCTCGTCGAAGAGCGACTCGTCGGCGGCCGGGAACGGGTGCACGGCGAGGTGTCCGCGGCGAGCCGGGTGGAAGTGCCAGATCTCCTCGGTGACGAACGGCATCGTCGGGTGCAGCATGGCCAGGACCCGTTCCAGCGCGTAGAGCAGCGTCGCGGAGACCTCCTCCTCGCCGTCGTAGAGGCGCGGCTTGACGATCTCCAGGTACCAATCGCAGAGGTCGCGCCAGAAGAACGCGTAGGCCTCGGCGACGGCGTGGGCGAAGTCGAACCCCTCCAGCTTCGCGGTCACCGAGGCGATCGTCCGCTCCAGCCGCGAGAGGATCCAGCGGTCCTCGACGCAGGTGGGTCGCGGCGCCGGCTCGACCTCCGCCGTGTTGAGCAGGATCAGCCGGCTCGCGTTCCAGAGCTTGTTGGCGAGGTCGCTGCCCTGCTGCACCTTGGCGTCGGAGAAGCGCACGTCCTGGGTCGAGGACATCGCCAGCAGGCCGAAGCGGAGCGCGTCGGCGCCGTGGACGTCGATTTCCTCCAGCGGGTCGATCCCGGTGCCGAGGCTCTTCGACATCCGCCGCCCGTCGCGGGCCTGGATCACCGAGTGGACGTAGACGTCGTCGAACGGGATGTCGCCGGCGAACTCGATCCCGGTCATGATCATCCGCGCCACCCAGAGGAAGAGGATCTCCCGCGCCGTGGTCAGGAAGCTGGTCGGGTAGAAGGCGCGCAGCTCCGGGGTGTCGTCGGGCCAGCCGAGGGTCGCGAACGGCCACAGGGCGGAGCTGAACCAGGTGTCGAGGACGTCTTCCTCCTGGCGCAGCTCGCCGCCGCAGGCGCCGCAGCGCTCCGGCTCGGCCTCGGCGACGAAGGTCTCCTCGCAGGCGTCGCAGTACCAGACCGGGATCCGGTGCCCCCACCAGAGCTGGCGCGAGACGCACCAGGGGCGGATCTCCCGCATCCAGTCGAGGTAGACGCGCTTCCACTGGGCCGGGGCGATCCGCACCTGCTCGCGCTCGACCGCCTCGATCGCCGGCTTCGCCAGCTCGTCCATGCGGCAGAACCACTGCAGCGAGATCAGCGGCTCGATCCGCTCGCCCGAGCGGTGCGAGAAGGGGACCGAGTGGACGTAGGGCTGCTCGTCCCTCAGCAGCCCCTGCTCGCGCAGCGCCGCGACGACCGCCTCCTGGGCGTCGGCGGCGGTCATCCCGGCGAACTCGCCGGCCTCCTCGGTGAGGCGGCCGTCGGGGCCGATCACGCCGATCTCCTCGAGCCCGTGCTTGCGGCCGATCTCGAAGTCGTTGGGATCGTGGCCGGGGGTGATCTTCAGCGCCCCGGTGCCGAACTCGGGGTCGACGTGCTCGTCGGCGATGATCGGCAGCCGGCGCCCGACCAGCGGCAGCACGCAGTGGGAGCCGACCAGGTCGGCGTAGCGCTCGTCCTCCGGGTTGACCGCGACCGCGGTGTCGGCCAGCATCGTCTCGGGTCGCACGGTGGCGACCGTGAGCACGCGGTCGGAGCCCTCGACCGGATAGTCGATCGAGTAGAGCGAATCCTCGACCTCGCGGTTCTCGACCTCGAGGTCGGAGATCGCCGAGCGCGAGCCCGGGTCCCAGTTGACCATGTAGAAGTCGCGGTAGATGTAGCCCTTGTCGTAGAGCTGCTTGAAGACGCGGTAGACGGCGCGGACGTAGCCGTCGTCGAGGGTGAAGCGCTCGCGCTCGTAGTCGCAGGAGGCGCCGAGCCGCTTGTACTGCTCGACGATGCGGGAGCCGTACTCCTCCTTCCAGGCCCAGACCCGCTCGACGAACGCCTCGCGGCCGAGCCCATGGCGGTCGCGCCCTTCGGCCCGCAGCTCCTTCTCGACCACGGCCTGGGTGGCGATGCCGGCGTGGTCGGTGCCGAGGACCCAGAGCGTGTTGCGGCCGCGCATCCGGTTCATCCGCACCAGCGCGTCCTGGATCGAGCCGTTCAGCGCGTGGCCCATGTGCAGGGCGCCGGTCACGTTCGGCGGCGGGATCGCGGCCGAGAAGTTCTCCTCGGGGCTGCCCTCCGCCTCGGGGTGGAAGTAGCCGCCCTCCATCCACTCGGCGAAGATCCGCGCCTCGACCTCGGCCGGGTCGTAGCGCGTGGTGCTCTCCAGCCTCTGTCGGTCGGCGACGCTCACCGCGGCGAGTCTAGATAGTTCGCCCGCACCGCCCCCGCCGCGGCCGATCGCCGGGGCTCGGGCCGCGGCTGGAGGGTCGGGTGTCCCTCTCCGTTGCTGGGTTTTTCGCTGCGGAGCGCTCCCCCCGTCCGAGCTACGCGCTCGAGCGCGAAAAAGAGGACGCCGCGCCTGCGAGGGACACCCGACCCTCCGGCCCCCAGCTCCGGGAGCGTGGCCGAGGTATTGCCCCCTATAGAGGGCAATACCTCGGCCACGAGGAAGCTTCCGTCCCTTGGAGCATCTCCCGGTTCTCGGGAGCTGCCTCACCTCGGGAGGCGGGGACGCGATTCGTGGGGAGGGGTGGGGGTGTCCCTCTCGCGCAGCGGCGTCCTCTTTTTCGCTCGGGCGCTCCTGCTCGGACGGGCTGAGCGCTCCCCAGCGAAAAACCCAGCAAGCGAGAGGGACACCCCCACCCCTCCACGCCAACCCTCGTCCCGCGGCGAGCCCCTACGCGCTCTCCTCGTTCAGCGGCCGCTCGGCGCGACCGATGTCCTGAGGAGCAGCCTCGGTGACCAGGGTCGGGCGGCGGCCCTGGGCGATCGTCTCCTTGGTCACCACGCACTTGGTCACGTCGCGCCGCGAGGGCAGCTCGAACTGGACGTCGAGCAGCGTCTCCTCGAGGATCGAGCGCAGGCCGCGGGCGCCGGTCTCGCGTTCCAGGGCCTTGTTGGCGATCGCCTCGAGGCTGTCCTCGGAGAAGACCAGCTCGATGTCGTCGAACTGGAAGAAGCGCTGGAACTGCCGGGTCAGCGCGTGGCGCGGCTCGGTCAGGATCGTGGTCAGGTCGTCGCGGCTGAGCTGGTGGATCGCGGTGATTACCGGCAGCCGGCCGATGAACTCCGGGATCAGCCCGTACTCGATCAGGTCCTCGGGCAGCACCTGCTCGAACCACTCGCCGGCGTCCTTCTCCTCGCGGGCGGAGATCGCCGCCCCGAAGCCGACGCCGCGGTCGCCGACGCGCCGCTCGATCACCTTGTCGAGCTCGGCGAAGGAGCCACCGCAGATGAAGAGGATGTTGGTCGTGTCGATCGTCAGGAACTCCTGATGGGGGTGCTTGCGCCCGCCCTGCGGCGGCACCGAGGCGGTGGTCCCCTCGAGGATCTTCAGCAGCGCCTGCTGCACGCCTTCGCCGGAGACGTCGCGGGTGATCGACGGGTTGTCGGCTTTGCGCGCGATCTTGTCGATCTCGTCGATGTAGATGATCCCCGTCTCCGCCTTCTTGACGTCGAAGTCGGCGGCCTGGATCAGCTTCAGGAGGATGTTCTCGACGTCCTCGCCGACGTAGCCGGCCTCGGTCAGCGCCGTCGCGTCTGCGATCGCGAAGGGGACGTTGAGGATCCGCGCCAGGGTCTGGGCGAGCAGCGTCTTGCCGCACCCGGTCGGGCCCAGCATCATGATGTTCGACTTCTGCAGCTCGACCTCGGTCTCTTCGGACTGGGCGATCTGGACCCGCTTGTAGTGGTTGTAGACGGCGACCGAAAGCGAGCGCTTCGCCGCCTCCTGGCCGACCACGTACTCCTGCAGGACGTCGTAGATCTCGCGCGGTTTCGGCAGGTTCTCCAGCTCGAAGGCCGGCGGCGCGGTCAGCTCCTCGTCGATGATCTCGTTGCAGAGGTCGATGCACTCGTCGCAGATGTAGACACCGGGGCCGGCGATCAGCTTTTTCACCTGGCGCTGCGACTTCCCGCAGAAGCTGCAGAGAAGCTGCTCGTTCGAGTCTGTGGGACGTGCCAGCGGAATCCCCTCCTAACGGGACGATCACGGTTCTGCGGCAGCCACCAAAGCTTAGTCGGGGCCGGACGCCGGTTACGAGGTTCCGTTTACTGCGCCCGGACGCCTGTCCCTGCTCGTGATCCCGGCCTTGCGCGCCCGCGATACGGTGCGCGGGTGCCGGCCGACCTCCAGATCGCCCCGATCGCCGCCGCCGAGCTGGAGGAGCTGCTGCCGCTGATCGCCGCCTACCAGCGCTTCTACGAGGTGGAGGACATCGACGACGATCGCAACCGCGCCTTCTTCTCCCGATTCCTCGCTCCGAGCGAGGAGGGGATGCTGGTCGGCGCCCGCGAGAACGGCCGGCTGGTCGGACACACCTGCCTCTACTGGCACCACAACTCGCTGATCGCCGCCGACACGGTCCTGATGTACGACCTCTTCGTGGTCCCCGAGACCCGCGGCCGCGGCGTCGGCCGCGCCCTGATCGAAGCCGCCGCCGACGTCGCCCGCGAGCGCGGCGCCGCCCTGCTCGAATGGACGACCGCGCCCGACAACCACACCGCCCAGCGCCTCTACGACTCGCTCCCCACCGAGCGCTCCGAATGGCTCGAGTACGAGCTGGGGCTGTAACCGTCGCGGCCGCAGACCCTGCGGACGCCGAGGTGCGGGCGCTCTACGCGGACTTCATCCGCGAGGCGGACGGGCCGCTGGTCGGCCAGCCGGGGATCGACCTGGAGCGCGACATCGCCGCCGGGCCGCCGGCTGAGCTGGTTCCGCCGCACGGGGCGCTGGTGATCGCCCGGGTCGGCGGGGCGCCGGCGGGGCTGGCCGGGGTGCGCCACCTCGACACCGAGGTCGCCGAGGTGAAGAGCATGTTCGTCGCCCCCGAGTTCCGCGGCCTCGGGCTCGGCCGGAGGCTGCTGCGTCGGTCCGAGGAGATCGCCGCCGCTGGCGGCTGCCGCGCCGTCCGCCTCGACACCTCCGACTACCTGATCGAGGCGATCGCCCTCTACCGCTCCGCCGGCTATGTCGAGGTCCCGGCCTACAACGAGAACGTCAAGGCAAACCTCTGGTTTGAACGGGCGCTCTGAGCGCCCGGCGCGGGGGGAGCGGCGGCGCGCCCCACGCCCGTTCAGCTGTAGCGGTCCCAGCGGCGCACTTCGGGCGCCGGGTCGATCGGGACGCCGTTGACGTGGATCTCGATGTGCAGCTGGCAGCCGACGGTGCGGGCGTTTCCGGTCTTGCCGACCGCGCCGACCCTCTCCCCCGCCCAGACGCGCTCGCCCTTGTGGACCAGCGGCGGCCGGGTCATGTGCGCGTAGAAGTAGCTGCGGTGCTCGCCCTGGCCGTGGACCAGCAGGTAGTAGCCGTAGAGGACCGGGTCATAGCCGGTGGCGCGGACCCGCCCGGTGACGGCCGAGACCAGCTCGGTCCCGCAGGCGGCGAGGATGTCGAACCCTTCGTGCACCCTGCCGCCGCTGCGCGGCGCGCCGAATTCGCCGACCGCCCCGCGTTCACCATGCGGCCCCTGCACGGGGAAGACGTGCTCGTAGTACGGCATGCCGCCGTTGCGGCTGAGGACCTTGGCGCTCGCAGGGGCGGGCGGAACCGTCAGGACTGCGAGGAGAACGAGAGCGAGTAGGGCCGGGCGCTTCAGTGGTGCTCGATCACGCGGTCGACGATGCTGTACTCCTTCGCCTCCTCCGCGCTCATGAAGTAGTCCCGCTCGGTGTCTTTGGTGACCTTCTCGAACGGCTGCCCGGTGTGCTTGGCGATGATCTCGTCGAGGCGGCGGCGGACGTCGATGATCTCTTTGGCGTGGATCTCGATGTCGGTCGCCTGGCCCTGGAAGCCGGCCGAGACCTGGTGGATGAGGATCTTCGAGTTCGGCAGCGCCATCCGCTTGCCCTGGGCGCCGCCGCAGAGCAGCAGCGCGCCCATGCTCATCGCGACGCCGACGCAGATCGTCTGCACGTCGGGCTTGATGAACTGCATCGTGTCGTAGATCGCGAGGCCGGCGTAGACCGAGCCGCCGGGCGAGTTGATGTAGAGGCTGACGTCCTTGTCCGGGTCCTCGGACTCCAGGTGCAGCAGCTGGGCGACGATCAGGTTGGCGATGTCGTCGGTGACCGGCGTGCCGAGGAAGACGATCCGCTCGCCGAGCAGGCGCGAGTAGATGTCGAAAGCACGCTCGCCGCGCGAGGTCTGCTCGACCACCATCGGGACCAGAGGGCTCATGTTCCGCACTCTATAGAAGGCGTCCGGCGCGCTCGCGCAGGCTCACTCGTCGCCCGGGGTCCAGAGGCTCTCGGCACCCTCGCCGCCCGCCTCGCGCTCTTTCTCGGGGGTCCAGATCTTCTCGGCCGCTTCGGCTTTCTCCTGCTCCTCTTCGACCTGCTCGAGCGGGACCGGCTTCGCCGCCTCCGCCACCAGCTCGACCGCCTTGCGGGCGCGCAGGTCGTCGCGGATCATCGCGTCGCGGCCGTTCTTGCGCAGCCGCTCGAGCAGCTTCTGCGGCGTCGTGCGCTCGTGTTCGGCGCTGTGCTCGAGCGCCTCGACCATCTCCTCCTCGGTGACCTCGATCTCCTCCGCCTCGGCGATCGCGGTCACCACGGCCTCCCGCATCAGCTCGCGCTCGGCGTCGGGCTTCGATTCCTCGATCAGCTCCTCGCGGGTTTTCCCCTGCATCTGCAGGAAGGCGCTGGGGTCCATCCCGCGGCCGGCGAGCTGGCGTTCCATCCGCTCCATCCGTTCGGTCGCCCGCGCCGCGACCAGGTCGTCGGGCACCTCGACCGTGGCGGCGTCGACGGCGGCGTCGACGGCGGCGACGCGAAAGTCCTCCTCGGCCCGGCTGCCCATCGCGGCGCCGACTTTCTCGCGGATGTCGGCACGCAGCTCCTCGAGGCTGTCGAACTCGGAGGCGTCGGCGGCGAACTCGTCGTCCAGCTCCGGCAGGATTTTCTCCCGCACCTCTTTCACCCTGACGTTGAAGACCGCGTCTTCGCCCGCCAGGTTCTCGGCCTGGTAGTCCTCAGGGAAGGTCACCTTCACCTCGCTGTCCTGACCGGGCTCGGCCCCGATCAGCTGCTCCTCGAAGCCCTCGATCAGCTGGCCCGAGCCGAGCGAGAGCAGGTAGTCCTCCGCCTTGCCGCCCTCGAACGCCTTGCCGTCGAGCAGGCCCTCGAAGTCGATCAGCAGCGAGTCGCCCTCGGCGGCGGCGCGCTCGACCGGCTCCAGCCGGGCGAACCCCTCGCGGACCCGGTCGACCTCGCGGTCGACGATGTCGTCGGGGACCTCCGTCTCCGCCTTGCCGACCTCCAGGCCCTTGTACTCGCCGAGCTTCGCCTGCGGCCGCACCCCGACCTCGAACTTGAACTCGAGCGCCTCGCCCTCGTCGCCGGGGGTCGAGACCATCTCGATGCTCGGTTCGCCGATCGGGTCGACGCCGGAGTCCAGCAGCGCCCGTTCGTACCACTCGGGCAGGGCGTCGCGGATCGCCTCCTCGAGCACCGAGGCGAAGCCGAGCCGCTGGATCACCAGCGAGGGCGGCGCCTTGCCCTTGCGGAAGCCGGGCATCCGCATTTCCCGCGCCAGTGCCCGGGCGGCGCGGGAGGCGGCGCGCTGGACGTCGTCGGCGGGAACCTCCACCTCGACCCGAACGCGCGAGTCGGGCAGCTCTGTGAGCGAGGTCTGCATGGACGCGTGACCCTAGAGGATCAGTGCCGGCGCCGAGCCGTCGCGCGCAGGGCGGCGCCGAAGTCGATCGCGAAGGCGATGCCGCGACCGAGGGGGCCGGTGACGAGCCAGGCCCGCAGCCGGTCGGGAGCCCCGAGGCGGCGGTCGCCGCCGGCGTCGCCGTCACTCGCCATTCGCGTATTCCAGCAGAGAGGAGTCGACCAGCCATTCGATCGGGGCGCGATCGTCGGTGTAGACCTCGCCCCCGGGCAGCCGCGGCCCCAGGCCCTCGGCGGCGCTGCGGGCGAGCGGCCGCAGGCGCGCGGGGAGGCGGTCGGCGTCGCGGAGCAGGCGGAGGGCCGAGGCCGAGCCGTCGCCGCCGAGCAGGAGCGTGTTGGTCGGCTCGATCGGCCAGCGCAGGACCTGCGGGAAGGCCGCCGCCATCGTCCGGCCGAGGACGCGCTCGAGTTCCTCTCCACCTTCCGGGTGGCCGACGTTGAGGATCAGGACGCCACCGGGTGCGAGCCGATCGCGCGCCAGCTCGAAGAACTCCCGGGTCGCCAGGTAGAAGGGGATGTACGGCTGCCGGTAGGCGTCGACCATGATCGCGTCGTAGCCCCCCGCCGAGCGCTCGAGCCAGGGCCGGGCGTCGGCGGCGAAGACCCGCATGCGCGGGTTGCGGAGGTCCAGGTAGCGGCGACCGAGCGCGGTCACCTCGGGGTCGATCTCGACCGCGTCGACGGCGGTGGACGGGAAGAAGTGGCCGAAGGCGCGGGCCACGGTGCCGCCGGCGTTGCCGAGGATCGCGATCCTGCCCGGCGGAAACCGCGGCGAGGCGGCCGGCAGCACGAGGTGGCCGTCCCAGTAGTCGCCGGTCAGGTAGCTGCCGGGCCGGTAGAGGGAGTGGATCGCGTGGCCCTCGTTCAGCTCCAGGGCGCGACTGCCGTCGGACCGTTCGACCACGCGGGCGTACTGGTAGGTCGTTTCCGCCTCGTCCAGGACCCGACCGCCTTCGGCCGCCTTGATCCCGCCGACCGGGACCAGGGCGACGAGCGCCAGCGCCAGCGGGACGGCGGCGAAGCGCCGCCCCAGGCCGGCCGTCGCGACCAGGGCCAGGACGAAGGCGAAGGCAAGGAAGGTCCGCTGCGTCCCCAGCAGCGGGATCAGGAGCAGGGCGGCCAGCATCGTGCCCAGCAGCGAGCCGGCGGTGGAGATCGCGTAGAGCCTCCCCACCACCTCGCCCGAGCGCCCCACCTCCGCCACCGCCAGCCGGACCGCCCAGGGGGCGGCGGCGCCGAGCAGCGCGACCGGGACCGCGACCAGGGCCAGGACGCCGAGCAGCGAACCGGCGAAGCCGCCGATCGAAACCGCGTCGAAGGCGTCGACCGAGAAGCCGAGGAAGGGCCGGGCCGCGAACGGGACGGCGGCGATCAGCAGCGAGGCCCCGAGCACCGTGACGCAGAGGCCGCGCAGGTGCGGGTGGCGGTCGGCGAAGCGCCCGCCGAACCAGTAGCCGACCGAGAGCGCGACCAGCACGACCCCGATCGTGTTCGCCCAGACGATCGTCGAGGCGCCGAAGTACGGCGCCAGCAGGCGGGCGGCGGCGATCTCCACCCCGAGGCTGGCAGCGCCGACGACGAAGACCAAGACCGGCAGCAGCAGGCGCTCAGGCGCCCTTGACCCCATGCTCACCACGCCCGAAGAGCTGGTGTTCCAGCCGCGGCACCTGCCCCGCGGCCACCGCCCGCTGGGCCCGCTCCGCGCTCAGCGCGACGCCGCGGTCCTGGGCAAGGTCGAGCAGGCGCTGCTTCTCGATCCCCTCCCGCGCCGCGAGGAAGAAGAACCAGGCGAGCAGGCCGAGCCCGAGGAAGGTCCCCTCGATCATCATGATCACGCCGGCGACGCTCTGGTCGGCGACCGGCGAGAGGTGCCACTCGAGCTCCCCCGGCCGGTAGACCGAGTAGAGGATCGAGTCCGACCACATCAGCACGTTGCCGAGGACGACCCCGGCGAAGCGGACGGCGACCACGTAGACGACCTTCCAGCCGGCGGTGAACCAGGTCGGGGTCGGCAGCGGCCCGAACACCGGCATCCACATCAGGCAGCCGAAGAAGAGGAAGGTGGCGTGCTCGAGCGCGTGCACCGGCGCGCCGCCGTAGGCGGCGTCGTAGAGCACCGGGATGTGCCAGAGGTAGAAGTTGACGATCCAGAGCGGGAAGGCGACCAGCGGGTGGGTGAGGATCCGCAGGCGGTCGAAGACCGGGATCGCCAGGATCGGCTGCAGCAGCGGGCCGGTCAGCCCCAAGACCAGCAGCAGCGAGGCGAGGTCGCCGATCATCAGGTGCTCGACCATGTGGGCGATCACCAGCTGCTCGGCGGTGTCGGAGATCGGCGTCGCCAGCGCCGCCACCACCACGAGCAGGCCGGAGGCGAAGCAGATCTGGCGCCAGAGCGGCAGCGGCCGGCCGCGCGCCGCCAGGGTCGACGCGCGCTTCGCGTAGAGGCCGGCGGCGACCAGCATCGGGGCCAGCTCGAGGAAGCCGTAGAAGCCGCTCAGGTGAGCCGACGGCAGGATCATGGGAAATCCAGCGTACCGACGCGATTCGCCGCCGCGCCGGCCGCGGCCGCTGCTAGCTTTGCCGGTCGCCGTGGGCACCGTCGAAGATCGCTTCCCGCCAATCGGCAGCTACGGCTTCCTCTCGGACTGCCACACCGCCGCCCTCGTCTCCTTCGACGGATGCGTCGACTGGCTGTGCATCCCCCGCTTCGACTCGCCCAGCGCCTTCGCCGCCCTGCTCGACCGCGGCGCCGGCCAGATGCGGCTGCGGCCGAAGGGCATGGTCGTCCCGATCAGCCGCCGCTACGAGCCGGGAACGCTGGTGATCGAGACCACCTGGGTCACCGACACCGGCTGGGTAATAGTCCACGACGCACTGACGATCGCCGAGTGGATGCCCTCCGGCGGCAAGGGCAGCCGGCCCGAGACCGCCCACGAGTCCGACCGCTCGCTGCTGCGGACGATGACCTGCATCGACGGCGAGGTCGAGATGGAGATGGAGTGCGCGCCCCGCTTCGGCTACGGCCTGGAGGAGGCGCACTGGAGCGGCGGCGAGCTGGGCGAAGCGGTCGCCACCGCCGCCGACGGCACCGAGCTGACCCTGACCAGCGACATGGAGCTGAGCGTGGACGGCGGCGTCGTCGGCGGCCGGTTGAGGCTGCGCGAGGACGAGACCGGCTTCTGCTCGCTGACCTGGGGCGGCGGCCTGGGCGGCCCGCGCAGCGCCCCGGAGGCGCTCGAGCGGCTCGGCTCCACCGAAGACTTCTGGCGCGCCTGGCTGCGCGACGGCAAATTCCCCGACCACCCCTGGCGGATCCACCTGCAGCGCTCGGCGCTCGTCCTCAAGGGCCTCACCTACGCCCCCACCGGGGCGATCCTGGCGGCGCCGACGACCTCGCTGCCGGAGACGCCCGGGGGCGAGCGCAACTGGGACTACCGGTTCAGCTGGATCCGCGACTCGACCTTCAGCCTCTGGGCCCTGCACACGCTCGGCTTCGACCAGGAGGCGCGTGACTTCATGCGCTTCATCATCAACGTCTGCAAGGACCACCCGGACCTGCAGATCATGTACGGGATCGGGCACGAGCGGGACCTCGACGAGAAGATCCTCGACCACCTCGACGGCTACGGGGGCGCCAAGCCGGTGCGGATCGGCAACGGCGCCTACGACCAGCGCCAGAACGACGTCTGGGGCGCCCTGCTCGACTCCGTCTACCTGCACGAGAAGGCGCTGGCGGGGGCCGGGCACCAGGCCGACCGGGAACTGATCCGCTACCAGGTCGAGGCGGCGATCGAGGCATGGCCCCATCCCGACCAGGGGATCTGGGAGTCGCGCGGCGAGCCGCAGCACTACGTCTCCTCGAAGCTGATGATCTGGGTCGCCGTCGACCGCGGCGCCCGCCTCGCCCGCGCCGCCGGCAAAGCCGACCTCGCCGCCGAGTGGGATGCGACGGCGGAGCGCTTCCGCGAGGAGATCCTCGAGCGCGGGGTCCGCGACGGGGTCTTCCGCCAGCACTACGAGACCGACGCCCTCGACGCCTCGCTGCTGCTGATCCCGCTGCTGCGCTTCCTCCCCCCCGACGACCCACGGATCCGGGCCACGGTCGAGGCGATCGCGACCGAGCTGACCGAACACGGGCTGGTCCTCCGCTACAAGGTCCAGGAGACCGACGACGGCCTCAGCGGCAAGGAGGGGACCTTCCTGATCTGCTCCTTCTGGCTGGTCTCGGCGCTCTCGGAGATCAGTGAGGGCGAGCGCGCCCGCGAACTCTGCGAGCGGCTGCTCGAGGCGGCCGGCTGGCTCGACCTCTTCGCCGAGGAGCTGGAGGCGGACTCGGGCCGCCACCTCGGCAACTTCCCGCAGGCCTTCACCCACCTGGCGCTGATCAACGCGGTCTCCCACGTGATCGCCGACGAGCAGCGCGAAGACGGCGGCACGACCGCCGTCTTCACCGAGATGGGCGGCGTGCGGAAGGAAGGCTGACAGACAAAACGTTTCGTTTGCTCTATATTGCCGAGCGACATGACGAGCCTCGACCGTTCGGACGACAACGACCTACTGACGGCGCTCCGCCACCCCCTGCGCCGGCGGATCCTCCGGGCGATGGCCGGAGAGGAGGCGATCAGCCCCCGTGAGCTCTCGACCGCGCTCCACCAGCCGCTCAGCAACGTCAGCTACCACGTGCGGGTGCTCGCCGACTGCTCGGCCGTGGCGCTGGTGAAGACGCAGCCGGTGCGCGGCTCGATGCAGCACTTCTACGCCAGCACGGTCGAGGAGCCCTGGGCGCTCCAGGTCCTCAACCTCGAGGAGGACGGAAACCTCCCGGGGGAGACTTCCGACGGCTCCGAGCCTTAGCGGCGCGGGAACATGCGGGGGCGGAGCGACAACAGGAGCACCGGGGCCGAAGACGATGCCACCGAGTCGGCCGTCCTGCAGCACCTGCTGACGGTCCACCCGGCACCGCTGACGCCGACCGAGCTGATCCGCGAAATCGCCGGCCCCGACGCCGGCTTCGCCGAGCGCGACGCGGTCGAACGCGCCGTCCGCGACCTTGGTGCCGCCGGGCTGGTCAACCGCGGCGACGGGCTCGTCGTACCCAGCCGGGCGGCGCTGCGCTTCAGCGAGCTGCTGGATCGCTGACCTGGAGCCGGCGGAACCCGCCCCGCAGCCTCGACTCCAGCTCCGCCGCGGCGCGGGCGGCGGCCGGGTCCTCCTCGCCGCGGTCGGTGACGAGGATCACCTCCGTAGCGGGAAAGCTGCCGACCACGTCCTCGACCGCCTGGACCAGGTCCTCGTCACCGACCCTGGCCTCGGCCGCGACGCCGGCCTTGGCCAGAGAGGCGACGGTGATCACGAGGTTGCGCTGCGCCCGGCGCCGGGCGTCCTCGACGTCGGAGGCCCAACGGTCGAGGAAGCCGATCCTTGCCGGAGCGAGGACGAGCACGCGGTCCGAGCCCCCGGCCGCCTCGGCCACCTGGGCGATCGCAGCCGGATCCTCGACCGGCCGGCTGACCACCACCAGCAGCCCGCCGCCGCCCTCTCCCGCCGTCGGGCCGATCGGCCCGCGCGGACGCTGTCGCGCGGCGTAGACGATGATTACGACCGCCGCCAGCGCACCGAAAGCGCCCCCCGCCCCGGGGCCGCCGACGTAGAAGGCGGCGACGATCGGGAGGGCGATCGCGATGACAGCCAGCGGCAGCTTCCAAGTGGCCACCGACTAAGCCTGCCAGGCGCGACCGCCGCCCACTTCCAAGCCCTAGGACCCCTTGCTGATGGCCGCAGGAGTAACCCGCTCCTGAATAGATCCGATCTGCACGTTCCCACCCCCCCTCGAAGAGTTCCCCGTATCCCTCGCCGCCCTGTAGCGCGGCCACGACCATCAATACTCTAATTGTCTCTAGCAATCAAGCTGAGAAAAGCAAAAAGCTTGACGAAAGTCAGCAATAAACGGGAAAATCGTTACTGCTGAGAATTTCCTGAACGCCGACCTGTAAAGTTCCTGTGATCGGCCGCCACCCCGTAAACGAGCGAAGGACAGCGCCTTGCCGAAGACGAAAAACAAAGACGGCGTCGAACAAATCGTCGCCAAAGCATTCGCCCACCCCCTGCGCGTACAGATCCTGATCATTCTCAACGAGCGGGTCGCCAGCCCCAACCTGCTCGCCCAAGAGCTCAACCAGAGCCTCAACCTCGTCGCCTACCACGTGCGCGTGCTCGAGAAATACGACTGCATCGAGCTCGTCGACACGAAGCAGCGCCGCGGCGCCACCGAGCATTTCTACCGAGCCACCAGACGCCAGTTCCTGACCGACAGCGAGTGGTCGCGGATGCCGGAGAGCCTCCGGCCCGGGCTGTCGGGCGCGATGTTGAAAGCCCTGTTCGACGATGTCGAGGAGGCGGTGCAGAAGGACACCTTCGACGAGATGGAGGACCGTCACCTGAGCCGCACGCCGATGGTCGTCGACCGCCAGGGCTGGTCGGATGTGGCGGCGCTGCTGAGCGAGACGCTCGACCGCCTGATCGAGATCCAGGCCGAATCCTCGGATCGGATCGCCACCGGCGACGAGGCCGGGATCCTGGCCAAAGTGATGATGCTGCACTTCAAGTCGCCCGACCCCCAGCTCGAGGCTGAGAGCGGCCCCGCCGCAGGGGCGGAGGACGCCGCATCCGAGTAGGGACCTTCACCGGCACCGGCCTCGCTCGTGGACCGAGCGAGGCCGGTGCCGGTGCATCCAGCTGCGACGCCAGCGCCAACGAGCGGGTCGTCGGGCAGAGCGCGCCGCCGGAGCCCGTCGAGGCGTCGTGGCAGCCCTCGGCCCGACATGGGGGGACCCCACCCGCACCCGCGACCGCCCCCGCGTAGGATCCGAAAGCGATGAGGCCAGCCTCGCGAATGATCGCCGTCGGCGCCGCCGCGCTCCTGCTCGCCGCGCTCGTCGTGGCGGCCGCGGGGTCCGCCCAGGCGTCGTCCCCGGCGAGCGGGCGGCCTCTCGCGGGCCCGCAGGCGAGCGCCAGCACGGCGCGGCCGGCGATCAAGGTCTGGCCGATCCCGTTCGGGGCCAAACGCAAGCGCGAGATGGCCGAATACTCCGAGCGCCACTACGGCGAACACACCTGGCGACTGCGGCACCCGCGGGTAATCGTCGAGCACATGGCGGAGACCAGCACCGCCTCCGCCATCTTCAACACCTTCGCCCCCGATGTCGCCGATGTCGAGCTGCACGAGCTGCCCAACGTCTGCGCCCACTTCGTCGTCGACTCGGCGGGGCGGATCTACCGGCTCGTCAACCTGCGCACCCGCTGCCGCCACACGGTCGGCCTCAACTGGACGGCGATCGGGATCGAGCACACCGGCTTCGCCGACTCCGACGCGCTCGACAACGCGGCCGAGATGCACGCCTCGCTGCGGCTGACCCAGTGGCTGCGCTGCAAGTTCCACATCAAGGTCAGCAACGTGATCGGCCACAACGAGAGCCTCAGCTCGCCCTACCACCGTGAGCGGGTTCCGAGCCTGCGCACCCAGACCCACGGCGACTGGCGCCACGCCTCGATGCAGGTCTACCGGCGCCGGCTGCGGCAGCTCGGCCCCTGCTGAGCGGATCCGCCGGGCCGCTCAGGACGGAAGCGCGACCGGGGTCGGCAGCGGCTCGCCGCGGACGGCGGCGATCGCGTTGCGGGCGGCCAGCTCGGCCATCGCGCGGCGGGTCTCCACGGTGGCCGAGCCGAGGTGCGGCACGAGGATCGCGTTCTCCAGCTCCAGCAGGCCCGGCTCGACCGCCGGCTCGTGCTCGTAGACGTCCAGCGCGGCAGCACCGAGCGGGCCCTCGCGCAGCGCGTCGACCAGGGCGGCCTCGTCGACGATCGGGCCGCGGGCGGCGTTGACGAGGACCGATCCCGGCTTCATCAGCGCCAGCCGCTCGGCCGAGATCAGGTGGCGGGTCTGCGGGGTCAGCGGGCAGTGCAGGCTGACCACGTCGGCTGCGGCGAGCAGCTCCTCCAGCTCCATCCGCTCCGCCCCCAGCTCCGCGACCGCCTCCGGGTCGGCGGCGTGGCGGCCGGCGTAGGCGATCCGCATCCCGAAGGCGCGGGCGCGCTCGGCGACGCGGCGGCCGATCGCGCCGAGACCGACGATCCCGAGCAGCTTGCCGCGCAGGTCGTGGCCGAGCATGAAGGACATCGACCAGGCCCAGGGGGCGCCGGAGCGGATCAGCCGTTCTCCCTCGCCGAGCCGGCGGGTGGCGGCGAGGATCAGGCCGAGGGTGAGGTCGGCGGTGGCGTCGTCGAGGACGCCGGGGGTGTTGGCGACGGCGACGCCGCGCGCGGCTGCGGCCGCGAGGTCGACGTTGTCGTGGCCGACGGCGACGTTGGCGACGCAGCGCAGCTGCGGCCCGGCGGCGTCGAGCAGCTCGGCGTCGACCCGGGTGTGCAGGAGGGTGAGCAGGGCGTCGGCGTCGGCGACGAGGGCCAGCAGCTCGGGCCGCGGCAGCGGTGCCTCGGTCTCGGCGACCTCGACCTCGCCGGCCGCGCGCAGCAGCTCCACGGCCGCCTCGGGGATCCGGCCGGTGACCACGAACCTCGCTGGGGCGCCGCTCGCCATAGCGGCGACTCTAGTCGCGGCGGAAGAGCGAGCGGATGTCGCCGACCGGGTCGAAGAGCCGCGCCCGGCCGGTGACAGCGGGGGTAGACTCGGGCGCGATGAGCGAGATCATCGAAGACGGGTTCAAGGAGGGGGACAAGGTCTGGGTCGAGGACGCCGACGGCACCCGTCATCCGGGCGTCTTCGTCGGCAACAACGAAGCCTCCGGCTGGTTCGGCGGCGGCCCCAGCGCCTACGTCGTCCACCCCGAGGCCCACCAGGCCGAGGTCGTCTCGATCTTCCGCATCACCCCCCGCGACGAGTAGGCGGGCGTGTCGATTTTCCCCCGGCTCGTTCGTCGCGGGAGCAGAGGGGCGCGCTGGGCGCCCGCGACGTGAAGGAGGACGCGATGCGATTCATGATGTTCATGTACCCGGGGATCAGCGAAGAGGAGTGGAACCCGTCGGCCGAGGCCGTGGCGGCGATGAGCCGCTACAACGAGGAGTTGCGCAAGGCCGGGATGCTGCTCTCCCTCGACGGGCTGCACCCGCCCGGCGAAGGGGTGCGGGTCGAGTTCTCGGGCGGCGAGACGACCGTCACCGACGGGCCCTTCGCCGAGGCCAAGGAGGTCGTCGGCGGCTACTGGCTGATCCAGGCGCGCTCCAGGGAGGAGGCGGTCGAGTGGGCGAGGCGCTGCCCGGCCGAAAACTGCACGATCGAGGTGCGCCGGGTCTTCGAGATGGAGGACTTCCCGCAGGACGTGCAGGCGGCCGCCGAGAGCGGCGAGGCGTAGGCGCCCCGCCGAGGCCGCGACGATGACCGACGTCGCCCGCGGCGCGCCGTCGCGCGGAGGCGGCGCGCCGGAGGGCGATGCCGGCGCGCGGGCGGACGTCGAAACGGTCTGGAAGATCGAGTCGGCGCGGCTGATCGCCGGCCTGGCGCGGATGGCCCGCGACGTCGGCCTGGCCGAGGACCTGGCGCAGGACGCTCTGGCGGCGGCGATCGAGCGGTGACCGGAGTCGGGCGTCCCGGACAACCCGGGCGCCTGGCTGATGGCCACCGCAAAGAACCGCGCGATCGACCTGCTGGCGCTGATCTTCACCTGCTGCCACCCGCTGCTCTCGCGCGAGGCGCGGGTGGCGCTGACCCCGCGCCTGCTCGGCGGCCTGACCACGGCGGAGATCGCCCGCGCCTTCCTGGCGAGCGAGCCGACGGTCGCCCAGCGCCTGGTGCGGGCGAAGCGGACCCTGCGCGAGGCCCGCGTCCCCTTCGAGGTCCCGCGCGGCGCCGCGCTCGACCAGCGCCTGCCCTCGGTGCTCGAAGTCATCTACCTGGTCTTCAACGAGGGCTACGCGGCCAGCGCCGGCGAGGACCTGATCCGGCTGGCGCTGTGCGAGGAAGCGCTGCGGCTCGGCCGCGTCCTCGCCGCGCTGGCGCCCGCCGAGCCCGAGGCGCACGGGCTGATCGCGCTGCTGGAGATCCAGGCCTCGCGGGCGCGGGCGCGGGTCGGCCCGGGGGGCGAGCCGGTCCTCCTCCCCGACTGGGACCACTCGCGCTGGGACCCGCTGCCGATCGTCCGCGGCCGGCGGGCGCTGGAGCGGGCCGAAGCGCTGCCCGGGCCGCTCGCCCCTACGGCCTGCAGGCCGCGATCGCCGCCTGCCACGCCCGGGCGCTGCGCGCCGAGGACACCGGCTGGGTGCGGATCGCCGCCCTCTACGCCGCCCTCTCGCGGGTCTCCCCCTCCCCCGTGGTCGAGCTCAACCGCGCCGTCGCGCTGGGGATGGCGTTCGGCCCCGAGGCGGGCCTGGAGCTGCTCGAGCGGATCGCCGACGAGCCGGCCCTGGCCGGCTACCACCTGCTGCCCAGCGTCCGCGCCGACCTGCTCGCCCGGCTCGGCCGCGGCGAGAAGGCGGCCGCGGAGTTCGCTCGCGCCGCCGCGATGACCGGCAACGCCCGCGAGCGCGAGCTGCTGCTCCGCCGCGCCGCCGAAGCGGGCGGCTGACCGGCCCCAGCGCCACCGCAAGCCGGCGCGCGCCGGCAGAGGCAGCGCAGCCGCCTCCCCTCAGGGGGGAGAACCCCACAGCGGTGCGACTTATTGCCCCTATGACGGCAATAACTCGCACCGCTGTTGAGGACGGGACGAACCGAGACCTGGCGCGCCTGGCGGCGAGGCAGCACGGGGTCGTCTCCACCGCTCAGCTGCGCCGCCTGGGCATGAGCGACAAGGCGATCGGGTGGGGCGTCCGCGTCGGACGCCTTCACCGCGTCTTCCGCGGCGTCTACGCCCTCGGGCACACGGGCATCGGCGAGCGCGGGCGGCTGATGGCGGCGACGCTGGCCTGTGGGCCGGGAGCCGTCGTCTCCCACCGCAGCGCAGCGGCCCTGCTGGGGCTGGTCGACGCCGGGCCGGTGGTGATCGACGTGATCGCGCCGGGATCGCGGGGCCGGGGAATCGACCGGATCCGCGCGCACAAGGCGCCGCCGCCGGGCCCAGCCGAAGCCGGCACTGTCGCCGCCATCCCCTGCACGAGCCCGGCGCGGACGCTGGTGGACCTGGCGGGTGTGGTCGGGGGGCGCACGCTGCGCAGCGCCTTCGAGCGGGCGGCGGCGAAGGGGATCCTCGACGTCGCGGCGATCGAGGCGGCGATTTCAGGCGGGCGGCGCGGCGCTGGCGTATTGCGGGGGCTCGTCGCGGAGTGGCGGCGGGCGGCGGCCGTCGCAAGGAAGGGAAAGCTGAAGAGCCCGCTGGAGGCGATGGTGCTGCCGATCCTCGGCCGCCGCGGAATCACCCTGCCGCGCCCGAACGCGCCCGTCACCCTGGCCGACGACAGCCGGATCGAGGTCGACTTCCTCTGGGCCGAGGAGCGCCTCGCCCTCGAGGCCGACAGCCGAGATTTCCACGGCACCGACGTCGCCTTCGAGCGCGACCGCTGGCGCGACCGCGAACTGATGCGGGTCGGCTACTCGACCCTGCGGGTCACGAAGCAGCAGGCCGAGCAGGAAGCGGGCGCGATCGCGGCGGCGATCATCGCGCGCCTGCGGTCCAGCTGAGACCGGCGGCCCCGGTCGAGTGGAAGCCGCATGCCCCTCCTACCTGCCAGGCGGAGGGGCATGCGGCTTCCGCGAGCCGCCGGAGCGTTCAGCGGCGCGCGAGGCGCTCCATCCCGTCGCGCTCGAGGCGGAGCATGCGCCAGTCGTCGAGGCGGGTGGCGCCGAGGCCCTCGTAGAAGTCGAGCGCGGGCTGGTTCCACTCCAGGGCGCACCATTCGAGGCGGACGTGGCCGCGCTCGAGGGCGAGTTCGGCGAGGTGCTCCATCAATGCCCGGCCGATGCCGCCACGGCGGTGCTCGGGGCGCACGTAGACGTCCTCCAGCCAGACCCCGGAGCGGCACTCGAAGGTCGAGAAGGTGGTGAAGAAGATCGCGTAGCCGACCACTTCGGCGCCGAGTTCGAGGACAAGGGCCTCCCCGGCCCGTTGCTCGAACAGCGAGCGCCGCAGGGTCTCGGCGTCGCCGGTCACCTTGTCGGCGAGCTTCTCGTAACCGGCCAGCTCCAGGATCAGGTCGAAGAGCAGCTGCGCGTCCTCCTCGACCGCGGACCGGATCCGCAGCTCGTTCAGCTCGTCGGCCCCGTCTTCCATGCCCGGCAGCCTAGGTCACTCGCGTAGGCTGGGCGCTCATGGACACGATCGACGAGCTGCTGCAGAACAACGGGGCGTTCGCGGCGCCGCTCCCGGAGCACCACCTCCCGGTCGAGCCGAGCCGGCGGCTGGCGATCGTCACCTGCATGGACTCGCGCCTCGACGTCTTCGCCGCGCTCGGGCTCGCCGACGGCGAGGCGCACGTGCTGCGCAACGCCGGCGGCGTGATCACCGACGACGTGATCCGCTCTCTGGCCGTCTCCCAGCGCCGGCTCCGGACCCGCGAGGTGATGCTGATCCACCACACCGACTGCGGCATGCAGAAGGTGACCGACGACGGCTTCCGGGCCGAGCTGCAGGAGGCGACCGGCGTCTCCCCCGCCTTCGCGATCGAGTCATTCACCGACGTCGACGCCGACGTGCACCAGTCCGTCCTGCGCGTCCGCCGCTCCTCCTTCGTCCCCCACCGCGACCGGGTCCGGGGGTTCGTCTACGACGTCGACACCCACCGCCTGCGCGAGGTCGTGGTCAAGGAGGGCTGAGCCCTGGCGGGCACCGACTCCAAGCGCTGGCGGGCCAACCTCCAGGACGAGCTCGACAGCGCCGCCCTGTACCGGCGGGTGGCCGAGGTCGAGGAGGACGAGCGGCTCGCCACCGTCTACCGCCAGCTGGCGGAGGTGGAGGAGCGCCACGCCGAGCTCTGGGCCGGGCGCCTGCGCGAGGCCGGCGTCGAGGTGCCGCCGCACCGGGTCGGCTGGCGGACGCGCCTCCTGGCCTGGGCCGCACGGCGGTTCGGAATCGGCTTCGTGCTGCCGACCATCGACGCGATGGAGCAGGCCGACGCCGGCTCCTACGACGCCCAGCCGGAGGCGGTGGGGACGGCGCTGCCGGCCGAGGAGCGCTCCCACGCCCGCCTGCTGCGGACGATCGGCGAAGGCGGTCAGGGCGGCCTGCAGGGGCCGTCGGTGGCGCGCCTGGAGGGGCGCCACCGAGCGGCCAGCGGCAACTCGCTGCGGGCTGCGGTGCTCGGCGCCAACGACGGCCTGCTCTCCAACTTCAGCCTGGTGATGGGCGTCGCCGGGGCCCAGCTCGGCAACACCGAAATCCTCATCACCGGGCTCGCCGGCCTCGTCGCCGGCGCCGGCTCGATGGCGATGGGCGAGTGGATCTCGGTGATGAACGCGCGCGAGCTGTTCAGCCGCCAGATCGGGATCGAGCGCGAGGAGCTGGAGGCGATCCCCGACGAGGAGCGCGAGGAGCTGGTGCTGATCTACCAGGCCAAGGGACTCTCGGCCGAGGAGGCCGGCGAGCTGGCCGACCGGCTGATGTCGACGCCGGGGCAGGCGCTCGACACGCTCTCGCGCGAGGAGCTGGGGATCGACCCCGAGGAGCTGGGCGGCTCCGCCGGCGCCGCCGCCGGCACCTCCTTCGTCCTCTTCGCGATCGGCGCCACGGTGCCGATCCTCCCCTTCGTCTTCCTCGCCGGCACGCTCGCGATCGTGCTCAGCGCCGCCCTCTCGGCGACGGCGCTGTTCGGCATCGGCGCCCTGATCACGCTGATGACCGGCCGCGGCGTCCTCTTCTCCGGCTCGCGCCAGGTCCTGATCGGCATCGCCGCCGCGGCGCTCACCTTCGGCCTCGGCGCCGCCGTCGGCGGCATCGCCTGACCCGCTCGGCCGTGCCCTGCCCGTCGGGGGCCGACGCCGATCCCGGATCCCCGACGTCGGCGAACCGGGATCGGCCCCCCGGGCTGCTCAAGCAGCCTTGTAGATCATGTGCAGCACCTGAACGGGCGGCAGCTTCTTGACCTGCATCGACTCTCACCCCCTCCCCGTGGATCAACCCGGCGCGAGTCGCCGGAGGAATCCCGATGCTAAGGAGAGTCCGAGCATCCTTCATTTCGTGAGCGAACCGGATCCCGTTACTTCGGCGGAATCTTTTATGCTCGGTGACCGTTGAGTAACCAGAGCTTTCGAGCGGAGAGAGGAGGCCGCGGGTGGAAGCGAAGACGAGCCGACCCGGTCAGCGCAGGAAGAGCATCGAGGAAGTGGTGGGGTACGCCCTCAACCACCGTATTCGCGTCCAGGTCCTCGTCCTTCTGAACGAAGGCACCTACACGGCGGCGCAGATCGCGCACCTCATCGGCGAGCCGCTGAACAACGTCTCCAACCACATCCGAGAACTGGCCGACGCCGGCTCGATCGAACTCGCCAGAAGCGAGGCGAAGGGGAACGTCCTCCAGCACTTCTACCGGGCGGTCGAGATGCCGTTCTACTCGCAGGAGGAAGCGGAGGCGATGACCCCGGAGCAGCGCCAGGTGACCGCGGGCCTGGTCGTCCAGTCAGCCTCGGCGGAGGTGATGGCGGCGCTCTGGGCCGGGAAACTGGCCGACCCGCGGTCGATCCTCGCCTGGAACTGGTTCAACGTGGATCGGCAGGGCCGCGAAGAGATCGAAGTCGAGCAGGAGCGTCTCTGGGAGCGAATCCAGGAGATCGAGGCCGAAGCGACCAACCGCCGGGCCGAGTCGGGCGAGGAGGCGGAGTCGATGCTCGTCACCCTGTTCGGGTACGAGCGGGCCCGTAAGGCGCACGAGTTCCCGCCCTCATGAAAGCGTGAGTGGCGTACACCACGCGATTGACCTGCGCCTACCGCTTTGAGAGCTTCCGGCACTCGACCGACTGCAACCGCGCTCAGATGACTGGGTGAGGGCGGGGCCCGGCCGACCAGCGCCGAGCGGGGGACTGCCGCGTTCGTCGACGCGGCGGCCGGGGGTCGGTCGCCGCCGCCATGAATCGAGCCAACACCAACGCCACCCACGCAACCTGTCCCCGTTTGGCCGAGCGGGCGGCATGACGATGGAGGGGGACGAGCCGATCCAGTTCGACTGGGAAGCGCTCGTCCCCTACGTCGTCCACCCGCTGAAAGTGGCGATCATCGAAGCGCTGCGGCGAATCGGAGAGCCGCTCTCGGCGTCCGAGCTGGAGCGGATATTCCTCGGCGTGTTCGGGCTCTCGCTGGTCTCCTACCATCTCACCAAGCTGGCCGGGATGGGTGCGGTCGAGAAAGTCCGGACGCGGCACGTGCGGGGCGCCGTGCAAACCTTCTACTTCTTCCCGCCGGCCGGCCCGGGCCACACCGATCAAGAAACCTGAGGGTTTCAGACAAACTCGAGAGTTTCCTCACCCGCGTTCGTGCCTGCGTCCGTGGGAAGCCGAATATTGCAGCGGGTTTTCTACGGATGCCCGCCGCCGAAGCCGCGGGCAAGACTCGGTGCATGGGAGACGTAGCTGGAGCTGTGACTCAGGCAACCAGCTTCCTGCTGCTCGTAGCCACCCTCCCGCCCGCCCTGGCACGAGCGCAGAATCGGGCGTCGTTGCCCGCCCCCACGGCGACGGCACCCACGCCGGGCGGCGCGCCGCGACCCCGCCCGGCGCGCCGCCCATAACACCTGACGGGCCCGCACCCTTGCCGGCCCCGGACCGTGGCAGACTTGCGGCCGTGCCAACCACCGCTCCGTTCGGATCCTGGGCCTCACCGATCGACGCCGAGACCGTCGCCCGCGGTGGCCGCCGACTGGGCTCGCCAGCGATCGCCGCCGACGGCGCCGTCTGGTGGGCGGAGGGCCACCCGGCCGACGGCGGCCGCGTCGTCCTCATGCGCCGACCCGAGGGCGGCGAGCCGGAAATCGTCACCCCGGAGGGCTACTACGTGCGAACCCGGGCCCACGAGTACGGCGGCGGCGCCTGGCACCTGGCCGCGCCCGACCTCGTCCTCTTCGCCAACTTCCAGGACCAGCGGCTCTACCGGCAGCAACCGGGCTCCGAGCCGGTTGCGATCACCCCGGAGCCGGCGAGCCCGGCGGCGCTCCGCTACGCCGACTTCCGCCTCACTCCGGACGGCCGCACCGCCATCGCCGTGCGCGAGGCCCACGGCGGCGGCGAAGCCGAGAACCAGATCGTCGCCCTGCCCCTCGACGGCCGCGGCGAGGCCGAGGTGCTCGCCTCCGGCCGCGACTTCTACTCCTACCCGCGGCTCAGCCCCGACGGCGAGTGGCTGGCCTGGACCTGCTGGGACCACCCGAACATGCCCTGGGACGGGACCGAGCTGTGGCTGGCGCCGCTCGCCGACCCCGGCGACTCCCGCCCGATCGCCGGCGGCCCCGCGGAGTCGGTGTTCCAGCCGGAGTGGGACCCCGAGGGGCGGCTGCACTTCGTCTCCGACCGCAGCGGCTGGTGGAACCTCTACCGGGTCACCGGCGAGGCGCTCGAGCAGCTGACCGACGAGCGCGCCGACCTCGGCCATCCCCAGTGGCTGTTCGGCGGCTCCACCTACGCCTTCCTCGAGGACGGCACGATCGCCTGCGTGCGCACCGAGCGCGGCAGCGAACGCCTCTTCGCCCTCGACCCCGGCTCCTGGGGCCTGCGCGACCTCGACCTCCCCTTCACCTCCTTCGGCTTCCCGTCGCTCTCGGCCCGCGGCTCGCGCCTCGCCTTCGCCGCCTCGGCCCCCGACCGCGAGACCGCGGTCGTCCTCTGCGACCTCGCCTCCGGCGAGACCGAGGCGGTGCGCAGCGCCGCCGAGCGGCCGCTCGACCCCGCCTACCTCTCCACCCCGCGGCCGATCGAGTTCCCGACCGGCGACGGCGAGGAGACCGCGTTCGGCTTCTACTACCCGCCCGCCAACGCCGACTTCGCCGGCCCTGACGGCGAGCTGCCGCCGCTGATCGTCGAGAGCCACGGCGGCCCCACCTCGCACGCCACCCCGGCGCTCAGCCGCGAGTTCGCCTACTGGACCAGCCGCGGCATCGGCGTCGTCGACGTCAACTACCGCGGCTCCAGCGGCCACGGCCGCGCCTACCGCGAGCGCCTGCGCGGCAACTGGGGAATCGTCGACACCGAGGACTGCGTCGCCGCCGCCCGCTTCCTCGCCGAGGGCGGCGAGGTCGACGGCGCCCGGCTGGCGATCCGCGGCGGCTCGGCCGGCGGCTACGCGACCCTCTGCGCGCTCGTCTTCCACGACGAGTTCGCCGCCGGCGCCAGCTACTACGGCGTCGCCGACACCGAGGCGCTCGCCCGCGACACCCACAAGTTCGAGTCGCGCTACCTCGACGGCCTGATCGGCCCCTACCCCGAGCGCGCCGACCTCTACCGCGAGCGCTCGCCGATCCACTTCGTCGAGCGGCTGCGGGCGCCGGTGATCCTCTTCCAAGGCCTCGAGGACGAGATCGTCCCGCCCAACCAGGCGGAGACGATGGTCGCGGCGCTGGCCCGCAACGGCGTCCCCCACGCCTACCTCGCCTTCGCCGGCGAGCAGCACGGTTTCCGCCGCGCCGAGACCGAGATCCGCTGCCTGGAGGCGGAGCTCTACTTCTACGGGCGGATCTTCGGCTTCGAGCCGGCGGGGGAGATCGAGCCGGTCGAGATCGTCGGCGGCTGAGCGCTGGGTTGCCGGGGACGGGGTTGGCGTGGAGGGTGGGGGTGTCCCTCTCGCTTGCTGGGTTTTTCGCTGGGGAGCACGCGGCCGTCCGAGATTGAGCTCTTGAGCGAAGAAGAGGACGCCGCTGCGCGAGAGGGACACCCCCACCCCTCCCCACGAATCGCGTCCCCGCTTCCCGAGGTGAGGCATCTCCCGAGAATCGGGAGATGCTCCAAGGGACGGAAGCTTCGTCGTGGCCGAGGTTTTGCCCTCTATAGGGGGCAAAAGCTCGGCCACGCTCCCGGAGCTGGGGGCCTCGAGCCCCTGCGAGAGGCGCCGCGGTTTGAGCCCCGGGCGGGGAGCGCCCCGCTACGCCGCGGACCGCGACAATCGCCGCCTCAGCTGACGACGCAGTGTTTGGAGCCGCCTTCGGTCTTGCCCTTGGCGGGGAAGGCGTGGGCTAGGCCCTGGGCGATCAGCTGGGCGCGGGCGGCGTAGCCCGGCGAGGTGAAGTGGATGCCGTCTTCGATGAACCAGGAGTCCTTGACGTCGGCGGCCCAGTTGTAGATGCGCATGCTGGGGAAGACTTCACAGGCGGCGACGAGTTCCTGGTCCCATTTCCTCATGTTCGCCGCCGAGTAGGGGTCGCCGGCTTCGACCAGCGAGCGGACGTTGACCCAGAGCACCGGTTCACTGCCGATGATCGCCATCATCTTGTCGATCCGTTCGCGGTCGCCGACGTTGGAGCCGGCGGCGACGTCGGCCGCCTCGTTGGTCCCCAGCGCCAGCACCCAGCAGCCGCGGAAGCCTTCGCGCTTCCAGGCTTCTGCGGCTTCGGCGGCGTTCGGTTCGCCGTTGTAGCGCTCTTCGATCGAGCGAGCGCCGGAGACGTCCATGTGGACTTCTCTCACCCCGACTTCGTTGTAGCGGTTTTCGATCCGCTGGCTGGCGACCGGCAGGTATTCGGCCGAGTCCAGGCCCTCGGAGGTCGAGTCGCCGATGTGGACGACCGCCCGGCAGGACGTCTTCTTCGACGAGTTGGCCTGGGCCGGGGTCAGCGGCGGCGGCTTGGTCGTCCCCGCCGCCCGCGCCTGCACGACCCTGGTCGCTTCCCCTTCGACGCTGGCGGCGTTCAGCCCCGCCATCCCGGCGGCCGCGATCAGCAGGACCAGGCCGAGGCCGAGGATCGCGCCCCGCATCGGCGGCGCGAACGTTTCCCAGCGCCAGCCGACGGCGCGGCGGCGGGCGAAGAAGCGGCCGATCGCGCCGTGGCGGATCGGCTCCTCGACGAACTTCCAGGAGAGCGCCGAGATCGCGAGGATCGCCGCCACCTGCAGCGCGTCGCGGACCAGGCTCTGGCCGTGGCGGCCGGTCGGCGAGGTGAGGACGATGATCGGCGTCTGCCAGAGGTAGATGGCGTAGGAGCGGACGCCGACCCAGCGCAGCGGCCGCGCCCCGAGCCAGCGCCCGAGCCTGCAGGCGGGGTGGGCGAGCGGCATCAGGATGAGGACGGTGGCGAGCGAGAGGACGACGAAGCCGCCCCGGTAGAGGAAGGCGTCGAACTCGCCGACCTGCCAGATCATGATCGCGACGATCAGCAGGCCGAGCAGGCCGAGGCCGTCGAGCGTGTTGCGGGCGTTGAGCGCGATCCGGTGGCTGAGCCGTCGGCTCGGCCAGACCATCGCCAGCGCCGCCCCGAACAGCAGGCCCCCGGCCCGGGTGTCGGTGCCGTAGTAGATCCGCGAGGGGTCGAGGCTCGGGTGATAGAGGACCGCCATCAGGATCGAGGAGGCGAAGGCCAGACCGAGCGTGACCAGGGCCAGGCGCGGCCGGATGCCGGAGGCGAGCGGGCGCTCGCGGACGAGCTTGACGCCGAGCAGCAGCAGGAACGGCCAGACGATGTAGAACTGCTCCTCCACCGAGAGCGACCAGAGGTGGTTGAGCGGCCCTTCCGGGGCGAAGCGGGCGAAGTAGGAGACGTTGGCGAAGATCTGCTGCCAGTTGTTGACGTAGACGACCGCCGACACCACCGCCTTGCGGAACTGATCGGGCTGGGCGGGGCCGAAGACGGTCACCCAGGCGACGACGATCGCCAGCATCAGGAACAGCGCCGGCAGCAGGCGCCGGGCGCGGGCCAGCCAGAAGGCGAGCAGCTTGATGTGACCGCGTGCCGATAGCTGGGTCAGCAGCAGGTCGGTGATCAGATAGCCACTGAGCGTGAAGAAGATCCCGACCCCGAGCAGCCCTCCCGGAGCCCAACCGAAGTTGAGGTGAAAGGCGATGACGGCCAGCACCGCAACCGCGCGCAGGCCGTCGAGCCCGGGCATGTAGCGCTGGTTGCGCTTGACGGGTTCCGGCATCGGTCGCAGGCATGGTACGGAGTGGCGATGACCCCTGATTGACGCCCGGGGATCGAGTACCTCCCTGTTCGCCCGCCGTCCGCGCTGATAGGTTGCCGCCCGTGCACCTCGTCCGCGGATCGAACGCCAGGCGGCGTCTGGGACTCGTCGCCGTCCTCGCAGCGCTGGCCCTCGCCGCGCTGCCGAACGTGACGGCCGCCCCGGCCGCGGTCGCCGCCGCCAGCTGCCCGAGCTTCCGCGTCCTGCACAACGACCGCATCGGCGCGGCCCGCTTCCCCGCCGGCAACTACTCGGTGACGGCCGAAGCCGGCTCCGGCCTCAGCTGCGCCACCACCTCGCGGCTCTTCGCCCGCTTCCTCGAGGACTGGGACGGCGTCCTGCCGCGACCCTGGCGCGTCGTCGCCCAGGGCAACGGCCGCGCCCGCTTCCCGCGTGGCTCGCAGCCCGGCTTCACGGTCTCGCGCATCGGTGGCGGCGGCGAAGGCGGCAACCGCCGTCTCGGCTACCTCTGCCCTGGCACCTACCAGGTCAATGCCGCCGGCCCGGTCGGCCCGCTCTTCTTCCGCCGGGGCCAGTACCTCGTCTACATCCCGACCAACTCGGGAATCACCTGCCGGCGCGCCTCGATCCTGTTCACGCGCTTCCTCGCCCAGCCGGGGGGCACGCTGCGCTATCCGTGGCGGCTGCTGAACCAGACGGCGACCTTCTACAAGCCGCAGCACCCGGTGCGCTCGTCCTTCCGGATCGAGCCGCTCGCCGGCTCCGGCCGCCCCTAGCGCTGCGGCCGACGGGGCGGACGCCACCCCGCGCCGCTTGGAAGCCTGGTGCTGCTAGGCGGCTGCTGCGACCTGCTCGCGGCGCTCGGCGCTCGCCTGCACCGGCTCACGCCTGGCGGCGGCGGCCGGAAGCGGGCTCTCGCCGCGCATCGCCCTGTAGATCGCCGCGATCGCGTCCTTCTGGGAGACGCCGCTGACGGTGGTGGTGGGCTGGCCGTTGTCAATCTCGGTGATGGTCCAACTGGAAGGCATGTTCGACTCCGTTTCGGTTGCTTGTATACAAGTGTCCCGGAATCGAGGATTTCGTTTGTGAGCGCGCTCACACTGTGATCGAACTCACGTTCGAGCGCTAGACGCGCAGGCCGGACAGGAAGGGGGTCAGGTAGCGCGCGATGATCTTGTCGTCGTACTCGGTCGACCACGGCGCCGTCTCGCTGAGAACCGAAGTTTCGCCGCGGCCGCCGCCGAGGCGTCCGTAGACGTAGCGGGGCTCGCCGCCGGTCCAGAGCACCCCGCGCAGGACTGGTTCGAAGGGGTCGGCCTCGGCCCGGGCGCCGACCGCAGCGGCGATCGCCTCGGCCGCGGCGTCGGCCTGCTGAGTGGAGATGCCGCCCTGCTTGACCGGGAAGGCGGTGACGTCGCCGACCGCCAACACGCGCTCCAGGCCCTGCACCCGGCAGTGCTCGTCGACGGCGATGAAGCCGTGCTCGTCGTGGGGCACGCCGTCGATATGCCGCCCCTCCAGGCGCGGCAGGCTGACCACCGCGTCGGCCGCGACCTCGCCGCCCGGCGCGACCTGCAGACGCCCGTCGGCGAAGGCGACCGGGTGGCTCCCCGTCAGCACCTCGATCCCGCGCTCGGCGAGCAGGGCGCCGACCTCCTCCCCGGCTCGCCGGCCGAAGACGCCCAGCGGCGCCTCCTCCGGGGTGACGACGATCAGCCGCTGGCCGCTCACCCCGGCTCGCCGACGCTCGGCGTCGGCGAGCAGCGCCAGCTCGTAGACCGGCAGCGCCCAGCTGACGACACCGGGCAGGGTGAAGACGACCGTTTCCAGCTCGCCCTCGCGCAGGCCGCGGATCACCTCCTGGATCGCGTTTTCCTCGGGCACCCCCCAGAACGGGACCGACCCCGGCACCGACCACAGCATCCGCGAGCCCGGGGCGAGGATCAGGTAGTCGTAGTCGAGACGCACCCCGTCGTGGGTGATCGCCCGCTGCTTGTCGGCCTCGACGGCACCGATGCTTTCCAGCCGCAGCTTGGCGCCGCAGGCCTCGGCCAGCCGCGCCAGCGGGTAGCGCATCGGACGCGAGCGCCCGTAGGGCTCGCCGACGGCAAAGGGGCGGTAGACGAAGTCCTCCTGCGGCGAGCAGAGCTCGACCTGGACGCGGTCCCCCGCCAGCTCGCGCAGTGCGATCGCCGCCTCGAGGCCGGCGACGCCGCCGCCGGCGATCACGACACGGGCGACCGGCGTGTGGTTGTCCCCCCCCTGGCTCGTCATCGCGCAAGTCTTTCCAGCGGCACCGGACGGACCATCCGGGGATCCCCGACGCATCGTCTGTGGGACCTCCCCCTTGCCGGCGCCTCACCGACCGCGATCGGCCGGCGCCACATCCCCCTCACCGGGCCGAGCGGGGTCGCATCTGGGGGCGGTGATCCAGCTCCCAGGCGCGCAGCGCCCGCTCGACGTCGGTTCGCGAAAGGATCCCGATGCCGCCGTCGGCGGTCGCCACCAGCGCCCGGCCGACCCGCTGGAAGGCCGGTCGTTCGAGCAGCTCGGCGACGTCCTGGCGCTCCTCGACGAAGAGGCTCGGCTCGCGGATCGCCACCTCCCCCACCCGTCTCCGCGCGCGCACCGCGGACGGCACCCGCTCGACCGTGGCGGTGTCGATCAGCCCGATCGGGGCGCCGCCCTCCAGCACCGGGAAGGCCGTGTAGCGGTGGAGGACGAAGTAATCCTCGACCGCCTCCTCGACGCTGGCGTCGGCCGGGATCGTCACCGCCGGGAACGACATCAGCCGCCCCGCCTCGCGCCCGGAGAAGGCGGTGCGGACCTCGAGGCCGGTCTGCTCGGCCCGCGCCGCAGCGACGACGAAGAGGCCGACCATGGCGAACCAGAGGCCGCCGATGGCGCCGGCCAAGGTGGCGAAGACGCCGAGGCCGATCATCCCGTAGCCGAGCACGCGGCCCAGCCCGGCGGCCGATGCGGTGGCCGCGTTGATGTCGCCGCTGCGGGCCCACAGCAGCGCCCGGGCGACCCGGCCGCCGTCGAGCGGGAAGGCGGGGAGCAGGTTGAAGACGAGGATCGCCCCGTTGACGAAGAGCTGGTAATCGACCACGGCCCGCGCCTCCGGCGAGACCGAGGTCGGCAGCAGCAGCGCCACCAGGCCGAAGAGGGCGACGATTGCCGCCGTCACCGCCGGCCCCGCGAGGGCGAAGCGCAGCTCGTCGGAGGCGGTCTTCGGGTAGCTGCTCATGCGGGCGACGCCGCCGAGCAGCCAGAGGTCGATCTCTTCGATCTCCACCCCGTGGCGGCGGGCGACCAGCGCGTGCCCGAGCTCGTGCAGGAGGATGCTGGCGAACAGCAGCAGGGCGCTCGCCAGACCGAGGCCGTAGGCGAGGGCCGGGGCGATGCCGGCGACCGTGTCGGGGTAGTAGACGGCGCCGAGCGACCAGGTGATCAGGGCGACGATCAGCAGCCACAGGGGCTGGATGCCGATCGGGATCCCCGCCAGCCGGCCGACACGGATGCTGTTGAAGCCCACGTCCTCATCCTGGGCCGGGCCGGGGCGCCGGTCATCGGGGGCCGGCCGCCCGTTCGCTGCGGAGTTTTGCGGATGGCGCCGGCCGGGAACGAACCTAGATTGCGGCAAGTTCAATCCACTTCCAGAGGAGCGACAGGGCAGATGCGTTTGCTGGTGGGGTACGACGGCAGCGACGGGGGCAGGGACGCGCTGGAGCTGGCGCGGGTCCTCGGCGCCGCCTCCCGGGCCAAGGCGCTGGTCGTCACCGTCCTCCCCTACGGGCCGCTGCCGGTCAGCTACGCGCGGCTGGGCAAGGAGGAGGCTCCGGAGACGGCGGCCCTCTTCGAGCAGGCGCGCGAGGCGCTGGACGGGATCGAGGTCGAGACCCGCGGCTACGGCGGCGGCACCCCGGCCGAGGTGCTCAACGACCTCGCCGAGACGGAGGAGGTCGACCTGGTCGTGGTCGGCTCGCCGCACCGCGGGGCGATCGGCCGGGCGGTGATCGGCAGCGTCGCCGAGGCGCTCCTGCACGGCGCCACCTGTCCGGTGGTGGCGGCGCCGCGCGGCTACGCGGAAGAGCACCACAGCCCCTTCCGGACCATCGCCGTCGCCTACGACGGCAGCCCCGAGGCGAGGGCGGCGCTGCTGCGGGCGCAGGATCTCGCCAGGGACACCGACGGCACGATCCGGGTCCTCACCGTCGCCGAGCCGCCGATCGCCCTGCCCGGCGTCGTCGGCTACACGCCGGCGGCCCCGCCCGTCCCCGAGGAGATCGTGCGGGAGGCCGTCAAGCTGGTCGACCGGCGGATCGCCGCCGAAGGGCGCCCCCTCAGCGGCCCCGCCGCAACCGTGCTCGCCGAAGCCTGCGAGGAAGGGGTCGACCTGCTGGTCGCCGGCTCGCGCCGCTACGGCCCGGTGGCGAGGGTGTTGCTCGGCTCGGTCTCCACTCAGCTGATCCACAAGGCACCGTGCCCGGTGCTGGTGGTGGCCAGACCATGAACGATCGGAGCGACACGATGAGCGACCCAACCGACACCCCGACCAGCCCGCCGGCGCCCGAGGACGCGATCCGCGGCTTCGACCGCCTCGACCGCGGCCAGGTCGACTTCGCCGGCGGCAAGGGCGCCAACCTCGGCGAGCTGACCGCCGCCGGGCTGCCGGTCCCGCCCGGGTTCGTGGTCGGCGCCCCCGCCTACGCGGCCTTCTGCGACGTGACCGGCCTGCGCGAGCGAATCACCGAGCGCCTTGCGACGCTCGACGTCGAGGACACCGACGCGCTCGAGCAGGCGGCGACGGAGGTGCGCGAGATGGTCGAGGCGACGCCGATCCCCGACTGGCTCGCCGCCGCGATCCGCGAGTCCTACCTCGCCCTGGCCGGCGAGGACGCCGACGCCCCGGTCGCGGTGCGCTCCTCGGCCACCGCCGAGGACACCGAGTCAGCCTCCTTCGCCGGGATGAACGAGACGTTCCTCGGGATCCGCGGGGCCGACAGCGTGCTCGACGCGGTGCGCCGCTGCTGGTCCTCCCTGTTCGGCGGCCGCACCGTCTACTACCGGGCCAAGCGCGGCTTCGGCCAGGCCGACATGGACATCGCCGTCGTCGTCCAGCGCCAGATCGAGTCGACCCGGGCCGGGGTGATGTTCACGATCGACCCCGCCTCCGGCGCCACCGACCGGCTGATCATCGAGGGCGCCTTCGGCCTCGGCGAGTCGGTCGTCTCCGGCTCGGTCTCCCCCGACCGCTACGTGGTCGCCAAGGACGGCCTCTCGGTCCTGCGGCGCGAAGTGCGGCGCAAGGAGCTGACGATCGAGATGCTCCCCGACGGCGGCACCGAGACCCGCGAGCTGAAGGGCGCCGAGGCCGAGGAGCCGGTGCTGAGCGCCGCGCAGGTGCGCCAGGTGGCCGAACTGGGGATGCAGATCGAAGCGCACTACGGCTCGCCGCAGGACACCGAGTGGGCGGTCGACCCGGAGGGGGCGATCTGGATGCTGCAATCGCGCCCGGTGACCGCCTCCGGCGCGGTCAGCGCCGAAGCCGCCGCGGACGGGCCGGGGCCCGAGCTGGTGCGCGGGCTCGGCGCCGCACCGGGGATCGCCTCCGGCTCGGTGCGGGTCGTCCGCGAGCTCGCCCAGGCCGGCGATCTGCGGGGGGGCGAGATCCTCGTCACCCACATGACCGCGCCCGACTGGGTGCCGCTGATGCGCAAGGCGGCGGCGATCGTCACCGACTCCGGCGGCATGACCTGCCACGCGGCGATCGTCTCCCGCGAGCTGGGACTGCCCTGCGTGGTCGGGACCGCCAACGCGACCGAGGTGCTGCGCGACGGCGAGGTCGTCACCGTCGACGCCGGCGAGGGCGCCGTGACCGAGGGGGCGACCGCGCCCGCCGCAGCTCCGGCCGCCGCCGCCGGGCCCGTCGTCCACGAGGCCGAGACGGTGACCGGCACCAGGCTGCTGGTCAACCTCTCCGAGCCCTCCCAACTGGAGCGGGTCGCCAACCTCGACGTCGACGGCGTCGGGCTGCTGCGGGCCGAGCTGATGGTGGTCGAGGCGCTCGACGGCGTCCACCCGCGGCAGCTGCTGGAGAACGGCGAAGGCGAGCGCTTCGTCGAGCCGATGGCGGCGTCGCTGGTCAAGTTCGCCAGTGCCTTCGACCCGCGCCCGATCACCTACCGGACGATCGACTTCCGCACCAACGAGTTCCGCGGCCTGGAGGGGGGCGAGCGCTTCGAGCCCGAGGAGGCCAACCCGATGATCGGCTACCGCGGCGCCCTGCGCTACATGCACGAGCCCGACCTGCTCGACCTCGAGCTGCAGGCGATCTCCCGGGTCTGGGACACCGGCCACCACAACTTCCACGTGATGCTGCCGTTCGTCCGCACCCCGCACGAAGTCGCGGCCTGCCGCGAGCAGATCCGCCGGGCAGGGCTGCTCGACCGGCCGGGGTTTGAGCTATGGGTGATGGCCGAGGTGCCCTCGGTCCTCTTCCACCTGCCCCGCTACGCCGAGCTCGGCGTCGCCGGGATCTCGATCGGCTCCAACGACCTGACCCAGCTGGTGCTCGGCGCCGACCGCGACTCGGAGCTGGTCGCCGAGGTCTTCGACGAGCGCGACGCGGCGGTGACCGAATACATCTCCCAGCTGCTCGGGCGCGCCCGCGAGCTCGGGATGCAGACCTCGATCTGCGGCCAGGCGCCCTCGGTCCACCCCGAGTACGCGGAACTGCTGGTCAACGCCGGCATCGACGCGATCTCGGTCAACATCGACGCCGTCGACCGCGCCCGCCGCCTGATCGCCGCCGCCGAGCGGCGGTTGCTGCTCGAGCGGGCGAGGCACGAGACGGCGTGACACGGGGGGAGGGCCGGAAGCCAAGACCGACCCCCACCTCTCCCCCACAACGCCCCGTCCTCAGTCGAGCAGCGTCGCGACCAGGTCGACGTACTCGCGCAGGCGGTGGACTGCGAGGTAGCGGTCGATCACCCGCTGGCGGCCCGCCTCGCCCATCGCCTGCGCCCGCGGCGGGTCGGCGAGGATGGCTTCGATCGCGGCGCCGAAGGTGGCGATGTCATTGGGGTCGTCGACGAGGATGCCGGTCTCGCCGTCGGCGATCTGGTCCTGGATGCCACCGACGCGGCTGGCGACCACGGGGCGCCGCTTCCACATCGCCTCGGCGACGGTGAGGCCGAAACCCTCGGCGATGCTCTTCTGCACGACCACGTCGGCGCGACGCTGGATCGCGTTGACCATCGCCCCGTTTTCGTCGATGTCGAACATCGGCAGGCTGATCAGGTGGGCGCGGCGGCGGTGCTCCCGGTCGAGGCGACGCCAGGACTCGGCGGTTTCGCCGTAGACGGCGGCGCCCTCGGGGTCGTCGGCGACCCCGGCCGAGTCGGGGCCGACCAGGACCAGGTGCAGCTCCGGGTCGTCGAGGTGGTGCTCGAGGATCGCCAGCACCCCGCGCGGGTCCTTGAGCCGGTCCCAGCGGGAGACCTGGGTGACCACCTGGGCGTCGTCTGGCACCGGTTCCTCCTGGAGGATCACCGCCTGGCGCTCGACCCGGGCCGGGGTGCCGTCGCCGCGGGTGAAGACCGGCGCCCCGACCAGGCCGTCGGGGACGATCTCGAGCTCGCGCAGGATCGCGTCGACGGTGGGAGCGTCGAGCTCCTGGTTCTTCGGCGAGAAGGGGTCGATCACGGGCGGCATGAACCAGGCACGCTCCTCGTCCAGCCCCTCCCAGAGGTACTCGCGCCGCGAGAACACGTAGACGTCGGCCTGCTCGACGTAGGGGCGCAGGAAGTCCCAGGCACCGCGGACGATGTCGTTGGGCACGTCGACGCCGACGTGACAGCGCCAGACGACCTTGAGGCCGGCCTCGCGCATCGCCGGCACCAGGCCGGCGGTCTGCGGATCGTGCAGGTAGATGACGTCCCCGGCCCGGGTGAGCTGCAGGAGCCGGGCGGCGCTGGCGGCCAGGATCCCCTCGTAGAGCGCCCGCTCCCCGTCGCCGAGCGGGCCGCCGTCGCCGGGATAGCCGTGCAGCCGGTTGTGGATCCGCTTGGTGACGGCGAAGAACTCGGCCGCCTCGCGCAGCACCACCCAGCGGGTGTCGACCCCGGCGCCGCGCACGTAGGGCAGCAGGGTGCGCAGCATCTCGGCGACCCCGCCGCCGCGGGCGGTCGAGCTGACGTGCCAGATCGCCCGCCCCTCGAAGGCCTGGCGGGCCCAGGCCGCGACCTGGGCGATCTCCAGGAACCCCTCACCCAGCAGCGGCCGGAAGCGGTCCAGCGGGGCGGGCGCGATCTGGACGAATTTGGGCTCGGCCACGTCGCCTCAGAGGGGCCAGTAGTGGGATACGTGCGAGGCGGCGCGCGAGGTCAGCAACGCCTCCGGCGCCGCTTCGATCGTCTCGCCCTCGCCGCCCAGCGCCGCCATCGTCGCCGCCACCGACTCGGCCAGCGCCGCGAGGTCGTAGCCGCCCTCCAGCACCGCCCCCACCGGCGCCCCCCAGCGGGTGGCGGCGTCGCGCACGTGGCAGGCCATCTGGGCGAAGGAGGAGGACTCCAGGCGGCACTCGGCGAGCGGGTCGGCGCGGTGGGCGTCGTAGCCGGCCGAGATCAGCACCAGGCCCGGTGCGAAGGAGTCGGCGGCGGGGAGGATGACGTGCTCCAGCAGCGAGAGCCAGACGTCCTCGCCGCTGCCGGCGGGTACCGGCAGGTTGATCGTGAACCCCTCCCCCTCGCCCGAGCCGGCATCGGCGAGGTCGCCGGTGCCGGGGAAGATGCCGCCCTGGTGGATGCTGGCGAAGAGGACGTCGGAGCGGCGCCGGAAGGCCTCGGCGGTGCCGTTGCCGTGGTGGACGTCCCAGTCGAGGATGAAGACCCGCTCGGCCCCGAGCTCGGCCAGCGCCAGCTCGGCGGCGATCGCGACGTTGTCGAAGAGGCAGAAGCCCATCGCCCGCTCCGGTTCGGCGTGGTGGCCGGGCGGCCGGATCGCACAGAAGCCGGCACCGGCCTCGCCGCCGAGCAGCGCCCGCGTCATCGCTCCGGCGGCGCCGGCCGCGTGCAGCGCCGCCCGGTAGGAGGCCTCGCCGGCGAAGGTGTCGCCGTCGATCGCGCCGCCGCCGGAGAGGCAGAGCTCGCGGATCCGCTCGACGTGACCGCGCGAGTGGACCCGCATCAGGTCCTCCTCGCGCGCCGAGGGCGCCCGGCGCCGCTCCCAGCCGAGCCAGTCGCGCTCGGCCAGGCCCGCTTCGATCGCGGTCAGCCGGTCGGGCGACTCGGGGTGCGCGAACAGCTGCTCCCGCGGGTCGTGCTCCAAGCAGGCCGGATGGCTGAAATAGAGCATCCGGAGGGACTGTACGGGGCGCGGAACCGGAAACGAGCCGAGCGGGCGCCGCCGAGGCCCTACGATCGAGTCGTGACCAGCGGCTATCCCGCCCACCGTGAGGCCGACGTCGTGCTGCGCGACGGCTCCACGGTGCGGCTGCGCCCGGTCCGGCGCGGCAGCGAGGCGTCGCTGCTGCGTTTCTTCGAGGGCCTCAGCGTCGCGTCGCAGGCATTCCGCTTCTTCTCCGGCGCCCCCGACCTCGAGCAGACGGCCGCGACGATGGCCGACGTCGACTACGCCAGCCGCTACGGGATCCTCGCGATCCGCGGCGAGGACGAGCGGGTGGTCGGCCACGGCGTCTACGTCGGCCTCTCCCCCGGCACCGCCGAAGTCGCCTTCGCGATCGCCGAGGGCCTGCAGGACAAGGGACTGGGGACGATCCTGCTCGCCCACCTCGCCCAGGTCGCCGAGGCGAACGGGATCGCCGCCTTCGTCGCCGAGGTGCTGCCCCAGAACCACCGGATGATCGAGGTCTTCCGCGAGAGCGGCTTCCCGGTCGAGATCGAGTCGGCCGCAAGCGGCATCCGGCTCACTCTCCCGACCTCGCTCTCGCCGGAGGCGGTGGCCCGCTTCGAGGATCGCGACCGGCTCGCAGCCGAGGCCTCCGTCCGCCACTTCCTCGAGCCGCGGTCGGTGGCGGTGATCGGCGCCTCGCGGCGGCGCGGCACGGTCGGCGGCGAGGTTCTCCGCAACATGCTCGAGTCCGGCTTCGCCGGCGAGCTGTACGCGGTCAACCCGAGCGCCGACACCGTCCAGGGCGTCGCCGCCTTCCCCTCGGTCGTCGCGGTGCCGGGCGAGGTCGACCTGGCGGCGATCGCGATCCCCGCCGCGGGTGTCGTCGACGCCGCCCGCGAATGCGCCGAGAAGGGCGTGCGGGCGCTGCTCGTGCTCTCCGCCGGCTTCGGCGAGACCGGCAAGGCCGGCGCCCGCCGCGAGCGCGAGCTGCTCGCCGTCTGCCGCGAGGCGGGGATGCGGCTGGTCGGCCCCAACTGCCTCGGCGTCCTCAGCACCCGGGCCGGCTCGACCCTGAACGCGACCTTCGCGCCGAACGCGCCGCGGCCCGGCCAGGTCGGGTTCGTCACCCAGAGCGGCGCCCTCGGCCTGGCGCTGATGGAGTTCGCCGGCGAGCCGGGGCTCGGCGTCTCCTCCTTCGCCTCGGTCGGCAACCGCGCCGACATCACCGCCAACGACCTGCTCGAGTACTGGGAGGGCGACGAGGCGACCCGGGTGGCGCTGCTCTACATCGAGTCCTTCAGCGATCCGCGCCGCTTCTCGCGGGTGGCGCGGCGGGTCGGCGGCGAGATGCCGATCGTGGTCGTCAAGAGCGGCCGCTCGGCCGCCGGGGCGCGGGCGACCAGCTCCCACACCGGCGCCCTCATCGCCGGCTCCGACGGCGCCACCGACGCCCTCTTCGAGCAGTCCGGGGTGATCCGCACCGAGACCCTGGCCGAGCTGCTCGACGTCGCCTCGCTGCTCTCCAGCCAGCCGCTGGCCGAGGGCCCGCGGGTCGGGATCGTCACCAACGCCGGCGGCCCGGGGATCATGTGCGCCGACGCCTGCGAGGCGGCCGGCCTGGAGGTGCCCGAGCTGCCCCGGGCCCTGCGGGCGAAGCTGCGCCGCTTCCTGCCGGCCGAGGCGGGCCTCGGCAACCCGGTCGACATGATCGCCACCGCCGGCGCCGAGGACTACGAGAAGGCGATCGCGACGCTCGCCGAGTGGGACGGGATCGACGCCCTGATCGCGATCTTCATCCAGCCGCTGCAGACCCGGCCCGAGGACGTCGCCGCGGCGGTCGGCGCCGCCCGCGAGCGAGTCTCACGGCAGATCCCGCTGCAGGCCGTGTTCATGTCGCCGCACGGGCACGAGGCGCTGGCGGAGGCGGCCGGCGTCCCCACCCACGTCCACCCCGAGGACGCGGCGCGAGCGCTCGCCAAGACGGTGCGCCACCAGCGCTGGCGCCGGCGGCCGCCCGAGGAGCCGGCGCCGGACTTCGCCGACGTCCGCCCCGACGAGGCGGCGGCGGTGCTCTCCGAAGCGCTGGCCGCGGGGCGCGAGTGGCTGCCGCCGGAGGACTGCGCCCGGCTGCTCGACTGCTACGGGATCGCGATGCCCGAGGCGCGCAGCGCCGCCGACGGCGAGGCTGCGGTCGCCGCTGCCGAGGCGCTCGGCGGCCCGGTGGCGCTGAAGGCGCAGGGCGCGGAGATCCTCCACAAGAGCGAGTTCGGCGCCGTGCGGGTCGGCCTCGAGGGCGGTGAGGAGGTGGCGCGGGCGGCGGCGCGGATGGACGAGGCCCTGGCCGCGGCCGAGGTGGCGCGCGAGTCGTTCCTGGTCCAGCGGATGGTCGAGGGCGGGACCGAGCTGCTGGTCGGCATCGCCGCCGACCCCGTCTTCGGCCCGGTGCTCGCCTGCGGCGCCGGGGGCACCGCCGCCGAGCTGATGCGCGACATCGCCGTCCGCGTCTGCCCGATCGGCCCCCTCGACGCCGCCGAGATGCTGCGCTCGCTGGCGATCTTCCCGATGCTGACCGGCTTCCGCGGCACCGCCCCGGCCGACCTCGAAACGGTCGAGGAGCTGCTGCTGCGGGTCAGCGCGCTGGCCGACTCCCACCGCGAGATCGCCGAGCTCGACCTCAACCCGGTGCTCGCCGGCCCCGGCGGCAGCGTCGCCGCCGACGCCCGCGTCCGCGTCACCGCCTCCGCCCCGCCCCGCCCCTGGCCGCGGACCTGGGCCTGAGGCAAGGCGCCTGGCGGCTCAGGCCTCGATGATCCCGTTGGCGAGCGCGTGGCGGGTCAGCTCGGGGCGGCTGGCGAGGCCGAGCTTCTGCTGGACGTGGGCGCGGTGGGTCTCGACGGTGCGGACGCTGAGGTCGAGCGAATCGGCGATCTCACGGTTGGTGTGGCCGAGGGCGAGCAGGCGCAGGACCTCTGTCTCGCGCGGCGAGAGCAGCGGCCGCTCCTCGTCCGCGGCGCCGGACCGCAGGCCGGCGGCGACGGCGGCGGGAAGGTACTCGCGGCCCTCGGCGGCGTGGCGTACGGCGTCGATCAGCTCCAGGTGGGCGGCGTCCTTGAAGAGGTAGCCGCGGGCACCGCCCTGGAGGGCCCGGCGGGCGAGGGTGAGGTCGCGCTCCATCGTCAGCAGCACGATCTCCGTCGCCGCGGCCTGCTCGCGCAGGTCGGCGACGATCTCGACCGCGAGCCCGTCGGGCATGTTGACGTCGAGGATCAGGACCTGCGGCCCGTGAGCCTCGACGGCGGCGCGGGCGGAGGCGAGGTCGGCCGCCTCGCCCACCACCTCGAAGTCGGGCTGGCCCTCGAGCAGCGAGCGCAGCGCCCCGCGGACGATCGCGTGATCGTCGGCAAGCACGATCGTGATCGTGACGTCGCCCCCCGGCTCAGCTGCGCTCATGGCGCCCAGCGTACCGGGGCGCTGCTGCACTGGCGCGGCCGTTGCCGTTGGCGGCGACCGGCACGCCGGGACTGGCGGCCTTCGGCCGCACCTGGGTGCCGGCCTCTCCGATCGCGACCAGCGGCGCCTCGCACAACGAGCCGACCGCGGCGCGGCGGCCGGTCGCTTCGACGAAGCGGCAGGCTGCCTCGATCTTCGGCCCCATCGAGCCCGGAGCGAACTCGAGCGCGCGCAGCTCCTCCGGGGTCGCGCCGGAGAGCGACCGCTCGCCCGGCTCACCCCACTCGAGCCGGACGGAGTCGACGTCGGTCAGCATCATCAGCAGGTCGGCGTCCAGGCGCCTCGCCAGCAGCGAGGCGGTCAGGTCCTTGTCGATCACCGCCTCGACCCCGCGCATCTCCCCGCTGCCGTCGACGACAGCGGGGATGCCGCCGCCACCGGCGCAGACCACGAGCGCCCCGGTTCCGATCAGCGCCCGCAGGCTGCGCAGCTCGGCGATCGCCCGCGGCTCGGGCGAGGGCACCAGGCGGCGGAAGCCGCGGCCGTCGGGGCCGACGACCCAACCCCGCTCCGCGGCCAGGCGTTTCGCCACCTCGGGCGCGTAGCTCGGACCGATCGGCTTGGTCGGGCGGTGGAAGGCGGGGTCGTCGGCGCTGACCACGACCTCGGTCAGGACCGTGACCACCTCGCGACCGGGCAGCGCGTTGCGCAGCGCCAGCTCCAGCATGTGACCGACCATCCCCTCGCTCTCGGCTCCGAGGAGGTCGAGCGGGTAGGGCTCGACGTCGGAGTAGCTCTCGTTCTGCAGCGCCAGCAGGCCGACCTGGGGGCCGTTGCCGTGGGTGACGATCAGCTCGTTGCCGGCGCTCAGCTCGGCCAGGGCGGCGGCGGCGGCTTCGACGTTGCGGCGCTGCGCCTCGGCCGTGGCCGACTCGCCCCTGCGCACGAGCGCGTTGCCGCCGAGAGCCACGAGTATCCGCATACCGGCCAGGATCCCGAGCGAGCGCCGCCGCTCCATCGGCAGCAAGCCACATTCCGGCCTTCGGCATGGCACCATCGGCTCCTGAGAGACTGCCGGAGAGCAGCGAAGATGGAGAGCGCGAAAGAGACGACCGTGGTTCTGGCCGACGATCACAACGTGATCCGTGCGGGGCTGCGCAGCATGCTCGACGGCGAGCCCGGCCTGCGGGTGATCGGCGAGGCCGCCGACGCCGCATCCGCCCGCAAGCTGACCAAGGACCGGCTGCCCGACGTGCTGGTGCTCGACCTGCAGATGCCGGGCGCCGAGCCGGTGACAGACATCGGGCAGCTGCGGGAGCTCGCCCCGCGGACGGCGATCGTGGTGCTGACGATGCGCAGCGACCCGCGCAAAGCCCGCGAGCTGCTGCGCGCCGGCGCCGCCGGCTACGTGCTCAAGCAGGCCGCCGACCGCAAGCTGACCGAGGCGATCCGGATCGCCGCCGGCGGTGGCTCCTACATCGACCCCGAGCTGGGCGGCGCCCTGGCCAAGCTGGAAGCCGACCCGCTCGACAGCCTCAACGAGCGCGAGCGCGAGCTGCTGCGCCTGGTCGCGCTCGGCTACACCAACCGGGAGATCGGCGAGCGCCTCTTCCTCAGCGTCCGCGCGATCGAGGTCAACCGGGCGAAGCTGATGGAAAAGCTGGGAATCGAGACGCGGCCCGGCCTGGTGCGGTTCGCGATCGAGCAGGGGGTCATCGACGCGGAGGCTGAAGCCGGGTCGTAGCGGGAGCTGGCCTCGGGCCGCTCCTCTACGCGGGCGGGTGGCCGACGGGGAGGCGGGCGGTGACGCGGGTGCCGGTGTCTGGCTGGGAGTCGACGGCGATCTCGCCGCCGAGGGACTCGACCCGCTCGCGCATGCCGCGCATGCCGTGGCCGGAGGCGACGGCGTCGGGGTCGAAGCCGCGGCCGTCGTCGCTGACCACGATCAGGATCTCGTGCTCGTCCCAGCGGGCACGGAGGTCGACGCGGTCGGCGCCGGCGTGCTTGGCGACGTTGGTGAGCGCCTCCTGGACCAGCCGGTAGACGACCCGCTCCTCCTCGCTGCTGAGCTTGGCGGCGATGTCGACCTCGGCCTCGATCTCCAGCTCGTTGCGGGCGGCGCTCTCCTCCGCCAGGGCCACGATCGCCTGCTCCAGCCCGAGCCGCTCCAGGGCAGACGGACGCAGGTCGTTGATCAGGCGGCTGAGGTCGTTGATCTGCCCCTCGAGCCGGTCGACGGTGTCCGCCGCCGCCGCCTCGATCCGCTCGGCCCTGTCCTCGGCACCGCTCTGCAGCGCCGTCGCCAGCGAGATCCGCACCGCCGCCAGCCCCTGCAGGGTCTCGTCGTGGAGCTCCTGGGCCCAGTGCTGGCGCTCGCGCTCGCCGATCTCGACCTGCTGCTGCAGCCGCTCGGACTCGACCGTCTGCGCCGTCGCCACCGCGGTCGCGGCGCTGGTGGCGAAGGCGCCGAGCAGGCGGCTGTCCTCCTGGTCGAAGCCGGAGCCGCCCGCTTCGCGGTCCAGCGCCACCAGGGTCCCGACCGCGTAGCCGCGGAAGACGAGCGGCACGACCAGGGCCGACTCGGCCGCCAGCCGCTCGCGCAGGCCGTGCTCGTGCGGGGTTCGCTCTCCCTCGAGACGGCGCGGCGCGCGCTCGCGCATCGCCTCGCCGTAGACCGAGCCCTCGACCGGCAGGGTCAGGTCGGCGGCCTCGCTGTCGACGCTGCCGGCGCGGGCGGCCACGTAGAGGCGCTCGCCGCGACGCAGCAGGACCAGCAGCGCCCGCGCGTCGACCAGGGCGCGGGCGCGCTTGACGATCAGGTCGAGGACGCGCTCGACGTCGGTCTCACCGCCGACCGTGCGGGCGATGTCGACCGAGGTTTCGGCTCGGCGCAGGGATTGCTGCACCTCCGTCTCGCGCTCAGCCAGCTCGGTGTAGAGGCGGGCGTTCTCGATCGCCACACCGGCCCAGGTGGCCAGCGTCCGCGCCGCCTTCTCGTCGCTCTCGTCGAACTCCTCCGCGCCCCGCTTCTCGGTCAGGTAGAGGTTGCCGAAGGTCTCGCCGCGGACCCGGATCGGCACCCCGAGGAAGGAGCGCATCTGCGGGTGCCCGGGCGGGTAGCCGTAGGCGTGCGGGTGCTCGTTGACGTCGCGCAGCCGCAGCGGTTCCGGCGCCCGGATCAGCTCGCCGAGGACGCCGCGGCCGCGTGGCAGGCTGCCGATCGACCGTTTCGTCTCCTCGTCGATGCCGGCGTGGATGAAGCGCTCCAGTTCGGTCCGCTCGGGGTTGAGCACGCCCAGCGCCGCGTACTCGGCGTCGATCAGCTCGCGCGCCGCCTCGACCACGGAGTGCAGCACGGACTCCAGGTCCAGCTCGGAGAGAAGCGTCGAACCGAGCTCGACCAGGCGCGTGAACCGGTCGTCCCGGATTCCCTCGTCGGGCTGGCGGAACTGATTCATAAGAGGGAACTTACCGTGCGACCAGACACGCAGCCGAAGACTTTCCGCTGCCCAGCCCCGAGTGCCGGACGACCCGGCCCGGGTAGGCTTGCTCGATGGCCCTCGCGGACGCTCACGGCCGACCGATATCCGATCTGCGGGTCTCGGTCACCGACCGCTGCAACTTCCGCTGCCGCTACTGCATGCCGGTCGAGGGGATGGCCTGGACCCCGCGCGAGCAGATCCTCTCGTTCGAGGAGATCGAGCGGCTGGTGCGGCTGGCGGTCGGGTTGGGGGTCGAGGACGTGCGGCTGACGGGCGGCGAGCCGCTGGTGCGCCGCGACTTCCCCGCTCTGGTCGCTCGGCTGGCCGCGATCGAGGGCATCCGCGACCTCTCGCTCACCACCAACGGCTACCTGCTGGCCGAGCAGGCGGAGGCGCTGGTGGCGGCGGGGATCAGCCGCGTCAACGTCTCGATCGACTCGCTCGCCCGCGGCCGCTTCTTCGAGATCACCCGCCGCGACGCCCTCGACCGCGTCCTCGCCGGACTGGAGGCGATCGCCGCCTTCCCGCAGGTGCGGCCGATCAAGGTCAACGCGGTGCCGATCCCGGGCTTCGGCGCCGAGGACGTCGAGCGATTCTGCGCGCTCGCCCGCGACCACCATTTCCAGGTCCGCTTCATCGAGTTCATGCCGCTCGACGGCGACCGCGCCTGGCGGGCGGAGGACGTCCTCACCGGTGCCGAGGTGCGGGCGATGGTCGAAGCGCAGCAGCCGCTGCGCGAGCGCCCCCGCGAGCCGCACGCCACCGCCCGCGTCTTCGAGTTCGCCGACGGCGGCGGCGAGGTCGGCTTCGTCAACCCCGTCTCCGAACCGTTCTGCGGCGACTGCAACCGCCTGCGCCTGACCGCCGACGGCCGCCTGCGCACCTGCCTCTTCTCCCAGCACGAGACCGACCTGCGCGAGCCGCTGCGAGAGGGCGCCGCCGACGCCGAGCTGGAGCAGATCGTCCGCGACGCGGTCTGGCGCAAGGAGCTGAAGCACCGCATCAACGAACCCGGCTTCCGGGCGCCGGCGCGGACGATGAGCGCAATCGGCGGCTGAGCGCGCGGCTCAGTAGCGGAGGAGCGCGGCGACGCCGCCGGCCGGGGACAGCCGCTCGGCTGCCTCGCCGCGCAGCAGGGCGATCGCGGCGCCGCTGGCGAGAGCGGCGCGGACCAGCTCCTCGGCCTGCTCCAGCCCGGCGTCGAGCACGAGCCGCTCGACCCGCCCTTCGGCCAGCGCCGCGGCCGTCTCCTGCGTCCCGGCGGCGCCGCGGCTGCCACCCTGGGACTCTTCCAACACCCGCTCGGCCAGCTCCTCGTCGCGGCGCGCGCAGAGCCGGTCGACGGCCTCGGCGACGGGCTCGACCAGGCGCCCGGTCGGGGTCGAGATCAGGTCGCCGTCGCCGCCCACGCCGAGCTCAACCCCCGGCGCCACCAGGCCGGCGTTGAAGCTCTCGACGTCGCCGGCGGGACCGAAGGCGAGCAGGTCGCGGACGCCGCCGCGCTCCATCCGCTGCCCGGCGAGGCGGCCGCACTCGCCGAGGAAGCGCTGGCGGTTGTGGTCGAGCCGTTCGTCGAACTGGTCGTGCCCGGAGGAGTTGATGCCCTGGCCGCGGGCCAGGTTGGCGTTGCGCGCCGACTTGCGCTCGCGCCAGTCGAGGCTGGCCACGCTCAGCTCCCAGTCCTCCATCTCCGCCAGGGCACCCTCGGCGAAGCCCAGCAGCCGCACCCTCTCGGCCGAGAGCAGGGCGACGCCGCGAGGCTGGGCCAGGTGCGACAGCTCGACCAGCGGCGCCACCGCCGGCCGCTCGTCGAGGCGGACGCAGTCGCCGACCGGCAACGCCACGCCGGTCGCCCACCAGCGCTCGCGCCCCTCCTTCTCGGCGACCTCGACGAAGCCGACTTCGGCCCGCGGGGGCGGCCGCAGCTCGCCGTCTTCGAAGCGCTCGCCGAGTCGCCGCGCGGTCTCCCTCAGGGCCACCCGGCGCTCGTGCGCGGACTCCTTGGCGACCTCGAGGAGGTGCTCGATCCCGTTGTGCAGCTCCGTCCGCCAGGCACCGCCGCGGTCACCCGGGTCGAAGCGCAGGCAGACCGAGACGACGCCGAGCGGCGGCGCCCACTCGCTCAGCGCACGAGCGTCCTCGATGGTCGGCTGGCTCATCTCTCCTAGGTTACTTTGGCTCCCCCCCACCCCGGTCGGCCGCGACCGGCTCAAGATCGGCGGCGGGGGGTCGATCCACCGGGGGGATGTGTCCGGAGCAATCGGAACAGCCGGAGGATCTGCCGCGGGCGCCACTGCCGCCCTCGAGCCCGTCGCCGGACGCGGGCGAGGACCTGCGTCGCCTTGGCGAGGCGCTCGAGTCCCGTGTCGACGACGTCCTCGAGCTGATCGTCGCCCGCACCACCGGCCCCGACCGCGAGATCGACTCCGTCGTCCAGAGCCGCTTCGAACTGATCAGCCGCACCGCCTCCACCGCGGTCGCCCGCTGGATCGCCGGCGAGAGCATGCGGGTGGCGATCGAGGCAGGGCGCGAAGCGTGGGAGATCTTCGGCGAGCTCGCCGTCCACCGCGCCGCCCTGCTCGACGACGTCGTCTGGCGCTGCTTCTGGTGGCGCAACGCGATGGCCGAGGTGCTGCAGGAGAGCGCCTCCGAGCTGGGCCTCCCGGCCGAGGCGCGGCAGCGGGCGATGAACCTGGTCCAGCTCAGCCTCGAGTTCAACCTGCTGCGGATGTGCGAGTGCTTCGAGACCGAGCGCCAGCGCACCGACGAGGAACTGACCCGGCGCGAAGAGGAGCTGGCCTTCCTGGCCACCCACGACGCGCTGACCGGGCTGCCCAACCGGACCCTGGTCCTCGACCGCGCGGCGCAGATGCTGGCCCGCTCGCGCCGCAACCAGACCCCGGCCGCCGCCCTCTTCATCGACCTCGACAACTTCAAGGACATCAACGACACGCTCGGGCACGCGGCCGGCGACGAACTGCTGCGGGCGGTGGCCGAACGGCTCGACGGGGTGATCCGCGACACCGACGCGCTCGGCCGCCTCGGTGGCGACGAGTTCGTCGTCATCTCCGAGGAGCTCTCGCTCGCCGCCGGCCCGGAGCTGGTCGCCGAACGGCTGCTGGGGGCGCTGGCGCACCCGTTCGAAGTCGGCGGCAAGGAGACCCGGGTCGTGGTCACCGCCAGCATCGGCATCGCGATGGCCGAGCGGGGCACCGCCGAGGAGCTGCTGCGCAACGCCGACATCGCCATGTACCGGGCCAAGTGGGAGGGCAAGAACGGCTACGCCGTGTTCGCCACCGACATGCAGGAGTCGGTTCGCAATCGGGTCGAACTCGAGATGGACCTGCGCGAGGCGCTCGACGGCGACCAGTTCTTCCTCGTCTACCAGCCGACCATCGACCTCGGCCGGATGACGCCGACCGGGGTCGAGGCGCTGATCCGCTGGGTCCACCCCACCCGCGGCGTGCTGCTGCCGGAAGGCTTCATCCCGCTGCTCGAGGAGACCGGGCTGATCGCCGAGGTCGGCCGCTGGGTGCTGGAGGAGGCGTGCCGCCAGGGCGCCGCCTGGCGCGCCGCCGGCCACCGGATCTCGATCGCGGTCAACGTCTCCGGGCGTCAGCTCGACACCGACCGGATCACCGCCGACATCGAAGCCGCCCTGGACGGCAGTGGCCTCGAGCCGGAGGCGCTGACGGTCGAGGTGACCGAGACCTCGCTGATGCGCAACGTCGAGGAGACCGCCCGCCGCCTGACGGCGATCAAGCGGCTCGGGGTGCGGATCGCGATCGACGACTTCGGCACCGGCTACTCCTCGCTCGCCCACCTGCAGCGCTTCCCGGTCGACGCGCTGAAGATCGACCGCTCCTTCATCGCCGGCCTCGAGGGCAACCGCGAGGGCGGCACCCTGGTCCACTCCCTGGTCCAGCTCGGCAAGGCGCTCTCGATCGAGACCTTCGCCGAGGGCATCGAGGGCCATCGCGAGCTGGCGCTGCTGCGCGAGGAGGAGTGCGACAGCGGCCAGGGCTTTCTCTTCGCCAAGCCGCTCGACGTCGCCGACACCGAGGCCTTCCTGCGCGACTGGTCGCAGGGCGAGCTCCGCGAGCGCGAGCCCGAGCGGACCTAGCGGGCCGCGCGCCTCAACTGCGCTTCGAGCTTGGCTTCCACCCCCTGGTAGATCCCGTCGGGCCCCGGGTGAGACGACGAATTCCGCGTTGTCCCCGAATCAGCGCTTCCGGCAGCGAGAGAGGGAAGCCGAGACCGCCACCGCCGGTCGTCGCCGCGTAGCTGCCGACGGTTTCGCCGTTGACGTTGACGGTGAGGCGGTGGAGCGGGCCGGAAACGGTGAAGTCGTAGGGACAATTTCCGAATTCAGAAGAGGTTTCCTCGCCCGCCCAGGAGTAGAACTCCAAGAAGGACGAGGTGGCATTCGCTTCGGGCACCGTTGTCGCCGTCTGCGCCGGGATCATGCACAGGGGGTGGCTGCTGCTATCGGCAATGGGGCAGCTCGTGCCCCCTCGCGGCCTACTTTTCAGGCCGGGCCGGCCCCGAAAAGTGAAGTGTCGATCCCCTTCAGCGACGCCCGTGAAGGATCAGCAGCGCCTTGTGGGTGTGGGTGGTCTTCGATCCGGGCGGGGTGACCCAGACGTTGAGCTGGACCTTGAGCTTGCGCCTGTGGGCGAGCAGGCGCTTGCCGGGGCGGGTCAGTTGCAGGACCAGCAGGCGCTGCTTGGCGCCGACCTTGAACTTGGCGCGGGCGAGGACCTTGTGGCCCTTGCGGGCGACGGCGCGGACCTGCCCGCAGGCGGTGGCGCAGACGAGCTTGCCGAGCCGCAGCTTGGCGCCGCGCAGGCGCGTCTTCTTGGCGAGGCGGAAGCGGACCCTGGCGGCCTTCTTCGCGACGGGCGTCACCGCGGGCGCGGGCTGGGCGGCGGCGCCGCATTCGGCGTTGACCGGAGCGGAGCCGCCGGAGTCGGGGAGGATGGTCAGGCACAGGCTGTCGACCGCGCCGCCGCTGACTGGCTGGTCGAGGCCGATCGCGACCTTGCCGGAGGCGTCGCTGTAGGGGTTGCCGTACTCTTCGGCGTTCTGCGGCGATCACCGCCGCGTATTCCTCGTAGGTCGGGTACGGCGAGGCGGCGGTGCGGGCGGCGGCGAATGCCGGCTGGTTGAACCGTTCGCACCAGGTTCCTTCGGAATTGGTGAGCGGGTTGGTGCAGAAGCCGATCGAGTCGTTGCCGTACTTGCCACCCCAGAAGCCGGCGCTGAAAGCGGCCAGCACATCGTGCTTCAGCGCCCCTTCGGCGGTGTTCGGCGTCCCTTCCCCCGTGTAGATGTCTTTGATCAGTTCCGCGCCTTTGAATTCGAACGTCGGCAGATGCCATTCCGAGGTGGGTTGGTCGTGCCGGTCAGGGTGATCGAGCCGTCGGGTTCGAATTCGCCGCTGTACACGGCGGTCGCGAACGGGGTGAAGTACAGCCCGCTGTGCAGGGTGATCGTCTGGCCGGCCATCGAGCGCACGTATTCGCCGAGGTCGGGGTAGGCGGTCGAGTGCAGCGGCGAGAGCACGCGGACGATTTCGCCGCTGCCGTTCCTGACCGTCGATTCCGGGCCGCCGGGGATCTGCTGCAGGGCATTGAACATCGTGTCGGAGTTGGTCGACTTGAGTTCTTCCAGGTGGCCGCCGGAGGAGTTGAAGGTGTCCAGCCGCATCCCGATCGCGAACTGGTCGACCGCGGTCAGGTTGGCGACGTCGGAGGCGTTGGGGGTGACCGTCAGCTCGGCCCAGTCGAAGCGGGTCTGCGAGTTGAAGGGTTCGCCTTCGTGAACCGGAGCGCCGTAGGAGACGTAGACCCGACCGGAATCGAGCGTGTTGATCGTCAGCGGGCTCGGGACTTCGCTCAGCTTCTTCGGGACGTTGTTTTCCATCCCCGGCACGTTGAAGTTGCCGCCGTGGATCGTCACGTAGACGTCTTCGGCCGAGCGGCCGCTTTCGTTGTTGATCTTGAAGCTGAGGGCCGAGGCCGCGGAGGGGGCGGCGAGGGCGAGGGCGAGGGTCAGGAGGAAGGCCAGTCGAAGTCTCATGAGCCGGTCATCGGCACTCCCCTCCCTCATCTTGAGCCGTGCGCGCAAGGCGGCGCTCAGCTCGGCCCCGCCCCCGAGTAACGCAGCGACCCCGGGGTGTCGAGCAGCTCGCCGGTCTCCAGCAGCGTCTTCAGGCCGGAGAGGATCATCGGCCAGCCACCGTAGAGCTCGGAGTCGGCGTCCTCGTCGAGCTGGTCGTGGGTGACCCTGAGCCGGCAGGAGTCGCCGACCGGCTCGATCTCCCAGGTCACGCGCGAGGTCCCTTCCCGCTCGACCGCCTCGCTCCACAGCGCCCGGAAGGTCTGCACCAGCCGCCGCGGCGGGTCGACCTCGAGGTTCTCGCCGCTGGCGATGTCGATCACGCCCGGCACGCCGGAGCGGTAGGCGGAGCCCTCGGTCCAGTCCGACTCGGTCCCCACCCCGAAGCTGTACTTCCGTCGCATCTCCCCGTCGGTGATCGCCTCCCAGAGGCGCTCCGGCGTCGTCTTGACGTAGATCTCGAACACGGTCATCGTGCCGCGCCCGCCGACGACCACGGCGTAGAGCCGCTCGTCGTTCATCCCTCGTCCTCCTCGATCTCCTGTTTCAGCTCGCTGAGCGCCGAGGCCCAGGGCTCCGCGTACTTGCTCACCCAGCGGTCGTGGACCAGCCGGATCGGGACGGGGTTGAGGAAGTGCAGCTTCTCGCGGCCGCGCCGCCTGGTCGTGACCAGGCCCGCCCCCTCGAGCACCTTCAGGTGCTTCATCACGCCGAAGCGCGACATCGGCAACCGCGCCTCGAGGGCGCTGAGCGTCTGCCCGTCCTCACGGAACAGCTCGTCGAGCAGCTGCCTGCGGGTCGGGTCGGCCAGCGCCTTGAACACCTCGTCCACGCCGCCGACTATAGGTGACTATTTAGTCACATTTCAAGGTGCCCGCCCCACAGCGGTGCGAGTTATGCCCCCTATAGGGCCAATAAGTCGCACCGCTGTGGGGATCGCTCAGCCGCGGGTGCCGCGGCCGCGGCCGTCCGGCGACCAGCCGGGACCGCGGAAGAGGTAGCCGAGGCGGTGGCGCCAGCTCGTCGCGGCGCGCAGGTCGCGGCCGATCGCGGCGAACTCGTGGAAGGCGACCTTGGTCGGATGGAAGCTGCGGAGGTTCTCGGTGAGGCCGTAGCGGACTCGCTCGGTCTCGCCCTGGAAGGTGCCGAACATGCGGTCCCAGACGATCAGGATGCCGCCGTAGTTGCGGTCCAGGTAGAGCTCGTTGGAGCCGTGGTGGACGCGGTGGTGCGACGGGGTGTTGAAGAAGAACTCGATCGGCGCCGGCAGCCGCCCGATCCGCTCGGTGTGGATCCAGAACTGGTAGATCAGGCTGACCGCCTGCTGGGTGAGGATCATCCACGGCTGGAAGCCGAGCAGGGCCAGCCCGGCCCAGAACGGCAGCGCCGTCATCGGCGTCCAGGTCTGCCGCAGCGCGGTCGAGAGGTTGTAGTGCTCGGAGGAGTGGTGGACGACGTGGCTGGCCCAGAAGACCCGCACCTCGTGGTGGATGCGGTGGAACCAGTAGTAGGCGAAGTCGTCGGCGAAGAAGAGGATCGCGTAGGTCCACCACTCGTCGGCCGGCATCCGCAGCGGCGTCAGCTCGTAGAGGCCGGCGTAGACCACGACCACGACCAGCTTCCAGCCCAGGTTGATGACGACGTTGCCCACCCCCATCGTCAGACTGGTGCGGGTGTCGCGCAGCTCGTAGCCGACCAGCTCCTCGTCGGCGGCGAGGCGGAAGGACCACAGCTCGACCGCCAGCAGCAGCACGAAGGCGGGGATCGCGTAGAAGATCAGTTCCGCCACGGCCTGGGATCGTAGGGCACCGACTGGCTGGCCGGCCAGTCGGTGCCCTTCCGCCTACTTCTTCGGGTCGGGGACGATCCGCATGTAGGGGCGCGGCGTCTCCCAGCCCCCGGGGTAGCGCTCCTTGGCTTCCTCGTCGCTGACCGAGCCGGAGATGATCACGTCCTCGCCCGGCTGCCACTGCGCCGGGGTCGCCACCTGGTCGCTCGCGGTGCGCTGGAGCGAGTCGATCACCCGCAGGATCTCGTCGAAGTTGCGGCCGGTGGTCATCGGGTAGACGAGGATCAGTTTGATCTTCTTGTCGGGCCCGATCACGAAGACGTTGCGCAGGGTCGCGTTGTCGGCCGCGGTGCGGTCCGTCGGGTCGCCCGAGGCGTCGGCCGGCAGCATCCCGTAGAGCTTGGCGACGTTGAAGTCGGTGTCGGCGATCATCGGGTAGTTGGGAGCCGTGCCCTGGGTCTCCTCGATGTCCTGCGCCCACTTCTCGTGGTTGTCGACCGGGTCGACCGAGAGCCCGACGATCTTCACGCCGCGGCGGTCGAACTCGGGCTTGATGCTCGCCATGTAGCCGAGCTCGGTGGTGCAGATCGGGGTGAAGTCGCGGGGATGCGAGAAGAGCACCGCCCAGCTGTCACCGATCCAGTCGTGGAAGTTGATCTCGCCCTCGGTGGTCTGGGCCGTGAAGTCCGGGGCCTCTGAGCCGATCGTCAGTTGCATCAGTCTGCCTCTTTCCTGGTGTAAGTCGTCGCGGTTGGCGCCTTTCGAAACCTGATTATCGCCAGCCGTCCGTGCGGGCGCCGACCGGCGCCCGCAGCCGCCCCCGCAAGACCGGTCTCGCGGGGGCGGCTGCTGGTCGGGACCGGCGCGGAGCCGTACCTGCCCGGCTCCGCGCTGGTCTGCCTCGGCTGAGCCCCGGCTACGGCCCGGTGAACGTCCCCGCGTAGCAGGGGCCGCCGCCGCAGGTGTCGCTCTGCTGGATCGCTCCGGCGAAGAAGTCGGAGACAAGCTGCTGCTCCGCCGCCGCCCGGCGCGGTGCCTCGTGCGGGTCTTCGCCGACGCGGTTCGGCAGGTTTTCGTAGGGCGGCGGTTCGACCCCGATCGTCTGCGCCGGGTTCGACGGGTCGGTCCGGATCGGCCCGATGTCCCAGTAGTAGATCGCCGAGCCGGTGTACGGGTAGCTCGAGATCGAGGGCACGTTCCAGAGGTATTCGGTGTTCGGCCAGCGGCCGTCGTAGAGGGCGGGCGAGTGGGCCGAGGCCCCGATCGTCCGCGCCTCGACGTCGGCCTGGTAGTCGGTGACCTGATGGTCGCCGAGACCGATGTTCATCACCACCTGGTGGGCCGGCGTGTCGGGCAGCGGATTCGTCGTCATCCGGTGCGCGTAGCCGTCCGGCTCGCCCCGATCCCACAGCATCTGCATGAGGTCGAGGGCGAGTGGCCGCACCGTTTCGTCCGGGTAGGCCGGGTAGAGGTGTTCGGCGAACTGGTCGAAGTCGGCCGAACGCGGCAGCAGCACCGAGTAGGTCATCGCCGAGACCCCGAGCGAGGCCCGCGTGAAGTCGGGCGAGACCGCGGTCAGCGCCCCGCCCTCGATGCCGCCCTGGCTGTTGCCGTTGTAGTACAGGTGTTCGGTGTTCAACACCGATTCGGTGCCCGCGGTCCCGTCCTGGGTGAAGGCTTCGCTGGTCGAGAAGCCGCTCGGGCTGATCATCGTCCGGCCCAGGTAGAGCTCGTCGAGCATCCCCTGCTGGAGACGGTCGGTGAGCTTCGGGAACCCGGAGAGGTTGTTGAGGACACCCAGCGTCGTCCCCAGGTCTTCGTTGGACATGCCGATCTCGTCGGTCGCGCAGGAGACGATCTTGTGCGCCTGCCCCAGCGAGCGCTGCGGGCTCGAGGCGACCTCCGCGGCGCTGCCGAAGAGGCCGTGGCCGTAGAGCGAGGGACGGCCCGCGTGAGCGGCGCCGGTGGTCACCGACTCCGGGATGATGCAGTCGAAGTTGGCTTCCCAGGTGCCGTTCTGCAGCGGCGTTTCACCGGCGCCGAGCTTGAACGTGCCCCCGGACCCGCAGCTCGGCCAGAGGAAGCAGGGCACGGTCAGCTTCCCTTTCACCCGCCGCGCCGTTTCGCCCGGGTTGGGTTCGTTTTCGACTTCGGTCACTTCGAATTTCGGCGAGACGCCCTGGACGACGCCGTCGGCGAGGTTGGTGTCGCCGAGCTGGGCGAAGGCGTTGTTGCGGATCGAGAGCATCCGGTGCGCGTTGTTTTCGTCGCTCGCGACGGTGAAGTCCCAGGCGAGGTAGAGGTTCGAGCGGCGGATGCCGGCCCGCTTCAGAGCGTTGAAGATCCCCTTGAAGTGCTTGCGCCGGGAGTTGATCCGGCGCTGCTTGGTGGGGATTTCGTCACGGTAGTAGCGGAATGCCGCCGGCGCCTCGATCTTCTTGCCGGCAGCGTTCTTGACATCGCGCAGGGCGACGATGTAGCGGCCGCCCGAGTCGAAGTTGACCGCCGGGTGGATCTCCAACACCCGCTTGGACGGTTCTTTGGCGGTGGAGTCGATCTCGGTCCAGATAGGCCAGCGTTTGCCGGTGGCGGTGTCGATCACGACCACGGGCGTGTTCTTTTCGGTGTAGGCGCCGAGCTTGTTGATCGGCGTCGCGCCCATCGCGCTGACGTCCGACACCGATTCGATCCCCGGGATCCTGACCAGGATCGTCTGCCCCTGGCTGAACCCGTTGGAGGCGTTGTACGGGCCGGCTTCGATGTGCTGGCCGTAGACGTTTTCCGGCATCGCTTCGGTCTGGAAGTCGATGCGCCGGCCGGTTTCGCTGGTCGGGTCCTTGACCGTGTAGTAGTTGTCCGGGAACGGCAGCATGCAGAGGGTGTTGCCCGGTTCGGCGATGAAGTCGCACTTGTCGGCGTTCTTCATTTCGATCGAGGGCAGGCGACAGGGGCCGAGAGTCCGGTTCATCTGGACCCTGCCGGTCGCCTTGCCGGCCCGGACCTTGATCGTCCGCTCGGTGCAGTTCTTCACCGCCCTGCGACCCGCCTTCAGCAGCGGCAGCTTGACGATCTTCTTGCCGCCGCGGCGAAAGCGCACGACCCTGCTGCGGGTCAGCTGTCGGGTGCCGTCGTCGAAGCTGATCGAGACGCCTCGCAGCTTCAGCTTCCGCGGCCGCGCGGAGACGACCTTGACGATCACTCCCCTGCGCGCGATCGACGCCTGGCTGCGGTGCAGGATCCGCACCTTCAGCCTCGCCGACCCCCTCCCGTGCGACTGTGCCGCTGCGGCGGTGCCGCCCAGCATCGCGATCCCCAACGCCAGCGCAAGCACCGGCAAGGCAACTCTCCAACAAGCCCTCATCCCTGTTCCTTTCGGATTGGTTTCAGGCGCTCTCCCTGCCGACCCACCCTTGGTCCCCGGCCGGCTACCGCTCCCTCCGGTTCGAAACATAGCGGCAGATATGGACGTTCCTCAAGTCGTGATCAAGGCGAGGGGCACCGAGAGGCCGGCGCCGCGGCGCAGGGTGGCGATGCGGCGGCCGGGCTGGACCGCCGGGCGCGGCTCGGTGACCCGGTCGCCGAGCCGCGCGACCGTGGCGTCGATGTCGGGGGCGGCGAGGGCGAGGCCCCAGAAGAAGGCGGGGCGGTCGCCGCCGGCGCGCTCGATCGCCTCCGGCGGCTCCTGCACGACCTCGAGGATGACGGCGCCGAGCCGGAGGAAGCCCTGCCGCGGGGCGCCTGCCGGCGTCGGCTCCTCGCGGATCCGCCGCAGGTCGAGGCCGGCGGCCTGCAGCGCCGCCACCGTGCGCTCCAGCGCCGGCGTGATCGCGACCACGTGGTCGACGGCGACGAGGCCGTTGGGGTGAGCCGGCGCCGCGACCGGCGGCTCGCGGTCGGAAACCGTCGTCGCCAGCCCGTCCAGCTCGGTCGCCGCCACCCCGCGCAGCGACCAGCCGACCAGCCCCTCCCCCGCCTCGGTGCCCGCCAGCCTGATCCGCACCTCGCCGAGCACGCAGGTGTCGCCCTCGACCGCAAACCCGAGCGCCGCCCAGGCGTGCGGTGCGTCGGCGACGGCCAGCTCGTCGATCGTCGGCGGCATGAGCAGACCGTAGCCTCACCCGGGCGCCCGCGCGACCGTAGTCTGTCGGCGTAATGAGCGCCCGCCGGTCGATCTGCCTGAGCCTGGTCGCGGCGCTGCTCGCCGTCTGCTGGCATGCCCCCTCCGCCCGCGCCTTCACCGCGCAGGTCCGCTACGCCCGCGCCGCCCACACCCGCATCGCCTGGTACGAGCGCGGCCAGGGTCCCCCGCTGGTGATGCTGACGGGGACCGGCTCGACGATGGCCGAATGGGACCCGGGGCTGCTGCGGCTGCTGGCCCGCCACCACCGGCTGGTCCTCTTCGACTACCCGGGCGTGGGGATGTCCGGTCCCTGGCACGGCCGCTCCTTCGACTCGCTGGCCGACGCCGCCGGCGCCCTGATCGGGGCGATCGGGCTGGGCCGGGCCGACGTGCTCGGCTGGTCGATGGGCGGCTTCGTCGCCCAGCGCCTCGCGATCGACCACCCCGACCGGGTCTCCCACCTCATCCTCGCCGGAACCAACCCGGGCGGCAGCCGCGCCGTGCTGGGCACCCGCCGCGCCCAGGAAGTCGACAGCGAGCCGCACCCGAGCACCGCCGACATCCTCCACGAGCTCTACCCCCCGCATCAGCAGGCCGAGGGCCGGCGCTTCCTGCACCGCCTCGTCCGCGCCAGCCAGAGCGGCGAGATCCCGAATGACTTCGACGTCGCCGCCGCCACCACCGGAACCCAGGTCGCCGCCGAGGATCCCTGGCTGCGCAGCGAATGCAACTGGCGCCAGCTCGCCGGCCTCGCCGCCCCCACCCTGGCCACCGCCGGCGCCGCCGACCCGGTGGTGCCTCCCGTCAACCTGCGCCGGATCGCCAACCGCGTCCCCGCTGCCCGCTACCGCCGCTTCGCCGGCGCCCACGCCTTCCTCTTCCAACAGCGGGTCGCGTTCACCAAGGTGGTGGACCGGTTCCTCGGCGGCTGAGGCCGACCCAACGCCACGGGATGCCTAGCTCTCGCCCAGCAGCTCCTCCAGAGTGCGCCCGCCGAGCACCGAGCGTGGTGCTTCGGCGACCACGTCGGAGCCCGGCTGCGCCTCGGCGTCGCGGCGCTTGATCAGCAGCCACTGCGGCTTGGAGCCGGGCCGGGTGCACTGCAGGGCGAAGCCGCCGCGCAGCTTCTCCCCGTGCAGGACGAAGACGGCGTGGCCGCGCTCCAGCGCCTGCGGCCAGGGCACGCGCCCGCCCTGCTCGTAGGAGCCGCGGTCCCAGACGATCACCGCGCCCTCCTCGGTGCGGCCCTCGAAGGAGTTGTGGGCGATGTCGTGGTCATCCACCTGGACGGCCAGGCGTTTGACCGCCGGGTCCATCGACGGGCCCTTCGGCACCGCCCAGGAGCGCATCGCCCCGTCCACCTGCAGGCGCAGGTCGAAGTGGCGGGCGGTGGCCCGGTGCTCCTGGACGACGAAGGCGCCGGCGCTGACGCCGCGGACCGCGAACTGCTCGTGGCCCTCGACCTTCGCCGGCTCGACCTCGACCGCGCTCACCACGGCCGCCGGCGGCCCCTCGCGGAGGAAGGCGGCCAGCTGCTCGACCGCCTCCTCCGGGCCCTCGGCGTGCACCAGCACCGTGCCGTCGTCGCCGTTTCGCACCCAGCCCAGCGCTCCCAGCTCGAGCGCCCGGCGCCGCGTCGCTTCGCGGAAGAAGACGCCCTGCACGCGCCCGCGCACCGTCGCTCGCACCGCCGTCACCGCCACCCGCCTACCCCTTCCCGTCGCAGGCCCTCCTGCGCTCGTTGTCGCGACGGAGGCTAGACGGTCGGCCGCTACCAGCTGCGCCGCGCCCGGAACAGCTCCTGGACGTAGCCGGCGACGGAGACCGGGGACATGACCAGCTGGTAGGTGAGCAGGTAGCCGAGGTAGCCGATGCGGTTCTGGCGCACCTTGAGGCCGACCTCACGGAAGGACTGGCGGCTGAGGTGGAACATGATCCCCGAGAGCAGGACGTTGAGCGGGAGGACGGCGAGGGTCATCGGCCCGACGATCGCGAAGTTGCCGGTCAGGGCGAGGAGGATCCCGATCGGGAAGGCGATCGAGTAGACGGTGTCGACAAAGGGGAAGACGAAGTTGACGATCACGGCGTGGGCGTTGGAGCGGCGCCCGGCGACCAGCGCGCCGCCGTGCTCGCGCAGCCCCTCGATCATCCCCCGCGCCCAGCGGCGGCGCTGGCGAGCGAAGTGGCGGATGTCCTCCGGCGCCCCGGTGAAGGCGATCGCAGTGCGCTCGTAGCCGACGCGGCCACCCGCGCGCATCATCGCCCAGGTGAGGACGATGTCCTCGCCGATCCGGTCGGGCCAGCCGCCGACCGCCTTCACCGCCGCCGTCCGGTAGACGCTGAAGGCCCCCTGGGCGACCATCGTCCCCTGGAACAGGCCCTGCTGACGCTTGACCGAGGCGATCCCGAGGAAATAGTCCCACTCCTGAGCGCGGGTGAGGTAGTTCTGACGGGAGTTGCGGACGAAGACCGCGCCGGCGACCGCGACCGTGTCCGACGGCGAGATCAGCAGGCGGGCGACGACCCGTTCGAGCGCCCCGGGCATCAGCAGCGTGTCGGCGTCGACCGTGGCGACCAGCGGCGTGTGGACCAGATCCATCGCCCGGGTCAGGGTCCTCGCCTTGCCGCCGTGGGGAAGGGTCACGACCGAGATCCGCTCGTCGACGGCGGCGCGCGCGAGTGCCAGCTCCGCGGTCGCATCCGTGGAGCCGTCGTCGGCGACGAGGATTCGCAACCGCCCCGGGTACTCCTCGCGGCAGACGTATTCGAGCGTCTCCTCGATCGTCGCCTCCTCGTTGAAGCAGGCGATCGCCACGGTCAGCGCCGGAAAGCTGAGGTCGAGGCGCAGCGGCGGCGGCCGGTCGATCAGCAGCGAGGCGATCAGGTTGGCGTTGAGGTAGCCGGGGATGATCGCGATGCCGAAGATGACGGCGGCGGCGAGGGGCACCGTGATCGATTCGCCCAGCTCGGCGATCCAGGGCAGCGCGATCCACAGCGACAGGCCCGCCCAGGCGAGGGCGAGGCCGATCACGAGGGCGAGTTTGAAGTGGAGGCCGACGTAGAGGCGGCGCCGTTCGCCCGGGGTGCGCTCCAGGTCCTTCAGCCCCGTTTGGCGTCTGGGGTCGAGCAGCGGTTGCAGGTCGTCAGCCTCTCCAGGTGGCGCAGCGGGGGCACCGAGGCCCCCGGTCGGAATGTCGACGGGAGCGTTTCTCATCACCAACCCATCGACCGATACGGCCATGACCTTGACGCGGCACTGCCGCGGCCGGCGCCGTCGGCTCAGTGCACGGCGACCGCGCCCCCGGCGGCGCCGTCGCCCCGCTGGACGAAGAGCGCCACCGCGGCCGCCCCGAACGCCAATACCGCCCCGACCAGCATCGAGGTGTGCAGGCCTGCCATGAAGGCTTCGTGGCTGCCGTTCGCAATCGCCGTCGACTGCAGGCCGCTGGCGACGCCAGCGTCGTCGACCGGGGCGTTGCCGACGATCACCTCGGCGCTGGCGGTGACGACGAAGCCGAGACCGGCGCCGACCATCGCGAACGACGGCCAGAGCCCGCTGTAGGAGGAGTCGCCTTCCAGGCCGGTCATCAGCAGCAGGGCACCACCGATCAGGGCGAGGCCGCTGACCAGCGGCACCCGGGGGCCGAGCTTCTCGGTCATCAACCCGCCCAGCGGCGCCGCGAACATCATCGTCAGGCTCAGCGGCAGCATCCCCACCCCCGCCTGCACCGGCGAGAAGCCGTGGACGTTCTGCAGGCAGAGCGTCATGAAGAAGAGAACGCCGAACATCGCCAGGAAGCCGACCGTGCGACCCGATCCCCAGCCCCATTCCTGGGCCTTGATCAGCCCGAAGACGAGCGCGAAGAGGCCGCTGGAGCTGCTGGCCGACGGAGTCGCCCGGCGCGCCTGAGCGCGCCGGGCGATCCCTCAGAGACTCAGCCTTCCACCGCCCGCACGGAGAGGTTGGCGTGGCCCTTCCGCGCGCACGCTTCGAACGGGAAGGGGACCAGCTTCGAGCCGCCGTTGCCCGGCGCGCGGACCCGCAGGCCCGCCGCCATCACCGGGCGACAGGTCGAGTGCGGGAAGTTCTGGGCCTCGGTGATCCGCAGAGTCGCGAAGGCGGAGTCGCCGCTTTCGAGCGTCACCGTGTGCACCGACCCGCCGCCTTCCTTGGCCGCGGCGCTGCCGACCCGGCCGCCGCCCAGGTTCGCGGCCGTGACCTGCGGGTAGCCCCGCAGCGTGCAGGTGCGATTGCCGAGGTTGGTGAAGGCCAGCTTGTAGAAGACGCTGCCGGCCGCGCCGCTGCCCGGCATTTCCGCGAACCAGGCGACGAGCTTGGAGTTGGCGCACCGGCCCGGGGCCTTCGAGGCGACGGCGCCCGAGGTGGCCGCGCTCGATGCCGCCGGGGCGAGGAGCAGGGCGACCGACGCGAGAGCGGCGGCACCGGCCACCGCGAGGGCGCCGAGCCTCCGCTTCGAGGGGAGGGTGAGTGAGTGCATGTGAGACCTTGCCTTTCCTACTTGGGGGACGCAGGTGGGTTGGCCGAGACCGCCTCAATGTAATGGAGGCCCGAGAGGCGCCGGGCCTCTAATCGACGGGCGCCCCCTCAGGGGCGCCCGTCACCTCCGCTCAGAACCGGCTCAGGGCTGTTCGGGCTGCCCGATCAGGGGCGTCTTGACCGGAGAGGCCAGACCCAGGTAAGCGACGATCTGGTAGCCGCCAGGGTTGGTCTGGATCGGGACGTTCTTCCAGTTATTGGCGAGCCAGACGTTGCCCGAGGGGTCCACCGCGACGCCGGTGTTGCGGACCAGGCCGTTGAAGCCGTAGCCGGCCACAGGCGAGATCGGGGCGCCGACGCGGCGCTTCCCGGGCGGGCAGTTTTCGGTCCTCACCCCGCACAGCTCCGAGAGCCGGCGGCCGCTGAAGTTGGCGACCCAGACGTTGTCGGCGCCGTCGACCGCGATCCCCCAGGCGTTCAGGAGGCCACCGCCTTTGAAGGGATCCTGCTTGGGCATCGTGCCGTTGCGCTTGATCAGGGTGACGGTGCCGCCGGCGCCGGGCCTTTCCTCGCGGTGGAAGGTGCCGACGCAGGGCGCGACGACCCAGGTCGAGTTGGAGACCCAGACGTTGCCTTCGCTGTCGGTGGCGAGGCCCAGCGGCCGGTGCAGGCCTCCGCCGCTGAAGCGATTGAGGACTTCGCCGTTCGGCGCGATCTTCACCACCGTGGCGCTCTCGTTGCCGCCCACGTAGACGTTGCCTTCGGAGTCGGTGGCGGCGCCGAAGGGCCGGCTGAAGCCGAACCCGCCCGGCAGCGCGAAGTGGTTTTCGGGGAGGTTGACCGCCAGTTCCGGACGCCCCTGCGGGATCGCGGTGACGCTGTTGTTGCCGCAGTTGGCGACCCAGATGTTGTTGTGGACGTCGGCGACGGTCGCCTGCGGCCAGTCGATCCCGCCGACTTCCCAGCCGCCCTTGTAGGTCTTGCGCCATTCGCCCTCTTCGTTTTTCCCCCAGCCGGTGTATTCGAGTTCGGGCGAGAGCGCGGTGCCGTCCAGTTCGTACTCGGAGACGCTGTTGGCCGGCGGCTCTTTCTTGCAGCCGCTCCCGGCGAAGCCGAAGTTCCCGGTCCAGACGTGATTGCGCCCGTCGATCGTGATCCCGAACCCGACCCCGGTGGTGCCACCGCTTTCGTACGGCGAGCCGGGGTAGGTCTGGCCGGTCGGGGTGAAGCGGAACAGCTTGGTGCCGAAGCAGCTCGGCTGTCTCGATTCGCGGCTGTATTCGTAGTTGTTGCCGACCCAGAGGTTTCCTTCGGCGTCGATCGCGAAGTTGCCGGGGCCGTCGAGCCCCCGGGGGCTGCCTTCGAAGCGCAGCGCCAGGGTCCAGGCGTCGGGCTGGCGACCCGGCGCCAGCGCCGGGGTGTAGCGAGGGGCGGAGCGCAGCGAGAGCCGGAAGAGGGCGCGCACGTTGCGCCACGGGTAGCGGGCGAGGTTGGTCGCGGCGGTGAGGGTGTCGCCCGCCGCGCCGGCGCCGGGGGCGCCGGCCAGGGCCAGCAGGTTCGCGCAGCGCTGCGTCTGGGCGCGGCAGATCCCGAGCAGGTTGGCGAGCGAGTCGAAGGTCGCCAGGGTCGAGGTCGAGCGGCCGTTGGGGAAGACGCTGACGACACGGCTGAGCCTGCCGCTGCGGACGCGGACCAGGTTGCGGGTCATCGCCGCCGCATTGCGCAGGCCGGGTTCCTTGCCGGCGACCCGGCCGCTGGAGACGAACTGCGCCATCGCGTAGCCCATCGCCACCGTGGTCCGCTCGTTCACCGTCGCCCGTCGCGGCACCCGGCCGGCGCCGAGCGCGGCCGCCAGCCGGTAGGAGTTGCCGGGGACCGGGAAGCCGGCTTCGGCGGCGCCGCCGGGACGGGTCGCGAGGACGTACTTGACCCGGGCCGCGCCGGAGCGCCGGTAGCTGAGCGCGAAGCCGCCGCCGCGGCCGCTCCGCGCCCGGCCGAGCACCGTCGGGCTCCCGCCGTCGCGACCGGCCGCGTAGAGGGCGACGTTCATGCCGCGCATCGGGACGGTGCCGACGAGCAGGCGGCGCCCCTTGGCGGCCGACGAGGAGGCTGGCGCGATCAGGGCGACAAGGGCAACGGACGCGAGCAGCAGCGTCAGGGCCGAGGCGGCGGTGCGGCGGCGAGCGGGCAAGGCGGAGTCCTCCAGTCAGTCGGTCGAGCGATCCCTATTGACTTGCGCCAGTAAGCTATCAGGAGAGGTTCCCGAAACCGGGAGAATGAGCTGGTGCGGAGACGACTCAACCCCGGCGACCGACGCCGGGAGATCCTCCAGGCAGCGACGCGGGCCTTCGCCGAGCGTCCCTACGACGAGGTCCACATCGACGCGATCGCCCGCGACGCCGGCGCCAGCCGGGCGCTGATCAACCACTACTTCCGCGACAAGCGCGGGCTCTTCCTCGCCGTCGCCCGCGACGTCGTCGACCGGATCCCGAAGGTGGTCCGCAACGACCTCGACCTCGACGTCGAGGAGATGGTCGCCGCCAACACCGCCGCCTGGCTCGACCTGGTCGAAGCCGGCAGCCGGACCTTCCTGATGTTCGTCGGCGGCGGCCCGGTCGGCCGCGACCCCCAGTTCGAAGCGCTGCTGGACGAGATGCGCGACCGCATCGCCGACCGGATGCTCGCCAACCACCTCGGCACGACCGAGATCCCCCCCGCCGCCCACTTCACGATGCGGGCCGCGCTGGGGATGATGGAACGGGCAGTCCAGGACTGGGTGAGCGGCAAGGGCGGCAACCGCGAGCAGACCCACACCCTGATCGCCGAGGCCATCCTGGCGACGATCCGCCAGGTCCTGCCGGCCGTGGTCGCCGTCGGGCCGGGCCCGCCGCCCACGCCGCCGGGCGACGCGCCCCACGAGCGACCGCGCTGACCGCGGGACAGCGGCAAATCCGCGCGCCCAGGCTCGGTGTTTCCCCGATGGCGGCGACGCGATCGCGACATAGATTCGTGTCAGGCAGGAGGCGGCGCCCCGGAAGAGAGGTGGCGACCGCCGGTGCGAATGCAGATTCCGGCAACGACGAGGAGGCGAAAGATGTCCACCGCAGCACAACAGACCAAGGACGCCGCGGGGTCCGACCACGGCACGATCGAGAGGACCACCGAGCTTTCCGAGCGGGTGCTCGACCAGGTCAAGGAGAGCCAGGAAAGCGCGATCGAGGCGGTGCGCCAGTTCATGGAGTCCGTCGACGAGGCGCTGCCGCCACACGGTGAGAACCCGTCCCGGCGACAGGAGGTGATCGACTCGGCACTGGAGATGTCCGAGAAGCTCGTCCACACCCAGTACGGCTTCCTGACCAACGTCGTTCACAGCGCCGGCGAGGCGCTGGGAGCGTCCGGCAAGAAGACCTGACCTCGGCCCGCGGCCCCGAGGTTGTTCAGCGGAACGGCCTCGGGGGCCACCGGCCCGGTCGGGGGGGCGGCCACTCTCGGTACCCGCGCCGGCAGCGTCCACGGCGATGCCTACTCTCTCGGCTGTGATGTCTTGGCGCACCCGCTGGCGAATCTACGAGTACGTGCGCAACAGCCTCTGGATCGTCCCCGCCCTCTTCGGGGCGCTGGCGATCGCGATGGGAGTCGTCCTCCCCGACATCGACGAAAGCGTCAACTCGACGATCGGGATCTCCTTCGGTGCCGAAGCGGGCCGCTCCGTGCTCGGCGCGCTCGCCAGCGGCATGATCACCTTCACCGGCTTCGTCTTCTCGATCCTGCTGCTCGCGGTCCAGTTCGGCTCCAGCCAGTTCTCGCCGCGGATGCTGCGCCGCTTCCTCCGCGACCCGACCACGAAGATCTCGCTCGGGATCTTCATGGCGACCTTCATCTACGCGCTGCTGGTGCTGCGGGTGGTCGGGACCGCCGGCGACCAGTCGTTCGTCCCCAGCAACTCGATCTCGGTCGCCCTGGCGATGCTGCTGCTCAGCATGATGATGTTCCTGCGCCTGGTCAGCCGCACCACCCAGGGGCTGCGGGTGGCGTCGGTGCTCCGCGACCTCGGCCGCGACGCCCGCAAGGTGATCGACCGCGTCTACCCGGAGCCCGCCGGCGAGGGTGAAACCGGCCGGCGGCCGGAGTTCGCCGGTCCCACTCGGACCGTCACCCACCGCGGCGAACCCGGAGTCCTGCAGAGCGTCGACACCAAGGGCCTGGTCGAGCGCGCCCGCGAGGCCGATTCGGTGATCGAGCTGGTGCCCCGGGTGGGGGATTTTCTCGCCACCTTCGCGCCGCTGTTCCTGGTCCACGGCGACGGCGGCGAGGCGATCGAGGACGATTGGCTGCAGGGCGCGGTCGCGATCGGCGACGAGCGCACCATGGACCAGGACCCCGCCTTCGCCTTCCGCCTGCTGGCCGACATCTCGGCCAAGGCCCTCTCGCCGGGGGTCAACGACCCGACCACCGCGACCCAGGCTCTGGACCAGATCGAGATGATGCTGCGCCAGATCGGCGTGCGCCGGCTCGAGCCGGGGGTCGGCCGCGACGCGGGTGGCTCGGTCCGGTTCGTCTATCCGGTCCCCTCCTGGGAGGACTACCTGGCTCTGGCCGTCGACGAGACGCGCCAGTTCGGAGAGGGATCGGTGCAGGTGACGAGGCGCCTGCGGGCGCTGCTCGAAGACCTGCGCGAGGCGGTTCCGGAGCCCAGGCGAGCGGCGGTCGACGCAGAGCTGCAGTTGGTCGACGCCTCCGCCGACCGCGCCTTCACCGACCGCGGCGACCGCCTCTCCGCCGCCGCCCGGGACCGCCAGGGCCTCGGCGCGGCCGGCTGACAGTCAGCAGCGAGACGGCGAGAGCGAAGAGGCGGAGGTCCGGTGCGGCTCCGCAGGGCGGACCGCTCAGGCGCCGGCGCCGGGCCGGCCCTCGCCACGCCGCGCCCGCAGCGCGAAGTGGTGAGGCAGGTCGGCCTCCAGCGCCTCGGCCTCGAGGCCGGCGGCGCCACAGGCCGCGATCGCGTCCTCGACCCCGTAGCGCAGCTCCGCCGGCGGGCCCCGTTCGCCGGGGCGGTCCCGGTCCCAGTCGACTATCAGCACGAACCCGTCCGGGGAGAGCAGCCGCCGCATCTCCTCGAGCGCGGTCTCGCCGCGGACCTCGTGCAGGAGGTTGATCGCGAGGACCCGGTCGACGCTCGCGTCCGCGAGCGGCACCGCGTTGCCGCGGATCGCCATTGCCTCCACGTTGGCGGCATCGGCGACGCGGGTGCCGAGCAGCTCGACCATCTCCGGGCTCTCGTCGACCGCGATCACCCGGCCCCGGGGCAGGCGCGCCGCCGCGGCCAGCGAGACCCGCCCGGTGCCGGCGCCGTAGTCGACGACGGTCTCGCCGCCGGCCAGCTCGAGCAGGCCGACGATCGCCGCGTCGGACAGGTAGGCATCGCGCTCGGGGGAGTCGAGCAGGTGCGCCCGGGCGGGGTCGAACTTGCGCTGGTCTCGCGTCGGATCGCTCATGCCCGTAACGCTACGGCAACGCCGCCCTCGCCCCCCGGCCTCAGGCGACCGCGGCGCCCGCCAGCTCCTCGAGCGCGTCCGCCGGGGCGGTGAACTCGAGCGACTGGTCGGCGGCGACCGACTCGTTGGTGACCCTGCCGCCGGCGACGTTGAGGCCGGCGGCAAAGCCCGGGTCGGCGCGCAGGGCCTCGACCGGGCCGAGGTCGGCGAGCCGCAGCAGGTACGGCAGCGTCGCGTTGGTGAGGGCGTAGGTCGAGGTGATCGGGACGGCGCCCGGCATGTTGGCGACGCAGTAGTGGCTGATCCCGTCGACCTCGAAGGTCGGCTCGGAGTGGGTGGTGGGGCGCGAGGTCTCGAAGCAGCCGCCCTGGTCGATCGAGACGTCGACGAGGACCGCCCCGCGCTTCATCAGGCCGAGCTGCTCGCGGCTGACGACGTGGGGCGCCTTCGCCCCGCGCACCAGCACCGCGCCGACCACGAGGTCGACCTCGGGCAGCCGCTGCTCGATCTCCAGCGAGGAGGCGTAACAGGTCGAGACCCGGCCGCCGAAGGCGACGTCGAGCTCGCGCAGGCGCGGGATCGAGCGGTCGTAGAGGTAGACCTCGGCGCCCAGGCCGAGCGCCACGGCAGCGGCGTTGTGGCCGACGACGCCGCCGCCGATCACCATCACCCGGCCGCGGGCGACGCCGGGGACGCCGCCGAGCAGCAGCCCGCGGCCGCCGAGCGGCTTGCCCAGCATGAAGGCGCCGGACTGGGCGGCGAGCTTGCCGGCGACCTCGCTCATCGGCGCCAGCAGCGGCAGCCGGCCGGCGACGTCGGTGACGGTCTCGTAGGCGATGCAGGTCGCGCCCGACTCGACCAGCCCGCTGGTCTGCTCGGGGTCGGGAGCCAGGTGCAGGTAGGTGAAGAGGACGTGGTCGGGGCGCAGCATCGCCACCTCGGAGGCCTGCGGCTCCTTCACCTTGAGGATCAGGTCGGCCTGCTCGAAGACGCACGCCGCGTCGGGCACCAGGCGCGCGCCCTGGGCGGCGTAGTCGGCGTCGGCGATCGCCGAGCCCTCCCCCGCCCCAGCCTCGACCACCAGCTCGTGGCCGTGGGCGGAAAGCTCACGGGCGCCGGCCGGGGTGAGGGCGACCCTGTGCTCATCGGTCTTGATCTCTTTTGGGACTCCAACGCGCAACCGAATTCCTCCTGATCCTGGGTGTGGGCCGCGATCCTCGGCTAGGCTCTGCGGAGAAATCAAGCGTCTGAGCACATCTCGTCGGAAATCTCAGTAATGGACGATGTAGACCGTCGAATCATCAGCATCCTGCGCCGAAACGGAAGGGCCTCGTTCGCCAGCATCGGCGCCGAGGTCGGGCTCAGCCCGCACGGGACCGCCGACCGCGTGCGGCGCCTCGAGCGAGCCGGGGCGATCACCGGCTACACGGCCACCATCGACCTCGGCAGCGTCGGCCGCGGCCTCGACGCCTTCGTCGACGTGAGGCTGCTCCCCAGCACCGACCCCGACGGCTTCGAGCGCCAGGTCGCGAAGCTGCCGGCGGTACGGGAGCTGGCCTTCCTCACCGGCCGCTTCGACTACCAGCTGCGGCTCGCCTGCCGCGACGCCGACGACCTCGACCGCACCGTCCGCGCGATCCGCCGCGACGCCGGCGCCGCCGCGACCGAGACCCGGATCGTGATGCGCTCGGCCCGCCCCGACGCCGCGCTCGACGCCGAGGCGCCGGGCGGCTGAAGGGCGCAGGTCAGGGCCCCGGCTGGGCCCTCGCCGCCGCCCGGATCGCGGCCAGCCAGCTCTCGGGCGGGGCGAGCTTGGAGACGAAGCCGGCGGCGCCCAGCTTGCGCAGGGTCTTCTCGTAACCCGACCACGAGGGGAAGTCGGTGACCACCACGGCCGTTCCCGGGCTCACCTCGCAGACCGACGGCAGGGCGAGCACGCCGTGCGGATCGAGGGCGCGGGGGTCGAGCAGGAGAACGCGCGGCTCGCACAGGTGCAGCATCCGCAGCACCCCGCCGTGGTCGTGCGCGTGACCGACCAGCTCGATGTCGGGCTCGCGGTGGAGCAGGCCCTTGATCGCCTGCCGCATCGACATGTTCCGCTCCGCGATCGCGACGCTGAGCGGATCCGACTGCTTCCCCTGGCCCATGTCCCCGACGTTACCCCGGCATCTCCCCCCTGGCATCCGCAGTTGCCCACCGCGATCCTGCACTTATTCCGCGAGCGGACGCCGGTCGCGCCCCGCCCGCGGCCCCCTCCGTCAGCTGCTCTTGAGCGGCCGCAGGCGGGTTTTCTGGACCCGGGCGAGCTTGCGCTTCAGCCGCTTCAGGTTCCGCTCCTCCAGCGGCGTGCGCTTGTATCCCTTTCGCGCCAGGTTGCGATTCTCGAGCGGATCGCGTTTCAGGTCGTACATCTCCCACTGCGGGCGCTTCCGAGCCTTCTTGTCCGGGTTGACGTCGTGGTACTTGGCGAGCTTCCAGCGTTCCTCGCGGATGCTGACCACGTGGTTCGGCGGCTTCGGGTAGGGCCCGTGTTTCTGCCCGGACTGGTAGTCGTCGTAGGTGAAGACGACGTAGTCCTGGACAGAGCGCTTGAGGTTCGGGCGCAGGACCAGCTTCGAGTAGTCGACCCCCTGCCAGTTGCGCCGCGCCGACTTCGGCGCCCCGACCAGGCTGGCCAGAGTCGGCAGCAGGTCGACGTGGGAGACCAGCGCGTCGGTGCTGTGCGGCTTCGGGAAGAGCTTCGGGTTCGAGAAGACCATCGGCACCCGCAGCGTCTCCTCGTAGAAGTTGAAGTTCTTCTGCCGCATGCCGCCGTGGGCGAGCCCCATCTCGCCGTGGTCGGAGGTGCGGACGACCAGCGTGTCGTCCATCAGCCCGTTCGCTTCCAGCGAGTTGAGCACCTCGACCAGGTATTCGTCGGATTTCTTCATCAGGTTGCCGTAGAAGTTGAGGTAGCGACGCTGCTTCTCGCGCGTGTTGAGCCTGCCCCCCAGGGTGTCCATCAGCGTCACGAATTCCTTCTGCACCGAGGGCTTGGTCGAGAGGTCTTCGCCGACGGTCGCCGGCGGGTGCATTTCCCCTTCCAGCCAGGATTCGTCGTAGCCGGCTTCTTCCCAGACTTTCGGGTAGAAGAGGACGTCGTGGGGGTTGACCAGGGAGACCACCATGAAGAACGGCTCCTGTTTGGCGGCCTCGGTGTTCAGGTACTGCAGCGCCCCTTCGCTCGAGCCCACGCCCTCGGAGTCCATGTAGCGGCCGTCGTTGTTCGGGTTGCCGCCGCCGGCCTGGTCGATGTCCTGGTTGGCGCCGGCGTCCGGCGGGTCCCAGCGGTCGAAGCCGTACTTGGAGACGATCTCCTGGGTCGCTTTCTCGCCGTAGGGCGGCTTGGAGAGGTGCCACTTGCCCTTGTAGATCGTCGTGTAGCCGGCCGCTTTCATCACCGTGGCCATGTTCGACAGTTCCGAGGGCAGCGGCATCTCGACCTGGGGGTTCCTGGTCGGGTTTTTCATGTTGTCCTCGAGCGTGTACTTGACCCCGTGCTGGGCCGGGAAGTAGCCGGTCAACAGCGAGGCGCGCGAGGGCGAGCACATGCAGGCGCTGGTGAAAGCGCGTTCGAAGCTGACCCCGTTGCGGCGCAGCCGCCGCATGCCGGGCAGGTGCTTGCGCAGCCAGTTCGGCGGGAAGTGCTGGATCGCCCGCTCCTGGTCGCTGATGAAGAGGATCACGTTCATCCCTGCGGCGTCGCGGCTCGCCCCCGGCGCGGCGAGCGCCTGCTCCAGTCCCGCCCCAGCCCCCTGCGTCAGCAGCGCCGCCGCCGCGGCCGCCGCGCCGGAGCCGATCAGCTCTTTACGAGTGAGGCCCTTCGTCCCGGTCTCCGAATCGCTCATCCCGACTCCCCTTCGACATTATTGACACGCGCCAATATACCGTCGCCCGCGGCGGTCCCCTCGTAGCCGTCGGCGCAGGTGTTCTCCGTCGGGTGCGGCGGGTGTCCCTACCAGCCGCCTTCGGCGCGGCGGTCGTACTTCAGCTCGGTGTCGCCCAGCTCGAAGACCAGCAGCTTCTCTTCGGTGAAGGTGTCGAGGAACCACTGCGAGAGCTCGCGGCCGACGCCGCTGCGACCGGCGCCGCCGAAGGGGGCGAGCTGGTCCCAGTAGTTGCTGGTCTCGTTGACGTTCACCGAGCCGTGCGGGAGGGCCTCCCCCACCCGCCACGCGGTCGCCAGGTCGCGCGTCCACAGCGAGGCGATCAGCCCGAGCGAGCTGCGATTGGCGATCTCGACCGCCTCCGCGGCGGAGCCGACCTCGAGGATCGGCGCCACCGGGCCGAACGTCTCCTCGCGCATGATCCGCATCTCCGTGCTCACCCCGGTGAGGATCGTCGCCGGGAAGTAGAGGCCCTGCTCGGGGCCGAACTGCTCGACCTTCGCCCCCATCGCGCGCGCCTCCTCGACGTGCTCGCGGACCCGCGCCAGGGCGGCCTCGTTGCACATCGGGCCCATCTCGCTCCGCTCGGAGGCCGGGTCCCCAACCACCAGCTCGGCGGCCCGCGCACGCAGCTTGGCGACGAACTCGTCATAGACGTCCGCGTGCACGAGCAGCCGCTCGGCCGAGGTGCAGACCTGGCCCGTGTAGTAGAAGCACCCGTTCATCGCTCCCTCCACCGCGGCGTCGACGTCGGCGTCGGCGAGGACGATGAACGGCCCGTCGCCGCCCAGCTCGAGCAGCTGGGGCTTCAGCGGCGCGCTGGCGGCGATCCGCTCCCCGGTCGCGGTCGAGCCGGTGAAGAAGATCCCGTCGACCCCGTCGTGCTCGACGATCGCCGCGCCGACGTCGCCGAAGCCGTGGATCACGTTGAGCACGCCAGGCGGCATCCCGGCCGCCTCGACCGCCTCCGCGACCATCGCGCAGCAGGCGGGCGAGTACTCCGAGGGCTTCCAGACGACGGCGTTGCCGGCCGCGATCGCGTGCGCCAGCGCGATCGAGGAGATGTCGGTCGGGAAGTTGTAGGGGGTGATAACGCCGATCACCCCGAGCGGACGGTGGGTGAGGACCAGCCGCTTGTTGTTCGTCTGCTCCTGGGTCGAGGGGAAGGAGAGTCCGCGGTGGCGGAGCACCTCCTCGCCGGCCTTGTGCCAGCTCGGGGCGGCGTACTCGTAGACCTCCTCGCGCGAGTCGGTGATCGTCTTGCCGATCTCCGCGGTGATCATCTGCGCGATCGGCTCGGACCGCTCCTGCATGACCCCATGGACGCGGCGAAGGATCTTCACCCGCTCGATCAGCGGCATCGCCGCCCAGGCGGGCTGGGCGGCCCGGGCCGCGGCCACGGCGCGGTCGACGTCGCCGGCATCGCACCTCGCGACCACCGCGACCGGCTCCCGCGAGTGCGGCGAGGTCACCTCGAAGGTGCCGGCCGCCCCGTCGACCCAGGCCCCTCCGATCAGGGCCCGGGTGGCGTGAGTTGCTACTGCGCTCATCCTCTGTCCTCTCTCTTCAGGCGACCCGGGTCACTCGACCCGCTCCGCTCCGGTCTCCTCGAGCTCGTCGTGCAGGTGCTTGGACACACCCCGGTCGGGGTGCCCGAACAGCAGGTAGGCGGCGCCCGCGGCAGCGATCACCACCATCACCAGGAGCGTGATCCAGTCGAGGTTGAAGTAGGCCCGCGGGCTTTCCAGCCCGGTCGGGGCCACCACGTTGATCAGCATCAGCGCCAGGTAGACGACGGCGGCGATCGTCACCGGCCAGCCCCACTTGCCGAGGCGGAACTTGCCCTCCGGGATCCAGCCCCGCGCCCGCGCGACCATCGCCCCGATCACGGTCAGCAGGAACGAGAGGTAGATGCCGCTGACGCCGAAGGAGACCAGCGCGACGAGCACGTTGACTTCCGCCGGATAGGTGACGAACCAGATGTGGATGTCGCTGCTGGGCGAGGGGAAGACGAGCAGCACGAACAGCGCGCTCACGATCGCCCCCGCGATCAGCGCGTTGACCGGGGTCTTGAAGCGCTCGTGGATCCGGGAGACCCATTTCGACGCGGGCAGCGCTCCGTCTCGCGCGTAGGAGAAGGCGAGACGGCTGCCGGCCCCCTGGATCGAGGTGCCGCAGGAGAAGAAGGCGAAGATGATGATCAGCAGGAGGAAGTCCTGGATCCCGCTCGAGAGCTGTCCGAGGATGAAGGGGACGCCGCCACCTTCGACCGTCGCCGCGACGCCGTTGTGGACCGGCATCGAGAGCAGCAGCGCGCCGGTCAGGACCAGGGCCGCCACCCCGCCCCAGATGACCGTGAGGCGCATCGCGCGCGGCACCTGACGCCCGGCGTCTTCGGTCTCCTCCGCGATGTCCCCGGCGGACTCGAAGCCGTAGACGATGTAGACGGGCGCGAGGACGGCGATCAGCGCGGCTCCGGTCAGCCAGTTGCCGTGGAAGTTCAGTTCGAGCGGGTTGCTGGCGAGGTTCTCGACGCCCTGGCTGGTGAACAGGTAGCCGAGCCCGTGGTGGAAGCCGTGGATCGCGAGGATCAGGGCGATCCCGAAGGTGCCGATGATCTCGACGTAGACGCCGAACTGGGCGACGCGCGCCATCACCCGGGTCCCGGTGATGTTCAGCGTCGTCTGGATCGCCAGCAGGATCAGGGTGACGATCAGGATCGTCAGGTGGCTTTCGGGGTCGAGGTTCCAACCGAACCAGTTGTGGGTGAGCGAGGTGACGTAGCCGACGACGCCGGTGTCGACGGCCGCGACCGTGACGAGGAGCGCGATTCCGTAGAACCAGCCGACGAACCACCCGTAGCGGGAGCCGACCGAGAACTTGCTGTACTGGTAGAGCGCTCCGGCGACGGGATAGTGGCTCGCCAGCTCGCCGAAGACGAGCGCGACGAAGAACATCCCGACCAGCGGGATCGCCAGCAGCCACAGGTACGCCGGCCCTCCGGTACCGACGCCGAGGAGGAACAGCGAGTAGATCCCCACCATCGGGGACAGGTAGGTGAACGCGACCGAGAAGTTCGCGAACAGTCCCAGCACCCTTTTCAGCTGCGGCTGGTACCCCAGCGCAGCAAGGCGCGCGTCATCTTCGTTGCCGGCCGGCGAACCGGTCGGGTTAGCGGCCTCAGCCGTCTCCATACCTATCCTCCTCGTGAGTAGCTTCCCAGGCTATTCGTTTATCCTATGGTTTTAAATGAATGAATGTCAAGCGCGAGATTGAGCCGGACACCGGGCCCGCCACCCCGGTCGGCCTGACGACCGCGACCGCGCGAACCCTGCTCGCCCCGCTCGAGGGCACGGGCGGGCGGGCGGAGCTGGTGGCGGGGCGCCTCGGCACGGCGATCCGCCTCGGCCTGCTGATCGACGGCGAGCGACTGCCGTCGGAGTCCCAGCTGGCGGCCCAGCTGGGGGTCTCGACCGTGACCCTGCGCGAGGCGCTCTCGACCCTGCGCGAGCAGGGGCTCGTCGTCACCCGCCGCGGCCGCAGCGGCGGCACCTTCGTGCAGGCGCCGGCCGACCCGGGCGAACCGATCGGGCGGTTCAGCGTCCACGACCTCCAGGACCTGGGCGACCAGCGCCGGGCGATCGCGGGCATGGCGGCCCGCCTCGCCGCCGAGCGCGCCCAGCCCGAGGAGGTCCTGCGCATCGCCGAGCAGGTGAAGCGGCTGGCCGCCGCCGAGACCGCGAGCGACAGGCGCCGGGCCGACACCCAGCTGGCGATCGAGATCGCCGCCGCCGCCCAGTCGCCGCGGCTGACCCACGAGGAAGCCCGGCTGCGAGCCGAGATCGGCGACCTGCTCGGCCTGGCGATCGACCGGCGCGACCACGAGATCGCCGTGCGCGAGCGCAGCCGGCTGGTCGACGCGCTGCGCGACCGCGAGCCGGAGCGGGCGCGCGAGCTCGCCGAGCTCCACGTCGAGGCGGAGACCGCGCGGCTGATCGACCTCCGCCTGCAGCTCTGGGGGCCGGGCCGGGCCGGCTCGGGCCGGCGCTCGGCCGACGATGTCCTCGGCGACGTGATCGAGGAGCTGGAGCAGATCTTCGACGAGCTCGCCGGCCTCGGCAGGCAGTTCGCCGCGGTCATCGAGGCGGCCCTCCCGGAGCCCCGGTTGGAGGACCTCGAGCCGCTGCGGCCGACGATCTTCGCGCTCCTCGACGCGCACCGGGACCTCGTCGCCGGGGCCGGGATCGTCACCGCGCCGGGCCTGCTCGCCGATGCCCCGCGCTGGCTGGAGTGGTGGTCGTCGGCCGGCGAGGGCGCCCCCGAACCGCTGCGCGTCAACCTCGACCCCCGCGCCCCCGACTTCTTCGACTACACCGCGCCCGAGTGGTACGCGACCCCGACCCGCACGCTCGAGCCCCGGATGTCGGGCCCCTTCGTCGACTACTCCTGCACCAACCGGTACGCGATCACGCTCTCCTCCCCGGTCGACTCAGGCAAGGAGATGTCGGGCATCGCCGCCGCCGACGTGCTCGTCACCACGATCGAGAAGCGCGTGCTGCCGCGCCTCGCGGCCCTCGACCGCCCCGTCGCCGTGACCAACTCCGACGGCCGCGTGATCGCCTCCAACGATCCCTCCTGCCCGGCGGGGCACCGCCTGGACTTCGACCGGCCCCCCGAGCCACCCGGCGGCACGTCCTCCCCGGCCCGTTCCTGGCTGCTCGTCGATCTCTGAGCGGGAGCTCAGGCGGGGACGGCCGGCCCGAAGGCGGCGGTGAAGCGGCCGTACTCGGACTCGGAGGGAGGGCCGGCGGCGATCTCGGCGGTGCGGGCGCTGAGGTCCATGATCACCGACGCCACCGTCGCCCCCCGCTCGACCGGGTGGTCGTCGGGGTTGGGGAAGCGGCAGATCGCGTCCGGGTGGCCGCTGTCGTCGCGCAGCACCTCCTTCACCGTCTTCGGGGTGATCTCCCCGCTGCGCGCGCGCAGGAAGCCGCTCATGGTCTCGATCCGGTGCGCCGAGTCCGGCCACTTGCCGATGCCGAGGTCTTCGAACCCGACCTCGCAGGCGAAGTGGTTGGAGTGGCCGAGCACGTCGCCGACCGGCCTCATCGTCTGCACGGACTCGACCCCGCCCGGCCCCACCTCGACCGCCAGGCCGACGCCGCCGGCACTGGCGATCGTGTAGGTCGCCGAGGCGCTGCGCCGCATCCGCACGATCGCCACGAAGGCCTCCTCGATCGTCGCCGCGTTGAGGATGCCGCGCATGATCGCGTGGATCGGCACCAGCCGCTCGCCGACGTCGAGGCTCGAGACCATCGCGTTCAGGGTCACCCCGATCCCGTGCTCGTTGAACCCGGTCTTGCCGATCAGTCCGGCCTCGGGGAGCATCGCGAAGGCCGGGCGGTCGGGGCCCTGGTCGACTTCGAACAGCGTCGTGCTCTCGATCGCCCGCGGCCGCCAGTCCCAGTTCTGCCCGAGCAGGACGTGGCCGTCGGCCGTCGCCGCGGGGCCCGCGAAGAACGTCGTGCACTCGGCCGGGGGGGTGACGCTCAGCCCGAACATGATCTCGCTGCGGGCATTGAGGGCGAGGAGGTCGCCGAGGGTGAGAGCCGCACCTTCGGCCAGCCCTTCGATCTCCGCCAGGATCGCCTCGTCGTAGGCGGCGATCGGCGGCGCGAACTCGAGCGCCAGCTCGGTCACCTCCTCCCAGGACAGCCCCGTGTAGTGGCGGAAGGTCTCCTGGTAGGCGGCAACGGACTCGACGACGCGCCCCCTCGCCTCCTCGCCCATGATCCGGCCGCGCTCGCGCGGGTCGGCCGAGGAGACTCGGATGAGGGGAAACGGGCTGGCGGCGCCGTTCATCGTCGCCGGATCCTAAGCCGCGACCGCACTCGCCCTACGACCGTCTCGCCGCGCTCGATCTCGCCGGGCCCTTCCTTCGGGCCTCCCGGCCTGGCTCTCGACCGGACCGCGCTCCGCCGACCTCGGCCGGCGGAGCGCAGTGGATGCCGACGGGTCCTCCGCCAGACGCTTCAGTGAGACCAGTAAGCGGCCCCGACGACCCCTGCCATCGCGGCATAGCCGAGCTTGGTGGGGTGAATGTCGGCGTTCGGGCTCGACGGGTTGAATTCGCCGCCCGGGCACATCGCCGTGAAGGCGCAGACCGTGGGAATGTCTCCCGCTTCGGGACCGCCATGGGTGCCTGAGAGGTTGATCACCCGGGCGGTGTTCGCGAACCTGACCCCGTAGGTCGAGGCCACGGCCTTCAGCGCGCCGTTGAGCGCTTCGACCGTCGCGTCTCCCGTGCCTTCCGGTTGCAGCACCGTCGGGTAGGGGTTGTATTGCGAGACGAAGACGATCTTCGCTTTCGGCGCGGCCGCACGCAGCTGGGCCAGGATGTACCCGACGTTCGCGGCGACGTGCCCGATCTCGGCTTCGACCTGTTCCTGACTGCACGTGAACGTCGCCGGGAAGCCGCAGGTGTGGCCGAGGAACTGCAGGATGTCGTTGGCGCCGATGTCGAGCGTGATCGTGCCGACGCCCGGTTCTTCCGCGATCGCCAGCGCGTCTTCGAGCTGCGTGCCGGGATAGGAGTGGTGCAGGAACGCCTTCGGGAAGGGGCTCCCGGTCGGACCGCCGGCGCAGTATTCAGGCCCGACGCCGGAGCCTTCGATCAACGTTTCGGTGGTCTCTCCCGGACAGCCGTCGTTGACGATCTGCAGTTTGTGATTCAGCAGCCTGAGCGCCGCGCCGAAGTCATCCACATAGCCATCGTTGAAGTTCGCCGGTTCGACATAGCCTTTTGCTTCCAGTTCTTCCTGGAACTGGGCCTGGTGGTAGCCGTAGGCGAGCGAGTCTCCGAGCGCGAGATAGGTGTTCCCGACGCCCGTGGCGCCGGCAACCGGAGCGAGCGCGAGAGTTCCGAATGCGGCAAGAGCAGTGACACACACGAGCAAACGCGCACGAACGCGATACAGGGCGGACATGGGCACCTCCCTAGTTTCCGATGGTTTACAGAGCCGAGCCTGATTGCCCCGCTCAAATTTTTCCATTCGAACCTAACCGATACCGGAGTACCCAACAACCAGACCACCCACAGCGCCGGGCTGGGGGTCGCTCCAGCGGTGCCCCGGCCGTCTTCAGTTCGCGGCGAAGTCGGCCCCACCGGTGCGGGCCTCTCATACCGGTACCTCCCAATCGGCGCTGGCCCGATACGAGACGGGGGCGTCCCTTCCGACCCTGCCAACGATCGAGCGGCTGCTGGCTGCATGCGGCAGGCGCCTGGAGATTCAGACGCCCCTGTCTCAATCGTCCGCCCCCGTCAGCTCTATGCGCGGCCGGCTCGGGCCGCACGCGGACAGGCTTCGCCGCCGTCGGCGGCGCCTGCTCGACGCCGCCGACAGACACGGCGTCGGCCAGCTTCGCGTTTTCGGCTCCCTCGCCCGTGGCGAGGCAGAGGCCGGAAGCGACATCGACCTTCTCGTCGACCTGAAGGCGGGCTATACCCTCCTCGACCTCGCCGCGTTCCGGCGTGAGGCCGCGGCGATCCTCGACCTGCCCGTGGACGTGGCGACTCCGGACATGCTCAAGGACCGCATCCGCGACGAGGCGCTCAGCGAGGCCGTGCCCATATGAGTCGCGACGAGCGGGAGCGCCTACGCGACATCGAGGACGCGATCACGGCAATCCGCGAGCACCTCCAGCGCGTGAACAAGCTGGAACCCCAGATGGACGACGCGCTTCTCTTCCAGTTCGTCGTGATCGGCGAGGCCGTCAAGCACCTGGCGCCGGAGACACGTGATTCAGCACCCGACATCCCCTGGGCCGACATCGCCTGACTCCGCGGCCTGATAGCCCATGAGTACTTCCGGATCGATATCCACCGCGTTCTCGAGATCGTCGAGCGTGACCTTCCGCCGCTCGAAAACGCAATCGACCACCTGCTTGGCGACCAGCCGAGCCAGGCGTGCAACCAGATGGTGCAAGTGTCAGGGTGGACGACCGGATTCGAACCGGCGACCGCCTGGACCACAAGGAGGCTGGTCGGTTCGACAATTCGAAACCCCGAACGAGTCATTTGCAGGGATTTAAGCGGCGCCTCTGCATTGCGCAAAATCAGCCGATGTGCGCGGATATGCCGGGGATATGCGCCGCTTCTGGCACAAATAGAGATCTGTGCCAGAAACCACGGCACCCGGTTAATCGGGCCGGTTCTGCCGGCGCGGACCAGAGGTAGCGCTCCGGGACACGCGGCCGCCCGCGGGAATCGGCAGCCGGCTCGCCGAGGCTGCGCTGTCTGCCTGAAGCGATACCGATCCGTCGTTGACCGCCCTGCGGCGTCAGTTCTCGGCGCCTCGAGCAGCCACATGGCAGTCACGCCCGAGCCCTGACACAACCGCCGACTTCATTACCTCCGCACCGCCAACCTCCACCGTCCGCCCTGCATCACCAGCGGTAGCCTCGTGGTCTTCCCGTCGGCTTCGCTCATGGTCGCCATGGCGAGGTTGCCCCTCACCCGGATCCCGATCACCCGCCCCGGTCCGGAGCCACCTCCACCGCCTTGGCCGACCAGGTAGGCCATAGCTTCCGCGCAACCCTGGGACTTGGCTCGCGGCCCTTCGGCGATGCGGGCATCGGCGATCGTCAGGCGGCGGTTGCCGGCGCTGAGCAGCGCGCAGAGCCGGGCCGCGTCGCGAAGGTCGCCCGGGCCGGCTCGTTCGGTGGCCACCTGGGCTCGGAAGAGATCGGCGACGGTGTGGTAGGCGCGCCTTTCATCTCTGCCGTGCGGGACATAGCGCCGGGAGGATTCCTCCCGCCCAAATGCCGGCGAGGAAGGGCTCGAGTCGGCCGCCCCGCCGCCGCAGGAGGCGAGGCAGGCGGCAAGCGCAAGCAGCAGCAGGCCCCCTGCCACTGATTTGACCCTCATTCGTATCGCTCCCCCAGGGTCAGGCTTTCTTCCCCCGCGTAGGCCTGGCCGGGGTAGGCGGTGCCGACCGCGGTGCAGGCGACTTCGGACGGGCAGGAGACCGCCGCGAGGGCGCTGAAGGGCGTGGATTCGGGGTTCGGGGTCTGCTCCACCGTCCATCCGGAGCCGTCGTAGGACTCCGCCAGGGTGCGCTCTTCGAGGATGCGGTGGAAGTTGGGTTTGCCTTCTTCTTCTTTGCTGATCGCCCGACCGACCGCCACGCAGGAGGTGCCGGAGGTGCAGGAGACGCCGTAGAGGTCCTCGCCGCCGGGGGCTTCTTCGGGGGTCGGGGTTTCGCTCAACGACCAGGAGCCGGCGCTGCGGTGCAGGACGAGGGCGTAGTGGCGGCCGTCTTCACCGATGGAGTGGCCGACCGCCATGCAGGATTTCGAGGAGGCGCAGGACACCGCTTCCAGGATCGAGGAGCGGGCGCCTTCGGGCGCGGGCGCGGTCTCGATCGTCCATTCTTCTTCGAAGCCGTCCCAGCGCTCGACGAACGGAGCTTCGCCCGCTTCGCCGACCGCGACGCAGGAGAATTCGGTCGCGCAGGAGACGGCGAGCATCACCTTTTCCCCGCCGCCTCCGGGGGGTGCGGGGGCGCTCTGCAGCGACCATTCTTCGCCGTCGTAGCGCTCGACCAGCGGTTTCGTGCCCTGGCCTTCGACGTAGTAGGCGCCGACCGCGGTGCAGGCTGATTCAGAAGAGCAGGAGATCGCGTCCAGAGCCGCGTAGGACGCGCCTTCGGGGGTGATCGGGGCGCCGGCGAGCCTGCCCGTGAGCCGCCAGGTCCCGCCCGATTCGATCACCCGCCAGGCGCGCAGTTCGCCGCCTTCTTCACCGATCGCCCGGCAGGAGGTTTCAGTGGAGCAGGAGATCCCGGCGATCTCGCCGGGGACCGAGCCCGCCGGCTGCCATTCGGTGCCGCTGCCCGCCTCGGCGAAGCCTTCGTGGGTGAAGGCGTTGTAGCCGGTGGCGATGCAGGTGGCCTGGGTCGGGCAGGAGGTGGCGGTGAGGGTGTCTTCGGTGCGCGGGGCCGGGTTGACGGTGGGGGTCAGGGACCATTCGCCGCCTTCCAGGCGCTCCCCCAGGGTCAGGCTTTCTTCCCCCGCGTAGGCCTGGCCGGGGTAGGCGGTGCCGACCGCGGTGCAGGCGACTTCGGACGGGCAGGAGACCGCCGCGAGGGCGCTGAAGGGCGTGGATTCGGGGTTCGGGGTCTGCTCCACCGTCCATCCGGAGCCGTCGTAGGACTCCGCCAGGGTGCGCTCTTCGAGGATGCGGTGGAAGTTGGGTTTGCCTTCTTCTTCTTTGCTGATCGCCCGACCGACCGCCACGCAGGAGGTGCCGGAGGTGCAGGAGACGCCGTAGAGGTCCTCGCCGCCGGGGGCTTCTTCGGGGGTCGGGGTTTCGCTCAACGACCAGGAGCCGGCGCTGCGGTGCAGGACGAGGGCGTAGTGGCGGCCGTCTTCACCGATGGAGTGGCCGACCGCCATGCAGGATTTCGAGGAGGCGCAGGACACCGCTTCCAGGATCGAGGAGCGGGCGCCTTCGGGCGCGGGCGCGGTCTCGATCGTCCATTCTTCTTCGAAGCCGTCCCAGCGCTCGACGAACGGAGCTTCGCCCGCTTCGCCGACCGCGACGCAGGAGAATTCGGTCGCGCAGGAGACGGCGAGCATCACCTTTTCCCCGCCGCCTCCGGGGGGTGCGGGGGCGCTCTGCAGCGACCATTCTTCGCCGTCGTAGCGCTCGACCAGCGGTTTCGTGCCCTGGCCTTCGACGTAGTAGGCGCCGACCGCGGTGCAGGCTGATTCAGAAGAGCAGGAGATCGCGTCCAGAGCCGCGTAGGACGCGCCTTCGGGGGTGATCGGGGCGCCGGCGAGCCTGCCCGTGAGCCGCCAGGTCCCGCCCGATTCGATCACCCGCCAGGCGCGCAGTTCGCCGCCTTCTTCACCGATCGCCCGGCAGGAGGTTTCAGTGGAGCAGGAGATCCCGGCGATCTCGCCGGGGACCGAGCCCGCCGGCTGCCATTCGGTGCCGCTGCCCGCCTCGGCGAAGCCTTCGTGGGTGAAGGCGTTGTAGCCGGTGGCGATGCAGGTGGCCTGGGTCGGGCAGGAGGTGGCGGTGAGGGTGTCTTCGGTGCGCGGGGCCGGGTTGACGGTGGGGGTCAGGGACCATTCGCGCGTCGTGAAGCTCGCCTCTTTGCCGAAGGTCGTCCCCTTGCCGCTTTCGGCCACCAGCCGGAAGCGGTAGGCGGTCTTGGCCTGCAGCCCGCCGACCCGGGTCGAGACGGCCACGTCGTTGGTGCCCGAGCCGACGCCCTTGGGCGAGGCCGGCGCCGTCGCGGCGCCTTTGAAGCAGGCTTCTTCGGTTTCTTCTCCGGCCGCTTCCATGTCTTCCCGGCAGGTCGCGTCGGTGACGTATTGGAACTGGTACGAGGTGTCCTCGCCGTTGGGGTTGACGGTGCCGCGCAAGGTGGCTTCGGGGGTCGCGATCGCCGAGGCCACGCCCGTCGTCGCGGTCGGCGCGGGCCCCGGCCGGTGGGCCTCGGCGAGGGCGTGGCGTTCTTTGGCGTGGCTGTCGTAGCCGACCGCCGTGCAGGCGCTGGAGGAAGAGCACGAGACGGCCCGAAGCGCGCTGGAGGTCACCCCTTCGATCAGGCCGAAGGGGTCGGTCAGGGTGGCGAGCTTCCATTCGCCACCGTCCCAGCGCTCCGCCAGGGGCGCCGTGTGTTCTTCGTTTGCGTAGTAGCCGGTCGCCGTGCAGGCGGTGGCCGACGTGCAGGAGATCGCATTCAAGGCCCCGCCTCCGCCGGGCGCTTCGGCCGCGCTCCGGACGTTCCATTCTCCTTCGTAGTAGCGCCAGACAGAGAGCCCTTCGCCGACGAGGGCCGTGCACGAGAGGGTCGAGGGGCAGGAGATCGCCGTGAGCACCTCGGGGCCTTCGGGCAGCGCTTTGGCGCTCCAGTGACCCCCGGCGTAGTGCTCCAGCAGCGCTTCGGGGCTCTTGCCTTCGCCTTTGCTGTAGGTGGAGCGGCCGACCGCCCAGCAGTCTTCGGCGTTCGCGCAGGAGACGTCGCTGAGGTAGTTCTTGGGCGCGGGGTCGGGGCTTTCGACGATCGCCCATTCGTGACCGTCCCAGGACTCGACCAGCGTGTGGGGGACGCCCGATTCGTCGGTGTAGTAGCCGGCGGCCACGCAGGCGTCCTGGGCGACGCAGGAGACGCCCTTGAGGTAGGCGTTGGCGGCTTCGCCGGGGATCGCCGGGCTGGAGATGGACCACTGGCTTCCGTCCCAGGTCTCCGCCAGCGGGTGCTCGGCCCCGCTCGCGCCCCAGTAGCGGCCGACGGCCACGCAACCGCTCGGCGCAGCGCAGGAGACCGCTTCGAGCTGCGCCCAGGAGGCTTCGGCGGGCTCGGGGACTTCGAGCACCGAGAAGCCGCCGTCGCGCCGCTCGGCCAGGGCGTGGGTCGACCCGCCGCCGTCGACGTAGTCGCCGACCGCGATGCATTCTGCTCCCGCGGTGCAGGAGACCCCCTGCAGGTCGCTGGTCGCCGCTTCGCCGGGCCCCGGGGATTCGAGCAGCGCCCATTCGGGCGTGGTGAAGGTCTCGACTTCGCTCTCGCTTTCGCCTTCTTCGTTTTCGGAGACGAGGATGAAGCTGTAGGTGGTTTCGGGCAACAGCCCTTCCACGGTCTGCTCCACGGCGACGTTTTCGGCACCGGCGCCGACGTCGCCGTCGGGGACCGGGATCGTTTCGCGCAGGCGGCTTCCGCTGGGGCCGAACCGGAAGCGGTAGTGCGTGTCGCGCGCCAGCGGGTCGATCAGGCCCCTGAGCGTCGCCTTGGAGGCGTTGGTGAAGCCTTCGCTTTCGTAGGTGGCGACCCCGGTCGCGTGGACTTCGGAGATCGCCGGCAGGTAGGAAGGGGTCACGAAGCTCGCAGTTGACCCGGCGTTGGTCTGCGGCGCGCCATTGCCTTCGCTCGTTGCGAAGGCGCGGAAGGAGTATTCGCGTTCGCCTTTCAGCCCTTCGACCTCCAGGGAGATCTGCTGCGGCCCGGATCCGGTCAGGCTCGCTTCCCCGACCACCGTGGCGCCCAGCGCTTTGCCTTCGCCGTATTCGAAGCCGTAGCTCGTCGCGAAGCCCTTGGGGTCGATCGTCGCGTGCAGCCGGTAGATGTGGGGGGAGAGTTCTTCGGCAGCCCCGGTGGTGACGGCCGGGCTCCAGTCGGGGGTGGCGAAGTGCGCTTCGCCACCCGCGGTCTGCCCTTCGCTGCTTTGGGCGAAGAGGCGGTAGTAGTAGGTCTGGCTGCCGTGCAGCCCTTCGATCGTCTCTTCGGCCGGCTGGTAGCTTTCGCTTGAGCCGACGCCGCACATCGGCTCGACATGGGTGAATTTGCCCGGTTCGGTGCCCCATTCGAAGCGGTATTCGGTGGAGAAGCCTTCCGGATCGACTTGGCCGTGCAAGGTCGCCTTGCCCGTTTCGCTGGCGACTTCGACGTGGTCGGCGCCTTCGGTGGTGACGAGCGGCGGGGCGGGAGGGGTCGTGAACTGCACGTCGCCGCCATAGCTCGATTCCGCGTTTTCGTTGGTGGCGGCGATCTGGTAGTGATAGGTCGTGTTCGGCGTCAGGGAGTAGATGGTTTCGCTCTCCGCATGAGGACCCTCTTCCCAGCCCACTTCGGTCCCCGCGCTCGGGTTCACATGGCCGTAGCCGGTCGTCGTCCCCCAGTTGAAGTGGTAGTGGGTCGGCAGCCCGTGGGGGTTCACCGACCCTGCGAGCGTCGCCGAGCGACGCTGCACGTTGACCGCCGCGCCCGTTTCGGCCGACGCCGGGACCGGCCATCGCGCCGCACCGGTGTAGTTCTGGTAGGTGTACCAGGCCGGGCGGAAGGTCGGCGCTTCGAAGGGGTTTCCGGGTCGGCTGCGCAGGCCGGTGAACCCGTCCCACTTGCCGTTATCCCAGTTTTCATCGCGATAGAAGTAGTAGAGAAGCGACTGGATATTGTCGAACTGCGGTTCCCAGTAGCTCTCGACCCAGTTGAACACGGTGTTCAGCGCCGTGGCCTGTTCTTCGGGAGTAAGAGGTACGAACGTTTCCCTTTCTTCTTTTTCGTTCGGCCACCCGTTGACCGGCCAGCCCACCTCCGTGATCCAGATCGCCTTGCCGGAGCTGTAGATGCCGCTCAGGTTTTCACGCGCGGTGGCGATGTTCTGCTCCACATGCGTCGCGGCTTCGCAGGGGCTTGGCGGCGACGCACAATGGCGGAAGCCATAGGGGTGCAGCGCCATGCCGTTGAACTTGGAGCCGGTTTCGGGGACTTCCTTGGTTCCCTGCAGGAAGTCGTGGACGCTGAGATTGCGCCGGTTGGCGCCGTCTTCCGACTGTTCCCCGCAGCTGGTCCAGCTGCAGATCGAGATCAGCCCGCCCATCAGCACCGTGATGTTGCTGGTCCCCTGCGCTTCGGTCAGCGCGCCCGCCGAGCGCTTCAGGAACTTGGCGTATTCCTGGGGCTGGGCTTCGAACCCTCCCGGGTTGTTGATCCCCCGGTTGGGCTCGTTCCAGAGCTCCCAGATGCTGATCGGCAGCGGGTTGGCCTTGCCGTTCCAGAAGCTGCCCCCATATCCGTAGTGCTGGACCAGCTGCCAGAGCCAGTTTTCCCAGTTTTCCCACTGCGCAGAAGGGCTTTTGTAGTTGTACGCGGGGTATTGGGTCGATCCGTTGCAGGAGGCCGGATTCGCGATGACCGTGAGTCCGTGTTCCCAGGCGAGACGGACGCTCGAGTCGAGCGCTGCAAAACTCTCATCGCAACCGAAACCCATGCGCCAGTACTTGGCACCGGAGCGAGCGACGGCTTCCATTTCCGAGGCGCTGCCAAGCGCGCTTGGGGTGAACTGGAAGCCGAAGAAGTTCGCCGGCAGGTCAGCGGCGACGACGATGTCGGCGTGGACGGCCAGTGTGGCCAAGGCCACGAGCAGCGCGAGAAGCTGGCGCGGGAGCAAGGCAGCGAACGCCCGCCCCTCCTCCTCATCACATCCCAAGTCCTCCGACACCCCTGCCCGACCCCCCTGCCGACAGTTCGAGAACCGCTCCTTCTGCCGCGCAGGACCCTATCACCCGCACGTTTCGAGATACAACCTAAGTAAGGCGTACCGATTTCCTGAGGCTGCCTCTTATGGGCGCCCTGTCAGGGCTTGACCACGACTATGTCTCTGATCGCGACCTCGCCGCCGCGCAGCGTGGCGGCGAGGCTCGCCCTCAGCCGGTGACGGCGCGAGAGCAGGGCGAGAGCGGCGCCGGTGAGGCGCAGGGAGACCGCCCTGCCTGAGTCGGTGTGGACAGCGTAGCGGCGGCGCGCGAGCGTCACCGCTCGGCGCCGGCTGCTCTTCGAGCGATGGTGCCTGATACGGACCGTAAGGCGAAGGGCGCCGCGGCAGACGTCCGTTGCGTCGCCTTCTTCGCAGCTGAGCCTCACCTTGACCCAGCGGCCCTTTGCCTTGACACGCTGGCGTGGGATCGCGATCGCGAGGGGCGCGGGGGTGATGCGGCCGACGATGCCGGGATTGTGCGTGCGAGGTCCTTCGCAGTACTGGCAGCCTTTGATCCCAGGGCCTTCGCCGGCCGCCGTGTACCAGATGGCGCCTTCCGGGCCAGCGGCGAGGTAAACAGGGTTGCTGAGGGTGTTCGGGAGTTCGATCCGCGTAAGTCGGCCCCTCGGCGAGATCCGCCAGATCCCGCCCAGCCCGTGGGTGAACCAGAGCCTGCCGTCCCCACCGGCGACAATGGACCCGAAGCCGCCCGGGCGGTCGTTGGGCGGCACCGGGAATTCGGTGACCTGGCCGTCCGGCGCCGCGCGGCCGATCGCAACGGATTCCACCCCCAGCACCTTGGTGAACCACATCTTGCCGTCGGGTCCGGCGGCGATCCCCCCCGCGGGGGCCAGGCCTGGAAGCGGGAACTCCGTCAGCTGGCCGGCGGGCGTGATGCGGCCGATGTTGTTGCGGTCGGGGAACCACATGTTGCCGTCCGGCCCCGCCGCGATCGCGTCCACAGAGGCTTCGGGAACCGGCAGCGCGAACCTCCCGATCACCTGACCGCTGGGCGTCATCCGGGAGATTTTTTCGAAGTCTTCCGCCGCGTTCGCGGCTTCGGTGAACCAGAGGTCGCCTTCCGGCCCGGCGGCGATCACGTGCGACGGAGCCTGGACCGTGAATTCCGTGACCTGGCCCGTCGGCGTCACCCGGCGGATCTGCCGGGTGCCGTCGGTAAGCCAGAGGTCTCCGTCGGGGCCGGTAGTGAGGCTGTTCAGAAATTCGCCCATCGAGGCGCGCAGGGGAAAGCCGGTGATCTGCCCGGAAGGGGTGATGCGGTCGAGCTCCTTGGCGCTGGTCGGCCCTTCGCCCTTCCAGTTGACGAACCACATGTTGCCGTCCGGTCCCAACGTGATCGCGCCGGGCCGGAATTCGTCGCTTTCGAGTGGGAATTCAGTCACCTGGGCGGGCTTGGCCGAGGCGATGGCCGCGGGCAGGAGCGGCACAAGGAACGCCGCTAGAAGGACGAGCAGGTACGTCGCGGCATGCGGCTGATAAGGCTGCGGGCTCCCCTGATCACGGCACGCCTGAAGCGACTGACGATTTGTCAAGCCCATCATTCACCCAACACGGAGCAGACCAGTAGGTCGCGCTCTTCGATTGTTCAAATCAAATTCCCCTGCATCGGTTGCTGGCGAGAACGGGCGTCGCGCAGCCACGTTACCCGCCGCGCTCGCCTGGTGTCAAACCGGTGTACCGATGGAGCGCCGGATACGTCGCGTAATCGCGCCACGATGCCGTGGCGTCTCTTGTGTCGCCGGTGTGGCGCGCTACCGACTACATCGAGCAGCGTCGGAGACCTCCTCGCGGTCGACCGCTCGAGCAACAGCGCCAAGGGAGACTCCGGGCCGGCCGAATGGCTGCCGGCCGACAGCGGGATCCGCTGCGCCTACAGCGTCCGCTTCGCCCAGGTCGCCCGCAAGTACGCGCTGTCGGTGACCAGGAGCGACAAGCTCGCGATGCTCAAGCAGTGCAGGCGCCCATACCACCGATAGGTGATGCCCAGCCCAGGCGGGGTCGGGCTCGATCGCGACAGCCCGGTGTCCTTGCCGACCCCGGTGGTGCTCTCCAGGGCCCGGGCTCCCGTCGGACCCGGGCGCAAGGCTGTGGCGTCGGTCGAGGTCTGAGCTGAAGGGAGCCGGGATGCCGAAAGCAACGGAGATACTCGATGAGGTGCGCGAGCTGATCAAGGCGCGACTCGCCGAGCTCGACGAGGAGCGAGGGCGCCTTGACCGAGCTCGGCGCCGAGGCGACGGGCCGCCGCCGCGGCAAACCGCGAGGAGGCAAAGCCGCGCCGAAAGCCGGCTCCGGCCCCAAGGCCGGCCGAGGCCGGCGCAGCGGCCGCGCCGATCAGGCCGTCGCCCTGGTCGAGAAGCCACCCGGGATCACCGCCGGCGAGGTCGCCGAGGCGATGAAGATCAAGCCCAAATACATCTACCGCGTGCTCGGCGATCTCGAGAAAGGCGGCCGGGTCAAGAAGGACGGCCGCCGCTACTACCCCGCCTCCTGACCCCACCCCGCCCGATAACGCCCATTACGGAGACCGACTGATCTGGCCCCTCTTGTGGTTGCTTCCGGCTCTCACACCCGCCACGAGCACCTCCTTCTCGCCAGTGCTGCGGCCCTCCGTGCCTCAGCCCATCAGCCGGTACTCGCCTCGACTCCCGCAAAGCCTCACGCAGAGACCGAAAGGCCCCTCACCTTCCTTCCTGAGGTTCTGGCTGCGGTGCACTCGGCCGCCTGCTGCTGCTGGTGATTGGAAGCTGCAGGCCGCTGACTATGGGCCAGACAGCCGCCTGGCTCTCGCTCCCGCCGAGCGGTTCGCAGAGATGGAAATGCATGTCGACGACCGACTTTCCATCCAGCACCCGGACAAGCACCTCATCTTCTATCGTCACTGCGTACGCACGGTCGTTCCCGACGTGGAAGTCGTGAAAGTCGTTCTGTCTGACGCTGTCTTGGTGAAGCAGTTCGTGGCTAAACGAATACCGATACAGAGCCTGTGATCGATTCGGCAGCGTCGCAATTATCACGTTGCTCTCTCTAACCTCCGATCCGCTGGAACACACCTTTTTTAGGTGATACTCGCACGCCGTCCGAGAGACGGCAGGAAACAGGTTTTCTACTTCCGCGTGCGGCTTGATCAACACCACTTCCGACATGGTCACCGGCCGCCCAACCGTGCGTTCGAGCGACCGACCAGGAAGTGCAACGCAGGGACGAGCGAAAGTCGTTTCTTTCAGGGCTACCGTATGAAATGGTGCGTAGCGGCCTACAGGAATAGCGAGGATTACAGCCGCGGCGGCCGACAGATAGGCCACTGTGCGAACCCGCGGTCGTCGCCGCACCTGGGTCATCCCTCCGCCGTCCCTCGATCAGGGCCTGCTCCTAGAACCCGCCAGCAGAGCAGCATGAGCAGCGGAAGGCCTATGAGCTGGCGACTGGTCTGCTGATAAATCGCTCCGCTATTTATGAAGCTATTGAACTCTCGGCCGAACCGGTCGCCGATCCATATTTGCACTGCCACGACCACGAGGATGGTCGCCATCACGCACAGGGCGAGGGTTGCACGCGCCGGTCGATCACGGGCGAGGTCATTCAACTCATGACCAGCCCACAACACGGTGTACGCCAGGGGCAGAAGCGCGCCAAACACGAAAAGTGACTCTTGAAGGTGCTCGGGTACCAGGATCGTGAAATGCACGAGCACCGACAGGCTCACCCAGATGGCGATAAGCCAGGGTGGTGGCAGGCGCACTGCCTTCAGCATGTGCAGCAGCAGCCATCCGAACACCAGGGCAGACGCGACCAGATCCCAGCGACCCAGGCCCGCAATTGGCGCGTGCACCGCAAGAGCGCCTCCGATCACCCCTGGAGCGCCGATGATGAAGCTAATGCCGAACAATGCCGCCGCGGGTGGGTGGCGCTGCCAATAATAGGCAGCGGCGATCCCCGTCAGCACCAGCGCAGTGTAGTCAGTCACTTCTAGCGGTATGAAGAACGGACTTCCCGGCTGGGGTTGCAGATGGAGCGCTGGATCGACATCCGCCAGGGCTTGGAGGAGGAGCTGGACAGGACCACACAGCGCAAAGAGCGCGGCTAGCACTAGCGTCGGTCCAGCCAGTGAGAGGCGCGAGTGCTCGATGCGCAATCGGCGCAGCAATAGGACGGAGAGCGGGACGGCAACGATTAGAGTGTAGTACCAGACTAGCGGCCCTTGCCCCTGGGTCCAGATTGCGGCGTTTCCGCCCAAGGCGGACGGGAGTCGGTGGGCGTACCCGGCTAGGTCGAACAGGAGCTTTCCTGCTGCGAGAGCGAGAAGGAGCAACAGGGTGGCGCGTTTGCGCATGAGGTTCGTCGAGTCCGAAACGAGGCGATGGAGAAGGCCCGTCGCGCGAGTACTGGCACCGTTAATCGCCTGGGCAAACGTTGCCGCCTGCCAAGCCGCTAACGCGGCGGTCATGTAGATCAGGCCGATATACGGCTCGAAGATCGCGTAGGCCATGGTGCTTGGCGCGCCAGCGGTGACACCCAGTGATTGATCGGGGGCTTGGAGCGCAGCTCTGATGGCCGGCGAGAAGGTGAGGCTCCAGATGTATGCGGCGAGCGGCAGCAGGAATGCGGCAGCCATCAACCATGGCGCCATTCGCGTCCACCTGGCCTTTGGACGTCTGGCTCGAGCAGCGAGCACGCCACTGGCGATGGCCAACAGGATTGCCCACCCGCCGCACCCTTGAAGGCCTTCCACCGCCTTTGCAGCAGCCGGTGAGAGCGACTGATGAGCGGCCAGCGTTGATGCCTCGATGCGTACTCGCGCTCCCGCCTCCATAGCGAGAACAGTCAGGCCGCCGATGCCAAGGAGACGCGACCAATGACTCGATTCAGACAGCAGTCTGATTAGCAGCCACGAGCAGATTGCCATTGCGGCCGGCACGAAGACGATATAGGTGCGTGGCAAGGAAGCCACGGCAGGCATCGACTGCTCGCCTCCAAGACCCGCCCATGAGAGAGGTCGCAGCATCAAGAGCGCAGTGAGCGCCAGCAGCGCAAGTGCTGCCGCTGCAGCCGGCCGAGCAGCCGCTGACCAGTAACCGAGCCGAACGGGCCGCGGACGGAGCGGATATATCTCGTTTATTGGGCTCTCCTGACGTTTCCGTGGGTCACGTAAGGCGCTGAAGCAAGGCGCACGCCGCTCCGCGCCTAGGTTTCCGGCTTGTAAGGAGTCGGAAGCGAAAGGAGCGGCAACGACGTGCGCGAGAAAAGGGTATGGGCACGCCTGCTCGGCGTGGAGCAGGCGGTCATCGAGGGCGTGGAGATCGACGAGGAAGGGCAGGTAGTGGTGGCGGTCAGGCCCCACTACCGGGAGCAGGACCGCTGCGGCCTCTGCGGGCGCCGCGCGCCGGGCTTCGACCTCGGCGAGGGGCGACGGCGCTGGCGGGCTCTCGACCTCGGCACGACCCTCGCCCACCTGGAGGCCGACGCGCCGAGGGTCGCCTGCCCCGAGCACGGCGTCGTGGTCTGCGCCGTCCCCTGGGCCCGGCACGACTCGCGCTTCACCCGCGCCTTCGAGCAGCAGGTCGCCTGGCTGGCGGTGAACACCTCGGGCAGCGCCGTGGCGGAGCTGATGCGGATCTCCTGGCGCAGCGTCGGGGCGATCTGCGAGCGGGTCGCCACCGAGGCAGAAGGCGAGGCGGACCTGCTCGCCGGCCTGCGACGGATCGGCATCGACGAGATCTCCCACCGCAAGGGACACCGCTACCTGACCGTGGTCGTCGACCACGACAGCGGCAGGCTCGTCTGGGCGGCGCCGGGACGAGACAAGGCGACGGTCGAGGCGTTCTTCGATGCGCTCGGGAAGAAGCGCACCAAGCAGCTGAAGCTCGTCTCCTGCGACATGGCGGGCTGGATCGAGGCGGTGCTGGGGAAGCGCTGCCCGAAGGCGAAGCGCTGCGTCGATCCCTTCCACGTGATCGCGCTCGCCACCGAGGCGCTCGATCAGATCCGCCGCGAGGTCTGGAACGAGGCCCGCCGCCAGGGCCAGGGCGAGGTGGCGGCCGAGCTCAAGGGCGCTCGCTACGCCCTCTGGAAGAACCCCGAGAACCTGACAGAGCGACAGCAGTCAAAGCTCGCCGACGTCGAGCGGCTCAACCGCCCGCTCTACCGCGCCTACCTGCTGAAGGAGCAGCTGCGCCAGATCTACCGGCTGGGCCCGAAGGCGGCAATCCGCCTCCTGGACGAGTGGCTGCAGTGGGCGCGGCGCTGCCGGCTGCGGCCCTTCGTCAAGCTCGCGCGAACGATCACCGAGCAGCGCGAGGGGATCGTCGCCGCCATCCGCCACGGCCTCTCCAACGCCCGCGTGGAGGCGATCAACACACAGATCCGCCTGATCGCCCGCCGCGCCTTCGGCTTTCACTCCCCCGAGGCGCTGATCTCCCTGGCGATGCTGAAGCTTGGTGGGCTGTGCCCACCTCTTCCCGGCCGAGTCACCCTTACGTGACCCACGGAAACGTCAGGAGAGCCGTTTATTGCATCCCAGGCTGATATCTCTTGCGAAGCCCGGTCGTCATCGGTATGCCGAGGCACCGAAATGCCCTCCTCCCTACCCTGCGCACATCTCTCACACGTTAGCCTGGTGCCCGCCACGCGGGCCCACGTCCGACACTGACACGCCGGTTCGCTGAATGCCGCGTTTGGTCGTACTCCGCCGAAGCGGCGCTAACGTACCAGACCGGGGAGAACGTGGGTGGGGTTGAGTGCCCTCGGGTCACATTGCCAGCAGCCGCCAAGGACTGCCCGGCGCTTCGAGCCGGATTTAGTTTTGCGGAAACCGAGCCCCGAACAGAACGGGGGTGGACCAGAGCCACCGTGAATCGGCCTGGCTAAACCCTTCCGCCTTCGCAGATGTATTGACGGCCTGGCCACCGATATTTCTGTCATGCGTATGATTCAAGTGGAGGCGGGAGGTGGGTAGCGATGATCGACAGGGCGCGCTTGTTGAAGAGCGGTCGATGCCGGTGGACGGCCGAACCCGCCGTCGACCGCGTATGGGCCAGGTCGTGGTGCTGGTCGTGGTCGGACAATTCGTTGCGTTTTCGGTTCTCACCTTGGCGGGCTGGGGGTCGGCGCCGACCAGAGATGCGGCCCCGCCGCGCATGGAGGAGCTTGGAGCGCCACCGGGCTTGATCCCCCTCTACGCAGGTTTGCCTCACATCACCTTCAGGGTGGAAAGCTCCGCGACTCCGGCGCTGGGGACTGCCGTCTTCGCCGGCACCGCCGCTGCCTGGGGGGGACCAGAACCGCCACTGCCCTCCTTCAATCCAATCCATGAATTCCCGTCGGAGATCCTCGAAATGAATCTAGGGGAAATCTTAAACACCCTCCTCTTCGTGATTCCAGACGATGCCCTTGCGCGCAGGCCGCTCTACGTGGCCATTCACGGTGGCCGGTACAAGCTGAACGTGATCAAGGCAGATCCAGCGCGTGGCTTTGCCCTCGCCGCCACCACTGTGGAAAACCATCTGCTCGCGTATGTCGGAAGCTCGCTTTCCTGGTTGACGCTCCCGGCGCCGCGCCCCATACGCGTTCCGTTGATGGTGATCGCGGGAGCACCTGACCCGCGCTCCTTCTCGCTCGCAGGGGGAATGATCGGCCGTGGCACCGAGCCAGGTCGTGTGATGGTCGCGGTGCATGGACCTGAAGTGGGCGCACCGGTTGTCGCGACCAATCCATCCGAAGAGTGGTTGGCCGGGTTCGCCGAGGAAGGCGGCGGGAAGTCCACCCGCTTCATCCCGGCGCCCGTGGTAGCACGAGCGCTTAGCGCAGCAGCCCCTTCCATGCCGGGGGGCTGATCGCAATGCCGAGTAAAGGTGGATCACGGTCAGCCCCACGGTCGCCTCTCCAATGGAGACCGCATCCGTTGAGGTTGCCGGACGAGGCCAGGCCTAGGCGTGAAATCGCCGGCGCCGCCCTGCTAGTAGCCTTGGGTGTGGTCATCCTCAGCCTGCCGACGGGCTTGGTGAGCAGCCTCGGCGGCATGGTACGAGACGCCGAGGGCAACGCGATCGTGCCGGCGCTTTCCTACATCGTCGGGAGTGCCTGCCTTGCCGCTGCCACCTGGGCGGCGGTGCGCGCGTTGACCTACGAAGCCGAAGGTCGGCGCGACTCGCCGGGGGCGAGGCTGGGGCTCATCGTCCTCGGCTTGGTCGGCGCCGCAGAGGTCGGCGGTCTTCTCCGCCCGGTCCTGCAGATAGCCGATCTGCATGGCTTCTACCTGACGGGCGCCACCGACGCAGGGGGACTGCGGGCGCCGACCGCCTACTGGGGTCTGACCATTCTGACTATCGGGACGACTGCATTCACCCTGCCGCTAATCGTCGCCATAGCCAACCTGCTGCCGCATGAACACGGCCCAGAGCGCTATTGCCGCGCCGTCCAAAGGGTTTCAGGGTTTCACGCCGCTCTGCTCCTGCCTATCGTCGGGAGCGCAGCGATCGTCGCCCTCTGCTCCCTGTTGCCGACCTCCCTGCGGGTGGAGCTCGGCTACTCGGCTCCGGGCTTCTCCGGGCAGCGGGTCTTGAACCCGATCTCGGTGCTGAACCCGCTGGCCTGGGAATCGCTGGCTCGCCTCTCGTTTCTGCCACTACTCGTCGGGATGTGGGAGGGAATGGAGTCCGCCCGCGCCTGCTACTCGATCGCGGAGACCCGGCTTCGCGCCCGGCGGATCGACAATGCAACCGCCTACTGGACGGTGCTCTGTGTCGCAGCCGCAGCGCTCTGCATCGCGGCATGGCTCAAGCACGCACCACTCCTGCTACCGGCGGCGCTGGCCCTAAGCGGCACCGTCGCCCTGGCCAGCACCGGCGCGTTCCGAAGAGCCGTAGCAATGCCGAGCCTCGCAACGCTCGGACCTCGTTTCGAATTCTCCGATGACTGGCGGAATGCCGCACCAATCGGTCGTGTTCTCCTCGTGCTCGCTGCTCCCGCTCTGCTCCCTCTCTGCGTGGACCTATGGCAGGGTCTCGAGGGGCCGTTCCGCCTGCCGGCGGATGCATCCGGCTACGTCTACTTCTGGCGCGAGTTCGGACTCCACGAAGTTGCGGATGCGAGCGTAGGAGAGATCTTCGGCCACGAGATGCAACAAATCGCTCTCTACAGCGCCGGATTGATCGCCTTCCTGCTGATCGGTTGGCTCTTCAACGCCTTTTTCGGAGATCGGGAGAAGGGCCTTGCGACCGTGATGTGGGTCCTGGTGCCGATCGCCGTGCTGGCGACTGCGTTTATCCCAATCCTTGAAGCAGCGAGTCAACCGATCATCGCGCCCATCATCGCGGCGGCTTGCCTACCGGCGATCCTGCTGATCGCCAAACCCGAGCAACGCCAGAGCTACGTCATGCTCGTGTTTGTGGCCACTGCGCTGTTAGGCGCTTGGGCTTACGCCATCTGGAACCTGAAGGCACTGCCACCGTTCACCCTGCTGGCAGCAACGATCGTCTGGCGATTTTTTGTCTCGCCCGGCAATCTGAACGATAAACGCAGCGAAGCAAGATTTCGACGCATCTGCATCTTCGCCTCGCTGGCGCTGCTCGGACTTGGGATGCTCGTGCTCGATCACGGCAGTCGAACCACGCTCATTCTGGGCACTGAGCTCGCTGATGTCACCGACCGCATCGCCATCGGCATCGTGGCCCCGATCTGGCTCGTGTATTACGCGGCGCGGAATATCGGCCTCGGGCCCAGTTGAGACTGTCGAATCGCCTTCGCTGGACGGCGACAACCCCATCGAGCAGCCGTCCACCTATCACGCAGGACCGTGGCTTCACTGATGTCGAGCCGATGTAGAACCGGAATGCCGGAACCAACGGGGGGTACTTGACGAAGCGCGCAGGCTGATCGCTACGCGACCCACCGGGTTCAGATGAGAGCGAAAGCGCCTCAAGCGTGCCTTGACCGAACTCGGCGGTGAAGCGACCGGGCGCCGCCGCGGAAGGCGACAGAGCCGCACTGAAAGGCCGCACCGGAACCAGCCGCAACACGGTCGTCGCCATCGCGGCGGCCGGGCCGATCAGGCCATCGCGCTGATCAAAGTCACCGGGGTAACCGCCGGCGAGATCGCCAAAACGCTGAAGGTCAAACCCAACTACCCCTACCGGGTCCTCGGCGACCTCGAGAAGGCCGGCCGGGTCACGAAGGACGGTCGCCACTACTACCCTGCGTCCTAATGCCCCCGCCCGATAACCCCTACATATGTAGACCGGGCCCCGGGCGCCCGGGGGAACCGTCGACTGCCAACCTACCCATTCAGCGCGTAGCCGGCGCCCTCCTTGACGATCAGCCCCTCCTCGCGGGCCCTGGCGAGGAGGCCGTGGGCCTGGCTCGGCGAGACGCCGATCGCCGCGGCGAGCTCGGAGGCCCGGGCGCCCGGCTTCGCCCCGATCGCCGCCAGCAGCTGCTCGCGGCGCCGGCCGCGCGGGGCCTGCCGGCGTCGGCGTTTGCCCGGGCGCCGTCCGCGGCGCGGCTTCGGACTCGCCGGCGCGGCGCCGTCCCCCTCCCCCAGGCTCTCGAGGGCTCGCCGCAGCCGGCCGGCCTCGGCCTCGAGCTCGCCCAGGCGGTCGCTGATCAGCTTGCGGGCGGCGTCGATCGTCTCTGACATCTGCTCCTCTTCTGCTCGGGGGTGAAGTTGGGGACTGTAGTGAGCGGGGGGAGGATCCGGCCCAGGGGGGACTCCGATGCCTCCTCGGAGGTGCTGCACCACGCTGAGATCTGGTGCCACACTCAGTCAATGCCGCACGCTAAGCGCCACCACACCGACACCGGCGAGCTCAGCGAGCCGCTCGACCAGGCCCAGCGGCGCCGGCCCGATGCCCACGACCGCAAGGAGCTTCTGCTCCGGCTCGCCGCCGCCGAGCGCGAAGCGAGCGAGCGCGGCGAGGCGGTGCGGGAGACCTCTGGGGCCCTGACGGGCGTCTACCGGCCCGATGAGCTGGAGCGACTGCGCGAAGACTGGCCGACGTGAGATCGTCCTCGACGCGAGCGTGCGAATCGCCCACCTGCACGGCGGCGACCCGCACCACGACGGCGCCGAGGCTCGACTTGAGGCAAGCGACGAGGAGCCTTTGGGGCAAGTGCGATCACGCTCGCCGAGACCCCGGCCTCCCCCGCCCGCTCCAGGCGGCTCGCCGACGCCGAAGCGGCCTTGGGACGACTGGGGGTAGGCGAGCCGGCCCTCGGCGAGGGCGCTCCCGCCCGCCTGGCGAAGCCACGCGCCGAGGTCGGCCTGAAGTTGCCCGACTGCTGCGTGCTGCTAGCTGTGCAGGACTGCGCCGGCATCGTGGCGAGCTTCGACGCAGGCTTGGTCGCCGCGGCGACCAAGCTCGGCCTTCAGACGGTGGGGTGACGCGCTCGCCATTCCGTGAGCCGGGGGTTATGAGCCGCCTGCTGACCCTCACCGTCGGGGTGGGCCGGTAGGACTCCCACGAGGGTCGGACCGATTTCAGGGGGTCATGCCACCTATTTGCATTGGCTCCATGTGCCATCCCAACAAATTCCGCGCCCGGATGAGCCCGGCCAACACATCCCACATCCGTTCGGAATCAGGCTCCGCCCGCAGCGCGCCTATCGCCGCCGCGGCGACCTGCAGGTCACCCAGCGATGCCGAGTCGGCGAACTGGCTTAACCAGCGTCGAGCAGCGCGGTCGAAGCGGGAGTCGCCGACTCGCGCCAGGAGGCGGCAAAGCTCCAGCGCGTCTCGGGGTGCCACCACGTCCATCCGACGCATCGCCTCGATTGCCGCCTCGGGGTCGGAGCGCTCAACCGCGATGCGAAAGCGCGAAAGCTGTTCTCCCTGGTTAGACACAAACATATGTTCGCAGGCTGAATCAAAGGGAGCGCTCTGACTCACCGCTCGTGGCTTTCGTCCGCGTTCTACGAAGGCGGGCCGCGATCTCCAAGGCATTCCTCGCCGGCCTGCGGTATGGGAGATCCTCCCCGGCCTCCCGCAGTTCGGCCACGTAGGGACCGATCGCGCCGACTGAGAGGTCAAGGGCCTCGGCGATCTGTCGTTCGGATCTACCATCCCGCCACATCCGGGCGATGACAGCCAGCCGATCGGCCTTGCTCGGTGGTCGATCGCCGGGAGCGTATTCGGGCGGCGGCAACGGCACGACGTACCAATCCGCCACGCCGGAGAAGAGGTCGGCGAAGCTGACGCCGAGCGCTCCCGCGAGCCTGATCACCGCGAAGATCCGCATCGAGCGCTTACCGCGCTCCAATTCCGAGACGTCCTCTCGCGCCAGGGATGCACGGCAGGCCAACGCCGACTGCGAGAGCCCCATTGCCCGGCGCGCGGCGAGGATGCTCAGCCCGAGCCACTCGAGCGGCGTGCCGTCGGTACCCGGCGATGAGGGCGGAAGGCGGAGCCCGCGTGCCGCTGTGTCCCATCCGATCCCGGCGGTGATCAGATCGCAGCGGGCGTTCAGGCTCCCGGCCAGCCGGATCACCGTTGCCAGACTCGGCACAGCCCGCCCGTTCTCGTAGCGCCGGAATTGAAGCCGATCGATCTCTGCGGCTTCCGCAACGTCCCGGAGGCTCAGTCCGGCCCGGCGCCGGAGATGCGACAGGTTCTCGCCGATCCGCCCGGCCAGGGTGACGGGGGCGGCGTCAACTTCCGCTACCTCCCCCGCCGCACCGGCGCTCGGCGTCGCCCCGGTCGAGACCTGGCGCCGGAGCCGAGCGCGGCGGCGAGCCTCCGTCAGGGCCGTCCGGCGATACGGCAGATGCTCGCCGCCCTCGCGGAGGCGGTGGACGATCATCGAGACGTTCCCTGTCGAGGTGCCGAGCGCCTCGGCGATCTCCCGCGCGGTGCCTCCCTCCCGCCACAGCCTCGCCACATCCCGATCGAGCAACCGGGCGCGGTGCCGTCGAGCGGCGCCGTCATGGCAGGGCTGCGGCGGCGGTGCCCAGCCGACCCCTGCGAGCAGCAGCTCGGGCGGCACCTGCAGCGCCCGGGCGAACTCGAACAGGCATCCGACGCTCGTCTCGCGAGCGCCGCGCTCGATCAGGGAGACGCCGGCCTTGCTGAAGCCTGCCTTCGCTCCGAGCATCGTCTGGGTCAGGTGTCGGCGCTCCCGGGCGGCCCGCAGGTTCTCACCGAATATCCGGGCGGCTTCCTCGCGCGTGGCCACCAAGCGGGCGTCGACGTCCAGTTCGGGGAAGGCGGCGACGTTCGGCGGCGGGACGAGGAAGAAGCCTGCGAGCCGCTCCGAGCGCCGCGGAGCGACAGCCCGCCCCCGTGGCTCGATCTCGCCCGGGCTCCAGTAAATCCGCTCGGTGAGCCGGTCCAACGATGCCCCGAGCGAGTACGCGAGACACAGCGCGGCGCCGAGGCGGGGCTCCTGCCGGTGCTCCTCGATCCGCACGACCGCGCCGGGGCCGAGACCGGCCTTGCGCTCCAGCTCGGCTCTCCCGATACCCACCCGGGCGCGCAACCGGCGGAGGTTCCGAGCGAGCTGCTCGGCGACCCGGCTTCCCGGCCCGGTCTCCGGCAGGCAGTCTTCGCACCTCGGGGCGCCGTCGCCGAGGTGGACGATACTCGCGACCGCAGTCGACGCAGCGTCGTCAGATCCATCAGAGGCGAGCCGATCTGCGCCGGGTTCGGGCTTTTCCCGGGAGGCGAGCCCGTCGGCCGGCGCCCCCGGGCGTCCGGCCGCTGCGGGGCTCGCCTCCCTGGCGCCTCAGCGGGCCTTGACCCCTTTGAGGTCGTAGCGGCGCGGCGCCTTGCCCGCCGGCCGGACCTGCTTGCCTTTCGCCAGTCGCTCAAGGCAGTTGGCGACCGCCCCCGAGCTGCGACCGATCCCCTTCGCGATCGCGCTCGGGGACATCGGCAGCTCCTTCTCGTGCTTACACATGTAGCTGAGGACGAGCCCGTCCAGCTCGCCGGGGCGCAGGCGCTTCCGGGCTCCCGGCGCTGCTGCCTTGGCGGTGGTCGACTTCGGTCTGACCCCTGCCTTCGGCGCGCTTCGCGCCGCGCCCTGCCCGCGTTTCACCTGTCTGGTCTTCGCCATCGTCACTTCCTCCTATCCGTGGGTCTTGCTCTTGGTCCCCGGTCACGGCGCTCCGCGAGCGTGCGCCAGTCGGGGTTCTGGTCGGGATCACGTCGTCCGTCGCAGGGCTCTGGCCACTCCCGGAGGCAGTAGGTCGCAAGCGCGAGGCGCTCCAGGCACCACCAGAGGCGCCCGCGCAGCTCGCCGATCGCCGCCGAGCCCGCGCCGGGCGCGGTCACGAGCCGCTCGGCCTCCTCGAGCGCGTCGACGGCGTCCTCCTTGATCTCGCCGATCCGCACGCGGGCGAGCCGGCGCGCCGCGCGCCACTCGCGGTGCTGGGGTGACTCGGGCAGCTCGCCGACCTCACCCCTCCGACGCATCGCAGCCAACTGCCTCTCCCCCGCCTCGGTCAGGCGCCAGCAACAGCCGCCGTGCGCCCGCTCCCTGACGATCAGGCCCTCCTCCCGCAGCGTCTCCATCACCGGCCGCAGCCGCCGCGTCGTCGTCGCGCTGCGGCGCAGGCCCAGGTGCTCGATCAGCTCCCGTTTGAGGAAGCGGCCCTCGCCGCTGTGGAGCTGGGCGCGCTGCATCGCCGCCAGGACCAGCAGGCGAGGAAGCTCCGGTGGCGCCGGCCGTAGCTCGGCTTCATGCCCCATCGGGACCTGGCTTGTCGAGGGCGAGGAGCAGCTCGTCGCAGACTCGCTCTGCGACCTCGAACCGGGCCGCGCGCTCCTCGTCGGTTTCGTGGGGGCGTTGGGGGATGGCCCAGGCCGGCGCCTCGGCGGCGTCTTGGCGCATGCGGCGGAGCGCCGGCTCAAGCGCCCGCCGCTCCATCGTGATCACCGCCGGGCCGTCGGCTTCGGGGCCCCAGCCGATGTCCCCCATCAGCCGCAGGTCCTGAGAGAACTCCGCGGCGAGCTGCTCGTGAGAGGTGCCCTCGTGGTGAGCCTGGATCAGCCGCCGCTCCCCGGAGGCAAAGAGGCGGTAGGCCATCAGCTCGCGAAGGGCGACTCGCTGCGCGCCCGTGATCGGGATCGCCGCTGCGGTGCTCATCGTCACCTCCCTCCCGCGTCGATCAGGGCGATCAGTTCGCGGCAGACGCCCGCGGTGTCGCGGTAGCGCCCGCGGGTGCGCTCGTCCTCCGATCGCGCCCGGCGCTCGTCATCTCCTTCGAGCCCGTCCACGGCTTCTTCGCGAAGACGCCCGAGGGTGGCGATCAGCTCATCTGACGGCATCTTCAGGTCGAAGGTCCTGCGGCTGTCCTCGGGGACCCAGCCGAGGTCGTTCAGCAAGCGGGTGTCCTGGGCGGCGCGGTTGGCGAGCCGGCGGGCTGCGAGGTAGTCGCCGTGCTCGTAGTGCAGAAGGACGTCGGCGATACCGGAGAGGTTCTGGGTCGCCTGGGCATAAAGCGCCGCCCTCTCACCGGCGCCGATGGTCAGGGTCGTCGTGGGCATCGTGCCCCCCTTTCGGTCAGGGCACCGAGAGCCGGCAGAAGACGCCGTCGAAGGCGGTTCGGGAAGTACCTTTTCTCTTGCATCGAAGCCTCCAGCTTCGGTGCCGGCCCCCGGGGCGTTACAGCGCCGCCGGGGGCACTTGCGTTTTCGATTTCGCGGGCGAACCTAGCTCCGGCGGCGCCCGGAAGCGAGCCGGAATCGAGGGGAATCGGCGCTAATCGCCGCCTACCTGGCACAGAACTGGCACAAGTGCCAGTTCTGGAGCGGATTCGGGGGGCCGGTTAAATGTGACCTGCCTCGTCACACATCCCTATGTGCAGGGATTCCGGAGAGGGTGGACGACCGGATTCGAACCGGCGACCGCCTGGACCACAACCAGGAGCTCTACCAACTGAGCTACGTCCACCGCGCTCGGTCAAATCTACCGGGCCGGGCGCTTGGCCGGCGGCGCGCTCAGGCGATGCTCGGGGCCTCGGGCAGGCGCTCGAGGGCGTCGGCCATTTCGGCCTCGGAGAACTCGAGGTCCTCAAGCTCGCCGGCGTGGTATGCGGCGTAGGCGCTCATGTCGAAGTGGCCGTGGCCGGAGAGGCCGAGCAGGATGACGCGCTCCTCGCCGGCCTCCTTCGCCGCCAGGGCCTCGTCGATCGTCGCCTTGATCGCGTGGGCCGGCTCGGGGCCGGGGATGATCCCCTCGCAGCCGGCGAACTGGACGGCGGAGGCAAAGGCCTCGGTCTGCTTGACCGCGGTCGCCTCGACGAGGCCCTCCTTGACCAGGGCGCAGAGGCTCGGGGCGTCGCCGTGGTACCTGAGCCCCCCGGCATGCACCGGCGGAGGCACGAAGTCGTGGCCGAGCGTGTACATCGGCATCAGCGGCGTCATCCCGACGGTGTCGCCGAAGTCGTAGGCGTAGGTGCCCCGGGTCAGGGTCGGGCAGGCGGCCGGCTCGGCGCCGAGGAAGCGCGTCGTCTTCCCTTGACGCAGGTTGGCCCGCACGAAGGGGTAGATCAGGCCGGCGAAGTTGGAGCCGCCGCCGACGCAGCCGACGACGACGTCGGGGTACTCGCCCGCCATCTCCATCGCTGCGATCGACTCCTGGCCGATCACCGTCTGGTGCAGGCAGACGTGGTTGAGGACCGAGCCCAGCGCGTAGTTGGCGTCCTCGGCTTTCGCCGCCACCTCGACCGCCTCGGAGATCGCGATCCCCAGGCTCCCGGACGGGTGGCCCGCCTGCGAGCGCCCCGCCTCGGTGAGGTCGGTGGGGCTGCGGTGGACCGTCCCGCCCCAGGTCTCGATCATCGCCCGGCGGTAGGGCTTCTGGTCGTAGGAGACGCCGACCATGAAGACCTCGCACTCCATCTCGAAGAGCCGGCAGGCGAGCGAGAGCGCCGAGCCCCACTGCCCCGCCCCGGTCTCGGTGACCAGCTTGTCGATCCCGGCCTGCTTGTTGTAGAAGGCCTGGGCGACGGCGGAGTTGGGCTTGTGCGAGCCGGCCGGCGAGACGCCCTCGTACTTGTAGTAGATGTGGGCCGGCGTATCGAGCGCGCGCTCCAGGCGGCGGGCCCGGATCAGCGGCGTCGGGCGCCAGAGCTTGTAGATCTCGCGCACCTCCTCGGGGATCTCGATCTCCGGCTCGGTGGAGACCTCCTGCTCGATCAGCCCGATCGGGAAGATCGGCGTCAGGTCCTCCGGCCCGGCCGGCTGCCCGGTCGCCGGGCTCAGCGGCGGCAGCGGCTCGCCCGGCAGGTCCGGCAGCAGATTGACCCGGCTGGTCGGGATCTGCGACTCGTCGAGAACGTACTTCGTGGTCACGCGCCGATCCTATCCCCTGTCCGACCTAGAAGTGGCCAGAGATCGCGTGCGGCTCGTAGGGATCCTCGAGCGCGTCGACGTCGTCCTCGCCCAGCGCCAGCTCGACCGCCGCCACCGCGTCCTCGAGGTGCTCGGACCTGGTCGCGCCGACGATCGGCGAGGTCACCGCCGGATTGCCCAGCAGCCAGGCCAGCGCCACCTGCGCCCGCGAGACCCCGAGCCGCCCGGCCACCTCGGCCACGCGGTCGACGATCGCCCGGTCGCCCTCGCGGTAGAGCGTCTTGCCGAAGCCGTCCATCTGCCCCCGCTCGGTCTCCTCGTCCCAGGGCCGGGTGAGGCGGCCGCGAGCGAGCGGGCTCCACGGCATCACCGCGATCCCCTCGTCGGCGCAGAGCGGCAGCATCTCCCGCTCCTCCTCGCGGTAGAGCAGGTTGTAGTGGTCCTGCATCGAGACGAAGTGCGTCCAGCCGCCCCGCTCGGCGACGTGCAGGGCCTTGGCGAACTGCCAGGCGAACATCGAGGAGGCGCCGACGTAGCGCGCCTTGCCCGCCTTGACGACGTCGTGCAGCGCCTCGACCGTCTCCTCGATCGGGGTCTCGTAGTCCCAGCGGTGCACTTGATAGAGGTCGACGTAGTCGGTGCCGAGCCGGCGCAGGCTGTGGTCGATCTCGGCCATGATCGCCTTGCGCGAGAGCCCGCGCCCGTTCGGCCCCTCCCGCATCGGCATGAAGAGCTTGGTCGCGATCACCACCTCGTCGCGGTCGGCCATCTCCCCCAGCGCCCGCCCGAGAACCTCCTCGCTCGAGCCGTGCGAGTAGACGTTGGCGGTGTCGAAGAAGTTGATCCCCGAGTCGAGCGCCAGCCTGACGATCTCGCGGCCCGCCTCCTCGCCGACGGCCCACGGGTGGGTGCCGCGGGACGGGTCGGCGAGGCCCATGCAGCCGAGGCAGATGACCGAGACGTCCAGGCCGCTGGCCCCGAACTTGGTGTAGCGCATCCTCAGAGTCCTTTTGCTTGCGGGACGATCTCGCGCCCGAGCAGCTCGATCGCGTCGAGATCGCGGTGCAGCAGGTGCTGGCCCATGATCCTGTCAAGGCCCGCGTCGGCGAGCGCCCGCAGCTGCTCGAGGGCCTGCGGGACGGTCCCCCTGATCGTGCTCGGGCGCTCCTCGACCAGGAACGCCTGGCCGTCGTGCGGCCTGCCTTTCCAGGCCGCCAGCCGGCCGGCGCGGTCGTGCAGTTCGGCCTCGTCGGCGCCGACCAGCCAGCCGGTCATCATCGAGAGCGGCAGCGAGGCGGGGGCGCGGCCCTCGGCCTCGCAGGCCCGGTCTAGCCCCGCCCGCACCGCGGCGATCTGCTCCGGGGTCGACATCACCGTGTTGTACTCGTCGGCGTAGCGGGCGGCGAGCCGGAGACTGCGCGGGCCGCCTTTGCCGCCGAGGATCAGCGGCGGGCGCGGGCGCTGCACCGGCTTCGGCAGCGCATCCAGCTGTCGCGCCGCGTAGTGCTCACCTTCGAACGTGAACGGCCCCGGGCCCCAGTGGCCGAGCACGACCTGCAGCTGCTCCTCCAGCGCGTCCATCCGCGGGCCGACCGGGGGCAGCTCGAAGCCGTAGAGCTCGTGCTCACGCTCCCACCAACCGGCGCCGATCCCGACCTCGACCCGGCCGCCGGAGACGTGGTCGGCGGTCACCGCGGCCTTGGCCAGCACCGCCGGGTGGCGGAAGGTCGCCGGCGAGACCATCGTCCCCAGTCGCAGCTTCGAGGTCGCCGCGCCGAGCGCCGTCACCGTCCCCCAGGCGTCGAGCGAGCCACGCTCGCGGCGGTCGTCGACCGAGAGGTAGTGGTCGGAGCGGAACATCGTCCCCACCCCGTGCTCCTCGCAGGCCGCGGCCAGCGCCAGCCAGTCCTCCCAGCTCACGTCCTCCTGCCCCTCGATCATCAAATCTACGCGCATTTTGGCTTTCTCAAGCGGATTCTGACTGGTTTCAGTCGGTCACAGTTAGAGTAGCTCGGCGGGAGCCCACGAAAAGGAAGGCTGCCAACCAGACGGGCGTCGTTGCCATCGATTCCTTCGCTCGAGTGCTCGCTGCCGGATGGACATCCCGTGCAGCTTCTGACCTCTGCGGCCGATCCCGCAGGTTCGAGAGCCCGGCGGCGCGACATCGGAGCGGGACTCACGACGACGGCGACGCAGGGCTCGTGCCTGCATGACGTATCTTCGTACGTCATGAGACGCCATCGGGAAACTCTGGCAAATCCCGGGGTGGTGGCTGGTGGCTAAGACGAGGGTGGTGGTCGTCGGCGGCGGTCTCGGTGGCCTCGCCTGCGCTCACCGCCTCGCCAAGCGCGACGGCGAGCTCGACGTCCACCTCGTCGACCGCAGCGCGCAGCATCACTTTCGCCCGTCCTTCCCCTGGGTTGCGGTCGGTAGGCGCCGGGCCGTGGAGGTGTCGCGCCCGCTGGAGCGCCTCGTTCGCCGAGGGGTCGGGTTCGCCCAGACGGAGGTGACGGGAATCGACCTCGACCGCTGCTCGATCTCCACGACCTCGGGCTCGATCCCCTACGACCGGCTGGTGCTCGCCCCTGGGGCGAAGGTCGTCCCGGAGTCGGTGGAAGGGCTCGCCGAGGCGGCACACGGCTTCTACACCCTCCCCGACGCGGAGCGCCTGCACGATGCCCTGGTGACATTCGGCGGCGGCCGTGTCCTGATCGTCGTCGTGGCGACGCCCTACCGGTCGCTCGCCGCCCCCTACGAGGCGGCCTTCCTGATCAACGACTTCCTGCGCAAGAGCGGCCCCCCGGCGAAGGTCGACATCGTCACCGCCGAGCCGAGGCCGATCCCGGTGGCCGATCGCGCTACCGGCGACCGCATCGCGGGCATGCTGGCGCGCCGCGGCATCGGCTTCCAGCCGGACCGCTCCCTCGAGTCGGTCGATCCCGCCGCGCGCGAGGCGCGGTTCAGTGACGGGACCGAGCCGTTCGACCTCCTGATCGCCGTTCCCCCGCACCGCGCCCCGGACTTCGTCGCGGCCTCTCCGCTGGCCGGGCCCGACGGCTGGATCCGGGCCGAACCGTTCACCCTGGGCGCCCATTCCAACGTGCACGCGATCGGCGACGTCACCGAGATCGAGCTCGCCGGCGGATCCAAGCTGCCGAAGGCCGGGGTGCTGGCCCAGGCCGAGGCCGCGGTGGTCGCCGACAACATCGCGGCGGCCGCCGGCGGGTTCCGTCCGCGCCGCCAGTTCGACGCGTCGCTTGACTACTACCTGGAGGTGGGGTCCGGGCGCGCCGTCAGCGCGAAGGGGTCCTTCTTCCGGCCCTCGCGCGGCCGGGTGATGCTGCGGCGGGCGGCCAGGAGGTGGCACCGGGAAAAGGTCCTGTTCGAGCGCCGATCGCTGCGCCGGCTGCGCTGAGAGGGGTAGGCGGCTTTGCACAACCCGCTGAGATCGGAGGTCGATACGTCCTGGTGGCTCGCGTTGGTTGTGGTCGGGGCCGCTTTCGTCACCATCTTGACCATCCTGAGTCCTGTCATCGGGGTGATCTGGGCCGCGATGCTGCTCGGTTTCGGGGCCGGGTTCGGGCTGCGAAGCTCCGGCAGGAGCCGGCTGCGCCCGACCCAGCTCTCGCGCAGCGAGGACGGCAGGCACCGCGTGCTGGTCGTGGCGAACCAGGCGCTCGGCGACCGGTCGCTCCTGACCGAGATCCAAGGCCGCTGCGGGGAGCAGGGGGGCGAAGTTCTGATCGTCGCGCCGGCGCTCACCGCGTCGCGCGCCGCGCGCTGGGCCTCCGACGTCGATGCCGCGATCGAGGATGCGCGCCGGCGGTTGGAGCTCTCCCTTGAGGCCGCCGTGGAGGCCGGCCTGCGCGCCCGCGGCCAGATAGGGGACCCTGACCCCAGCGTCGCCTTGGAGGACGCCTTGCGGACCTTCGCGGCCGATGAGATCGTCATCTGGACCCATACGCCCGACCGTTCGCCATGGTTGGAGCACGGCGTTGTGCAGCGCGCGCGCGAAGAGGTCGACCTGCCGGTGACGCATGTCGTGGTCGACCCCGCGGACGGAGCCGTGAGCCCCGACCCGTAGGCCCTCCGAGCCAACCCATCACCGCGGGTTATGACAGTCCTAAGCGGTTGGGGTCTACCGCGCCCGGCGGCGCGGGGCGATGCTGCCGAGGCAACCTAAGGAGGGATGCCATGCAGACCAACAACGACAAGTCTTATTCCGGTTACACCATGCTGGCGGCCACTTTCGCCGTGCTGCTCTCGATGACGGCACTGCTGGCTGTGGCGTTCAAGCTGAATGACAACGGCAACACGCAGGCGGCCTCCGCGGCGCCGGCGCCGGCCGCCTCCGCGGCGCCGGGGGCCGAAAGCGTGAAGCTGGTCGTGAAATCCGACGAAGAGCACGCCAAGAAGGGACCCGAAGGCACGTGGCACGACGCCTTCCTGCCGGCCGACTTCTCGGTCAAGGCCGGGGCCACGGTGAAGGTCACCGTCTACAACTACGACGAAGGCGCGCACAGCTTCACCTCGCCGGAACTGGGGACCAACGTGACGATCCCCCCGGGCTCAGAACAGAAGCCTTCCAAGACCACCTTCACCTTCAAGGCGCCGCAGAAGGCGGGCAGCTACGAATGGTATTGCGTGATGCCCTGCGACCCGTGGGCGATGACCCACCTCGGCTACATGAAGGGTGACGTGAAGGTCCTCTGAGCTGGCCGGGTATCGCTTCACCAAACGAGGACGGTCCTTCTCCGCAAGACGGCCAGCAAGGCCCCTCCAACCACAGTCGGCCGCTTCGGCGGCCGACTGTGGTTCTGCTCAGCGACCTCCGTGGAGGGCCGCGGCGCCGGCGACAGGCCCAGCGCCTTGAGCCTCGCTCGCTCGCGGCACGGCTGCCGTCTGCGCCCCGGGGTCTTGGCGGCGACCTCGGGGCCGTCATGCTGAGCCTCTCGGCCATCGCGGTGTCCTTTCGTCGGATCGGTTGGTCCTCAACCGACAGCGCTACTGGGGGCCCTGATCGCCACCCAGCTATAGGCGCAATCAGGAGCCCGGGAGCACCTCGAGCGAGAAGGTGAAAGTGCCCTGAACGGTCTCCTGCGTACCCGTCCCTTCGATGCCGTCGTTCATCGTCGCGGCGACCGAGCCGCTGCGCTGGTCGGCGTTGATCACATAACCGCCGGGGTCGGTTTCAGCGGCCGCCCATTCGGTCGTCCACCATGCACCCAGGTTGTCGGTGAAGTTGACGTTCCCCGTGTTGGCCGCTTCCTTCGGGTAGGAGCCCGGACCCTGGTAGTGGAAGTTTTGGACCTCGAGTTCGAAGCGTTGCCCGGAGGGCGTAAACATCGCGAAGCCGCAGTTCAGCCATTCGCCGGAGAGGGCGCAGTAGCCCGGTTCGGTGCCGGTCGCCTGCACCGGGCCGCTGGCGACGAGGTGGCTCTTACCCGTCGGTTCGCTTTCTTCTCCTTCCTTTTCCTTCTTGCAGTAGGAGTCAAGCGAGTGGTAGGTAACCCGTGCCTTGCCGTATCCGTCGCCGCCGGTCAGGGCGAGCGCCAGCCTGCTCTTGCCGACCGTTTCGTGCGGCGGGATCGAGGAGGCCTCGTTCCGCGGGCATTCGCACTTGCCGAAGCAGAACCACTTCGCGCCTTCGACCGGACCGAAGTCGGTGTCGCCGGTCCCCGCGCGCAGCTTCCCCTGCTCGCCGACGACGCTGACCAGGGGTCGCGACGGGTCCTTCGTCATTGCGAACTGCGAGAACGAGTACGGGTTGGAGCCGAGGGTGGTCCCGGTGGTGATCGGGAGCCCCGGCGGCGCCAGCTTGGAGCTCGGGATCCAGAACGGCTCGCTCTGGCTCCACGCCGCCCCGGCCGCCCCGAACCGCCACCACGGCGCGGCCCAGGTTTCGGCGAACGGGTGGGAGCCGCCGACGGTGGCGATCGCGTAGGAGGTTGCGTTGTCGGGGGCAGCGAGGACCTGCGGGATCTTCGACCAGAGACTGCCGGCGCCGCCGGCTTCGTCGGCCCGGCCCCAGAAGCCAACCGCGTCGTAGGCGCTGGCAAACAGGTGGTCAATGGGGTTCTTGAGGTAGAGCTTGTAGTTTCCGGCGCCGACCGCGGCCGGCACCCGGTCGACCGTGTTGGCGGCCCAGTCGGCCATCCCCTCCATCACCCAGGCCGAGCGCTGGCGCCAGGCGGACATCAGCTCGAACTGGAAGCAGTGGAAGGTCTCGTGCGCCATCAGCAGGCCGATGAAGGCCGGTGACTGGACCGAGCCGAGCGGGAAGACGCGGACCCGGCAGTAGCTCGGAGTGCCGACGTTCCAGCCCCCTTCGGCGTTGAGCGGAACGGCGTCCATGTAGGGGTACCCGCCTTCCTTGTCCTTTTCGTCGAGGGAGGCCTTGAAGACTTTGATGGTGGGGTTGGGGGCACCGGGGAGCAGCGAGCGGTAGATGCTCGCGTAGTGGTCGGCCATCGCCTGGTACGTGGGGCTGGGGGTGAGCACCTGCGCCGAGGCGCGCGCCCCGCCGCCGTGCGGGACGCCGAGTGCGCGGTCGATCGCCCTGTGCTGGGCGGCGCTCAGCCGACTCCAGACCCGGGCCACGAACTGCATCGCCAGCGTCCCCGAGGGCACCCGTTCGCGCCGCGCGCCGCGCGGCATGCGGACGCCGGGGAGCGGCCCGTAGGCGATCGAGAAGGCGCGCAGCGCCAGGCGGGGGGTGATCGACCCGTTGGGGCGGATGCCGTCCAGGGTCCGCTGCCAGGCACTCTCCGCAAGCACGCGTTCGATCCCCGCTGCAAGCTGAGCCGCGTAGGCGCGGGCGGCCACCGCTGCGCCTCGAGCCGCCCGTCGGCCGGACCGCAGGCGCACGGCGCCGATCGCCCGCCCGGCGGTCACGAGAACGGTGACGGTTCTCGCCCGGCGGCTCTTGGCCCGCCGCACGACCACGCCGCGGTGGGTGCGCCCGTGCGCGAGAGCCAGCAGTGCGCGCCGGGCAGCGCGGCGCGAGGTGAGCGGGAACGCGGCCAGTGTCAGCCGCCGCCCGCGAGCCCGGAACACCGCTCCCTGGGGGCGGGAGTGGCGCAGCGCCCGCGGCACCCGATGCCCCAGCAGCGAGCGGGCGACCCGTTCCCCGCCGCCGGCTGCCTTGTAGCCGGGCACTTCACCGCGACCCATCACCAGCCGTACGCGAGCCACGGCCGGCGCGGCGCCAAAGAGGGCGGAAACGATCGCCATGATGGCAAGCAGCCAGAGCGCGGGGCGCACACACCTCGTCGCCGGGCGCCCGCGCCGCCCCTGGCGTTGCAGTGGTTGGTCGACTCCGGGGTGCATCGCCTGGCTCCTCCGGTGGGGCCGCCGCCCTTGCGACGGCCCCACCACCATAGCGGTCCCCAAGAGCCCTAGCCGGGTTCAGCCCCTGGTGCTCACGATCACCAGCGCCTTGGAGCGCACCGGGCCGCGGTCTCTGACCTTCAGGTGCTTGGCGTCCAGCCACAGGTAGTCGTCACTGTTCTGGCTCTCGGCCATCGCGGTGTTCCCTTCGTCGTCAGGCAAACCTCCATCGCGCCTCCTTCCGGGTCCGGTTCGGTTCGCCCCAGAGATTGCAGAGCGCCGGCGCCGGGACCGGCGGCGTCAGTCGCCGGCGTTGAACTCCCAGATCGCGATCGCCAGCATCGTCATCCCGAGAGCGAAGACGGTGAAGATCTCCAGCGCCACCGGGACCGTCCAGCCGAACCAGGTGATGCCGGGGTTGAGGGCGGATTCGGCGGCGGCGCTGAGGTTGAGGTGGGCGAAGACCAGGGTGCGCATCGGCGCCACCGCGTAGGTGAGCGGGTCGAGGCGGTTGAGGACCGCGAGCCACTGGGGCAGGCCGCTGACCGGGAAGAGTGCCCCGGAGATGAAGAACATCGGCATGATCACCAGCTGCATCACGCCCATGAAGGACTGGATCTGGCTGATCCTCGCCGCGACCATCACCCCGAAGGCGGTGATGCTGAAGGCGAGCAGCATCTGCAGTGCGAAGATGCCGAGGATCAGGGTGACGCTGTAGGGGACGCCGACCGCCGGCGCCAGGACGATCATGATCAGGCCCTGGAAGCCGGCCACGGTGGCGCCGCCGAAGCACTTGCCGACGACGATCGAGCTGCGCCGGATCGGCGCCACCATCATCTCCCGCATGAACCCGTACTCGCGGTCCCAGACGATCGAGGCGGCGGAGAACATCGCCGTGAACATCACCGACATGCAGAGCACGCCCGGGTAGATGAAGGTCTTCAGGTCGAGCCCGTGGGTGCTCGCCGAGGAGAGCTGCTGCAGGCCGGCGCCGAGCACGAAGAGGAAGAGCAGCGGCTGGACCAGCGAGGTGACGATCCGCACCCGGTCGTTGGCGAAGCGGATCAGCTCGCGGCGCCAGACGACCTTGATCGCCCGCAGCTCGCCGCGCCAGCTGCGCTCGGGGACGTGGACGCGGACGACCTCGGGGGCGCCGTCGCCGGTCGAACCCGGCGCCGACTCGCGCACCATGCTCAACGCCGCGCCCCCGACATCATCTGGGCGGCGATCCTGGCGGCGGCGGCCTTGCCGTCGCCCGCTTCGGCATCGCGGATCGTCGTCCCGGTGTGGGACATGAAGACGTCGTCGAGGGTCGGACGGGAGAGGCTGACCGAGCGGATCGGCACCCCCAGCTCGGCGAAGAGGCGGGGGACGAACTCCTCGCCGTCGGGAACCGCGAAGCTGACCGCGCCCTCGGAGACCGTGGCCTCGAGCCCGAACTGCCGGCCGATCGCCTCGATCGCCGCCCCGTCGTCGTCGGTCTCGATCCGGATCCGGTCGGCGCCGACCTGCTCCTTCAGCGCCTCCGGGGTGTCGAGGGCGACGATCTCGCCGTGGTCCATGATCGCGATGCGGCCGCAGAACTCGGCCTCGTCCATGTAGTGGGTGGTCATGAAGATCGTGATCTCCTCGGTCTCCTGCAGCTGGCGGATGTAGCCCCAGATCGAGCTGCGCGTCTGCGGGTCGAGGCCGATCGTCGGCTCGTCGAGGAAGAGGACGCGCGGTGAGTGCATCAGCCCGCGGGCGATCTCCAGGCGCCGGCGCATGCCGCCGGAGAAGGTGAGGACCTGGCCGTCGCGCCGCTCCCAGAGCCCGACCATCTCCATCACCTGCCGCATCCGCGGCTCGACCACCGCCCTGTCGACCCCGTAGAGCTCGGCGTGCATGCGCAGGTTCTGGGCGGCGGTGAGGTAGCCGTCGAGGGTCGGGTCCTGGAAGACCAGGCCGATGTGGCGGCGGACGTCGTCGCGGGCGGCGACCACGTCGAAGCCGGCGACGGTGGCGCTGCCGGCGGTCGGCTTGGCCAGCGTGCAGAGCATGTTGATCGTCGTCGTCTTGCCGGCCCCGTTGGGGCCGAGGAAGCCGAAGACCTCCCCCGTCGCCACCTCGAAGCTGACCCCCCGCACCGCCTCGAGCTCGCCGAAGGACTTGCGCAGGGATTTGACCGAGATCGCCGGGGTCATCGAGTCGCCGCGTGAAGGGATCCGTACGGCGTACGGCGACTGTACACTGTACGGCCCGTGTCCGTCGAGATATCCGAGAGGCGAGACGACCCCGAGCGCCCGGGAGCCTCCGAGAGAGCCGGCATCCGCCGCCAGCAGATCGTCGACGCGGCGGTCGCGCTGGCCGACGCGGAGGGCCTGGAGGCGGTCTCGATGCGGCACCTCGCCGAGCAGCTCGGGCTCGGCACGATGACCCTCTACTCCTACGTCGCCAGCAAGGACGAGCTGCTGGACCTGATGCGCGACGAGGTCGCCCGCGCGATGCTCGTCCCCGAGCCGCTGCCCGAGGACTGGCGCGAGGCCCTGCGGCAGATCTCCGTCCGCACCCGCGACGCGCTCGAAGCGCACCCCTGGCACTTCGACGCCGAGCCGCAGCGACCGCGGCGGCGGATCAACTCGATGCGTCACGTCGAGCAGTCGCTGGCCGTGGTCGAGATGCTCAGGGTCGACCTGAAGACCGGCGGCGCGGTGCTGATGGCGGTCGACGACTACGTGGTCGGCCACTGCCTGCGGCGGCGGGCGCGGGAGCGGATGGTGGAGGCGGTGAGGGCCGCGGGGCCGGAGGGCGAGCCGCCGGGCCGCTGGCTCGAGTCCGACCCGGAGGTGAAGACGGCGATCGAGGCCGGCGAGCTGCCGCGCCTGCGCCTCGTCTTCGGCCGTCGCGGCAAGCGGGGCCCGCTCGGGGTGCCGCCGAAGACCGACTTCGCCCAGGGCCTCGAGTGGCTGCTCGACGGGATCGAGGCGATGGCCGAGGCGGATCAGACTCGAGGTTGAAGGGTTCTAACCCCTGCGGGGGTGAAAATGCTTCAACCCTGGGCGACGACGAGGGCTGCGAAGGCCTCGAAACCGGGGGTGGTGCGGCGGATCAGGTCCGCCTCGAGCGCTTCGGCGCGGCCGGGAAGCGCGGCGACGGCCTCCTCCCCCACCGCCGCCAGCGCCTCGTCGATCATCTCCGGCACCGCCAGCCAGGCCTCAACCAGGGCGTAGTCGGCCTCGGGGTGGAAGAGCACGCCCCAGGCATCTCCGCGGCGGAACGCCTGGTGCTCGGTCAGCTCCGTGGAGGCGAGCGGCGCCGCCCCGGGCGGGAGGTCGAAGACGTCGCCGTGCCAGTGCAGGACCTCGGCGCCGGGGGCGAGGCTGCCGAGCACCGGGTCCTCGGGGTCGTGGACCGTGACCGGGCCGAAGCCGATCTCCTTCGCGGGGCCCGGCCGCACCCGGGCCCCGAGCGCCCGCGCCAACAGCTGCGCGCCGAGGCAGATGCCGAGCACCGGCATCCCGCGCTCGCAGGCCTCGGCCAGCCACTCGCGCTCGGCGGCGAGCGCCGGGAAGCGGTCGGTCTTATCGACGCTCATCGGCCCGCCCATCGCCACCGCCCCGGCGACCTCCTCGTGGGCGGGCAGCTCCTGGCCGGCGAGCGGTTTGACCGTGTGGACCCGGAGGCCGGCGCAGGCGTCGAGGATCCGGTGCGGCCCCTCCCAGGGCACGTGCTGGATCGCCAGCAGGGTCGGTCGCTCGTCCGCGCCCATCGGCCTCCAGGCTAGACCGCGCTACGGTTGGGGCGATGGCCAGGCGCCGCAGCATCCTCTCCCCGCGTTCCGAGACCCGCCCCGAGGCCCGTCCCGCGAGCGCGATCGGAGCACAGGCGCGCGGCGTGATCGCGGTCGGCGCGCTCGCCGTCGGCGCCGCGGCGATCGGCGGCTTCGCCATCGGCCGGCTCAGCGTCGGCCGCCTGGCGATCAGCCGCGCCGCGATCGGCAAGCTGACCGTCGGCAAGCTCTCGGTCGAGGAGCTGGAGATCGGCAAGCTGACCGTCCGCGAGGGCCTGCCCGAGTGAGGCTCGCCGCGGCGGCGGCGGCGCTCGCCGCGACCGCGCCTCAGGCCGAGCGCGAGCGCCGCGGGCGGCCGAGCCGGCCGATCCAGGCCAGCACCCGCCAGACCCGGTTGACGATGGCGAGGATCGCGAAGGCGATCCCCAGCCCGATCGCGCCGAGCACGATCAGGAAGACGACGAAGGCGAGGATCGCCACCGGGACCAGGAGTAGTTTCACGACCTGGAATCCTGTCGCAGGGGTCTAAGCGATAGTTGAGGGTCGAGCATGGCGCTTCTTTCTACAAGCTCACGGCGCGCCGGAACGGGCTGCGCGGCGGCGCTGCTCTGCATCATCGCGCTCTGGGCGCCGGCAGGGGCTGCCGCCGCGCCGTCGGCAGGCGCCGGGCGCACCGGCCTGGGCTCGCTCCGCGCCCTCGGCCGCACGGTGCTGACCGCGATCGAAGCCAGCTCGGCCGGCTACGCGGCCGACGCCCTCGGCAACAGCCTCGCCCTGCTCGGAGCCAGGTACCGGATCGAGCGCCGGGCCGCGGCGGATGCGGAACCGCACGAAGGCGCCCCCTCCCGGCCGGCCACCGACCCCTCCTCCCTGCCGCCGGCCTCGGCCGGCACCAACGGCACCGAAGTCCAGCACGCCTCCGGGCCGGGCCGGGAACAGATCTTCGCCCACACCCGCTCCTCCGGCGACCCCGAATCGACGGCGATCCTGCTGACCGGCGTCGCCCTGGCGCCACCCAACGCACCCGCCGCCGTCCAGGGCGCGATCAACTCCGCCAACACGATCGTCGGCCGCCCCTATATCTGGGGCGGCGGCCACGGCTCCTTCTACTCCTACGGCTACGACTGCTCCGGTGCCGTCAGCTTCGCCCTCTTCGGCGGCGGCCTGATCCCGCGCCCGCTCACCTCGACCGAGCTCGAGCACTGGGGCGCCCCCGGCCCCGGCCGCTGGATCACCGTCTACGCCAACGCCGGCCACACCTTCGCCGAGATCGCCGGCCTGCGCTGGGACACGGTCGGCGACGAGAAGGGCAGCGGCCCGCGCTGGCACCTCGCCACCGCCTCCGGCAACGGCTTCGTCGTCCGCCACCCGCCGGGTCTCTGACCGAGGCGTCAGTGGGCCGCGGCCAGCTGGCCCGAGAGCCGCTGGTGCAGTCGGCCGCTGCGCTCGTTGAGGCCGGTGATCGAGAGCTCGACGTCGTGCCGCCGGTAGTGGCCTTCGATCGCGTCCAGCGCGGCGATCGCCGACGCGTCCCACAGGTGGGCGCGAGAGAAGTCGACGATCACCCTCGGCGGATCCTCCGCGTAGCGGAACGCGTCGATCAGCTCCTGGTCGGAGGCGAAGAAGACCTCGCCGGTCACCGAGTAGAGGCAGCTCGTCCCACTGGGATCGACGACGCGGTCGACCTCGACCAGGTGCGCCACCCGGCGGGCGAAGATGGCCATCGCGGTGAGGACGCCGGCGGCGACCCCGATCGCCAGGTTCTTGGTGGCGATCGTGCCGGCGACCGTGACCAGCATGATCACCGTCTCCCCGCGCGGCATCCGACGCAGGGTCGCGGGAGCGACCGAGTGCCAGTCGAAGGTCGAGACCGCGACCAGGATCATCACCGCGACCAGCGCCGCCATCGGGATCACGGCGACGATGCCGCCCAGGCCGACGACCAGCACCAGCAGGAAGACTCCGGCGGCGAAGGTCGAGAGCCGGGTGCGGGCGCCGCTGGCGCGGACGTTGATCATCGTCTGGCCGATCATCGCGCAGCCGGCCATGCCGCCGAACAGCCCGGTGACGACGTTGGCGATGCCCTGCCCGCGCGACTCGCGGTCCTTGTCGGAGCCGGTCTCGGTGATGTCGTCGACGAGCTTTGCGGTCATCAGCGACTCCAGCAAGCCGACCACCGCAAGCGTGAACGAGTAGGGCGCGACGATCGCCAGCGTCTGCAGCGAGAAGGGCACCGACGGGATCCCCAGCACCGGCAGCGCGCTGGGCAGGCTGCCCTCGTCGCCGACCGTGGGAACGCCGATGCCGGCCACGACGCAGGCGACCGTCAGCAGCACGATCGCCACCAACGGCGCCGGCACCGCCTTGGTCACCCGCGGCAGCAGGTACATCACCAGCAGCCCGGCGGCCACCAGCGCGTAGACGGCTACGCCGCCGTCGGTCAGGTGCGGGATCTGGGCGAGGAAGATCAGGATCGCCAGCGCGTTGACGAAGCCGGTCATCACCGAGCGCGGCACGAAGCGCATCAGCTTCGCGACCCCCAGCAGGCCGAGCGTGACCTGGATCGCCCCGGCGAGGATCGTCGCCGCCAGCAGGTACTCGACCCCGTGTTCGCTGACCAGGGAGACGACGACGAGGGCCATCGACCCGGTCGCCGCGGAGATCATCGCCGGCCGGCCGCCGGTGAAGGCGATCGCCACCGCCATCGTGAAGGAGGCGAAGAGGCCGACGCGGGGGTCGACCCCGGCGATGACCGAGAACGAGATCGCCTCCGGGATCAGCGCCAGCGCGACGACCAGGCCGGCGAGCAGCTCGACTCGCAGGAGGCCGGCGGACGGCAGCTTGAGGCGCTCGGGAATGAAGGTGGGGAGGTTCTGCATCTACGCGTGTGTCTGAGGTCAGCTGCTCCTCAACACTCGGCCACCGTCGGTGGCGCTGCGACAGGATGCGCTCTGACTGCTCACTCGGTCGATCGGCCAGGTGCCTGATCGATCCCGCCGTCACCGGCGAAGGCGAACCTTACAGCTAACTCTTGCGGTTGGCCATCCGCTCGAGCTGCTTCCCGAGCGCCTTTTCGACTTCGTCGGACATCGTCATCCGGTAGACGGCGACCAGGGCCTGCAGCGAGAGCGGGCGGAGCTGGTCGAGCGCCTGGCGGACCTGGGCCCAGCGCTCCTCCGGGTAGCCCGCCTCTTCGAAGGGCTTCCAGACGTCCTCGAGGAAGAGCTTGACGAACTCGTGGGAGATCGACCGGCAGCGGCTGCGGACCTTGTCGATCGCGGCCAGGGCGTGGTCCAGCGGCACACCGGCGGAAACGACCCCCTCGGCGGCGTCGAGGAGCGAGGGGAACGGGGCCTCGAAGCAGTCCTCCTCGACCGGCACCAGGGCGCCGGCGGCGACCGCCCGCTTCATCGCGTCCCCGGTCTCGGTGCCGAATCGCTCCGCCAGCTCCTTGCGGGTGAACGTGCGCGGCTGCTCGCCGTCGAACTCGTCGATCGCGCGCCGCAGGGAGAGGAACTGCTCGGCGGCGCCGATGTTCTGGTTGAGAAGGCGCTCGATCCCCTTCAGGTTGAAGCCGTCGGCCTGCAGCTCCTGGATCATCCGCAGCCGCGCCAGGTGCTCCTGCCCGTAGTAACCGACCCGGTCGCGGACCTCGGGGGCGGGCAGCAGCCCGCGCGCACGGTGGGAGCGGATGTTGCGCACCGTCATCCCGGTCTGTGCCGCCAGCTCTTCGATCGTCAGGTCGTTCCCCTCGCCGGCCACGACGCCAAAGCTACCAGTGTGTGATGGATCGACAGTTGACGTGACGGCAGTTGATGTTACGTTGTTTTCTGTCATGTCGCTCAGTCTCAGCCGCCGCCCGGGCCTCCGCCTGCTGGACGCGATAGCCGGCCCGCACGGAGTCGACGGCTACCTGGAACAGGTCGACCCCCTGCTCGTCTCCGGCGAGTGCCGGGCCAGGGTGGTCGCGGCCGAGCGCGGGACCGAGGAGAGCGTCACCCTGACCCTGCGCCCGAACCGTGCCTGGCAGGGCTTTCGGGCCGGGCAGTTCGTGCAGCTGGCGGTCGAGATCGACGGGGTCCGGCACCGGCGCTGCTACTCCCCTGCATCGCGCGAGGGGCGGCGGCCGGAGCTGGAGATCACCGTCAAGCGCCACCCCGGGGGGCTCGTCTCCAACTTCCTCGCGGAGCGCGCCGAGCCCGGCATGGTCCTCGGCCTCTCCGGGGGCGAAGGCGACTTCGGCCTGCCGCAGGCGCGGCCGGGCTCGGTCCTCCTGATCGGCGGTGGCAGCGGCATCACGCCGCTGATGGCGATCCTCCGCACCCTCTGCGCCGAAGGCTACGACCGTCCGATCGCCCTCCTCCACTACGCACCCGACCCCGGCCGCGAGATCTACCGCGCGGAGTTGGAGCGCCTTGCGGCGGAACACCCGAACTTCCGACTCCTGCGCTCCTACACCCGCGCACCCGGTACCGGTGAGCTCGACGGGCACTTCGGCCCGCTCCACCTCCCCCAGTCCGAGCCCTGCTTCACCGAGGCAGAGGCCTATGCCTGCGGGCCGCCGTCCCTGCTCGACGCGGTGCGCGGCACCTGGGCGAACGGCCTCGAGCACCGGCTTCGGGTCGAGAGCTTCGTCCCGCCCGACCTCGCCCACGCCGGTGAGCCGGGCGAGGGCGCCATCCGCTTCTCCGGCTCGGGGATCGAAGTGCCCAACAGCGGCGCCTCGCTGCTGGAGCAGGCCGAGGATGCCGGCATCGCCGCCGAGTTCGGCTGCCGGATGGGGATCTGCCACACCTGCACCTGCCGCAAGCTCGCCGGCACCCACAAGAACCTGATCACGGGGCAGGTCTCCTCGGAGCCCGACGAGGAGATCCAGCTCTGCGTCTCCGCCGCCCTCGGCGACCTGACCGTCGAGATCTGAACCCGCAGCCGAAAGGAACCCGATGACCGTCACGACCGCCAAGCCGCCGCCGTCTCCCCTCGAGGCGATGACGCCCGACCAGATCGAGAGCTTCGGCGAGGAGATGGACGCGATACGCCAGCGCCTGCTGGCCGACCTCGGCGAGCGCGACGCCACCTACATCCGCCGCGTGATCCGCGCCCAGCGCGGGCTCGAGGTGGGCGGCCGCGCGCTGCTGTGGGCCGGCGTCTTCCCGCCCGCCTGGCTGGCCGGGACCGCCGCCCTCTCGCTCTCCAAGATCCTCGACAACATGGAGATCGGCCACAACGTGATGCACGGCCAGTACGACTGGATGAACGACCCGAAGCTCTCGGGCAAGGAGTTCGAGTGGGACACCGCCTGCCCCGCGGATCAGTGGCGCCACTCCCACAACTACATGCACCACACCCACACCAACATCGTCGGCAAGGACCGCGACATCGGCTACGGCGTCCTGCGCATGTCCGAAGAGCAGCCGTGGAGCCCCTACTACCTCGGCAACCCGCTGTGGGCGGCGCTGCTGGCGACGTTCTTCCAGTACGGCGTGGCGTTGCACGACCTCGAAGTCGAGCAACTCTCCGGCGGCGAGGTCAGCCCGGCCCGGAGGCGCGAGCTGATGGCGGGGATCTGGCGGAAGGTGCGCCGCCAGACCTTCAAGGACTACCTGGCCTTCCCGGCGCTGTCGGGGCCGTTCTTCGCCTTCCCCCTCGCCGGCAACGCGACCGCCAACCTGGTCCGCAACCTCTGGGCCTTCACGATCATCTTCTGCGGGCACTTCCCCGACGGGACGCACGAGTTCAGCGAGGAGGAGACCGCGGAGGAGACCCGCGGCGAGTGGTACCACCGTCAGGTGCTCGGCTCGGCGAACCTCAGCGGCGGCCCGCTCTTCCACATCCTCTCCGGCAACCTCAGCTTCCAGATCGAGCACCACCTCTTCCCGGACCTGCCGGCGAACCGCTACGCGGAAGTCTCCGTCGAGGTGCAGGAGGCGTGCGAACGCTACGGCGTCCCCTACAACGTCGGCCCGCTGGGCCGGCAGTTCGGCACCGTGGTGCGAAAAATCTGCCGCCTGGCGCTGCCCGAGAAGCGGCACGGCGGGCGCCTCGGTGCCGCCGCCGTCCTCCTCGACGGGCTCCGCGGGTCGGCCTGGAGGCTCGGCGGTGCCGCGAAGAAGGTGGCGCTCGGGCTGAGGCCGTGAGCGACGGCCCCGAGGAAGGCCCGGGCGGGCGGTTGGCCGAGGCGGCGACGCGGCTCAACCGCAACCCGAAGCTGGTCGGCGCCGCCAGGCGGACGCGCGAGCTGACCCTCGGCGACGACCTCCAGGCCGACCGTCTCTCCACCGCCCGCGGCCGCCCCGCCGACCTCGCCGCCCGGCACCTGGCGGCGCTGCGGTCAGAGGCGCCGGGGTTCCTGGGGGAGCTCGGCCTGACGGCGCTGCAGGCGTGGCAGCGCCTGGCCGAGTCGCAGGACCGCGGCCGCGGCAAGGTCGACGTGACGATCCTCTTCACCGACCTGGTGGGCTTCTCGAGCTGGGCCCTGGAGGCGGGAGACCGGGCCGCGGTCAGGCTCCTGCGCGAGGTCGGCGAGGCGGTCGAGCCGCCGATCCTCCAGCGCAGGGGCGTCGTGGTCAAGCGCCTGGGCGACGGGCTGATGGCCGCGTTCGGGGACGCGGGGAGCGCAGTCGAAGCCGCCTTCGCCGCGAACGAGCGCCTGGCGCCGATCGAGCTGGAGGGCTACCGGCCGCGCCTGCGCACCGGCGTCCACCTCGGCCGCCCGCGCAAGCTGGGAGGCGACTACCTCGGCGTCGACGTCAACGTCGCCGCCCGCCTCGCCGAAGCCGCCAGGCCCGACGAGATCCTCGTCTCCGACCGGGTCCTCGAGCGCCTCGACCCCGCAATCGCCGCACGGGCGAAGAGGCGCCGCTTCAGAGCCAAGGGCGCCCCGAAGGGACTCGGGGCCCACGGCTTCGACGCGAATCCGGGGTAGCCGACGCGGTCAGAACCGAGGGCTCGACACCGGTGCCGCATGCGCGGGCAACCACCTCGCCCGCAACAGCGTCGGCAACCGGCAACTGGAGAACAACTCCGTGACCTCGAGCAAGGTCAGAAACGGCTCGCTGAGGGCGCTGGACTTCGCCCCCGGTCAGCTGCCCGCCGGCCCCGAGGGCAAGACCGGCGCCCAGGGTGAGCCGGGCGAAAAGGGGGGGCACGGGGCCGCGGGGGCCCCAGGGCGAAAGGGGTGAAGCGGGCGCCCCGGGCCGGTCGGCGCTCTCGCCGCTTCTCTCGGGACAGTCGGAGAGCGGCGACTACACCGTGCTCTTCGTCGTCGAGGACCAACCGCGGATACGGCTACACCCGGGCCGACGGCGTCCAGGTGATCCCGCTCACGGCGCTTGGACCCTGAACACGACCCCCCCAGTAGGACACAAGACAAGACGAACCAGCCAGCGCGGATCGAAGCTGACCCTGTCTCGCCGGCGCAGCGAGCGGTCAGGCGCCAATGAGGCCAGGGCCGATGCGCGATCGAGGCTGGCGCCGCTAGGGCGTCGGGCTTCCGGCTCGACTGGCCGGGGGCGGCGCGGCAGCGGGCAGATGGCGGATGTCGGGGACGCCGATCAGCGCCAGAGTCACGGCGACGGCGAGCCCGAAGGCCAGCCACAGCGAGACGCTGACTCCGATGGCCGCCGCGACCGGGCCCCAGATCGCGAGCCCCAGGGGGTAGAAGGCGAGCGAGCCGAACCAGTCATATGAGCTGACCCGGGACAGTGACTCGTCGGGGACGTGGCGCTGGAGCGTCGACTCCCAGACGGAGATCGCGAGTGCCATCCCCGCGCCCGACAGCGCCGCGCCGCAGGCGATCAGCGGCACCGAGGTGGCCGCTGCCATGAAGGCCAACGGCAACGCGAAGAGTCCGTCGGCGAGGGCGGCGAGCAGCAGCGGCCTGCGCGGCTCGACGCGCGTCGCGAGCAGACTGCCGGCGAGCGCTCCGACCCCTGCCGCCGCGAGAATGGTGCCCCAGGCGGCCGCACCGCCGAGGTCGCGCTCGGCGACGATCGGCCCGAGCGCATTCCACGCCCCCCAGAGCAGGTTGCCGATCGCGAAGTAGAGGACGAAGGTCCAGACCCACCTGCGAGAACGGAAGGCGACCCAGCCCTCACGCAGGTCGGCGACGAAGGAGCTCCGCCGCACCGCGACGCGCTCGGGGAACCGCAGCATCGCCAGGCATGCGGCGCTCACCGCGAACGTCCCGGCGTCGATCGCGATCGCCCAGCCCGCTCCTGCAGCGGCGACCAGCACGCCACCCACGACCGGGCCGAGGATCTCACCCGTCGAGACGGCACTCGCGCGGAGCCCGTTCGCCGGCTGCAATTGCTCGGCGAGGACGACCTCGGGCAGCAGGCCGGTCGACGCGGGGCTGAAGAAGCCGGTGGCCGCGCCGGTCACGCCGGCCAGCAGCGCGAGCATCCACACCTCCGCCGATCCCGCCATCAGCAGAGCTGCCATCGTGCCCTGGCTCGCGACCCGCACCAGGTCCGCGGCCACCATCACGGCGCGGCGGGAGGCCCGGTCGGCGACGACGCCGCCCACCAGCACGGTCGCCACCAGGGGGAACGCCCCCGCGGCCAGCACGAGCCCGACGTCTGAGACCGAACCGCCGATCTCCAGCACCGCGAAAGCGAGCGCCACGACGGCCATGCGATCGCCCAGCACCGAAACCGCCTGCCCGCTGAACAGGAGCCGGAACTCCCGCGCGCGGAGCACGTCAAGGCTTGCGGGTAGTCGCACCAAGAGACCCCCTACGGAAGATGGACGACCTCCTCACCCAGACCGGCCTCGGCGTAAGAGCGACCCCGTCTCCTTCGCTCCTGGAACCAGACTCAGCGCGTTCCTGCACGGTTCGACTCCGACATCAGCCCCATCGGGGGAGCATAGGTTGCAGACGCCCCTCTCTCGCTGCGCCGGTCGGATGACGGGGCGACCGTCGGATCAGAAGATCGTCGAGGCTGGCCGCCGCCTCTCCGAGGCGGCCCCCGACGCTCAGGTCATTCTCTTCGGCTCTCACGCCCGGGGGGACGCTGCACGAAGCCCTTCGGGACGGCCGTGTCATCGCCGGAGCTTGAGCCAGGCCAGCTCGCGACGATCCTTGCCCGGAAGGCGAGCGAGGACGCTGTGGCGCTGCGTGAGTCTGAGGGCAACGCCGAGATCGCGGACAGCATCCTCGGGTCGCCTCATCGAGCTCATAGAAGGCGCCGGCCTCACCTTCCGCCGGAGACCCCGGCGATCGTGCCGTTCACGGAGTTCGCGGTCCCGCTCCGCTACGAGGACCTGCTCGACGCGGAGCCGCTCAACAGGCCCGCCGCGGTCACCTTGGTCAACGAAGTCGAAGCGTGGGCGCGAGACGCGATCACCGGCGGCACATAAAGCGCCGCGAGTCGGAGTCGAACGCCCAGCCACGCCCCCGGCCGAACACAAGACGAAACATGCGGCGCTGATCGCGGGCGACCCGGTTTCACTGGCAAAGCGCGCCTGATGCCGCAGACAAGGACCTTCGCTTCCAATCCGGATCGAGGGATAACCCAGCGAACAGATGTTCGATCTGAGCCTGGCTGGCATATTCACCGACGCACTCTCAGGGGCTGTCGCGGTCCTGATCGGCGTTACGGGCCTCTTCGGCGGCGCCGCGCACTACGCTGCCGTCCTGGCCGGCCGCTCCGACCGCGAGGTGGAGCGCGCTACCGGGATCGGCTTCTTCCTTGGCTTTGGCCTCGGCGCGCTCGCCTTGGTAGTCGACGCAATAACGTGATCTACACTGCTTTCATGGCGCTTCGAATCATGCTCGTCGTCGTTCCGCTCGCCGCCGTAGCGGCGCTGGTCCTGCTGCTCAACAGCCTCGATGCCGGCGCGGGCATCGCGGTTGCAGCGCTCGGTCTCGTCGCCGTGGCCGGGGGGGCCGCCCTCGGCTACTTCGCCGACCGCCTGCCCGAGATCCGGAAGACTGGCCGCCGCCACCCCGATGGCGCTGGACACCTCGCCGGTGCCCACCACGGCCATCACTGAACAGCGCCTGGAGAATAAGGGGGAGGTTCTCCTATGAGCCCCTGCGGGCGCCGTCAGTAGGCCACCCTGATATCCCCTTGCTTGTTTCGTCAGCAGGGCGCGAGATCGCCGCGAGGCGGCCTCTGCATTTCCGGGCTCCGGCCGACCCGGACTCGCCGGCCACATCGGTTCGACCACCGTAAGGCTCGGCAGGCACTCCAGCCAGTGAGTGCCCTCAGTCGGGCACAAGCCGAACCCTTCGGCGCGCGTCTAGACGGGACCCGTCACGCTGGACCGGGTTCGCTCCGCCTGACCGCCGGCCTGGTCCTTTCGGCAGCCAGGCGAAAGCGCCGGCTATCCCCGGAGAGCGACGCGGTCAGGTGCCCGACCAGTGCCTCCGCGGCTGGTGACTGAGAGGTGCCGCGCCAGACCAGTTCGAGCCGGATTCGCGGCGCCCTGCCCCGGAGCCGGATGGTGCGCAGGCTCTCGCCGAAGTCGGCGGCGATCGACTCCGGCAGGATCGCAACGCCGAGGCCGAGCGACGCAAGGCGAGCGACGATCGCCGGGCTGCCCGCCTCGAGGGCAACCCGGGCCTCCCGTCCCTGCTCCGCGCAAGCGAGCTGGAGGCCGCGCCTCACCCCGGTCCCGGCCGGCAGACAGATCAACGTCTCTCCCAGGAGTCGTGACAGGGTCGTGCTCTTCACCGCGCCGAATGGATGCCCGGGCGCAGCAGCGGCGACCAGTGGCTCGTCAGCGAGCTCGAGTCGGTCGAGTCGATCCGACCTCGGCCCGGCGGTCCCGGCCACCGCCACGTCGAGACGGCCGGTCTCAACCTCGCGAATCAGGTCCTCACCGTTTCCCTCGACGAGCGAGATCTCGATCTCCGGGCATTCGCGGTGGAAGTCGGCCAGCACCTCGGGAAGATCGGCGACCGGACACGAGGGGACGCTACCGATCGTCACCCGGCCGCGCTTCAGCCCAACCATCGCGTCGACCGTGTCCTGCGCGGAGGCGGCTGCGGCGATCGCCGTGCGCGCCTCGACGAGGACCGCAGTGCCCGCCGCGGTCAGGCGCACGGCCCGATCGGATCGGTCGAGCAGGGATGCACCCAGCTCCCGCTCGAGCTTGCGTACCTGCGCGCTGACTCCGGGCTGGGCGACGTGCAGTCGGCGGGCGGCGCCGGTGAAGCTGCCCTCCTCGGCGACTGCGACGAAATATCGAAGCTGTCTCAACTCCATAAGGAATCATTCTAATGATGAGAAGAAGCAGAACTTTGACTTCTTCCCTCGGAGCGCCGATCCTCCTTCCTGTAAGTCAGATCGGATGGAGGTGCATGATGAAGGAGACCCTTGAGGTGGCGAGGCAGCCGGAGGACATCGCTCGACTCTTCGTCGAACGGGTCAACGCCGGAGACGCCGAGGGCCTCGCCGCGCTGTACGAGAAGGACGCCGTGATGGGATTCCCCCCAGGCCAGGTCACGGTCGGACGGGAGGCTCTCCGCCGCCTCTTCGAATCCATGGTCTCCGAGGCACCTCACTTCGAGATCGAGGAGCCTCTGCCCACCCTGCGGCACGGTGATCTCGCCCTCACCGCGACGCGGCCGACGGACGGCACCGGCGGTCGAGCGCAGGTCGCCAGACGCCAGCCCGACGGAAGCTGGCTGCGGATCCTCGACCGCCCCGAGGCGG
>CAWANE010000014.1:0-107410 GCA_963783345.1 uncultured Actinomycetes bacterium
CTATAAGAAGAAGGCCCCGGAAATGGGGCCTTTTCTATGTGTCGGCCGAGTGGCGGAGTTGGTGCGCGGGTACCAATCGGGCCAATTTTTCGCCGGAGTGGTTACCTCGGTGGGCTTGCGCCGTCTCTTGGTGACCACGATGAAGCGGCCAAATAGGGCCCTGGGGGAGAATCGATGAGGCGACTCGCCCATTGGGGATCGGGTCGTCTTCGGGTCACCGACCGCGCCGAGCGCCCACATTTTGGGGTGGGTAGGTGGCCGGCTACTGGCCGGGCCCGGATCGCCAGACGAGACCGAAGCTCAGCGGAAGCCCGAGCAGCGGCTCCCACTTGGGCTTGCGCCGCAGGAGCGGCTCGTCGACGACCTGCTCCCGCATCTCGACCAGCCGCCAACCGGCGACGAGCCCGGCGCCGACGTGCTCGCCCAGCAGATGGACGTGGGTTTCGATCGCGACCGGCTCGCCCGAGTCGTCATCGAAGTGGGTTGGCATGCCGGAGGCCATGATGAAGTGGGGGTGCAGGCCGACCAGCACGTAGGTCCCGCCGGCGCGTGCCAGCCGCGCCGCCTCTCGGTAGAGCGGCCCGAGGTCGGCGAGGTGCTCGTCCACCAGGCAGGTGGCGAGCAGGTCGTAGCTGCCTTTCGGCAGGCCGGTGGAGGAGACGTCGGCCTCGACCAGTCGATCGTAGACGCCTCGTGAGCGGGCGAGGTCCAGCATCTCGGGCGTCAGGTCGACGCCGTCGATCGAGCCGACCCCCCGTTGTCGCAACCACTCTCCGGTGCCGCCGGAGCCGCAGCCAAGGTCGACCGCGCGTTCAGCCGCCCCCCACCGCACCTCCTGCAGTCCCTCCAGCACGGCGATGTCCATCGCCCGCTCGATCGTGTGCTCGTAGCGTGTCGCCCATTGGCCATATCCGCTGCGCACATCGACCGTGCGATATCCACGGAGGTCGAAGGGGGCAAAGTCCACCATCAGGCAATTGAAGCCAACTTCTGGAGCGTTAGGCGTGAGCTAGCCTCGATCCGCCGTTTTCTTCCCGCAGGGTGAGACGAGGCGACTTGAGGTAGGTAACAGCGCCAGGCCGGTTTCTCGGAACCGTCCTGGGCGCTCCTCAGGCCGGTCGCCGACGATCAGGGTGGGTGTGTTTGTGTTGTTGTAGTATGGAGTTGTTGGTTGTGTAGTGTAGTGAGTTGTAGGTGTGTGTATTGTAGTGTTTGGTGTGTGTGAGTGTGAGGTTGGAGTTGTGGGGTGGTGTGTTTTAGTGTGTGTTTAATTTGTGTTTTAGTAGGTGTGTTGTGTGTGTGGGTGAGTTGTGTAAGATGTGAGGGTTTTATTTTGTTTTGATTGGTGTGTAGTGTGAGTAGTGTGTGTTTGTTGTTTTGGGCATTGTGTTAGTGAGTGAGATAGAGAAGGAGAATGTGAGTTGTGTGTGTGTGAGCGAGAGGGAGTTGGTAAGGTGTAAGGTGATGAGTAGAAATGTTTGTGTAATTTGTTTGGGATTGAGGGCGAAAAGAGAAGAGTGATGAGAGGAGGGAGGAGGTGGATGTGGTACGAGGTCCGTTGCCGGAAAGGAGCGGGCGGCGAGACTACGTGCGGCTAGATAGAGAGAGCGGGGGCGAGCGCGGCCAAACCGGCCCGCCGCGAGCGAGGCAGAGCGAGAGGCGTCGGCGAGCGCACGGCGAGCGCACTGCGACTCCTCCCCGGCCGCGTCTGGGCGACCCTGCCGACGAGGGCGCCACCAGTTAGGAGTGAACCATGTACCGGCTGCTAGAGGTGAGCGGCTCCTCGCGCGAGCGCCGCGTAAGCAATAAAAAAAGAATAAGAGAAACCAGAGTTGTTGGAGACCAGACCGAACGAGACCTAGTAGTGTGATATCTCTAAGCGATGAGAAAGGAGAAATGAAAAAAAATAAAAAATATAAGAGATATTAGAAGTATAAAGAAGATAAGTAGTAGGATGGATAGTGAAGATGTGAGAGTTTGTTGTTGTATAGAAGAGATGATAGATAAGAAATGAGAGAAGAAGGAGATATATAGAGAAAGGATAAATATGAAAGATGAAAGAGGAAATTAGATGTGTTATTAGTTGATTAATTTATTGTTAGATGAAATAGGGGTGAATAAGAATTATAGATGATTTTATATTTAGATTGATTTTTATAATAGGAGGAATAGTTATGAATTTTGAAGTATTGGTTTGTTTTTTTGAAGCGATTAGATTTGATAGAGTTTTTTAGTGAGTTATGTAGATATTTTTTTAGATGTTATAAATAAGAGTATAGATATTATGGTATAGGATTGATGAAGTAGGTTATTGTATAATAAGGTAGAGATAAGTAGGATTATGAGTAGAGATAGGTGTTGTTAAATGTTGTTTAAGTGGTTAATTTTGAGTGTTTTGTGTGTGGGTATTAGATGTAGTATAAGTTGTTAGAGGTAGAGTGTATTAATGTGTTAGATTTAGAGGAGTTTGTTTATTTAATTAGATTGATGTGTGTCTTATTTTAGTAGATAAGTACCGCAGGGTGAGACGAGGCGACTTGAGGTAGGTAACAGCGCCAGGCCGGTTTCTCGGAACCGTCCTGGGCGTTCCTTTCAGGCCGGTCGCCGACGAATCAGCGCGTCGGCGCCCGGAAGACGATCGCGCCGCCATCCATCATTTCGCGTGGCATGCAGCGGGGACGAAACTCCGCGTCCCGATCGAGATTGAGAAGGCGGGGCGAGGAGAGGCGGACTAAGATCACGACGATGAGTCGCCCTCGCATCCTCGAGCCCGCGACCCAGCCGATGATGGCCGGGGACACGCTCGACAACCCGGTCACGGGGGAGTCCGGCGTCCTCGTCAAGGCGCCGTGGGAAGGGGAGGACCGCTCGTTCGAAGGCGAGCTCACCGTCCAGCCCGGGGGTGCGGTGATCGGCGAGCACGTCCATCACAACTTCGAAGAGCGCTTCACCGTCACCGCAGGCCGAATCGCCTTTCGCCTCGACGGCTCCGAGTCGCTCGCCGGGCCGGGGGACGTGGTCTCGATCCCGAGCGGCCACTGGCACGACTGGTGGAACGCGGGCGAGGAGGAGGCTACCGCCCTGGTCTACGTCTCCGAGGGAGAGCGCTTCCTGCAGATGATCGAGACGATCTGGGGTCTCGCCCGGGATGGCCATACCAACTCCAAGGGTCTCCCCGACCCGCTGCAGCTGGCGATGTTCGCCACCGAGTTCCAGGACGTCCTCGTCCTGCGCCGGCCACCGGCCGCGGTCCAGGCGCTGCTCTTCGGCCTGCTGCGACCGATCGCCCGAGCCCGCGGCTACCGCGGCACCTACCCGCAGTACGGCCGCTCGCAACTGGCGGCCGCGTAGCTGGCGGCTACCGGGATCTTCTTGCGCTCATAACCCGAAGGTCGCAGGTTCGAATCCGCCAGACCCACTGCTCGCGCGGTCGGGTCAGCGGGCGACCCCTGCGCTTGTCGTGGCGCCCCGTCCCTGCGGTTGGGGGAGGAGAGGCTGTGGGTGCTGAAGCTCACGACCTCAAGGAGGCCCGGAAGGAGGCCCGGAATGCAACGCCCGCGTCGCGTCGGCTCGAGGACGCGGGTGATCGGGCGCGGGGTCAGGACCGACGGTGTACGACCAGGACCGAGGTCGGGGAGTGCGCCACCGTGGCGGCGGCCACGCTGCCGAGCAACTTTCCCATCGCGCCCGTGCGTCGGTGCGAGCCGAGGACGATCAAGCTGGCTTGTAGCTGCTCGGCAGCGTCGACGATCCCCCTCCAGGTCGGAGCCGCCTCGACGGCAAGGCTCCGCGGTCGGAAGCCGGCGCTCTCGGCAAGCGACGCTCCGTGGGTAGCGGTCTCCTCGGCCGCCTCTCGAACCTCGTTGGCCGCCGCAGCGTTGAAGTGTCGCTCGCCGACGGGCACAAACCCGACGTCGACCGGTTGCCATACGCAGACGACCAGCGCATCACGCCCCGGTGCAAGCTGGACGGCGGCCTGTTCGATCGCGAATTCGGCGAGCTCTGAGCCGTCGTAGGCGAAGAGGACCGGGCCGGGCGACCGGCTCGCCGCTTCGGCCTGCGCGTCGGCGGGCATCGGGTCAGTCCGCGCCTTCGGTCAGGGGCTCGGTGCGGCCTGCGGAACGGCGGATCCGCGCCAGCAGGGGCGGCGAGTACCAGGCGGCGCCTCGGCCGGCGAGAAAGCCGTCGATATCGGGCGTCTGCGGGCGCGCGCCTCCGACCGCGTAGACCGCGACGCCGAGTGCGGCACCGCCGAGCGCGAGGCCGAGGCCGATCTCGAGCGCTATCGCGGTTCCGGAGTTCAGGTCGCCGCCGACCGTCGCCGCGAAGTGGGCGAAGATCGGCGCAATCATGAACGCCGCCACTGCCCGCAGCAGCTCGACGATCGCAAACACACGCTGGAGGTTGGCGGCGCGCAGCGAGAAGCCGGCGACGAACAGCGCCGGCGCAACCGTCGCGCCGAGCCCGATCCCGGTCAGGAAGGAGCCGACCAGCGTCAGTGCTTCACTCGACGGCACCTCGATCCGGAAGACCGCGATCCCGGCGGCCAAGAACCCCATGCCGATCAACGGCAGATAGTGGATGGAGCGCCTGTTTATGACGTGGCCCAGGAGGAACGCGGTTATCACCGCCCCGGCAGCCTCCGGCAGATAGAGAAGGCCCAGGTGAAGCGGCCCGTATTCCGCCGCCAGAACACCCGCGGTGAGCACGGTCGCCGAGATCGAGGCAGCCGCCGCGAACAGCGCCACGACGATCCCCGCGATCGGGATCGTGCTGCCGAGCATCTCGCGGATCGTCAGCAGGGGGTTCCTTGCCCTGTACTGGTAGACGACCAAGGCGACGATCGCCGCCAGGCCGCCGATCAGCGGCACGATCGTCACCGGGTCCAGGAAAGAGTGGGTCAGCAGCTGCGAGGAGCCGAAGAAGGCGGCTACGCAACCGACCGTCGCGAGGCCGAGCGCCGGCAGGTCGCGCGGCGAGTCGGGATCGGCGGGCGGCGCGTCCTCGAAGGTCGCCAGAGCCAGGACCAAGGCCATGGCGGCGACCGCGGCGACGATCCAGAACAGCGGCCGCCAGGCGTTCGCTTCGGCCTGCAGGCCACCGATCGTCGGGCCGAGCGCGACCGCCCCGAAGATGCACATGTTCATGATCACGGCCGTAGTGCGCAGCTTGCTCGTCGGGTAGCCAAGGGCGAGCGGCGGCACGGCGGCTATCAGGAGAAGGCTCGTGCAGAGTCCCTGGATGACATGGCCGGCGATGTACATGCCGACGTTCTGGGCCGCGGCCGCGAGCACCGATCCAATGACGAGCAGCGCGGCGTAGCCGACCATCATCCGACGCTGCGGAAGGTGTTGTGAGAGCTGAACCGCGAGCACGGTGCCGACCGCGTAGGCGGCGTTGGCAAGGCCCGAGCTGAGGCTCATCGTCTGCAGGCTCGTGTGCAGCTGTTCGGCGATGATCGGCGTCACCGGCTCGAGCGCAGCGGAAAGAGCGAGATACGGGATCAGCGCGAGCATGACCATCGCGGCGACGGCGGGATACCGACCCGCCAGCGGTCCCTGCCTCATCTGTGGGCCCAGCTCGTCGTCGGGAGGTCGCGCCGGCTGCCCGCTTGGCATCTCATCGGCCGAGCGGAAAGGGCGGGGGATGGACTTCTCTTCATCTGGTCTCGATCTGGTCCTGCGTGGGCAGGCTTATCCACTGTGGCGGGTTGATATCACAGACCGGAGAGCGTTGTCCGGTTGAGGATCGCGCGCCGCTCGGGGGGCCTTTTGAGGAGGCGATCCGCTTGTACACTGAAAATGTGATGGTCATGGCGTCGCCAGACCAGTTGCGCAAGGACGCGAGACGCAATCGGGAGGCGATACTCGATGCCGCACGGGATCTCTTCGCCGAGTCGACCGACGTCCCGATGTGCCAGGTGGCGCGCCACGCCGGGGTCGGGCAGGCGACGCTGTACCGGAACTTCCCCAACCGCGGTGCGCTGGCCGCCGAGATCCTCGGCGAGCATGTCGAGCAGATCGCCGAGTTCGCCGCTGAGCACACGGGCGATCCGGATGCCTTCTTCGTGCTGCTTCGGAGCCTCGTCGACCGCGGGGTAGATCTGTACGCCCTGGCCGAGCTGGTGCGCGACGATGCTCGCGACGACTCGCAGCTCGAACACGTCCGTCGGCGGATCGCCGGGCTGATGACGAGCCCGCTGCGTGATGCGAAGGACGCCGGGACCCTGCGCCGCGACACGTCGGTGGACGACGTCTTCCTCTTGCTGGCGATGGCCCGGGGGGCAATGGAGGGGGCGCGGGGACCAGGTGCCCGCGCGGCGACGGCCCAGCGGGTGTTTACGCTGATGCTCGACGCCCTCACGCCGCAGGAGGAGGAGTGCTCGAGATGCCCCTGCCGGTCTCCCGGACGCCCGGCGAATTGAACCGGGGGCGGGGTCGCCGGCACGTCACCTCGACGAGTCGCTGGGCGGCCAGCCAGCCTGTTCGGCCTGGGACTCGCCAGGGCCGTGCTCTTCGACGCCCTCGCCATCGGGCCGATGCTCGCGCTACGCCGCGGCAGGCGGTCCGAACCAGGTGGTCAGCGCGTCAGGGAGCCCGAGCTGGGTTCGGCCTCCGACCCAGGCGACGTATCCGTCGGGACGGATCAACACTGAGGTGGGGGCGGCGACCTCGCCGAGCACCGGAAGCTCCCACGCACCAACGTACTCGGCGTCGATCAACTGGACCCGATCTGCCCACGGGGCGATGTCGAAGCCGCCGGCCTCACCGAAGTTGAGCAGGACCGGCCGGGCATCGTGCAGCAGGGCGAAGACCCGCAGCGGGCCGTTGGCGGTGACCAGGTCGAGATCGGGCATGCGGCGCCCGAGCAGCGGGTGTCCTTCGCCTAGGTCGTAGTGGATGTCCAGCCCGGAGCTGATCCCGACGAGCCGCTTGCGAGGCTCGTCCATGCTGGCGAGCTCCGACACGACGTCGACCAGGGCTTTCATGCGCTCGTCGCGGCGCTGGAGCGCCCCCAGGGCCATCGTGTGCCGAAGGGCGCGGGCGACGATCGGATGACGCTCGGCGTGGTAGGTGTCGAGGAGGCTCTCCGGGGAGGTCCCGTCGACCACCTGCGCGAGCTTCCACCCCAGATTCACCGCGTCCTGCACACCGAGGTTGAGGCCCTGCCCGCCGGCGGGGTAGTGCACGTGCGCCGCGTCGCCGGCCAGGAGGACCCGTCCCACCCGGAGGGCCGCCGCCTGCCGGGTCATGTCGGTGAACCTGGAGATCCACGTCGGATCGTGGATCCCGAAGTCGGTGTCGTACACGGCGATGAGCGCCTCGCTGAGATCGCGCAGAGTGGGCTCGCTGCTCGGCCCGAGCTGCTGCTCGGTCACGACGACCCGGAACGTCATCCCGTCCTCCATCCTGTTGAGCGCGTGGACGCCGGTGGCGTCGTGGCGGAGGCCCTGCGGCGGCTCCTCGGTCAGCTCGACCTCGGCGATCAGGTTGCTCCTGGTCGGATCCCACCCCGGGAACTCGATGCCGGCTACCTTGCGGATCAGGCTGCGTCCCCCGTCGCAGCCGACGAGATACCCCGCTCGCAGCGACTCGCCCTCGGACAGCCGGACGTCGACCCCGGCGTCGTCCTGCGCGAAGCCCGTCACCTCACTCCCGTGGTAGATGCGCACCGGCAGCTCGGCGACCCAGGCGGCCATGATCCGCTCGATCTGGTTCTGCCAGATCCCGAGGTAATACGGATGACGCGTCGGGAAGTCGCTGATGTCCAGCATGGTCGAGCCGAACGGCATGGCCTCATGCGTCTGACCCTCCGTGAGGAACCGATCGGCGATCCCACGCTGATCCAGCACCTCGATCGTGCGCGAGAGAAAGCCGCCGGCCCGTGAGCCGACGAGCACGTGATCGGGACGCCGCTCGACGACCGCGACGTCGACCTCCGCCAACGCCAGCTCGGCCGCCAGCATCATGCCCGCCGGACCGCCTCCGGTGAGCACCACCGCGTGCTCGGTCATACCCACACTCCGGTCGGATACATCGAGAGATACACGCGCATTTCGCTCCTCCGTTTCCGTGGGTTCTGGTGGGCGGCGGGCGATTATGCGGCAAGGATCAAGGCCTCATGAGAGCTTTCTGTGCGGAATAAATTGGCAGTGGAGAGGAGCGGGAACCGTCCTCTCCGTTTTCGCGCAGCGGCGGGGTAAGGCGACGCAGGGACCCAGGAGTTGCGCTGCGTCGAGCGTCGGCTGACTTTCGAAGCATCGCGAGTCGAGCAGGATCGGAGGTGTGGGCCGAAGCCCGCGATCAAACACTTCAGTAGTTACTTAAGTGTTTGATATACCTTCGGGCCGTGCCCATCGAAGCCGATGTCCTCGACCGAACCTTCCACGCCCTCGCCGATCCCAGCCGGCGCTCGATCGTCGTCCAGTTGAGCGAAGGGCCGGCCTCGGTAAGTGCCCTGGCGGCGCCGTTGGCGATGTCGCTACCCGCCGTCGTCCAGCACATCGAAGTGCTGCAGAAGAGCGGCATCGTTCGCTCCGAGAAGGTCGGACGGGTGCGGACATGCCGACTCGAACCGGCGCCGATGCGCGAGGTCGAGCAGTGGATCGCCCGGCACCGCCAGGTCTGGGAGGGCCGCCTCGATCGCCTCGGCGACGTCCTCAACACGACCTACAGGAGAACCCCATGAGCGTCATCCACGCCGAATTCACGATCGAGCGCCAATACGAGTGCACTCCGTCACAGACCTTCAGCGCCTTCTCGGACCCCGACCTGAAGCGCCAGTGGTTCGCCGTCCCCGGCAGCTGGGAGAACGCGGTGTGGGAGCTCGACTTCCGGGTCGGCGGCGGCGAGGTCAACAGCGGCGGGCCGCCGGGATGCCCGATCCACACCTTCCGGAGCCGCTTCCATGAGATCGTCGCCGACGAGCGGATCGTCTTCGCCTATGACCTGCTGGCCGACGAGCGGCTGATGTCGGTCTCGCTGACCACGGTCGAGCTCTTCTCCGCCGAAGGCGGCACCCGCCTCCTGTTCACCGAGCAGGGCGCGTTCTTCGACGGAATCGACGACCCGGCCGAGCGCGAACACGGCACCGGCAAGCTCCTCGACGCACTCGGCGAGTTCCTGGCCGGGGAGCCTGCCGGATGACCCTGACCCTTCACGAGCACCCGTTCGCCGCCTACTGCTGGAAGGCGCTGATCGCTCTGTACGAGCGCTACGTCCCCTTCGAGCGCCACCGGATCGACGACGAGGCCGACCGCGCCGGCCTGGCCGAGCTGTGGCCGCTGGGCGGCATCCCGGTGCTCGTGGACGACGGGGCCGGAGTCAAGCTCCCCGAGTCGACCGTCATCGTCGAGTACCTCGACCGCCTCGGCGATGCCCCGCCGCTGATCCCCACCGAGCCGGAGGCCGCCCTGCAGGCGCGACTCTGGGATCGCGTCGTCGATGGCCACGTCCAGGCGCCGATGCAGAAGATCGTCCTCGACAACCTGCGGCCCGAAGGGCGCGGAGACCCCCAGGGGATCGACGAAGCGCGGGCCAAGCTCGATCGGGTCTACGCGGTGCTGGACGAGCACCTGCGAGGCCGCGATTGGATCGCCGGCCAAGGATTCACGCTCGCCGATTGCGCCGCCGGCCCGGCCCTTTTCTACGGGCGCGTCGTCCAGCGCTGGGACGAGGATGGCTTGGCCGACCTCACCCGCTACTTCGACGCCCTCACGGCCCGGCCCGCCGTCGCCCGGGTCATCGAGGAGGCGCGGCCGTTCCGCGACCTCCTTCCCCTTCCCTGGCCCGACTACGTCGACTGAGCGCCAGGGGGGGCGGGAGGCACCCCGCTGACCCCCACGGCCTTTGGGTCAGATGGTCGACGATCAAAGGCATGTCCTCGCGGCTTCCTCCGACCGCTGTTCGTCCCGGGATCAGTCGAGGTCGAACCGGTCCAGGTTCATCACCTTGTCCCAGGCGGCGACGAAGTCGGAGACGAACTTCTCCTTGGCGTCGTCGCTGGCGTAGACCTCGGCGAGGGCGCGCAGCTCCGAGTTGGAGCCGAAGACGAGGTCGGCGCGGCTGCCGGTCCACTTCACCTCGCCGCTGGCGAGGTCGCGGCCCTCGAAGGCCTGCGAGTCGCCCGAGGTCGGCTTCCACGCCGTGCCCATGCCGAGCAGGTTGACGAAGAAGTCGTTGGTCAGCGACTCGGGCGCCTCGGTGAGGACGCCCACCTTGGAGCCCTTGGAGTTGGCTCCGAGGACGCGCAGGCCGCCGACCAGGACGGTCATCTCCGGCGCGGTCAGGGTGAGTAGGTTCGCCCGGTCGAGCAGCAGGTACTCGGCCGGTAGCCGGTGCCCGTCCCGGAGGTAGTTGCGGAACCCGTCCGCGGTCGGCTCCAGCTCGACGAACGAGTCGACGTCGGTCTGCTCCTGCGAGGCGTCTCCGCGACCCGGCGTGAACGGGACCTCGACCTCGTGGCCGGCGTTCCTGGCGGCCTGCTCGACCGCCGCGCAGCCGGCGAGGACGATCAGGTCGGCGAGCGAGACCCGCTTGCCGCCGGACTGGGCGCCGTCGAACGTCGCCTGGATCTGCTCCAGGGCGCTCAGCACCTCGGCCAGATCCTCGGGGTCGTTGACCTCCCAGCCCTTCATCGGCTCGAGCCGGATCCGCGCCCCGTTGGCGCCGCCGCGTTTGTCGCTGCCGCGGAACGAGGAGGCCGAGGCCCAGGCGGCCGAGACCAGCTGGGCGACGGACAGGTCCGAGGCGAGGATCTGCTCCTTGAGGGAAGCGACGTCCCCGGCGTCGATCAGCTCATGCGTCACCGTGGGGATCGGGTCCTGCCAGATCAGCTCCTCGTCCGGCACCTCCGGCCCGAGGTAGCGGGCGACCGGCCCCATGTCGCGGTGGGTCAGCTTGAACCAGGCGCGGGCGAAGGCGTCCTCGAACGCCTTCGGGTCCTCGGCGAAGCGGCGCGAGATCTTCTCGTAGGCCGGGTCGAAGCGCAGTGAGAGGTCGGTGGTCAGCATCCGCGGCTCGCGGTGCTTGTCCGGGTCGTCGGAGAGCGGCACCATGTCCGAGCCGGCACCGTCCTTCGGCCGCCACTGCTTCGCTCCCGCCGGGCTCTCCATCAGCTCCCACTCGTAGGCGAAGAGGATGTGGAAGAACTCGTTGTCCCAACGGGTCGGGTGGTAGGTCCAGGTGACCTCGGGCCCGCCGCCGATCGTGTCGCCGCCGTTGCCGCTGCCGTAGCTGCTCTTCCAGCCGAGGCCCTGCTCCTCGAGCGGAGCGGCCTCGGGCTCGGGGCCGACGTACTTTTCGGGGTCGGCTGCGCCGTGGGTCTTGCCGAAGGTGTGCCCGCCGGCGATCAGCGCCACCGTCTCCTCGTCGTCCATCGCCATCCGCCGGAACGTCTCGCGGACGTCGACGGCCGCGGCGACCGGGTCCGGGTTGCCGTTGGGGCCCTCCGGGTTGACGTAGATCAGGCCCATCTGGACCGCGGCCAGGGGGTTCTCGAGATCCCGTTCGCCGCTGTAGCGCTCGTCGCCGAGCCAGGTGGTCTCGGGGCCCCAGTAGACGTCCTCGTCGGGCTCCCAGACGTCCTCGCGGCCGCCGGCGAAGCCGAAGGTCTCGAGGCCCATCGACTCCAGGGCGACGTTGCCGGCGAGGATCATCAGGTCGCCCCAGGAGAGCGCCCGGCCGTACCTGCTCTTGACCGGCCACAGCAGCCTGCGGGCCTTGTCGAGGTTGACGTTGTCCGGCCAGCTGTTGAGCGGGGCGAAGCGCTGCTGGCCGGTCCCGCCGCCGCCGCGGCCGTCGCTGATCCGGTAGGTGCCGGCGCTGTGCCAGGCCATCCGGACGATCAGCGGGCCGTAGTGGCCGAAGTCGGCCGGCCACCAGTCCTGCGAGGTCGTCAGCACCTCCTCGATGTCCTTCTTCACGGCATCGAGGTCGAGGCTCTCGAAGGCCGCGGCGTAGTCGAACTCCTCGCCCATCGGGTTGGCCTCGGCGGGGTTCTTGGCGAGGACCTTCAGGTTGAGCCGGTTCGGCCACCAGCCCTGGTTGCTGCCGCCCTCGGTCGGGTACGGGGCGCGCGCGTGCGGGCAGCCGCCGTTCCCCTCGTTCAGCTCTCCAACAACGGCATCAGTACTGTCAGACACGGGATTCCTTCCGGGTTCAGGGGTGTGTTCAGGAGTTGTTTGCGGCCAGGCAGTCGGGGCACCGGCCCCAGTAGATGACCTCGGCCTCGTCGATCGCGTAGCCATGGTCTTCGGAGGCGGTCAGGCAGGGGATCTCGCCAACCGCGCAATCGACGTCGGCGATCGCGCCGCACGACCGGCAGACGATGTGGTGATGGTTGTCGTCGACCCGCGCCTCGTAGCGCGCCACGGAGCCCGAAGGCTGGATGCGCCGCAGCAGGCCGGCGTCGGTGAGAGCTCGCAGCACGTCGTAGACGGCCTGGGGGGACACCTCGCCGAGGTCCTCGCGCACGGCGTCGAGGATCGAGTTCGTGTCGGCATGTGGGCGATCGTGCACCGCGGTCAGCGCCGCCAGTCGAGGGCGGGTTACGCGCAGATCGGCCCCGCGCAGCATCCGCTCGAATTCCACGGTCGTCGGCACGGTCGGGAGTATGGCCCATTTCTGGAGTCAATCAAGTTTAGGCCGCCGTTCATCGGCCTCGCTGGACCGTTCCGCCTGCCGTTCGGTTGGCGTACGGCCGGTAGCCGCGGCACGGCTCCCCCCGCAGGCCCGGGCACGGCGGCAGGCCGGTCGGCACTTCCACCCCGGGCACGACCGGGAGGAGGAGCTTCGAGGGCATCCGCTTCGAGTAGGCGATCGCGACCTTGGCGGTGCCCTGCGGCTGCGTGTGGGCGAAGGCCCAGATCGGCTGGGTGCCGTTGGGGGCGGCGATCGTCACCCGGATCCGCGAGCCGGCGCGGTATGCGTGACCCTCGTAGTAGAGCGGGACGGTGACCTTGACGAAGCGGTCGCGCGGGAGCGGGGAGACGTCGGACTTGCGCAGGCTCAGCACCGGCTCGAGCGAGGTGCTCTTGCGGCGGTCGAGCTTGCGCTCGTCGCCCCGCACCCAGCCGTTCTGCACGAAGGTCTCGACGCCGTCGGGCCTGACCTCGCTGATCGTCGCCTGCAGGTCGACGTTGGGGGTAGAGGAGCGGACCCAGAGCTGCACGGCCCCGGCGCCGATCACCGTCGTGTTCTGTGGCAGGGGAGCGGTCAGGTAGGAGACGGCGCTGCCCGGCGGGGTCTGCTTCCACCTGTATTCCGGGGTTGCGGTCCAGAGGCCGCCGGTGCTCGCTCCGGTGTTGCCGCCGAAGTCGGTCCTCGGCAGGGCGCGTGCGTTCCAGGTGAAGGCGTCGGCGTGCGTGCCCGCGGGTCGCTTGTCGTGCAGAGCGCCCTTCGCCGAGAGGTACCAGGCCCGGGCCCGCGTGCCGGGGATCGGGAACTGGGCGAAGGACCGTTCGAAGCCCGGATAGGGCTGGCCCGGCGAGGTGCCCCCGGCGCCGTTGTCGAACAGGATGCGGATCGGCTGCAGGCCTTCGAAGGCGGCCAGCGCTCCTTCGTAGGTCGGCTGCTGCTGGATCGCGTCGGGCGGCAGCTTCACCCCGGAGACGCCCATCGCCTCCTGGTAGAGGAGCGGGGCGGCGGCCTGGACCGTCGCCGAGTGGACGATCGGCGCCTGCCTCGCGACGTAGAGCTCGAGGAAGTCGTACCAGCGGTTGACGGTCTCGGGGTCGAGCGAGTCGATGTGCGTGCCGTTGGTGAAGGTGAACCACTTCCGCCGGGTGCCGGTGAAGTGCTCGGCGAGGTCCGGGCAGTGCCCGCCGGTCTGCTCGTCGGTCCACTGGCAGGCGAGGAAGGTCGGCACGTCGATCTTGTGGACGAAGGCGATCGGCGAGAGCGGGTCGGCGACCTTGGGCCGGTAGTGGCTGTTGGCCTTCACCTGCGCCAGCAGGTTCGCCGCCTCGCCGTGCAGCGCCTGGTTGGCCTTGCAGGTTCGGTCGCCTTCCCGGATTCGCTGGTGGGCCCAGGGCTGGCCGTGGCCGGGCGACGCCGGTTCGGCGTCGTGGACCCGCTCTTCGGCCCACGGGACCGCGAACCCGGTGTTGAGGATGCCGCCCGGGTAGAGCGTCGTCTGGGGGCTGTCGAGAACCGAGAGCGGCGCGATCGCGGCCAGGCTCGGCGGCCGCGTCGCGGCGACGAACAGCTGGCTGATCCCGCCGTAGGAGATCCCGATCATCCCGACCTCGTGGTTGAGGACCCACGGCTGACGGGCGATCGTCTCGATCACGTCGTAGCCGTCGAGGCTCTGCAGCGGTTCGAAGAAGTCGTAGGCGCCGCCCGAGCAGCCGGTGCCGCGCATGTTGACGTCGACCACCGTGAACCCCATCAGGTTGGCGATCGGCGCGATCCCGCTCTGCGGCCCGGCCGGGTCGGCGTACCCGTAGCCGGAGTACTCGATCAGGGTCGGCGTGGGATCGGCCGGGTTCGCCGTGCCCTGCGCGGGATGGACGTCGATCGCCAGCTGGGTCCCGTCGCGGGTGGTCAGGTACCCGTACCCGCTCGACGGGATCGACTGGTTGTAGATGCTCGTGTTGGGCGGCGCGGACCTGGTCGAGAGGACCCGCAGCGGACCCGACCTCGGACCTCCGGAGGCGAGGCCGACGCGGTAGCCCCTGCCCGGTGCCAGGTTGCGGAAGAGGACCCCGCCGAGGCTGTCGGCAGGCTTCGTCGCGACCTTCCGGCCCCTGCGGTCGAGGAGGACGATCCGGGCCCCGGCCTTCAGCCCCGTCGCGTAGACCTGCTCGACGCTCCCGTGCGCTTCGAATGACGCGCCGGCACGGCTCGCCGCGCTGGCGCGCCCCGTCGTCGGCAGCAGGGCGAGCAACCCGCAGCAGAGCGCGACGCACGCCAGCGCCGAGCGCCGCCACCAGGCCCAGAGAGCTCTATCCCTCCTCAAGATGAGTCAGTTCTACCACCCGGAGGCCCTCGATCGAGAAGGAGGCGGCCGAGGCTCGGCTGCTGCTGGGTTAGGGTGGCGTCCAGTGACCGCGGACCTCAACTACTTCGTCCAGGCGATCGTCGGCGTCATCGTCATCACCGATCCGATCACCCGCGGCTTTTTCTTCAAGACGCTGACCGAGAACGAGCCGGAGCGGCGCCGCGAGTACGTCCGCAAGATCACGGTCGCGGTCGCGCTGATCCTCGGGATCGCCGCCCTCGCCGGACGCGAGATCCTCGATCTGATCGGGATAAACCTCGGTGCCTTCGGCGTTGCGGGCGGTCTCGTGGTCGCCCTGATGGGCTTCGAGATGCTGTTCGGCGGCGAGCCGAGCCGCGCCCAGGGTGGCGCCGAGGCTCACGAGGCCCCGGACCCGGAGAGCTTCGAGGGCAGCGTCATCGTCCCCTACGCGATGCCCTTCGTGGCCGGGCCGGGCGCGATCACCCTGGTGATCACTATCTCCTCCGGAACCTCGGACTTCTCGGGCGCGATCGCGGCGCTGGTCGCGGTCGCGGTCGCGGTCGTCCTGCTGCCGATCGGGCACCTGCTGATCTCCGAGAAGATCTCGATCTCGGAGAACGCGATGAAGATCGTGACGAAGTTCGGCGGCCTCCTGATCGCGACGATCGGGATCCAGCTCATGCTCAGCGGCCTGCAGAAATTCTTCGGCAGCTGAGGCCGCGGCCTAGCCTCAGTAGCGGGGCGGCTCGCGGTACTGCTGCGGGTCCTGCGGGTTCTGCTGGTCGCGGTACTGCTGGGCTTCGCGACGTTCGGCGAGCGCCGCCTCTTCGCGCCGCGCCCGCGCCCGCATCACTTCCTGGCCGAAGCCGAGGACCATCCCGGCGCCGCCGGCGATCATCAGGATCAGGCCGACGGTGTCGATGCTGACGCCCTGGACTTCGATGTTGGTCGCGTAGCGCAGGATCGCCCCGACGGCGATCAGGAATATCCCTCCGGCGATCGTCACGGCGCCCACGATACCTGGGGCGGAGGAGGTCAAGGCGCCACTGGCATCCGCCCGAAGAGGAGAGGGGGCGAATCTGCCGCCCCGATCCCTTGACGGGCGGTGACCCCACCACGCGCGGCGACCGGTGTCCAGCGCTCTCCAGAGGTACTGCTACTTTCATGTACATGAGTGATTCCGTCGGTGTCGCCGAGCTGCGGCAGAACCTGAGCGTCTACCTGCGGCGGGTCAGTCGCGGGGAGCGGCTGGTCGTCACCGATCGCAACCGGCCCGTGGCCGAGTTGGGGCCGGCGCCGAGCACCGGTCCCGACCTGGATCGGCTGATCGCCGAGGGACGGGTCTCGCGCCCGGTGCGCCGTGGCCTGCCAGAGCCGCTGGGGCCGACCGGAGACCCGCAGGCGCTGAGCCGGGCACTCGACGAGATCCGCGGCGACCGCTGAGCCGTGGCCATCTTCTACGTCGACTCGTCGGCGCTGGTCAAGCTCGTTCGCGAGGAGGCCGAGTCGGACGGCTTGCGCGCCTATCTGGCCGACGCGGACATCGTCAGCAGCGAGCTGGTCCTGACCGAGATTCCCCGCGCGGCTCGCCGTGCGGCTGCGCACGATCCCGCCCTGCCCCTCGACTTCCTGCTGGCGCGCGCGGGCGAATTGATCGACTCGGTTGCGCTGCGACCGCTGGACCGGGAGCTGCTCGCCGGCGCGGGAGCCCTGACCGAGCCCGCGCTGCGCGCGCTCGACGCGATCCACGTGGCGAGCGCGGTCGACCTGCACCCGATCGAGGCTTTCGTCACCTATGACGAGCGCCAGGCCGCCGCGGCCCGCCTCGTCGGCTTGCGGACCGTGGCCCCGGGAACGGCTGGGCCGGGCGTGCGGATCTCGTAGCCTGGAGCCGATGCAGGGTTCGATGCTCGACATCGCGACCGCCGACGGGATCGCCGACTCCTACCTCGTCGCTCCAGCGGGCGGGGAGGCGCGGGCGGGGGTGCTGTTCTGCATCGACGCCTTCGGGCTGCGGCGGACGACGATCGAGATGGCGGACCGGATCGCGGCGGAGGGGTACCTGGTGCTGGTCCCGAACCTGTTCTACCGGGCCGGTCGGGCGCCGGTGCTGCCGATGCCCGACTTCCTCGACGGCAGCAGTCGCGAGGCCTTCTTCGGGAGGGCGCGACCGCTGATGGCGGAGCTGACCCCGGAGGTGGTGGCGCGCGACGGTGGCGCCTATCTCGACTGCCTCGCCGAGCGGGCCCCCGGGCCGGTTGGGATCAGCGGCTACTGCATGGGGGGCAGGGTCGGCTGGCGGCTCGCCGCCGCCCATCCCGACCGAGTCGCCGCCCTCGGCTGCTTCCACACCGGCGGCCTGGTGACCGCAGACGCGGAGAGCCCGCACCGCTCGGCCGCCCGGCTCGGCTGCGAGCTCTACTTCGGCTTCGCCGACCAGGACCCGAGCATGGGCGCCGAGCAGATCGCCGAGCTGGAAGCGGCGCTGGAGGAGGCCGGTGCCGGCTACTGCGCCGAGGTCTACCCGGGCGCTCGCCACGGCTACACGATGTCGGACACGGCCGCCTACGACGAGGCCGCTCGCGAGCGCCACTTCCGCGAGCTGTTCTCCCTCCTCGGCGGGTCCCTGGCAGGCTGATGCCCGACGCCGCTACGCACTCGGGGCAGGGCGTCAGGGACCAGCGCAGCGAGGAGGACCGCACGGCCGACGAGCGCCTCGGGGTCGGCGAGGGGCTGACGACGGCGCAGGCGGGGGCGCGGCTCGAGCGCTACGGGCCCAACGCCCTGGTCGAGCACCAGGGCAGCGTCCTGCTCGAGCTGCTCTCCCACTTCTGGGCGCCGATCCCGTGGATGATCGAGATCGCCCTGGTGTTGACCGCGGCGACCGCGCGCTGGCCCGACTTCGGGATCATCGCCGCCCTGCTGTTGCTCAACGGGCTGGTCGGGTTCTGGGAGGAGCACCAGGCGGCCAGCGCGATCGCGGCGCTGAAGGAGCAGCTGGCGAAACGGGCGCGGGTGCGGCGGGACGGCGAGTGGGCGGACCTGGCCGCGGAGCGGCTCGTCCCCGGCGACCTGCTGATGGTCGAGCGCGGCGACGTCGTCCCCGCCGACGGGCGCATCGTCGAGGGCGGGGCCGACGCCGACGAGTCGGCGCTGACCGGCGAGTCGCTGCCGGTCGCCAGGGGCGTCGGCGAGGCCCTCTTCTCGGGGACGGTGATCGCTCGCGGCGCGCCGAGGCTGCGGGTGCTCGCCACCGGGGCGGCGACCGAGTTCGGCCGTACCGCCGAGCTGACCGAGGAGGGGCCGGGCCAGAGCCACTTCCAGGCGGCGATCTTCACGATCGGCAAGTACCTGATCGGCGTCGCCCTGGCCCTCGTCGCCGTGATCGTCGCCGTCTCGCTGCTGCGCGGCACGAGCGTCGCGACGACGCTGGAGTTCGCGCTGGTGGTGACGATCGCGGCGATCCCGGTGGCGCTGCCGGCGGTCCTCTCGGTGACGATGGCGGTCGGCGCCCGCCACCTGGCCCAGCACGAAGCCGTGGTCAGCCACCTGCCGGCGGTCGAGGAGATGTCCGGGGTCGACGTCCTCTGCTGCGACAAGACCGGGACGATCACCCGCAACGAGCTGGCGATCGCCGACGTCGTCGCGGTGGCCGAGGGCGTCGATCGCGACGGCGTGCTGCGCGAGGCGGCGCTGACCGCCGAGCGCGACGGCGCCGACCCGGTCGACACCGCCGTCCTCGCGGCGCGCGGCGGCCACGTCGACGGCAGCCGGGTGCTCGACCTCGAAGCCTTCGACGCCGATCGCAAGCGCGCCGAAGCCCTGGTCAGGGACGCCGACGGGAGCGAGTACCGGGTGGCGAAGGGCGCCGTGCAGGCGATCCTCGAACTGGTCGGCGAGGGCGGGCCGGGCGCCGCGCGGGTCGAGGCGGCGACCGCCGAGTACGCGCGCAAGGGCCAGCGGGCGCTCGCCGTCGCCCGTACCGAGGACGGCGAGTGGCGCCTCACCGGGGTGCTGGCGATCGCCGACCCGCCGCGCGAGGACTCGCGCAGCACCCTGGAGCAGGCGCGGGCGCTCGGGGTCGAGGTGAAGATGGTGACCGGCGACCGGGTCGAGATCGCCCGCGAGATCGCCCGCGAGGTGGGGATGGGGTCGGAGGTGCTGGACTCGAGCGCGATCGAGAGCCTCGAGGGCGAGGAGCTGGCGCGCCGGGTCGAGGCGGCCGACGGCTTCGCCCAGGTCGTCCCCGAGGACAAGTTCCGGATCGTCGCCGCGCTGCAGTCGCGCGGGCACATCGTCGGGATGACCGGCGACGGCGTCAACGACGCCCCGGCCCTCAGCCGCGCCGAGGCCGGCATCGCCGTCTCCGGCGCCACCGACGCGGCCCGCGCCGCCGCCGACATCGTCCTGCTCTCGCCCGGGCTCTCGGTGATCGTCGAGGCGATCCAGCGCGCCCGCGAAGTGTTCCGGCGGATGACCAACTACGCGATCTACCGGATCACCGAGACGATCCGCGTCGTCCTCTTCGTCACCCTCTCGATCGTCGTCTTCGACTTCTTCCCGGTGACGCCGATCCAGATCGTCCTGCTGGCGATCCTCAACGACGCGGCGATCCTGACGATCGCCTACGACCGCGTCCGCCCCTCGCCGCGGCCGGAGCGCTGGGACCTGCGCGAGGTGCTGGCGATCGCCACCGTGCTCGGCGTCGCCGGCGTGGTGGAGTCCTTCTCGCTGGTCGGGCTCGCGGTCGGGCCGCTCGGGATCGGCCACGACGAGGTCCAGACCCTGATGTACCTGAAGCTCTCGGTGGCCGGGCACCTGACGTTGTTCGTCGCCCGCGTGCGCGGCCGGATCTGGTCCTACCGGCCGGCCTGGGTGCTGCTGGTGGCGGTGCTCGGCACCCAGGTCCTGGCGACCGGGATCGCCGTCTCCGGGCTGCTGATGGAGCCGCTGCGCTGGCAGCTGGCGGCGCTCGCCTGGGGCTACGCGATCGTCTGGATCCTCGCCCTGGACCAGGTCAAGCTCTGGACCTACGACTGGCTCGAACGCCTGCGGGCCGAATCGCCGGGTGGTGGCTGAGTTTTCCCCTCCGTGCGGGGGAAGATTCAGCAAGCGCGGCGGCGTTCAGGGGTCGCGCGGGTTGACCCGGCCGACGATCAGCGGGTCCGACGGGGTGAAGGGCAGCTCGGGGAGGGCGTCGACCGCGATCCCGAGCGTGGCGGCGAGCACCTCGCGCGAGTAGGCGGAGGCGGCGGCGCGGTAGCCGATGTCGCCGGGGGTCGGCTGGTCGAAGAAGACGAGGAAGTGGATCTCCTTCTCGCCGAGCACCTCGATCTGGTGGGGGTAGGCGCGGGGGATGAAGTAGACGTCGCCGGGTTCGAGCTCGTAGGTGTCGGTGTCGCCGCCGGGGTCCATCACCGTCATCCGCCCCCGGCCGCGGTGGACGTAGCCCATCTCGGCCGTCTCCGGGTGCCAGTGCGGCTCCCGCATCCCGTCCTCGGCGACCCGCAGCGAGTACATCGAGATGTCTTCGAGGGCGGGCCAGAACTGCTTGCGGGCGAGCCGGGCCAGGCCGATCGGCGAGGCGACCGGCGCCGCCTGGGCCTCGACCGCGAAGCGGTGCGGGTCGCCGTAGGCGGCGCGGTCGGGGATCGCCGTCTCGCCCTGGCGGCGGACGATGTAGGCGGACTCGGTCGAGCGCGGGATCGCCGCGAAGGCCGACGCCGGCAGGTCGTAGGCATTGCCGAGCACCGCGTCGGACATCGCGCCGAGCGCGGCATGCATCGAGAAGTCCTCGGGGCGCTCGTGGCGGAAGGCGACGATCAGCTCCGCCTCGGCCTTGCCGACGTTCTCGATGTGGTGGAGCGAGCCGCTGGCGACGTGGAACATCTCCCCGGCGGCGAGGGTGAAGGAGGAGAACTCGCTGCCGTTGTCGAGGACCGAGACGAGCAGGTCGCCGGCGATGCAGTAGGTCAGCTCGTTCGCGTTGGCGTGCCAGTGCGGCTCGCGCATCGCCCCCGGCGCCAGGGTCAGCCGCTTGACCGAGAGCCGCCGCATGATCGGCAACTGCTCGGCGCTCACCTGCGTCACCGATCCGAGCTCGCTCTCGAAGAGGGACGCGCCGGAGCTGAGTGAGGTGACGTGGCGGCCGGACCCTGACATCGGATGCCGACCCTATCTCGGTGCGGGGGCGCTCGCATCCGTAATCGATTCGTCACATCTCTCCTAAAGACTGACGCGTCTTGCTGCCGACTCTGCTCGTAATCGCCAAGTCGCCGGTTCCGGGACGCTCGAAGACCCGGCTCTGCCCCCCCTGCACGGCCGAGCAGGCGGCGGCGCTGGCGGAGGCGGCGCTGGTCGACACGCTGCAGGCGGCGTCGACGACGCGCTGCGCCGGGCGGACGCTGGTCCTCGACGGGGCGCCGGGCGAGTGGGTGCCGGACGGCTTCGAGGTGGTGCCCCAGGTCGGCGGCGGGCTGGGGGCGCGGCTGGCGGCGGCCTTCGCGGGCTGCGACGGCCCGGCGCTGCTGATCGGGATGGACACCCCGCAGGTCCGCCCCGGCCTGCTCGAGGAGTCGCTGGAGCGGCTGCGCGAGCCCGGGATCGACGCGGTGCTGGGGCCGGCCGAGGACGGCGGCTACTGGGCGATCGGGATGCGGGCGCCGCAGCCGCGCGCCTTCGCCGGGGTGCCGATGAGCAGCTCGCGGACCGGCGCCTGTCAGCGGCGGCAGCTGGGGCGGCTGGGGATGCGGGTCGCGGAGCTGCCGACCCTGCGCGACGTCGACTACATCGCCGACGCCGAGCGAGTCGCCGCCGAGCGGCCCGATGGCGGCTTCGCGCGGATGCTGCGGGAGATGGAGCCGGCCCTTGCCTGAGCTGACCCGGCTGCGCAGCGCCGCCGACCTCTACGAGAGCGGCCTCGAGGAAGTCCGAACCGCCGCGCGGCCGCGGCGCTACCACGCGGTCGGCGACGACGGCACCCGGCGCCGCGTCCCCTTCGAGCGCTGGCTGCGGCGCGCCCCCGACGAGGAGATGCAGCTGCTGGCGCGGGCGGTCGGCCCGGTCCTCGACATCGGCTGCGGGGCGGGGCGGCACGTGGTGGCGCTGCGCCGCGCCGGGGTCGAGGCGGTCGGGGTCGAGATCGCCGCACGCGCGGTGGCGATCGCCCGCTCGCGCCGGGCCGAGGTGATCGAGGGCTCGATCTTCGACCTGCCCGAGCGGGCGGGGTGGGGGACGGCGCTGCTGCTCGACGGCAACATCGGCATCGGCGGCGACCCGGAGCGGTTGCTGGCGCGGGTGGCGGAGCTTCTGCGGCCGGGCGGCTGGGCGCTGGTCGAGCTGGAGCCGCCGGCGACCGGGGCGCGCTGCGTGCGGCTGCGACTGGAGGGCCCCGACGACGTCAGCGATTGGGTCCCCTGGGCCTGGGTCGGCGCCGACGCGATCGAGCCGATCGCCGCGGCGGCGGGGCTCGGGCTCGACGAGCTGTGGTCGACGGGGCGGCGATGGTTCGCCAGGCTGCAGCGCTGACCCGGGCGCTCGGCAGCGGAGCAGGGGCCGGCGTCGCCGGCCACCGGGCGGAGCGCTGGCTGCCGCCGCTGCTCGCCGCGGCGACCGCGGCGACGATCGCGGTCGGTCTGGCGGCGCAGGCCGCCGGCGTCGACTGGGGCGCGCCGGCGCAGCCGCTGATCCTCTTCCTGCGCCCGGCCCTCTCGCCCTGGGCGGTGGTCGGGATCGCCGCCCTCGGCGGCTCGCTGCTCGTGGCGCGGCGGCTGCTCGCCGCCGAGCTCGGCGTCGCGGCCTACGGCGCGGCGCTGTTCGCGCTGACCCTGGTCTCGCGGCTGGGGCTGAACATGGTGCGCGGCGGGCCGCACGCCTGGTACGAGGTCTTCGTCGTCCACGCCACCGGGCAGGGGCGGACCGAGTACCTGCCGGCGCTGCCGCTGCTGCGCGCCGACGGGGTCGGCCGCTTCCTCGAACGCTTCGACTCGCTGGTGCCGACCCTCTCGGTCCACGCCGCCGGCCACCCGCCGGGGCTGCTGCTGGTCCTCGACCTGCTCGGGATCGACACCGCGCAGGGGATGGCGGCGCTGACGATTGGGGTCGGGGCGCTGGCTGCGCCCACGCTCTACCTGCTCGCACGCCGCCTCTGCGAGGAGCCGCAGGCGCGGGCGGCGGCGCTGCTCTTCGTCTTCGTCCCCACCTCGCTGCTCTACGGGGCCACCTCGGCCGATGCCCTCTACGCGACGCTCGGCGTCGCCGCCGCCGCCCTTCTGGTCACCGGCGGGGGGAGGGCCCTCGTCCCGGGGGCGGCGGTGCTCGCCGTCTCCACCTTCTTCTCCTACGCGCTGCTCGGGGTCGCCGCCTGGGCCGGGCTGGTCCGCTGGTTCCGCGAGGGGTTCGTCTCGGCGCTGCGGATGGGGTTCGTCTGCGCCGCCGTCCTCGTCGTCTTCTACCTGGCCCTCGACGCGCTCACCGGCTTCGACGTCGTCACCGTGGTCCAGGCGACCAACGAGCGCTACCGGGAAGGGATCGCCCACATCCGGCCCTACCTCTTCTACCTCTTCGGCTCGCCGGCGGCCTTCCTGGCGATGCTGGGGCCGGTGGCCTGGTTCGCGGCGCGCTCGCTCGGCCGCCGCGAGGCGACGGCGCTGGCCCTCGCCACGGCGATCGCCGTGGCCGCCCTCGCCGGCTACACCAAGGCCGAGACCGAGCGGATCTGGCTCTTCCTCGTCCCCTTCGCCTGTCTGGCGGCGGCGCGCTCGCTGCGCGCCCGCCTGGTGCCGACGATGCTGGTGGCGCTGGCGGCGCAGGCGCTGGTCTTCGAGGTCCTCTTCGCGACCAAGTGGTGAGGCGGGTGCGGCAGTCATTTCAGTCCCTATGGGGTCGAAATGACTGCCGCGGTCGCGGGGGCCGCTCAGCGCAGCTCGGCGGTGGCGAACTCGCGCATCCCGGCCTCGAGTCCGACCTCCGCCTCGAAGCCGAGCACCCCGCGGGCGCGGCCGGCGTCGGCGAAGACGTGGCGGACGTCGCCGAGGCGGAACCGGCCGGTCACCTCCGGCGCCGGCGCCTGCGGGCCGGCCTCACGTACCAACAGCTCGGCCATCTCGCCGATCGTCCGCGGGGTGCCGCTGGCGACGTTGAAGACGCCGGACTCGCGCTCGGGGTTGAGCGCGATGACGTTGGCGCGGGCGACGTCGGCGACGTGGACGAAGTCGCGCAGCTGGCGGCCGTCCTCGAAGACGGCGGGGGCGCGGCCGGCGGCGACGGCGCTGCGGAAGATGCTGGCGACGCCGGCGTAGGGCGTGTCGCGCGGCATCCGCGGCCCGTAGACGTTGTGGTAGCGCAGCGCCGTCACCTCGACCCCCTCCTGCTCGCGCCCGAAGAGGTGGCAGAGGTGCTCCTGCTGCAGCTTGGTCGCGGCATAGACGCTGCGCGGCTCCAGCGGCGCGTCCTCGGGGATCGAGCGCGGCTCCAGCGGCTCGCCGCAGTGGGGGCAGGGCGGCTCGAAGCGGCCGGCCTCGAGGTCCTCGCGGCTGCGCGGCGCCGGCCGCACCGGGCCGCAACGCGGGCACTCGTAGCCCCCCTCGCCGTAGACGACCATGCTGCTGGCGAGCACGAGGCGGCCGCGGAAGCCGCGCTCGGCCAGCGCCGAGAGCAGCCGCGCGGTGCCGAGGTCGTTGGCCTCGACGTAGTCGCGGGCCTCGGTGAAGTCGAGCCCGAGGCCGACCATCGCCGCCTGGTGGCTGACCGCGTCGACGCCGTCGAGGGCGGCGGCAAGGGCCTCGGCGTCGTTGACGTCGCCGACGATCAGCTCGGCCGCGGGGTTGAGGTAGCGCGGGCGCTCGCGGTGGGCGGCGGGGTGGAAGCGGTCGAGGACGCGGACGTCGCGGCCGGCCTCGACCAGGAGGTCGACGACATGAGAGCCGATGAAACCGGCTCCACCGGTGACAAGGACGCGGCCGGGCACAGGGGCAGCGTAGAGGCGGAGCGGGTCGGTTCGAGCGCGGCGCGACGCGATTTCACAGACTGTTCATCGCTCGCCGGGAGACTCGAAAGCGTGAGTCGCACAAGGAGACGTGTCGAGTTTGCAAGACATGGTCGAACAAAGTCGCCATGTGGTCTGATGGCGCTCGCGGTCGGGGCGGCGGCGCTCGCGGGGTGCGGCGGGGGGAGGAGTGCGCCGCAGTACCCACGGGCGGCGGAGCCCGCCGACTCGCCGCCGCTGCGGGTGCGGCCCGCGGGGACGGTGGCGCCGGTCGGCCGGCTGCCCGAGGGCCTCGCCTTCGACTCCCGCTTCGGGCTGCTGGCGGTGGGGCTGCGGGCGCCCAGCCGGCTCGGCTTCCTCGACCCGGCGACGCTGGCGCCGCGCCGCTCCGTGCGGCTGCCGGCGGCGCCGCGCCACCTCGCCGTCTCGCCGGGCGGCTGGATCGTCGCGGTGCCCGCCGAGGCGGCCGACGAGCTGGTCGAGGTCTCGCCGCGCCGCGGCGTTCTCGCCTCGGTGCCGGTCGGCAGGCACCCCCACGCCGCCGCCTTCGCGGCCGGCCGCGCCTTCGTCGCCGACGAGCGCTCCGACCAGGTCTCGGTGCTGCGGGGTCGGAGGGCGGTCGCGACGCTGCCGGCGCCGGTGCAGCCCGGCGGGATCGCCGCCGCGGACGGCTACGTGACCCTGGTCGCGGTGGCCGAGCGCGTGCTCCAGGTCTACGACGCCCGCAGCCTGCGCTCGCTCGGTCGGGTCGGCGGCGGCGTCGGCCCGACCCACGTGGTCGCGCTCGGCCGCGACGCCTACGTCGCCGACACCCAGGGCGAAGCGATCCGCGAGTACCGGGTTGGGCCGCGGCCGCGGCTGCTGTCCCGGGTGCCGGCGCCGGGCGCTCCCTACGGCCTCGCCCTCGACCCCCGCCGCCGCCGTCTCTGGGTCACCCTGACCGCGAGCAACCGGGTGGCGGAGTACGGGCTGCGCGGGCGCCGGCCGCGGCTGCTCGCCACCTACCCGACCGTGCGCCAGCCGAACTCGGTCGCGGTCGACCCGGCCGGCGGCGACGTCTTCGTCGCCAGCGCCACGCGGCGCGGCCGGATCGAGCGGATCGTCCCGCGGCGGGGGGCGGCGCGATGAGACGGCCGCGCGTCCCGAAGCCGCGGCTGCCGAAGCTGCCGCGCCCGCCGCAGCTGCCGGCCGAGCCGCCTCCCGGGCCGACCCGGCCGACCTTCTGGCGCAGCCCTCTGCGCGGGCCGTGGCTGACCTCGCTGCTCGGCTCGGCGCTGCTGCCGCTGATCGTCGTCTGCGCCGTCACCGGCTACCTCTCCCAGGCCTCATACGACCCCGGGCTCGGCTCCAACTCGCTGCTGCCCCCCGGCAGCCCCGACCTCTACTTCTTCTCCTGGCCGACCCACCCCAGCTACCTCTACGCGGTCACCCAGGGCCTGCACGTCACCAGCGGCCTGATCGCGATCCCGCTGCTGCTGGCGAAGCTGTGGTCGGTGATGCCGAAGCTGTTCGAGTGGCCGCCGCTGCGCTCGGTCGCCCACCTGCTCGAGCGCCTCTCGCTCGCCCTCCTGGTCGGCGGCAGCCTCTTCGTCTTCTTCACCGGGCTGCTCAACATCCAGGTCTACTACCCCTGGCCGTTCCGCTTCCTCACCGCCCACTACTACGGCTCCTTCGTCTTCATCGCCGCCTTCGCCCTGCACGTCGGGCTGAAGCTGGGGACGGTGCGGCAGGCCTTCCGCGAGCGCGGCGTGCTGCGGCCGTTGCGGGCGGGGCTGGCCGAGACCGTGCCCGAGCCCTACGAGGCGGGGACGACGGCGCCGCTGCGGCCGGCGGCGCCGACGATCTCGCGGCGGGCCTTCCTCGGCACCGTCGGCGCCGCCTCGCTCGGCGCCGGCTTCATCGCGGCGACGCAGGCGATCGGCGGGCCGCTGCGCTCGCTGGGGCTGCTGGCGCCGCACTCGACCCAGCTGAACGACGGCCCCAACGGGTTCCAGATCAACAAGACCGCGGCGGCGGTCGGGGTCAAGTCATCGCAGACCGGCCCGGGCTGGCGGCTGCAGCTGGCCGGCGCCCGCGAGGCCGAGCTGAGTCGCGAGCAGCTGCTGGCGATGCCCCAGCACAGCTACGACCTGCCGATCGCCTGCGTCGAAGGCTGGTCGACGACGCAGCGCTGGACCGGGGTGCGGTTGCGCGACCTCGCCGAGGCCGCCGGGGTCTCCGACCCGGGCGAGGTGCTGGTCGAATCGCTGCAGGGGACCGGGGCGCTGCGCCACGCCACGCTCAGCTCCGGCCAGGTCGCCGACGAGCGCAGCCTGCTGGCGCTGCGGGTCAACGGCGTCGACCTCTCGCTCGACCACGGCTTCCCAGCGCGGGTGATCGTCCCCGGCGCGCCCGGGGTGCACTGCACCAAGTGGGTCGCATCGATGAAGTTCGAGGCGAGCTGATGGCCCGCTTCCGCGCCGCCTACGGGGCCTCGCCGCTGCACCTGCTGGCGGCGATCGCAAGCTTCGCGATCGCCGGCTACGCCTTCCTCCGGATCGCCGCGGCGCCCTCGGCGCTCGGCACCTTCGCCTGGTTCGCGGCGGCGATCGTCGCCCACGACCTGCTCGCCTTCCCGCTCTACTCGGCGCTCAACCTCGTCGCCGGGCGGGCGGTGCTCGGGGGCGGGGAGGAGCCGGGCGTTGGCCGCGTCTCCGCCCTCAACCACCTGCGGGTCCCGGCGGTGCTGGGCGGCTTCGCCCTGCTGCTCTTCTTCCCGCTGATCCTCGGCCTCGACTCGGCCACCTACCTGCGCGACACCGGGGTCGACGGCGACGTCTTCCTCGGCCGCTGGCTGGGGATCTGCGGGGCGCTGTTCGCCGGCTCGGCGCTGCTCTACGCGCTGCGGCTGCGGCGGGCGCGGGGCGGCGGCGAGGAGGAGAATGGGACCGGGGCCGCTGAGGGCGAGACCGCGGCGGGGGAGGGCTGAGATGCCCGACGTGGTCCTGCCGGTCCTCAACGAGGCCGAGGCGCTGCCGGAGGTGCTGGGGGCGATGCCGCCGGGCTACCACCCGATCGTCGTCGACAACGACTCGGCCGACGGCTCGGGACGGATCGCCGCCGAGCTCGGCGCCGAGGTGGTGAGCGAACGGCTGCGCGGCTTCGGCGCCGCCTGCTATGCGGGCCTCTGCGTCGCCCAGGACGAGGTCGTCTGCTTCATGGACTGCGACGGCTCGCTCGACCCCGGAGAGCTGCCCGCCGTGGTCGCCCGGCTGGACGAGGGGGCGGACCTGGCGATCGGCGCTCGCCAGCCGGAGCGCGGCGCCTGGCCGCTGCACGCGCGCCTCGCCAACCGTGCCCTCGCCTTCGAGATGCGCCGCCGTGCCGGCATCTCGCTCGGCGACCTCGGCCCGATGCGGGCCGCCCGCCGGGAGCCGCTGCTCGACCTCGGCCTGCGCGACCGCCGCAGCGGCTGGCCGCTGGAGATGGTGCTGCGGGCGTACGCCGCCGGCTGGCGGATCGACGAGCTGCCGGTCGCCTACCGCCGCCGCTCCGGCCGTTCCAAGGTGACCGGGACGGTGCGCGGCACGGCGCAGGCGGTCGGCGACATGTCGAGGCTGCTGCGCGAGGTCGACACCCGCCCACCCCTGAGGGTTGAAGGGTTCTGACCCCTCCGGGGGCCAGAACCCTTCAACCGCGGGGCGCGGCTACTGGGCCCCGTATTCGCGGTACGGGTACCACCATTCCTTGCGCTCGATCCGCGACTCCATGTGGACGTGCTTGGTCTCCTGGAAGGCCTCGAGGCCCTCGCGGCCGAGCTCGCGGCCGAGGCCGGACTGCTTGAAGCCGCCGAAGGGCCCCGCGTCGTTGTCGGTCAGCGGGTCGTTGATCCAGACCGTGCCGGCGCGCAGCTCGCGCATGCAGCGGACCGCGCTCTCGAGGTCGGCGGTGTAGACGTTGGCGCCGAGCCCGAACTCGGTGCCGTTGGCGAGGGCGATCGCCTCGTCCAGCGACCTCACGGGGACGAGCGGGGCGACCGGGCCGAAGGTCTCCTCGGTCAGCAGGGCGCTGTCGGGCGCGGCGCCGACGACGACGGCGGGGGAGAGGAAGTGGCCGCGCTCGGTGCCGCCGCGGTCGCCGCCGGTGAGGACCTCGGCGCCGCCGGCGCTCGCCGCCTCCAGCTGTGCCACGACCTTGGCGCGCTGCGGCGCTGAGACCATCGGCCCGAGGTCGGTCGCGACCTCGAAGGGGTCGCCGAGGACGAGGCTGCGGGTGTGCTCGACGAAGGCGTCGACGTACTCGTCGTAGACGTCCTCCATCACGTAGAAGCGCTCGGCCGAGGTGCAGACCTGTCCGCAGTTGAGGAAGGCGGCCCAGGCGCCGCCGCGGGCGGCGACCTCGAGCTGCGGGGCGACGTCGGAGCAGACGATGAAGGCGTCCTTGCCGCCCATCTCCAGGTTCATCCGCGCCATCCGCGGCAGGCAGGCCGCGGCGACCTTCTTGCCGGTCGCGACCGAGCCGGTGAAGGCGACGCAGTCGACCCCGGGGTGGGCGGCGAGCGCCGCGCCGACCTCGCCGGCCCCGGCCAGCAGGTTGACCACGCCGGCCGGCAGGTGCTCGAAGGCCCCGGCCAGCATCAGGGTCGAGAGGGGGGTCAGCTCGGATGGCTTGGCGACGACGCAGTTGCCGGCGGCCAGCGCCGGCGCCACCTTCCACGCCAGCAGCAGCAGCGGGTAGTTCCAGGGGACGATGCAGCCGACCACGCCGAGCGGGTCCTTGGTCACCATCGCCAGCTGGCTCGCCTCGATCGGCGGGATCACCCGGCCGGCGTGGTCGCGGCCGATCTCCGCGTAGTAGTCGAAGGCCGCGGCCGTCCACTCCAGCTCGTCGCGGTTCTCGACCAGCGGCTTGCCGCCCTCGGCGGTCATCGTCCGCGCCATCTCCTCGCTGCCCTCGCGCAGCCGCCGCGCCACCTCATGCAGCAGCTCGCAGCGCTCGCCGGCGGTGGTCCGCGCCCAGCCGGGCCAAGCCTCGCGGGCGGCGGCGACGGCGGCGTCGACCTGCTCGGGCGAGGCGCCCGGCACGGTGACGATCGTCTCCGTCGTGAACGGGTTCTCGACCGCCAGCGGCGCCCCGGTCCCGGCCACCGCCTCACCGCCGATCAGCAGCGTCGTCGTGGGCTCGCCGGCGGAGGGCATCGCTGCGGTGCAGGCTACCGGCGGGGGGCCGTGGGCAGTGCCCGCCGGCGCCTGGCGCCACGGCGACTGGCTGGAGATCACCGACCGCGACCGGTACCCCGACCTCGCGGTGACGATGTCGCGGGCACGCAGCGTCGCGGTCTTCATCGGCAGGGGCAACGGCCGCTTCCGTGCCCCCGTCAGGCTGCGGGTGGGCAGGGACCCCGCGTGATCGCGATCGGCCAGCTCGGCGGTGGCCCCCGGCGCGACATCGTCACCGCCAACACCGAAGCGGGCAACGTCTCGGTCCTGCTCGGCCGCGGCTGAGGCCGGCGAACCCGCGCCGGCGCCATCGCGCCCCGAAGCCGCCGCCGTCGCGTGGCCCCGCTCAGGGGCGGAACTGGCCGGCCGCGGTGGGGTCGACGACGCTGGTGCCGCCGTCGACCGGCAGCGCCACCCCGGTGACGTAGGCGGCGTCGGGACCGGCGAGGAAGGAGATCACAGAGGCGACCTCCTCGGGGCTGGCCGGGCGGCGCAGCGGGTTGTCGGCGTGGGTCAACTCGTAGGCGGCCTCGCGGTCGATGCCGCGCGCCCGCGCCACCTCGTCCATGTCGGCGTCGGCCATCGGCGTCCGCACCCAGCCGGGGCAGACGCAGTTGGCCCGAACCCCGCGCGGCCCGTAGTCGTTGGCGAGCGACTTGGTCAGCATGATCAGCCCGGCCTTGGAGGTGGAGTAGGCCGCCCAGCCCGGCCCGGCCAGCAGCCCGTTCATCGAGGAGACGTTGACGACGCAGCCGCCGCGCTCGAGCAGCGACGGCAGCGCGGCGCGGACGGTGAGGAAGGCGCCGGTGAGGTTCGTCCGCATCACCCGCTCCCAGCCCTCCGGCGTCTCCTCTCCGACCGGTGCCGCGTCGCCGATCCCGGCGTTGTTGACGAGGACGTCGACGCCGCCGAAACGCTCGCCGGCCGCGGCGACGATCCGCGCGGCGCCGTCCGGGTCGCCGACGTCGGCGGCGACCGCGACCGCCGCGTGGCCGGCCGCCTCCAGCTCGCCGGCCACCGTCGCACAGGGCTCCGGCCGCCGGCCGCTCACCACCACGCCGCGGCCGTCGGCGGCCAGCCGCAGCGCCGCGGCGCGGCCGATGCCGCTGCCGGCGCCGGTCACGATCGCGCATCGGGTCGGTGGCCGGCTCACGTCGGCTCAGTATCCCCGCGCCCCCGGGCGCCCGCAAGCCCGGCGCCGGCGGTCAGGCGAGCGTCTCGTCGAGCCAGTCGAGGAAGCGCTCGGCGCGCAGGCCCGGAGCCTTGGGCTCGCAGTGGCCGTCGCCGCCCTCGGCTGCGGTGAACGGCACCAGGGTCGCCCGCTCGCCCAGCCACCGCGCCAGCCGCGCCGGCTGGCCGGGCCAGAACTGCTCGTTCTCGGGGTCGGCGACGAGGACCGGGCAGCGGATCTGCCCCACTGTCTCCTCGTCGAGCTTCATCTCGGACCCCGCCTTGAACATCTCGAAGGCCGAGTCGGTCCCGTAGGGGTAGCTGCGGAACTTCATCGTGAACCGCACCGACTTGGAGAAGCGCTCACCGAGCCGGATCTCGGAGTCGAACTTCTTCTTTTCGCCCTTCTCCAGCTGCTTGCGCAGCGACTTCGAGGCGTGGTCGAGCATCGCCGCGCCGACGTCGACGACGCCGGGGTCGGCGATCCCGGCGGCGATCCGGTGCTCGAAGGCGAGCGCCCGCGGCACCCAGTAGCCGCCCTGGCTGATGCCCAGCAGCGCGATCCGCTCGGGGTCGACGTCGGGCCTGGCCAGCGCCCAGTCGACGACCGGGGTGACCACCGCCTCCCAGTCGGCGCGGAAGTAGAGGCTCTGCTCGTGCAGCGCCTGGCCCTGTCCGGGCCCGTCGAAGGCGAGGCAGTTGTAGCCGCGGGCGACCGCCGCCGCCGCGCCCTGGACCCACATGTCGGTGACGGTGCCGTCGGAGCCGTTGTTGAGGACCAGCAGCGGCGCCCGCTCGCCGGCCGGGCGGCCGCGGAACAGCCACCCTTCCAGCTCGGTGTCCTCGTAGGGGATCCCGACCCGCTCCCAGGGCGGCGAGGCGAGCGCCGCGGCCCGCTCGAAGCAGTCGCGGTGGCGTCGCCAGAGTCGGTGGTAGTCCTCGACCGTGCCGTCCTTGGTGCCGAGTACGAAGAAGGCGACGGCGAACCAGTAGTTCGAGGCGCGCAGGTGGCGGGCGAACGCGGTGGCCCGGTGCCCGGCCTTCTCGGCCGCGCCGGCCTCCTCCTCGATCCGCGTCGCGGTCGCGGTCCAGGCCTCGCACCAGCCCTCGAAGTCGCCGTCGCCGATCGCCGCGACCGTCGCCAGCACCTCGCCGACCTCCGCCGCCCCGAAGGAGGTCGAGCCGAGCAGGATCTGGGTCGAGAACTCGAAGTCCTCGTCCTTGAAGATGCGGTCGCGGTGGTGGCTCATCGGGGTTCGATGGTTCCTATCGGCGCCTGTCCGCCCAAAGCTTAGGCCGGACCGGGGCGCACCCCGCCGCGGCGCCTCAGCGGCCGTGGCGTCGGTGCCGGTGGCGGCGCTGACCGATCTGCACCTTCACCGGGCCGGCGCGGCGGCTCTCCCCGGCTTCGCTGCCGGCGGCGACCCAGAAGCGGTAGGGCCGCCGGTGGCGCCGCAGCCCCCCGACGGTCGCCGAGAATCGCCGCCGCTTGCCCTTGGAGGTGAGGTGGGCGTCGCCGCGCACCGCGATCCGCGCCAGCACGTGCCCGCGGCGGCCGAGCACGGTGAACCACTGCGGTGCCACGCCCCTGCCGGCGGTCCAGGTCAGCTTCAGCCTGGTGCCGCGCACCGACTTGCGCATGTGGTTCGGTTTGCGCGGGCGCTTCGACAGAGGGGCGACGACGGCGATTGGTGCCGTGGCCAGGCTGGCCAACCCGGAGTCTGAGCGGACCTGCACCGTTGCCGTGCCGGTGAACGGGGCCGGGAAGGTGTAGGTGGCGACGGGGACCTCCGTGCTGGCGTCGAAGACGCCGTCGCCGTTGAAGTCCCAGTCGTAGCCGGCGATCGCTTCGCCGACGTCGCGGCTTGCCCCGGCGCTGAAGGTGACCGGCTGGCCGGCCACGGCGTGCGATGGCGCCGACAGCGCGGCCGCGGGCGCGGTGGCGTTGCGGCGGATCTCCTCGACGATCGCTGGCACCAGGCCCGAGAGGTCCGATTCCGGCAGCTGCAGGAACTGGCCGCCGGTGGCCGAGGCGATGGCGCCGAACGAGTCGGCGGTTTCCTGCGCTTCGCCGGACTGGATCGAGTCGATCGTCGCCGGGTCCACCGAGAGCGCCTTCGTCTGTACGGCGCGCAGGGTGTACCCGGTGACCGGCTCGGGGTCTTTGGCCGGGGCGTCCCCGATCTGGACCACGATCTTCTTCGAGCCGGGCCGCCAGGCCAGGTTGAGCGCGGTCATCAGACCCGAGTACACGCTCTCCGGTTCGTCGCCGCCGCCGTCGGCTTCGAGCGCCGCCAGTTCACGGTCGAAGGATGGGACGTCGGTGGTGAAGTCGAGGTCGAGGCGGGCCTGGTACGCGCTTTCCTCTTCTTCGACGTCCTTGTAGTCGACCAGCGCCAGCCGGTAGTCGGGGTCGACGGCTGCGATCTGCTCCGCCAGCGCCGTGACGTTTTCCTTCACTTCGTCGATCTCGTCCGACATCGAGCCGGTGGAGTCGATCACGAAGGCGATGTCCAGCGGGCCGGTGTAGGGCAGCGGCGAGGGGACGAAGCCGAGGGCGCGGGCGGCTTCGCGCGCCGCCTGGCCGGCGTCTCCCTCTCCGCCGTAGGCTTCGAGGCGGTAGGCGGGGGTGCCGTGCGCGGCGGTCCTGCCGCCGAGGTCGTCGAGGCTGCGCACGTAGACGTCGACGTTGGTGCCGAGCACGTGGTGGCGGACGGTCTCGTTGCAGATGATGTCGTGCCAGTGGCAGTAGGAGAAGACGTGCCCGTAGAGCGAGGAGTCCCACTCGCCGCGCGGGCCGAAGACGCCGTAGGAGCTGGGGTCGTAGCTGCCGCGCGCCGACCAGGAGTCGGCGTTGAAGTAGGGGTCGCCGAACAGAGCCACCGCGGCGACGAGCTTGCGGACGCCGCTGTGGGCGAGCGCGTCGCCCATCGCCTGAGCGCCCTGGGAGTAGCCGGCGAGGACGAAGCGGGTGTCCGCGCAGGCCTTGTGGCGGTCGTGGATCCAGCCGCGCACGGCAAGGGACCCGGCACGCACCGAGTCCGTGTAGGCGCCGCCCAGGTGGAGGGCGGCGCCGGCGCCGGCGGCGGACTTCACGTTCACGGCCGGGTAGCGGACGCCGTGGCCGTGCACGACCCCGGACCCGAGCAGGACCCGCAGCGACACGTAGAAGTCGTGCACCTCCGGCCCCATGTTCTGCTCGCTGCGCAGTTCCCGCTGGCCGGAGCCGCGCGCTCCGATCACTTCGTAGGGCGGGCAGCTCGAGGCGGCCTTGGCCTCGGCGGCCGGCGCCAGCATGGCGATCGCAGCGAGGATCACAACCAGGACGAACACAGCGGCGCAACCTGCCACGTCTCAGTTGCGTACGCAGGAGTTTATGGGTCCCAGGCCAACTTTTTAAAACAATTTGCGGTAATCAGTACCAACTGTTGGGGGTTCGTACGTAAGTTAGGGGCTTGAGCACGACCGAGTTGGCACCGGCCGCGGCCGAGGAGACCGCAGCTCTTGGCTTCCCCTACTGGGCGGCGGCGCGGCGCTGCGCCCTCGCCCTCTACTTCCTCTCGCTGGTCGTCTGGAGCGCTCACTACGGGGTCCCGGTCCAGCGCGAGCTGGTGATCGCCTGGACCTGCGGCGCCCTCGCCTGCGTTTCGCTCGGCCGCAGCCCGCGGCAGATCCGGCTGCTGGTGTTCGACTGGCTGCCGATCGTCGCCGTCCTCTGCGCCTACGACTTCACCCGCGGCGCCGCCGACTCGGTCGGGATCGGCACCCACTTCCACCCGATGATCGCCTTCGACCGCTTCCTCTTCTTCGGCACCGCGCCGACCGAATGGCTGCAGTCCCACCTCTACGACCCCAACGTCCTCAGCTGGTGGAACGTCTTCTTCACCCTCGTCTACACCTCCTACTTCATCGTCCCCTTCGCTCTCGCCGGCATCCTCTGGGCCCGCGAACGGCTCGCCTTCCTCGCCTTCATGCGGCGCCTGGTGACGCTGGCGATGGCTGGGCTGGCGACCTACATCGCCTTCCCCGCGGCGCCGCCCTGGATGGCGGCGGAACGGGGCCTGCTCGAGCACGTCCATCGCACCACCTCCGAGGGCTGGGAAATCATCGGTGGCGGCACCGCCGGGCTCTTCGACGAGGGCCAGGCGAGCGTCAACCTGGTCGCGGCGGTGCCCTCGCTGCACGCCGCCTTCACCGCCCTGGTGGCGATGTTCCTCTGGGGCCGCGTGCGCCCCCGCCTGCGGCCGCTGCTCCTGCTCTACCCGCTGGCGATGGGCCTGACCCTGGTCGCCACCGGCGAGCACTACGTCTTCGACATCCTCCTCGGCTGGTGCTACGCCGGCGCGGTGATGGCGGCCTGGGGCTGGTGGGAACGGCGCCGGGCGCGATTTGCGGCGAATGCTTGAGAACTGCTGTGTTCTCAGGTAAGACAAAAGCGTAGCCGCCGGACAAATACGGTTATCCGCTGTTCGCGGCCTACCCAGCTTGGGTTGGAGCGACCCGGACGTCCGGACGCTCGAGCGGCACACGAGGGGAGGAGAAGCCGTGAGTCAGAGAGCGCCATCGGCGCAGTTCGAGCCGACTGAGGACCAGTCGGAGTCCACCGAAGCCAGCCAGCACATCGCGGAGATCGCGCAGGATCAGCGCGATGCCCGGGTCAGGTCCGAGAGCGTCTCGGTGCCCCGGAGCAGGCACCTCGGCCGGCGGGTCCGCCTGGCCGGAATCTGGGTCGGCGAGGTCTGCGGCGTCGTCTGGCGGCGAGTCACCGATTCGCACCGGCTCCCCGGTCGTCTGGTCAGCAGGTTCAGGCTCTACCGGCCCGAGCAGCTGATCACGAGATGGGTGGTGGTCTGGATCGTGCTGATCGCGGCCTGCGCCGCCGCGCTCTTCGTGTTCTCGGTCGGGGACCCGGCCAAATGGCTTGCGGGGACGGTTCTCGCCAGCGCCTTCGCGGCCCTCGTCTCGGTGCTCTGGCAGGACGGCCTCAAGAGCCCGCACGCCGCCCGGGTCGTGCGGCGACGGATCATCTCCGAACCCGAACTGCTGCTGCGACCGACCCTGGCCGAGCCCGGGGCGACGATCGTCGAACTCGAGCCGCCGCTCAACACCGTCCCTCGCGACGACCTCTACGACGAGCTGCTGCCGGGCATCCTCAACCGCGCTACCAAGGACGTGCAGATCGTCGTCGGCGGCCCGGGCGCGGGGAAGACCACCGCCCTGCTCGATCTCGCCTCGGTGCTGGCGCGGATCGGGTTCGTCCCGGTCATGCTCGAGCTCCGTGGCAAGAGCACCAGCGACGACCTCTTCGAGGTCGCCAAGGAACGGTTCGAAACGCAGGTCCGGCCCCTGGTCAAGGCCTCCGCCGACGCCGACATCGTCTGGCGCTGGCTGGCCCGCCGCAAGCGGATCGTGATCCTCGTCGACGACATCGACCAGATCGGCTTCGACGGCGAGCCCGGCTTTCTGATGCGCCGCCTGCTGGAGAACGTCGCACGGGAAGGACAGGCCGTGGTCGTCAGCGCGCGGCCCGCCGGTGTCCCGGCCGGCATCGCCGCCTCGGCGATCAACCTCGAGCCGCTGACCTTCGAGACCGCGGTCGATCTCGCCGCCCGCCCGGTCGCCCGCGAGCCCGGCTCGACCACCTCGGAGCCGCCGCCGCGCGAGCGGGTCGAACGCTGGATCCGCGGCGGCGAGCTGAACGAGGCGCCGCTCTACCTGGAAGCACTGGCGGAGCTGACCGCGGTCGGGGTCTGCCCGGACCTCCCCGAAGACCCCCGCCACTGGGGACGGCGCGAGCGCCGCAATCGCTGGCGCAGCCTCTCGACCCGGCGGCGGGAGTGGGTCCCGCTCTGGGTGCGCTACATGCTGCTCGATCGTTTCTACACCCACATCCGCGAGGGCGACGTCCGTCGCAGTGTGGCGATCGACCGCCGCGACCGGGAACGCAGCATGGCGGCGCTGGAGGGGGCCGCGCTGGGGACGCTGGTGGCCGCCGGCCTGGAGGCGAAGGCGGCCGCCGATCGCGGCAGCGGGCCGGAGCACGCGACGGCGAAGCCGCCGAGGCGCAGGAAGCTGGTCGACTTCGTCAGCACCGACGACCGCAACAACTTCACGGAAGAACGAGTCGACGCGAAGGTCGTCCAGCAACGGAAGCGGCTCTCCCAGCACGAGGTGGTCGACACCGGCGAACGGCTGCGGATCCTCGAGCCGGACTCGACGGGAGACCCGCAGTTCCGGCACCGGATCATGCAGGCCTATTTCGCCGGCCGCTGCCTTGCCGAGATCGGTGCGCTGGAGAGGAAGGCCGGCCTCAAGAACGGGTCCGGCAAGGAAGACGGCAACGGCACAATCATCCGCTTCAAGCAGTGGGTCGACGCGCTGATGGACCACCACCACCCCGAGAAGCTGACCGCGCACCTGGCCCTGACCTTCGCTGCCATCCACGCCGACGAGCAGTCGCTGCAACCCGACCGCAACCGTTCCCCACGGTCGAACGGGAAGCATTCGCGGCAGCCCGCCGGCGACCGTCCGCTTTGGCCCACGCCCGAGCATTGGGAGTGCGTCGGGTCGCGGATCGCGAAGCGGCTGGTCAGGGCGGTGAAGGCGCGGCCCTCCGACGAAAGCGAGAAGGACGACGACGGCGCGATCGTCGCGGCCGTGGCGGCGCGACCGTGCGTGCCGGTCCGATCCGAGGCTGCCGAAGGGGCGCTGAACGCGACGGCGGAGGTGGCGAAGGTCGGGGCCGGTGGGGGCTCGGACGGGGGGAACGGCGCCAGCGCCGGCGTCAGGCTGGGCGAGCGGCTCGACCCGACGGTCTCACCGGACCCGCACGAACGCGTCAACCCCGACGACGACCTGGTCAAGCTGAGCACGGCGGCCAACATCCTGTCGCTGATCAAGCCCACGCCCGCCGAGAGCGGCGAAAAAGACAGGGTCGCCCGTCAGATCAAGAAGGTCGAGGGTCTGACCGGGACAATCGTCACACGGCTGAAAGAAGAGAGAGGGCCGATGCGGGGCGCGACGCGTTGGACGAAGCTGCAGGCACTGCCGGCCATTGCCGGGCTGGGATCGGCTGAGCCGGCTGAATCGGCCGAGTCCTGGCAACTCGTCTGGCGGAAGTTCACCCTCGACCTCGACTACGACGTGAGGCGAGCCGCCAGCAAGCAGCTCGAGCGCAACGCCTGCCGTGCCTACCCCAAGCTGATGGATGAAATCGAGGGCCAGATACAGCTGGCCGGGTCGCGGGCGGCGAGAGGAGAATCGGTCCAGCTGGTGGGCAACGGCAGCGGTGACCCGGCCACCAACGCCCGGTCCTTCATGGCCCTCGGCTGGGTGCTGCCCGCGATCGTCAGCGGCCTCGGCGAGGAGCTGCGCGCCGAGTCGGGCTTCGAAGCCAACCGAGAGGACGAAGAGGCGCAGCTAGAGCAGGTCGAGAACGGCGGCGGCGACGCGGACAGGTCGCCGCAGACCTGCTTCCGCCGCTCCCGCGAGCAGCTCGAGGCGTTCGCCGCGCTCGCCTACTCGGGTGGGCGCCACGAGATGGAGGAGTCGCTGGCCCAGGGGTTCAAGGCCGACGCGATGCGCCACGCGGCAGACCCCGGCCGCCGCTTCACCGGGCCCGGCTGGGTAGCGGGACACCGCCGGATCGTCGCCGAGGTCTGCCTGCCCCACGCCGAGTCCTGGTACGCGCGGATGCTGCTCTATCAGGCGCTGGCGCTCTACTCGGTCTCGGGCGGCAGCCGCCGGGGCAGCCACGACATGCTCGCCTACCGGCTCAAGCCGACCCGCGAGCGGCACCCGTTGGCGCGGCAGGCGGCGAAGCTCTCACGGGCGGCCCTGTGTCGCGCCGAACTGCGCCGGGACCGTTGGCGGGCCTTCATCTGGAGCGACGAGGTCGAGGGTGCCGGCCGCCTCCCGACCGTGCTCTGTCGCCGCGCCGCGCAGCTGATCGGCGACGTCGCCCTGCTGGTCGACCTCAAGGAGGGCAGCCCGACCGATCGGCACAAGAACTTCGGCCACATGGAGGGGCTCCCCTACTGCCTCAGTCACAGCTCCAACCGGCACGAGATCCTCGGCAACGGCTGCCCGCCGAAGTGCGGTTGGGGGTTCTGTCCCTACCGGGCGGCCTCGCCGGACGAGCCGAGCGAGCATCGGGGCCTCGGTCGCGGCTTCTGCCGCGGCGAGCGCCGGTTCGCCAAGCTGTCGCCCGCCTGGCAGCGCAGCATCTCGGGTCGGCGGCTGCGGGAGTTCTGGCGGCAGATGGAGTACAAGGCGCGCCGGTAGCTCGGGCGCGGCCGGGCGCGCTTCCCGCAGGAGACGTAACAGAGATGTGAAAGCCTGGGGCGGTGGACTGGTCGATCCTGCATGCCCTCAACGACTTCCTGCACGGCAACGACGGGGTCGAGGACCCGCTCGTTTTCTACGTCAACGCCTCCGAGGCCCTGTTCGCGGCGACCCTCGTCGTCCTCTTCCTCGCCGCCCAGGGGGCGCGCTGGCGGGACTGGCGCCGAGCGGCGACGGCGGCGGCGCTGAGCGCCGGGGTGGCGCTGGCGCTGGGGGCGGTGATCGCCGGCCTGGTCGACCGGGCGCGGCCGTTCGTCGCCGACCCCGGCCAGGTCCACCTCTTCGTCGCCCACAGCGCCGACCCGGGCTTCCCCAGCGACCACGCCACCGCTTCCTTCGCGATCGCGATGGCGATCTTCCTACGCAAGCGCGGCTGGGGGACGTTCGCCCTGGGTGCGGCGGCCGTGCTTTCGGTGGGGCGGGTCGCGGTCGGGGTCCATTACCCCAGCGACGTCCTCGCCGGCGCAGCGCTCGGCAGCGCGGTCGCGCTGGCGCTGTGGTGGGTGCCGCTGCGGCGCCGGGTCGACGCCGTCTCGGACTTCGCCGGCGGGCTCTGGGACCGGGCGGTCGAGCGCGGCGTAGCCTTGCTGCGATGAACCACGCTGCGATGAACCGCGAGGAGTGGCTGCGGGCGTTCTGCGCGCGGATCGGGGTCGAGCCGCCCTCGGCGGCGGAGGCCGAGGCGCTGCTGGGCCTGGCCGCGGTGGCCGCCCACGCCTCCGAGCGCCCGGCGGCGCCGCTGGCCTGCTGGGCCGCCGGGCGCAGCGGCCGCTCCACCGCCGAACTGCTCGAGATCGCCCGCGAGGTCTCCGTGGAGGGCGACTCCCCCTAGCGACGCTCTCTCGCCGTGCCTATATAGTGCCTAGGCATGGCGAAGAAGGAAGCGGACAAGACGGTCGCGATCGGCGAGGCCGCCAAGCAGCTCGGGGTCAGCACCGACACCCTGCGGCGCTGGGACCGGGCGGGGACGCTGCGGACCTCGCGCGACGCCCGTAACCGGCGCCGGGTCCCGGTCTCCGAGGTCGAGCGGCTGCGCGACGCTCCGGCCCGCCACGCGACCGGCGACTCCTTCTCGGCCCGCAACCGCTTCCCCGGCGTCGTCCGCTCGGTCGAGGCCGACGGGGTGATGGCGCTGGTCGAGATCGAGGCCGGCCCGCACCGGGTGACCGCCGCGATCACCCGCGACGCGGTCGAGGAGCTCGGGCTGGTGCCGGGAGCGCCGGCGGTGGCGACGGTCAAGGCCACCTCAGTGATGGTCCAGCGGGGCGAGTGATGCACCGCCCCCTGCTCGCCCTCGCCGCGCTGGCGGCCCTCGTCCTCGCTCTCGCCGGCTGCGGCGGCGCGAGCGGCGGGAGCGCCTCGCTGACGCTGTTCGGCGCCTCCTCGCTGGAAGAAGCGCTGAGCGAATACGCCGAATCGTTCCCGGGCGCCGACGTGAGGACGTCGTTCGCCGGTTCCGACCAGCTCGCCGCGCAGATCCGCCAGGGCGCGAAGCCCGACGTCTTCGCCTCCGCCGACACCGAGTACCCCGACCAGCTCTTCAAGGAAGGCCTGGTCGAGCGCCCCCGCATCTTCGCCTCCAACCAGCTCGTGATCATCGTCCCGGCGGGCAGCGGGATCTCCTCGCTCGCCGACCTCGCCAAGCCCGGGGTCAGCATCGTCGTCGGCGCCCCCAGTGTCCCCGTCGGCGCCTACACCCGCACCGTGCTCGATCGCCTGCCGGCGGCCGAAAGGCGGGCGATCCTCGCCAACGTCCGCTCCGAAGAGCCCGAGGTGAGCGCCGTCGTCGCCAAGCTCGAGCAGGGCGCCGCCGACGCCGGCTTCGTATACGTCACCGACGCCAACGCCGCCGGCGCCAAGGTGCGGACGGTTGCGATCCCGCAGCGCCTGCAGCCCGACGTCGCCTACGCCGCCGCGGTCGTCAAGGGGGCGACCGACCCCGCCCTGGCGCGGAAGCTCCTCGCCGGGATGGTCCACGGCGAAGGCGCCGCCGACCTGCAACGGGCTGGGTTCCTGCCGGCGCCGTGAGGCGCGGCTCCTGGTTCGCCCTGCTCGCCGCGCTCGCCGCGGCGCTCAGCCTCGCCTTCCTCCTCGTCCCGGTCATCGCCGTCTTCGCCAACGTCTCCCCGGGCCAGCTGCTGGGGGCGCTGGGGGAAGCGGAGGCGCGCGAAGCGCTCTGGCTGAGCCTGCGCACGACGGTGGCGGCGCTGGCGATCGTGCTCGTCGTCGGCACCCCGGCGGCCTACCTGATCGCCAGCCGCGAGTTCCGCGGCCGCTCCCTCGCCCTGACCGCGATCGAGCTGCCGCTGGTGCTGCCTCCGGCGGTGGCCGGGATCGCCCTGCTCGCCGCCTTCGGCCCGCGGGGGATCCTCGGCCCGGCGATCTCCGGCGCCGGGGTCGAGCTGGTCTTCCAGACCGCCGGCGTCGTCGTCGCGCTGGTCTTCGTCTCGGCGCCGTTCTACCTGCGGCAGGCGATCGCCTCCTTCGCGGCGATCGACGCGCGGCAGCTGGAGGCGGCGCGGACGCTCGGCGCCGGCCCCTTCCGCGCCTTCGCCACCGTGGCGGTGCCGAGCGCCCGGGTCGGCCTCGCCTCCGGCCTCGCCCTCGCCTGGGGCCGGGCGCTGGGCGAGTTCGGGGCGACGCTGCTGTTCGCCGGCTCGCTGCAGGGGGTGACGCGGACGGCGCCGCTGGCGATCTTCGCCGACTTCAGCCGCCCCGACGGCTTCGTCGCCGCCCTCGCCCTCTCGGCGGTGCTGATCGTGGTCGCCGCAGGGCTGCTGCTCGGGGTCAAGCTGCTCGGCGGCGAGCGGGCGCTGGAAGCGGCGCCGAGGCCGTGAGCGCTGCACTCGAGGCGCGGGTCTCGACGCCGCTGCGCGGCTTCGACCTGGAGCTGGAGGTGGCCGCGCGGGCGGGGGAGACGCTGGCTCTGGTCGGGCCCTCCGGCGCCGGCAAGTCGAGCCTGCTGCGGGTCGTCGCCGGACTGCTGCGGCCGCGCACGGGGCGGGTCGCCCTGGGCGACGAGGTCTGGCTGGACACCGGGCGCGGGGTCGAGGTGCCGGCCGAGCGGCGCCGCTGCGGGATGGTCTTCCAGGACTACGCGCTGTTCGGGCGGATGAGCGTCTGGCGCAACGTCGCCTACGGGGTCGGCGGGCCGCGGGCGCCGCGCCGCGCCGCCGCTGTCGAGATGCTCGAGCGCTTCGGGGTGGCCGGGCTCGCCGACGCCCGCCCGGGCTCGCTCTCCGGCGGCGAGCGCCAGCGGGTCGCCCTCGCCCGCGCCCTCGCTGCCGAGCCGCGGGCGCTGCTGCTCGACGAGCCGCTCTCGGCGCTCGACACGGCGACCCGGCGCGGGGCGCTGCGGGAGCTCGGCGGTGTCCTCGGCACGCTCGGGGCGCCGGCGATCCTCGTCACCCACTCCTTCGAGGAGGCGGCGCTGCTGGCGCCGCGGCTGGCCGTGGTCGACCGCGGCGCGATCGTCCAGAGCGGCAGCCCGGCGGAGATCTCGGCCCGCCCCAGCTCCCCCTTCGTCGCCGACTTCGCCGGCGCCGCGGTGCTGCGCGGCGAGGCCAGCGGCGCCGCGGGCGAGCTGACGCTGGTCCGTCTCGAGGGCGGCGGCGAGGTCCGCAGCGTCGACCCCGCCCGCGGCCCGGTCGCGGTCAGCGTCTACCCGTGGGAGATCTCACTGGAGGCTCCCCGCTCCCCTCCGCCGCGCGGTTCCTCCGGCGGGCAGGAGGTGCCGGAGGAGCCGCGGGACTCGGTGCTGAACCGGGTCGAGGGCGAGGTGGCCTCGGTGGTGACGATCGGCAACCGGGCCCGGGTTGGCCTGGCGCTGCCGCAGCCGCTCAGCGCCGAGGTGACGGCGCAGTCGGCGGCGGCGCTCGGCCTGTGCGAGGGCGAGCGCGTCACCGCCGCCTGGAAGGCCTCGGCGACCCGCCTGATCCCGCTCGCCTGAGCCAACGTTGCGGGGCTATGCCCTGCAAAGGAACAGCGGAGCGATGGGCGGCCAGCAGCTTGGCCGCTCTCTCGAGGTCGGCGGCGTCGTTGACGTTGAAGGTGAGCGCCTCGGGGTCGCCGAATCGCGCCAGGTCGGCGTCGCCGAGCAGGCGTGGGGAGAGCGATTCGACGGTCCGCCGCAGCGGCTCCTCCCGCGCGAGCGCCGCCTCCAGCGGGGCCAGCAGCTCGGGCCCGTAGCGGGCGAGAAGCGGCTGCGGACGGCCGCCGGGCGCCGCCACGACCAGCGGCTCCGGCGCCGCGGCGAGGTGGGTGAGCAGCGCCGGCGCCAGCAGCGGCATGTCGCAGGCGACGGCGAGGACGGGTCGCCCGCCGGCCGCCCGCAGCGCCGCGACGATCCCGCACAGCGGGTGCCGCGGCAGCTGCGGCTCGTGCACGATGCGGCAGCGCAGCAGCGGCGGCAGCTCGGTGTCGGGCTTGGCGACCGCCGCCGCCTCCAGGCCGGCCGCCTCGACCGCCGCGAGCGGGTAGGAGACCAGCGGCTCGCCGGCCAGCTCGGCCAGCGCCTTGGCGCCGCCGAGGCGAGTGCCGCGGCCACCGGCGAGAACCGCGCCCAGCGCCGGCGCGGCCCGGCGGGTCTGCTCGGCGGGTTCGGCCACCACCGCAGTCTGCCACCGGGAAGCCGTCCCGAAACCGGCGCGCTCTAAGGTGGCGGCCGAGGCGATGCGGTGGAGACCCCGAAGCTGACCGAGTTCGAGCAGGCGCGCGCCGCCATCCTGGAGCGGGCGCGCCCGCTCGCCGTCGAGCGGCTGCCGCTGCGCCGGGCGCTCGGCCGCAACCTCGCCGAGGGTGTCGCCGCCCCCGAACCGGTGCCCGCCTTCGACAACTCGGCGATGGACGGCTTCGCGGTGCGCGGCGAGGACACCCGCGGCGCCCGCCCCGAGGCTCCGGTCGCCCTGCGCCCGGGCGGCGAGTCGCGCGCGGGCAGCCCGGCGAGCGCGGCGCTGGAGCAGGGCGAGGCCTTCCGGATCTCGACCGGCGCGGTGCTCCCGGCCGGCGCCGACGCCGTGGTCCGGGTCGAGGCGACCCGCCTCGAGGACGGCCAGGTCCTGGTCGGCGAGGAGGTCGAGGCCGGCCACGACGTGCGCCGCGCCGGCGACGACGTCCGCGCCGGCGAGGTCGTGCTGCCCGCCGGTTGCCGCGTCGGCCCGGCCGAGCTGGGCGTCCTCGCCTCGCTCGGCGCCGCCACGGTCGCCTGCCACCGCCGGCCCCGGGTCGCCGTCCTCACCAGCGGCGACGAGCTGCTCGAGCCGGGTGACGCAATGCGCCCGGGCGCCGTCCGCAACTCCAACGCCTACTCGGTTCCCGCCCTGGCCGAGGTCGCCGGGGCAGAGGCGACCGTGGCCGGCCCGGCCCCCGACGACCCCGCCGCGACCCGCGCCGCGATCGAGCCGCTGCTCGGCGCCGACGTCGTCGTCCTCTGCGGCGGAATCTCGGTCGGCGAGCACGACCACGTCAAGCGCGCCCTGGCTGAGCTCGGGGTCGAGCAGCGCTTCTGGCGGGTGGCGCTGAAGCCGGGACGGCCGACCTGGTTCGGCAGCCGTGGCGAGACCCTCGTCTTCGGCCTCCCCGGCAACCCGGTCTCGGCGATGGTCACCTTCGTCCTCTTCGTCCGCCCCGCCCTGGCACTGCTGGGCGGCGGCCGGCCGGACCGGCAGCGGACCACGGCCCGCCTCGCCGGCGACATCGAGGCGAGCCCCGACCGCACCCAGGCCGCCCGCTGCCGGCTGGAGCTGCGCGAGGACGGCTGGCTCGCCCACCCCGCCGAACGCCAGGGCTCCCACGTCCTCACCTCGATGCTCGGCGCCGACGCCCTCGCGATCGTCCCCGCTGCCCCCGGGCCGCTGCGCGCCGGCGATCGGGTCGAGGTCGAGCTGCTCGACCGGCCGGCGTCGGGGGCCGCGGCCCCCGGGCCGCTCTAGCATGGGGGCCGTGAAGGTGAGCGTGCGTCTTTTTGCTGTTCTGCGCGAGCGTGCGGGGCGGGACTCGATCGAGGTCGAGCTGGCCGAGGGAGCGACCGTCGCCGACGCCCTGCAGGCGCTGGCGGCGACGCCGCCGCTGGCCGGGCTGCTGGAGCGGCTGCCGGTGCGGATGGCCGTCAACCGCGCCTACGCGGGCGAGGAGACGCGCCTCGCCCCCGGCGACGAGCTGGCGCTGATCCCGCCGATCAGCGGTGGCGCAGCCCCGCACGCGCGGGTCACCGCCGAGCCACTCTCCCTGGATGCGCTGGCGCGGGCGGTCGGCCGTCCCGGCGCCGGCGCCGTGGTCACCTTCCAGGGGGTCACCCGCGAGGTCGACAGGCTCGACTACGAGGCCTACCGGGAGATGGCCGAGGAGCGGATTGCGGCGATCCTCGCCGAGTGCGCCGAGCGCCACGGGCTGGAGGCGATCGCCGCCGAGCACCGCATCGGGGCCGTCCCCCTCGGCGAGGCCTCGGTGATCGTCGCCGCCTCCGCCGCCCACCGCGGCGAAGCCTTCGCCGGCGCCCGCGAGGCGATCGACCGGATCAAGGCCGAGGCGCCGATTTGGAAGCGCGAGGTCGAGGCCGACGGCGCCGCCCGCTGGGTCGAGGGAACCCGGCCGCCGCTCGACCGCGCCGCCGGGACGACGGAGCCGGTGCGGTGAGCGAGCCGAAGCTGACCCACCTCGACGAGGACGGCTCCGCGCGGATGGTCGACGTCGGCGCCAAGGCCGAGAGCGAGCGCCGCGCCCGCGCCCGCGCCCGGGTGCGGATGTCGCCGGCGACCGCGCGCGCGGTCGCGGCCGGCGACGCGCCCAAGGGCGACGTGCTCGGCGTCGCCCGCCTGGCCGGGATCCAGGCGGCGAAGCAGACCGGGACGCTGATCCCGCTCGCCCACCCGCTGCCGCTGACCTTCGCCGACGTGACCGCGACGGTGGACGCCGAGGCCGGCCTGGTCGAGCTGGTCGGCGAGGCCCGCACGGTCGCCCGCACCGGGGTCGAGATGGAGGCGATGACCGCATGCGCCGTCGCCGCCCTCAGCGTCTACGACATGGTCAAGGGGCTGGAGCGGGGGGTCGAGATCGAGGGCGTCGTCCTGCTCGAGAAGAGCGGCGGCCGCCATGACTGGCGCCGCGAGGCGGAGGACTGAGGTGCGGGCGGCGATCGTCACCGTCAGCACCTCCAAGTCCCACGGCGAGGGGGTCGATGAGAGCGGCGAGCGGCTGGCCGCCTTCGCGACCGAGATCGGCGCCGAGATAGCCGGCCGCGACCTGATCCCCGATGACCGCGGCCTGATCATGCAGCGGCTGCGTCACTGGGCCGACGCCGAGTGCTGCGACCTGGTCCTCACCACCGGCGGCACCGGCTTCGCCGCCACCGACGTCACCCCGGAGGCGACGCGGGCGGTGATCGAACGCGAGGCGCCGGGCCTGGCCGAGGCGATGCGCGCCGCCTCGCGCGACCACACCGCGTACTGGATGCTCTCGCGGGCGGTGGCGGGGATCCGTGACCGGACCCTGATCGTCAACTTCCCCGGCAGCCCGCGCAGCATCGAGCAGGCGGGAGAGGCGATCCGCGGCGTCCTGCCACACGCGCTCGACCTGATCGCCGGGCGCCCGGCGGGCCACTGACGGGATCGGCGCCGTGCTCCCGCTGGCGGTCAGCTTCGACTACTGGAACACGCTCGTCGCCGGGCCGCAGGGCGTGCTCTCCGGGATGCGGCGCGAGGCCGTGCTCGGCGCCCTGCGCGCCGACGGCGTCGAGGTCGCCGCCGAGGCGCTCGACGGCCACCTGGAGGCGGCCTGGTCGCTGCACGTCGACGCTTGGGAGGACGGCCGCAGCTTCCACCCGGTCGACGCGGCCAACAGCGTCGCCGAGGCGATCGAGGGGCTGGACGCCGGGGGCCGGGAGCGGGTCGCCGACGCCTTCCTGGGCGCCGGCGAGTCGGCGCCGCTGGAGCTGGCGCCGAACGCCGCCGAGACGGTGCGGGCGCTGAGCGCGGCCGGCGTCCGCCTCGGGATCGTCTGCGACGTCGGCCTCACCGGCTCGGCCCACCTGCGCGCCTTCCTCGACCGCCAGGGCCTGCTGGGCCACTTCGACGGCTGGGCCTTCTCCGACGACGTCGGCCACTTCAAGCCGGCGCCCGAGATCTTCTCCCACATGCTCGACCGGCTCGGGGTCGAGCCCGGCGCCGAGGTCTGGCACGTCGGCGATCTGCGCCGCACCGACGTCGCCGGCGCCCGCGCCGCCGGCCTCACCGCCGTCCGCTACCGCGGCGTCAACGACGACCGCTCCGACCTCGCCGACGCCGACCGCGTGATCGACGACCTCGCCGAGCTGCTCGCCGGCGCCCGCGCGGGCCGCCACTAGACTGGCGCCGTGCGGCAAGGCGACCCCCGGACCGGCCGCCGCCGAGCGCGTCGCGGCCTCCTCGGAGCCGCCGTCGGCGGCCTCGTCGGCTACGACCTGCTGCAGCGCCGGCACGCGATCCTGCGCACCTTCCCGGTCCTTGGTCACTTCCGCTACCTGCTCGAGTCGGTCGGCCCGGAGCTGCGCCAGTACATCGTCACCTCCAACAACGACGAGCGGCCGTTCTCGCGCGACCAGCGGCGCTGGGTCTACGCCTCCTCCAAGCGCGAGCCCAACACCTTCGGCTTCGGCACCGACGACGACCTCGAGTCCGCCGAGAGCCTGCTGATCGTCAAGCACTCGCCGTTCCCGGTGCCGCCGCCGGCCGAGGGCGAGCCGGGCGGGGCGCCCGACTACCGGCTGCCGGCCGGCAAGGTGCTGGGCGCCGCCCACGGCCGCCGCCACGCCTTCCGGCCGCAGTCGGTCGTCAACGTCAACGGGATGAGCTACGGGGCGCTCTCGGCCCCCGCGGTGGAGGCGATGAACCGCGGCGCCGCGCTCGCCGGCACCCTGCAGAACACCGGCGAGGGCGGGCTGGCGGCGCCGCATCTGAACGGCGGCGAGCTGGTCTTCCAGATCGGCACCGGCTACTTCGGCTGCCGCGACGAGCGCGGCTCCTTCAGCCTCGAGCTGCTGAAGGAGCGGGTCGCCGAAGCGCCGGTGCGGGCGCTGGAGGTGAAGCTCTCGCAGGGCGCCAAGCCCGGCCTCGGCGGCCTGCTGCCGGCGCGCAAGGTGACGCCGGAGATCGCCGCGATCCGCGGCGTCCCGGCCGGGGTCGACTGCGTCAGCCCGCCGACGCACTCGGCCTTCGCCGACGTCGCCGGGCTGGTCGAGTTCGTCGAGACGCTGGCGGCGGAGACCGGGTTGCCGGTGGGAATCAAGTCGGCGGTCGGCGTCGACAGCTTCTGGGAGGAGCTGACCACGCGGATGGCCGATACCGGCGGCGGCCCCGACTACGTCAACGTCGACGGCGGCGAGGGCGGGACCGGAGCGGCACCACTGGCCTTCACCGACCACGTCTCGCTGCCCTTCAAGGTCGGCTTCTCCCGCGTCTACGCCGCCTTCGCCCGCGCCGGGCTCGCCGAGGACACCGTCTTCGTCGGCGCCGGCCGGCTCGGCTTCCCCGACTCGGCCCTGTTCGCCTTCGCGCTCGGCTGCGACATGATCGGCGTCGGCCGCGAGGCGATGCTGGCCGCCGGCTGTATCCAGGCGATGCGCTGCCACACCGGCCGCTGCCCGACGGGCGTCGCCACCCAGAGCCGCTGGCTGATGCGCGGCCTCGACCCCGACCTCAAGTCCAGCAACGTCGCCAACTACCTGACCGTGCTGCGGGCGGAGCTGATGGCGCTGGCGCGCAGCTGCGGCGTCGCCCATCCCGCCCTGGTCACCCCCGACCACATCGAGATCGTCTCCGAGCGCTACTCCTCGGCCTGCGTCGCCGACGTCTTCGACTACGCGCCCGGCTGGCCGCTGCTCTCGCCCGAGCGCCACCGGGAGATCGAGGCGCTGCTGGGCTCGGCTTAGCGGCTGGTTCGGAGCGCCCCGCCCGGGGCTCGGGCCGCGGAGCTCCGAGCCCGGGGCTCGGGCCGCGGCTGGAGGGTCGGGTGTCCCTCTCCGTTGCTGGGTTTTTCGCTGTGGAGCGCTCCCCCCGTCCGAGTTACGCGCTCAAGCGCGAAAAAGAGGACGCCGCGCCTGCGAGGGACACCCGACCCTCCGGCCGGGGCCTGTTCCCGCTCCGGGAGGTGAGCGGGGCGGAGCCGGCCGGTTCCCGAAGAGCTCGTGCAGGGACGAAAGGCTCTGCTCCGGGAGCGTGGCCGAGGTTTTGCGCCCTATAGAGGGCAAAACCTCGGCCACGAGGAAGCTTCCGTCCCTTGGAGCATCTCCCGATTCTCGGGAGCTGCCTCACCTCGGGAGGCGGGGACGCGATTCGTGGGGAGGGGTGGGGGTGTCCCTCTCGCGCAGCGGCGTCCTCATTTCTTCGCTCAAGAGCTCAATCTCGGACGGCCGTTGTTCTCCCCAGCGAAAAACCCAGCAAGCGAGAGGGACACCCCCACCCTCCACGCCAAACCTCGTCCCGAGCGAGCCACCCCGCAGCGACCGTCCGGATCCGCCGCTCAGCGCCGCGCCGTAGCCATCCAACGACCGTTCGCCCGGGTCACCTCGACCTCGATCCCGAAGCACTCCGAAAGCGCCGGCCCGGTCATCGTCTCCGCGATCGGCCCGGCCGCGACCACCCGGCCCCCGGCCAGCAGCAGCGCGTGACTGGCGCAGGAGGGCACCTCCTCGGGGTGGTGGGTGACGGTGACGGTGGGCAGCTCCGGGTTGGCGCCGGCGAGCGAGTCGAGCGAGGCGATCAGGCGCTCGCGCGAGGGTAGGTCGAGGCCGGTGGTCGGCTCGTCGAGCAGCAGCAGCGCCGGCTCGTCCATCAGCGCGCGGGCAAGCAGCAGGCGCTGGCGCTCCCCCTGGGAGCAGTCTTCGTAGCGGCGCTCGGCCAGGTCCTCGGCGCCGACCGCCTCCAGCAGCGCCTCGGCCCGGCGCAACTCCTCCTCGCCGATCCGCTCCGGTTGCAGGGCGATGCTGCCGAAGGCGCCGGTGAGAACGACCTCGCGGGCGCGGGCGCGTCCACGCAGCCGCTGCGCCAGAACCGGCCCGACGGTGCCGATCCGCTCCCGCAGCCGCCGCAGGTCGACCCGGCCGAGGCGGGCGCCGAGCACCTCGACCACGCCCTCGGAGGGGTGGGAGACGGCGGCGGCCAGGTCCAGCAGCGTCGTCTTGCCGGCGCCGTTGGGCCCGAGCACGACCCAGTGCTCGCCCATCCGCACGGTCCACGCGACCCGGTCGAGCAGCACCGCGCGCCGCGCCTCGGTGGCGACCCAGCGCCAGACCGTCGCCGCCTCCATCCGGATCGCCGGCGCTTTGGCGCTATCTCCTGACGCGTCCACGGAGGCGCAAGCTACAGCGGCGGGGCCGGGATACGATCGCCCCCGTGAGCGCCGACCCCGCCGCAGCCTCCGATCCCGTCCTCGCCGAGCGCCGCGGCGCCGTCCTCGTCCTCACCCTGAACCGGCCCGACCGCCTCAACGCCTGGAACGACGAGCTCGAGGCGCGCTACTACGAGCACCTCGACGCCGCCGAAGCCGACCCCGAGGTTCGGGCGATCGTCCTCACCGGAGCCGGCCGCGGCTTCTGCGCCGGGGCCGACATGGACATCCTCTCGGGGGCGCAGGAGGGCGACGAGACGCTGATCCAGCAGGGCCGCCCACGCAGCTTTCCGCTCACCCTGCGCAAGCCGCTGATCGCCGCGATCAACGGCGCCGCCGCCGGCCTCGGCCTGGTCGAGGCGCTCTACTGCGACGTCCGCTTCTGCGCCCCGGAGGCGAAGCTGACCACCGCCTTTGTCCGCCGCGGCCTGATCGCCGAGTACGGGACCGCCTGGCTGCTGCCGCGCCTGGTCGGGACGAGCCGCGCGCTCGACCTGCTGATCTCCGGCCGGGTCGTGCTCGGCGAGGAGGCGAGGGAGATCGGCCTGGTCGACAATCTGGCCGCGCCGGAGGAGCTGCTCGACGCCGCCGTCGCCTACGCCGCCGAGCTCGCCGCCAACTGCTCGCCGACCTCGATCGCGATCGTCAAGGACCAGGTCCGCCGCGGTTTCGACCAGGGCTTCGACGCCGCCTTCGAGGACTCCCAGCGTCTGGTGATGGAGTCCTTCGCCCGCCCCGACGTCCACGAGGGCGTCGGTAGCTACCTCGAGCGCCGCCCACCCGAGTTCCCGCCGCTGGCCCCGCCCGCCGGCTGAGCGCGCCGCCGGCCGCCGCGGGACGTAGGCTGGCCTCATGCCGCCAGCAACCGAGGCGCCGCCCGGCGCCGCGATCGCGATCGCGGCGCTGCGGGTGCGGCGGGGTGGCCGCGAGGTTCTGCACGGGCTCGGCGCCGAGGTCCGGGCCGGCAGCGTCACTGGCCTGCTCGGCCCCAGCGGCTGCGGCAAGACGACGCTGATGCGCTCCGTGGTCGGCGTCCAGGTGGTCGAGTCCGGGCGGGTCACGGTGCTCGGCGAAGCCGCCGGCGCGCCGGCCCTGCGAGCCCGGGTCGGCTATGTGACCCAGGCGCCGTCGGTCTACCGCGACCTCACGGTGCGCGAGAACCTCGCCTACTTCGCCAGCGTGCTCGGCGCCCCGCGCGAGCGGATCGAGGCGGTGATCGAAACCGTCGCGCTCGGCGAGCGCGCCGACCAGCTCGCCGCCAGCCTCTCCGGTGGCGAGCACGCCCGGGTCTCGCTGGCCACGGCGCTGCTCGGCGAGCCGGAGCTGCTGGTCCTCGACGAGCCGACCGTCGGCCTCGACCCGGTCCTGCGCCGCGACCTCTGGGAGACCTTCGCCGGGCTGGCGCAGCGCGGCGTCACCCTGCTCGTCTCCAGCCACGTGATGGACGAGGCCGAGCATTGCGACCGGCTGCTGCTGATGCGCGAGGGCGAGCTTCTGGCGGCGGAGACGCCGGCCGAGTTGCGTCGCCGGACCGGCGAGAGCAGCCTCGACCGCGCCTTCCTTGCGCTGATCGAAGAGCGGGGGGGACGGTGAGCGCGCGGATCACCCGGGCGACCGCGCTGCGGGTGCTGACCCAGCTGCGCCACGACCCGCGCACGATCGCCCTGCTGCTGGTCGTGCCGCCGGTCCTCCTCACCCTGCTCAAGTACGCGTTCGAGCAGAACCCGGCCGCCTTCCAGCGGATCGGCGGCCCGCTGGTCGGCCTCTTCCCGTTCATCACGATGTTCCTCGTCACCTCGATCACGATGCTGCGCGAGCGCACCGGGGGGACCCTCGAACGGCTGATGACCATGCCGCTGGCCAAGCTCGACCTGCTGGCCGGGTACGGGATCGCCTTCGCCCTGGTCGGCGCCGCCCAGGCGATGGTCGCCTCGCTCGTGGCCTTCGGCCCGCTCGACCTCCACGTCGCCGGCTCGGAGCTGGCGGTCGGCGTGCTCGCGGTCGGCAACGCGGTGCTGGGGATGGCGCTCGGCCTCTTCGTCAGCGCCTTCGCCCGCACCGAGTTCCAGGCGGTCCAGTTCATGCCCGCCTTCGTCTTCCCGCAGCTGCTGCTCTGCGGCCTCTTCGTCCCCCGCGACGAGATGGCGCCGCTGCTGGAAGCGGCCTCCTACGCGCTGCCGCTCACCTACGCCTTCGAGGCCCTGCAGCGGGTCGCCGTCGACGGCAGCCTCGGCACCACCGGCTGGATCGACGTCGCGGTGACCGTCGGCGCCACCCTGGCGGCGCTGCTGCTCGGCTCGGTCACCCTGCGCCGCCGCACGCCCTGAGCCGAGCGTGGCGACTTTGTTCGGCCAGTCCGAACAAAGTCGCCACGCTCGGTAATCCGCCCCGGGGCGACTGTGGGCATCCCCCGATGCCCTGCGGGCGCCGCGCTCCCAGAATCTCCTTCGTGGGCAAGCGAATCGTCATTCTCGGCGGCGGCACCGGTGGGACCCTGATCGCCAACCGGCTCGATCGCCAGCTCGGCTCCGAGGCGGAGATCGTCGTCATCGACCGCGACGACGACCACGTCTACCAGCCGGGCCTGCTCTTCGTCCCCTTCGGGCTCGAGGACCCCGACCGCATCGTCCGCTCCCGCCGCGCGCAGCTGCGCGACCGGGTCGAGTTCCGCCTGGCGGAGGTCGACCGGGTCGAGACCGAGGCCAACGTCGTCCACCTGACCGACGGGGCCATGGTCGAGTACGACGTCCTGGTCGTCGCCAGCGGCTCGACCCTGCTCTACGAGGAAACCGAGGGACTGACCGGGGCCGGCTGGGGCCACAGCGTCTTCGCCTTCTACTCGGTCGAGGACGCGGTGGCGCTGCGCGAAGCGCTGGCCGGCTTCGAGCGCGGCCGCCTCGTCGTCAACCTGATCGACATGCCGATCAAATGCCCGGTCGCGCCGCTGGAGTTCTGCTTCCTTGCCGACTGGTTCCTGCACGAGAAGGGCGTCCGATCCGAGGTCGAGATCACCTACGTCACGCCGCTCGACGCCGCCTTCACCAAGCCGGTCGCCGCCGAGCACCTGGGCGGCATGTTCGAGCACAAGGAAATCGGGCTGGAGGCGGAGTTCGCGACCGGCCGGGTCGACGGCAAGGAGGGCAAGCTGGTCAGCTGGGACGAGCGCGAGATCCCTTTCGACCTGCTGGTGACGATCCCGGTCCACGGAGGCGCCCCGTTCGTCTCCCACTCGCCGGGCCTCGGCGACGAGCTCGGCTTCGTCCCGGTCGACATCCACACCCTGCAGAGCAAGGCGGCGCCCAACGTCTTCGCGATCGGCGACGCGGCCAGCCTGCCGACCTCCAAGGCCGGCTCCTCGACCCACTTCGAGGGCGAGACGCTGGCGGCGAACATCGAGCGCTTCCTGGCCGGCGAAGAGGTGCAGGGCAGCTACGACGGCCACGTCAACTGCTTCATCGAGTCGGGCTTCCACAGGGCCCTGCTGATCGACTTCGACTACGACGTGGAGCCGGTCCCCGGCCGCTACCCGGAGGCCCACGTCGGGCCGCTGCCGCTGCTCAAGGAGTCGCGGGTCAACCACCTCGGCAAGCTTGCCTTCCAGCCCCTGTACTGGCACATGCTGCTGCCGGGGCGCGACATCCCCGGCATCGGGTCCCAGTTCTCGACCGCCGGCAAGGACCTGACCCCGAGCGGACAAGGAGACGATCGATGAGCACTGCCACCTACGCCGGCACGCCGGTCGAGGTCGACGGCGAGGGGTTCCTGACCGACCCCCAGCAGTGGAACGAGCAGATCGCGGCCGAGATCGCCGCGGAAGCCGGGATCGCCGAGCTGACCGACCGCCACTGGCTGGTCGTCAACTACATGCGCGACACCTATCTGGAGAGCGGCTCGGCGCCGTCGATCCGGACCCTCGGCAAAGCCTCCGGGGTGCCGATCAAGGAGCTGTACCAGCTGTTCCCGAAAGGCCCCGCGAAGCTGGCCGCGAAGATCGCGGGCATCCCCAAGCCGCGCGGCTGCATCTAGGAGGAGTGGACCGATGAGCGAGCAGAGCAACGGCGCCGGCCCGGAGCCGATCGAGAAGGTCTCGATCGTGATCTCCCGCGGATCCCTGGAGGGCGTCTACCCGGGCCTGATCATGGCCAACGGCGCCCGCATGGAGGGGATCGAGGCCAACGTCTTCTTCACCTTCTTCGGGCTCGACGCGATCAACAAGGCCAAGCACGACCACGTCAAGGTCGCCACCGTCGGCAACCCCGGCCTGCACCTGGCGACCTGGGCCGGAGGGATCCCGGGCATCTCCTCGATGGTCACCCACAAACTCGCCCAGGAGATGGAGAAGCTCGACATCCCGCCGATCCCCGAGTTCGTCGAGATGATCTCCGACTCCGGCGGCGCCCTCTACGCCTGCAAGGCCTCCGTCGACCTCTTCGGCCTCGACAAGGACGACTTCATCCCCCAGGTCGAGGAGATCATCACCGTCGGCGAGTTCTACGGCATGGCGGCCGGCGGCCAGATCATCTTCACGTAGGCCGGTGCCCGACCCACTTCAGTCAGCTTCCAGCTCCTGGGAAGCGCCCCCGACACCTGGGTCGTCCCCTCCACCGCAAACGCCCGGTCGTCAGACGACCCAGGTGTCGCCGGCGCGCAGCAGCTCGTCGACGTCGTCCAGCGTCGCCGCCTCGTGGGCCGCCGCCAGCTTCTGCTGGCGGTCGGAGCCGTAGACCTCGCGCTCGACGTCGCGGAAGACGCCGATCGGGGTCGGGCCGGTCGGGCTCTCGGCCAGCCGCGCCAGCGCCGTCGCGTGGCTGGGGTCGGCGACGTGGGTGTCGTGGACGACCAGGCCCCGCTCGCCGACGTCGGCGACATCGACCACTTCGAGGCCGCCGCCGGCGGCGCGGACGACGCCCTTCTCGAGCTCGGCGCCGAAGCGGATCGGCTCGCCGTGGGCGAGGCGGATCTGGTTGTGGGCGCCGGCCTTGCCGCGGACCGCGTCGAAGGCGCCGTCGTTGAATACGTTGCAGTTCTGGTAGATCTCGACGAAGGCCGAGCCGGGGTGCTCGGCGGCCGCGCGCAGGGTGTCGCGGACGTGCTGCTTCTCGACGTCGATCGTGCGGGCGACGAAGGAGGCGTCGGCCCCGAGCGCCAGCGCCAGCGGGTTGAACGGGTGGTCCTCGGAGCCGAACGGGGTCGACTTGGTGATCTTCCCGGTCTCCGAGGTCGGCGAGTACTGGCCCTTGGTCAGCCCGTAGATCTGGTTGTTGAAGAGCAGCAGCTTGATCGGGACGTTGCGGCGCAGGGCGTGGATCAGGTGGTTGCCGCCGATCGAGAGCGAGTCGCCGTCGCCGGAGACGACCCAGACCGAGAGGTCCTCGCGCGAGGTCGCGATCCCGGTCGCCAGCGCCGGGGCACGGCCGTGGATGCCGTGCATCCCGTAGGTGTCCATGTAATAGACGAAGCGCCCGGCGCAGCCGATCCCGGAGATGAAGACCGTCTTCTCCGGCGGCACGCCCAGTTCCGGCAGCACCGTCTGGACCGAGTTGAGGATCGCGTAGTCGCCGCAGCCCGGGCACCAGCGCGTTTCCTGGCCGGACTGGAAGTCGGCCTTGGTCAGGGTCGCCGCGGCACCGTTGCCCTCGCTCATCCGATCGTCTCCATGACCGCCTGCTCCAGCTCCTCGGCGAGGATCGGCAGGCCCTCGACTTTGTTGTGGCCGACGGCGTCGACCAGGTACTTGTCGCGCACCAGGCTCAGCAGCTGGCCTGTGTTCAGCTCCGGGATCAGCACCTTGGGGAAGGCGCGAACGACCTCGCCGGCGTTGGCCGGCATCGGTTCCAGCTGGCGCAGGTGGGCGGTGGCGACGGGGATGCCGCGGGCGCGCACGCGCCGGGCGGCGGCGCCGATCACGCCGAAGGTGGAGCCCCAGCCGAGGATCAGCAGCTTCGCGCCCTCGTCGGCGTCGACCTCCAGCGGCGGCAGCTCCTCCGCCAGCTTGTCCAGCTTCTCGGCCCGCAGCCGCGTCATCAGCGCGTGGTTGACCGGGTCGTAGGAGACCTTGCCCGAGCCGTGCTCCTTCTCCAAGCCGCCGAGCCGGTGCTGCAGGCCGGGCGTTCCCGGGATCGCCCAGGGGCGGGCGCCGCGCTCGTCTCGCAGGTAGGGGAGGAACTCATCGCCGGCGTTCGGCCCGGTGGCGAAGTCGGGGTCGATCTCCGGCAGCTCCGAGGTCTTCGGCAGGCGCCAGGGCTCGGAGGAGTTGGTGAGGAAGGTGTCGGCGAGCAGGATCACCGGGGTCCGGTAGCGGACCGCGATCCGCGCCGCTTCGACCGCCGAGTCGAAGCAGTCGGCCGGGGTCGCGGGAGCGATCACCGGCAGCGGCGACTCGCCGTGGCGGCCGTGGATCGCCATCAGCAGGTCGGACTGTTCGGTTTTGGTCGGCAGCCCGGTCGAGGGGCCGGCCCGCTGCACGTCGATGATCACCAGCGGCAGCTCGGCGGCGACGGCCAGGGCGATCGTCTCCGCCTTCAGGTCCATCCCCGGGCCGCTCGTCGCGGTCACCCCGAGCCGGCCGCCGAAGGAGGCGCCGAGCGCCATGTTGGCGGCCGCGATCTCGTCCTCGGCCTGGACCGTGCGGACGCCGAAGCGGTCGTGTTTGGCGAGGTGGTGGAGCAGTTCGGAGGCGGGGGTGATCGGGTAGGTCGCGAAGAACAGCTGCAGGCCGCTGCGCACGCTGGCCGCGACCAGCCCCATCGCCAGCGCGTTGGCGCCGTTGATGTTGCGGTACTCGCCGGGCTCCAGCGGCGCCGGTGCCACCTCGATCGGGGTCGCCTCGATCTCGGTCGTGTCGCCGAAGTTGTAGCCGGCCTTGAAGGCGGCGATGTTGGCCTCCATGATCGCCGGGCGCTTGGCGAATTTGGTTTCCAGCCAGGCGATCGTTTCCTTCTTCGGCCGCCCGTACATCCACGAGATCAGTCCCAGCGCGAAGAGGTTCTTGGTTCGCTGCGCCTCGGCCGGCTTCAGCCCCTCGATGCCCTCGGTGGCGCGCGAGCTCAGCGTCGTCATCGGCACCTTGAAGACCTGGTAGTCCTCGACCGTGCCGTCCTCGAGCGGGTTGGACTCGTAGCCGGCCTTGCGCAGGTTGGCCGCGGTGAAGGCGTCTTCGTTGACGATCAGCGTGCCGCCCGCCTGCAGCGCCGCGAGGTGGGCTTTGACCGCGGCCGGGTTCATCGCCACCAGCGTGTTCGGGTGGTCGCCCGGGGTGAGGATGTCGCGCGAGGCGAAGTGGATCTGGAAGGCGGAGACGCCGCCCGGGGTGCCGGCGGGGGCGCGGATCTCGGCGGGGAAGTCGGGCAGCGTCGAGAGGTCGTTGCCGACGTGGGCGGTGGCGGCGGTGAAGCGGTCGCCGACCAGCTGCATGCCATCGCCGGAGTCTCCGGCGAACCGGACGATTACGGTCTCTGGCTTCTTCGACGTCGTGGTCATCTCGGCGCGGCCCCCCGCCCTGCCTTGTGCGCTGGGAAGCATAGTCCCGTCGCCGACGAGCTCGTGGAGGTTGCCCCCGCCGCCGGTTGGCGAGTTCGACAAGTCCGGTCGGGAAGCCACGCAGGTGGGGGAGGGCCTGTCCGAGCACTGACAATTCGGGCGCGAAACGAGTTCGCCGGATCGCGAATTGGTTGCGGTGGGTGTCCGGGACCGGATATAAGCGCTCAGGCAAGGTCTTATCCACGTTTGGGACAAGGGTTCGGGGTGTGTCGGTGAGGTCGGTCTCGTGAACGGGTTCGGTATGAGGGTCGGAGCGGTCGCCCTGGCGGTCGTCGCCGTCGCCGCCCTGATCGCGCTCTACGTCTCCAATTACCTCGGCGGGCCGCCGACGGTGGCGGCCGGCGAAACCTCCTCGCACGTCTTCCAGGTGACCCTGAAGACCGAGGCGGCCGTCGGCCCGCAGGGCGCCAACAAGCCCTGGGTCTCCTACCTGATCGAAAACGAGCAGGGCGAATGGGTCCACAGCACCGAATTCGAAGTGCCGGCCCACGCGACGGTCCACTTCACCGTCTACCAGTTCGACGGCGACAGCGGGCTGCGCAACCCGTTCCTCTCGCAGGTCCAGGGGACGGTCGGCTCGACGATGCTGGTCGACGGCAAGGAGATGGACTCGATCCCGCCCGAAGAAGCCTCGCACACGTTCGCCGTCCCCCAGATCAACCTGATCGTGCCCCTGCGCGGGGTCCCGGACGAAGCGGAAAACCAGTGCGAAGAAGGCCCCTGCTCGCTGAAGCAGGCGCACGAGACGATCGAATTCACGATCCACACCGGCGACCCCGGCCGCTACCGCTGGCAGTGCTTCGTGCCCTGCGCGGCCGGCTTCATCACCGGCTTCGGCGGGCCGATGCAGACGATCGGCTACATGGACGGCTTCCTCCACGTGGCATGAGCGAGGGCAAGTGAAGAAAGAGCCGAACCACTTCCTCCGGATCGTCATCGCCTCGGTCGTGCTGAGCGTGATCGCGACGGTGTTCGTGGTCGTCGTGATCGCCCCGACGCTGCCGCCGGGCGAATCCAGCACCGCCTCCGCCGGCCAGGTCTACGACAACACGGTCCTGCTCGCCGTCGTCGCCCCGATCGCCGCCACCCTCGTCGTCTTCTTCGCCTACTCGCTGGTCGTGTTCCGCCGCCGCGACGAGGGCCCGCAGGAAGGCGCGGCGGTCCCCGACGACAGCCGCATCAACCTCTGGTGGCTGATCGTGACCACGATCATCGTCCTCTTCCTCGCGATCTTCGGCACCGTCGAGCTGTCCAACGCCGGCTCGGGCGGCGGCGAGGGGCCGGAAGCCGAGTTCAAGGAAGGGGGCAAGTCGATCCCGGTCCAGGTGATCGCCCAGCAGTGGGAGTTCACCTACCGCTTCCCGACCTTCGGCGGCGTCGAGACCCCGCACCTCGAGCTCCCGGTCGGCAAGTCGATCGAATTCCACGTCACCTCGCTCGACGTGATCCACTCCTTCTGGGCGCCGCGGATCGGGGTCAAGGCCGATGCCAACCCCGGCGTCGACAACGTCGCCTTCACGACTCCCACGGAAGAACGGTCCTTCGAAATCCACTGCAACGAGCTCTGCGGGCTCTGGCACGGCTACATGTTCGACACCGGGCAGGTGGTCAGCGACTCGGAATTCCTCACCTGGATCCATGAACAGCAGCGGGTCTTCGCGCCGGCCACCAAGGCCCTGCCCCCGTACTCGACGCACTACTACCCCGAACCGCAGAGGAGGGCAGGATGACCAGCGAAGCCGCCGCACCGCCGCTCTGGCGGCGCCTGATCGGGTTCAACCTCCTGGCCGGGATCGTCTTCGGGATCGTCGGCTTCTACGTCGGCTGGTGGCTGGGCCATCAGATCAAGGCCGAAAGCCTCGACTTCTTCGGCGACACCAACCAGAACGACGTCGCTCTGATGCTCGGCTACGTCCTCGCCGTCGTCGGCTTCCTCGGCGGGCTCGGGTTCCTCAGCTACCCGTTCCAGCGGATGCTCGGGCGGGAGCGCTCCTACAAGCAGTACGAGAGCGGCAGCGTCGGGCGCTACTTCCAGCTCTGCACCGACCACAAGGTGGTCGGGATCCAGTACCTGGTCGGGGTCGGGCTCTTCTTCTTCATCGCCGGGCTCAACGCGATGCTGATCCGGGCCGAGCTGCTGCGGCCGACCCCGCAGCTGTTCGGGGCCGGCAACTACCTGACCCTGGTCGGCCTCCACGGCACGATGATGATGGGGATCATGACCTCGGGCGTGCTCGGCCCGTTCGCCAACTACTTCATCCCGCTGATGATCGGTGCCCGGCGGATGGCCTTCCCGCGGATCGAGTCGCTGACCTTCTGGATGCTGATGGCGGCGGGGGCGATCCTGATGACCACGCTCTTCTTCGGCGGCTTCCCGACCGGGTGGACCGGCTACGCGCCGCTCAACGACCAGGCCAACTACGGCTTCGACTCCTACATCTTCTTCTTCGCCCTGGTCGGGATCTCGATGACCCTGTTCGGGATGAACATGATCACCACGATCATCACCATGCGGGCCCCCGGATTGACCTGGCGGCGCCTGCCGATGCTCTGCTGGGGCTCGCTCAGCACCGGCATCCTGATGGTCCTGGCGGCGCCGGTCCTGGTCTGCTGCCTGCTGATGGTCGCCTTCGACCGTGGCGTGCAGACCTCGTTCTTCCTCTCCAGCGCCGGCGGCAGCCCGTACCTGTTCCAGAACCTGTTCTGGTTCTTCGGCCACCCGGAGGTCTACGTGCTCGCCCTGCCGGGCTTCGGGATCGTCCTCGAGATGCTGCCGGTGTTCGCCCGCAAACCGCTCTGGGGCTACCGGATCGCGGTCGCGGGGATCCTCGGCGTCGCCCTGCTCAGCTTCTTCGTCTGGCAGCACCACCTCTTCGTCAGCGGCCTCAACTCCTCGCTGCGGCCCTTCTACATGTTCTCCACCGAGGCGATCTCGCTGCCGACCGGGCTCGTCTTCCTGGCCGGGATGGGGACCCTGTGGCGGGCCAAGATCCGCTTCAAGGTGCCGATGCTGTTCTGCCTCGCCTGGTTCTTCAACTTCTTCGTCGGCGGTGCCTCCGGGGTCTTCCTCTCCGACGTGCCGAGCGACGTCGCCACCCACGGCAGTTTCTTCGTCATGGCCCACTTCCACTACACGATCATGGGCGGCCTGGTCTTCGTCTTCTTCGGGGCGATCTACTACTGGGTGCCGAAGATGTTCGGCATCGCCCTCAACGAAAAGCTCGGCAAAATCCACTTCTGGGCGATGTTCCTCGCCTTCAACTCGACCTTCGCGCCGCTCTTCGCGCTGGGCCTGATGGGGATGCCGCGCCGGGTGGTGACCTACCCGTCGCACTTCCAGGCGCTCAACATCTGGGTCTCGGTCTCGGCGTTCGTCCTCGGCGCCTCGATGCTGGTCTTCCTCTACAACGTCGTCTACTCGCTGATCATCAAGCGCAAGCCGGCGCCCGCCAACCCCTGGGAGTCGAGGTCGCTGGAGTGGCAGACGCCGACCCCGGTTCCGACCGAGGACTACGACGAGGCCCCGACGATCGACTCCGACCCCTACCAGTACGGCCTACCGGTGCCCACACCCGAGCCGGCGAAGGCGGGTGCGTGATGAGCGCCGAGCCGCAGGGTCAGGGCGCCGTGCACCAGGAAACCAGCCTGGACGACACGCGGGCGCTGCACGAGCGGATCGACCGGCTCGGGTTCGGTCTGATCGGCGGCGCGACGGTGATGTTCTTCCTCGGCTTCGTCTTCGCCTACTTCTACCTGCGCTCGCTCGACACCAACGGGCTCTGGCGCCCGGAAGGCGTCGGACCGCCGACCGCCTACGGGATCGTGATCGTCGCCGCGCTGGTGCTCAGTGCCGCCGTCTTCGGCTACGCCGCCAAGGCCGCCGAGGAGAACCGGGGGGGCTGGATCGCCGCCACCGGCGTCGCCCTCGCACTCGGGCTCCTCGCCTGCGTGGCGCAGGGCTTCGAGTACGCCCACCTCGGCTTCAATCCCGAAAGCGGCGGCTACGCCAGCGTCTTCTACGGCTGGACCGCCCTCTACACGGTGGCGGTGCTGCTGACCATGTACCGGCTCGAGACCGCCTTCGCGGTCGGTCTTCGCAACCGCGGCAGGACCGACGGCACGGCGACGCCGGAGGGGCTGATCCCGGGGGCCGCGTACTGGGGGCTGCTGGCGGCGATCGGGGTGCTGGCGTGGATCGTCCTCTACCTGGTCTGAGCCGTGCCGGCGCCGACCACGCCCCTCGACTGGACCGGCGGCCCGGCGCTGCTCTGGGTCCTCGGCGCGGCGCTGCTCTACTGGCTGGGGGGTCGGCGGACGCCGACGCGGCGCGGGGACGGCTGGCGGACGGCGGCCTTCGTCGGCGGCCTGCTGGCCGTGGTGGCCGCTCTCGACTCGCCGGTCGACGACTTCGCCGACGAACTGTTCTGGGTGCACATGGTCCAGCACGTGCTGCTGATCGGGCTGGCGGCGCCGCTGCTCGCCCTGGCCCGGCCCTGGGCGCGGATGTGGCGCGGGCTGCCGCTCTCCTTCCGCCGCGACACCGCTCGCGAGGTCGCCGGCCCGCGCTGGAGGCCGGCGCGGCGGGCGGTGACGCTGCTCGGCGGGGCGGTCGTCTCCTGGCTGCTCTTCAACCTCAACTTCTGGGCCTGGCACCTGCCCGTCCTCTACGACGCGGCGCTGCGCATGGAACTCGTCCACGCTCTCGAGCACCTGAGCTTCTTCGCCACCGCGCTGCTGTTCTGGACGCGGGTGGTGCCGGCGCCGCCCTGGCGCTCGCCGCTGAGCGAGCCGGGCAAGCTGATCTACCTGGGTTCGACGCTGGTCGCCGGCTGGATCCTGGCGATCGTGCTGGCGGTGGCGAGCGCCCCGCTCTACTCGGCCTACGCCGACCAGGCGAGCCGGCCGGGTCAGATCTCCGCCCTCACCGACCAGCAGCTCGCCGCCGGCGTGATGTGGGTCCCGGGCTCGATCCCATTCGTGATCGCGATCGTCGCGATCGCCTATCGTTGGCTGGAGCCGCGCGAGGAGCGTCAACGGGCGCGGCCCCATCCGAAACCACTCTCGACTGGAGTTGGATGAGATGCAGATGATCCCGCAGCTGATCGCCGACGCCGGCTGGACCAGCTTCTCCGGCGTCTTCTCGACCGTCTTCCCGCTGGTCGTCCTGATCGTGATCCTCACCTTCTACGTGATCAGGTTCAGGAAGTTCCAGTGAGGCCGGTGGCGGTGACTGGCCTCTGAGCAGGCTGCGGGCCAGCCGGCGCACCGCGGTCCTGGTGGTCGCCGTCGCGGCCGTGCTCGGGGTGGCGCTCGGGCTCGGCGTCCACAGCCTCGCCAAGACCGGCTCCAGCGGCTCCTCGCTGCCGGAAATCCGCGGTCAGGCGATCTGGCCCTCGGGCGTGCGCAAGGCGCCCCAGATCACCCTCGCCGACTCCTCGGGGAAGCGGTTCTCGCTCTCCTCGCTGCACGGCCGGCCGGCGATCGTCACCTTCATGGACTCCCACTGCCACGCGGAGTGCCCGCTGGAGGGGCGGGCGCTGGCGGCGGGCTTCAGGCGGATCCCCGCCGCCGAGCGCCCGGTCGTGGTCGTGGTCAGCATCAACCCCTGGGAAGACACGCCGGCTTCGGCCCGGCGAGCGATCAAGCGCTTCGGCCTGGCCGGCTTCCAGTGGCGCTGGCTGCTGGGCACGAAGAAGCAGCTGGAACCGACCTGGAAGCGCTACAACATCTACGTTCGCCGGGTCAGCGGCGACGTCGAACACTCCGACGCGCTCTACCTGGTCGATAGCGCCGGGTACGAGCGGGCAGGGATGCTCTACCCGTTCCTGCCCGGCTGGATCAGCACCGACCTGGAAACGCTGGCGCGGGAATCCTAGGCAGCGTCCCCGGGCAGGCGGCGGACGGGGGTCAGCATGACCGCGGCGAGGACCGCGGAGAGGGCGATGGCGGCGCCGCCGTTGACGAGCATGATGGTGAGCATTGACATGGGGGTTGCCTCCTTGGCGAACGAGGTGTGGTCTGTCGAGGCTCCCGGACGATCCTGGAAATGGCCTGAGCCTCGCCACAGAGGTTGCCGGGAGCGCCGTAAGGCGCCGCCCAACCCGGGGCAAAGGTTGGGCAAAGCCTGCTGCGGGGCTCGGCTCAGCTCTGCGCGGCGGCGGCGAGCGCCTGGCGGAGGCTGGCCACGGTCTGCGGGCCGCGCAGCGTCTCGACGATGCGGCCGCGGGAGTCGAGCACGATCGTGGTCGGCAGGCCGCTGACGCCGAAGCGGGGGCCGGCCGTGCCGTTGGGGTCGCTCAGCATCGGGTAGGTCAGGTGGTGGGCGCGGATGAAGGCCCGCGCCGACTTGTCGCCGTCGCTGTAGTCGACGCCGACCACGGCGGCGCTGCCGTGCAGGGAGCGCCAGAGCCGCTCGATCGCCGGCGACTCCTGCCGGCACGGCTCGCACCAGCTGGCCCAGAAGTTGACCAGGGCGGGTTTCCCGCGCAGGCTGGCAAGGGTGGTCCTGGGTGGCTGCAGGACGGCGCTCGGCAGCGCCGGCGAAGGCTTCGCGGCCGCACCGCCGGAGCCGCTCGAGGCGATCTCGAAGACGATCGCGCCGACGACGACGGCGATCACGACAATCGGCACTGCGAAGCGGCGCACGGACCGATCGTAGCGGCGCCGGGTGCCCGCCTCGACGGCGCTCGCGGCGGTGGTCAGAGACCCGACGGCCGGGTTTGCTTCAATCATCTGACCAGAGAAAGGAGGTGGTCCTATTTTGAGTCACATGCTTGGAGGGACTCTGGAGGTGCAGGGCCGCTAGGCGCCGCACTGGTTCGGGCGCCCGGTGGAATCCAACCCGGGCACCGGCGGGTCGCAAGGGAGACCGGGACTTGTCCCGCCCGGCCGCAGTTCCCGCGCCCGTTCCCATGCACCAGATTCAAGAGGGGCCGCCTCCGGGCGGCCCCTCTTCGTGCGCCGCGTCGCTCGCGCCGGCGACGAGACCTGCATTCGCCCCCTACGGCGTGGTCGATGCAGGTCTGGTCAGGCGGTGAAGCCGAGGACGAGGTCGACGGTCTCGGCCGGGACGTCGAGCTGGGGGCAGTGGCCGACGCCGTCGAGCTCGACCCAGTCCGCCTGCGGCAGCCAGTCCTCGCGGAAGCGAGCCGCGGCGATCGGCAGCTGCAGGATCCGGTCGGCGGTTCCCCAGACGATCCGCACCGGGCAGGCGATCGCCTCGGCGTCGAGGCTCCAGCCCTCGCGGTCGGAGTACTCGATCAGCGGCCCGACGCCGGGGCAGTTGGCGGCGCCCCGCATCAGGTGGACGATCAGCTCGGGCGGGATGTGCTCGTAGTTGGCGACGAACCATTCGGTCGCGGTGCGCCGGCCCTCGGGGGTGGCGACGATCGCCTCGGCGTGGATCGCCGCCGTCTTCAGCAGCTCCTGCATCCGCAGGAAGTAGTCCAGCGTCTCCTTGAAGGACTCGTCGCCCGCGGCCCAGCCCCCGGCCGGGGCGAGGGCGACGACCGAGCGCGCCCGCCCGCGCGCCGCCAGTTGCAGGGCGACGAAGCCGCCGAGCGAGTTGCCGACGATGTGGGCGGTCTCGATGCCGGCCTCGTCCATCGCCCGCTCGACCGCGTCGGCGAGCGTGGCATCGGTCACCGCGCCCTCGATCGGCGGCCCGCCGGCGTGGCCGGCCAGGGTCGGGGCGAAGACGTCGTGCTCGCGCTCGAGCGCCGGCAGCACCAGCTCCCAGGTCCGCCAGGTGTCGGTGAAGCCGTGCAGGCAGACCAGCGGCGAGCCCGATCCGCCGCGGTGGGAGGGGGTGAACGAAGGTGTCGTCATGATCGATCCGGGGAGGCTCGGGCGATCCTACGTCGAACCAGGGCGCATGGCCAGGAAGCTCAGTGTCGGCGAGACCCTCGGTGAAGTCTTCTCCACCTACGGCGCCCGCGCCGCGGTGCTGCTGCCGGTCGCCTTCTGGCTCTTCCTCCTGCTTGCGATCATCGACGGCGTCGCCGGGCGCAGCCTCGCGCTGGTGCCGCTCGAGCTCGTCGTCAGCACCGTGATCGGCACCCTCTACCAGGGCGTGGTCGTCAACCTGGCCCGCGACCTGCAGGAGGGCCGCTCGGACACGCCGGCCGGCGACCTGATCCGCGAGGCGCTGCCGTTCGTCGGGCCGCTGATCGGCGCCGGCATCCTCTCCGGGATCGCGATCGCCATCGGCTTCTTCGTCCTCCTGGTGCCCGGGCTGATCCTGATCACGATCTGGGCGGTGCTCGCGCCGGCGATCGTGATCGAGCGCACCGGCGTCCTCGCCGCCTTCGGCCGCTCGCGCGAGCTGGTCCGCGGCAGCGGCTGGCCGGTCTTCGGCGTCGTCCTCGCCTCCTATCTGATCACCGCCGCCGGCGCCCTGATCTTCGGCGGCATCGCCTCCAGCATCGCCGGCGGCGTGCCGCTGCGGATCGTCTTCGGCGCCCTTGCCTCGACGATCACCGCGCCGATCCCCGCCCTCGCCGCCGCCGTCCTCTACTACCGCCTGCGGGCGCTCGAGGGCGCGGCGGCCCAGCCACCCCCTGCCTGACGTCACCGAGACCGCATCAACCCGCCTTATGCGCGGGCTGATGCGGTCTCGTGCTCCAGGAGGCCGGCGACGGCCAGCGCGAGGTGCTCGCCGCGGGGGGTCAGCGTGTACTCGGTGTGGGGGGGACGGCCGGGGACGAGGCGACGCTCGACGATCCCGGCTTGCTGGAGCTGCTCCAGCCGCTCCGAGAGCGTCGTCGGCGAGACGCCGGGGAGCGACTGGCGGAACTCGTTGAAGCGACAGGCGCCGCTGGAGCAGGCGTAGATCGTCGCCATCGTCCAGCGGCGCTCCAGCAGCCCCGCGGCGGCGCGGAGCTCCGGCGGCACCGGAGAGCAGCTGCGGCAGCGGGGGGTCATCGGCGCACCCTATGCCGCGGTCGGCAGCTCGTGTCCCTTCTCGGCCGGCTCCAGCGCCCGCTCCAGCACCTCGCCGATGCCCATCACCGGGTGGAAGGTCATCTGCTCGCGCACCTCCTCGGGGACCTCGTCGAGGTCGCCGCGGTTGCGCTCGGGCAGGATCACCTCGGTCAGCCCGGCCGCGTGCGCCGCCAGCACCTTCTGCTTGAGGCCGCCGATCGGCAGAACCCGGCCCTGCAGGGTGACCTCGCCGGTCATCCCCACCGTGTGCTTCACCGGCCGCCCGCTCAGCAGCGAGACCAGCGCCGTGGTCATCGCCGTGCCGGCGCTGGGGCCGTCCTTGGGGATCGCCCCGGCGGGCACGTGCAGGTGGAACTCGCGCTGGAAGGCCTCCGGCTCGATGCCCAGCTCCTCGCGGTGGGCGCGCACGTAGGAGAGGGCGATCCGCGCCGACTCCTTCATCACGTCGCCGAGCTGGCCGGTCAGGACCAGGCCCTTGTCGCCGTCCATCGCGGTAGCCTCGACGAAGAGGATGTCGCCGCCGCTGCCGGTCACCGCCAGGCCGGTGGAGACGCCCGGGATCGCCGTGCGCTCGACCGACTCCTGGAAGAACTTCTGCCGGCCCAGCGCCTCGCGCAGAGCCTCGGCGTCGAGCACGACCCTGCCCTCGGCCTCGCCGGTGGCGATCCGCGTAGCCGCCCCGCGCAGCAGCTTGCCCAGCTCGCGCTCGAGCTGGCGCACGCCGGCCTCGCGGGTGTACTCGGAGATCGCCGCGCGCAGCACCTCGTCGCCGACCTCGACCTCCTCTGCCCGCAGCCCGTTGCGCTTCAGTTGGCGTGGCAGCAGGTAGCCGCGGGCTATCGCCAGCTTCTCCTCGGTCGTGTAGCCGTCGAAGGCGATCGTCTCCATCCGGTCCAGCAGCGGCGCCGGGATCGTGTCGAGCATGTTCGCGGTGGCGACGAAGACCACCTCCGAGAGGTCGACCTCGACGTCGAGGTAGTGGTCGCGGAAGGTGTTGTTCTGGGCCGGGTCGAGCACCTCCAGCAGGGCGGCCGAGGGGTCGCCGCGCCAGTCGGAGCCGACCTTGTCGACCTCGTCGAGGAGGATCACCGGGTTCATCGTGCCGGCGTCGCGCAGGGCGCGGACCAGCCTGCCCGGGAGGGCACCGATGTAGGTGCGGCGGTGGCCGCGGATCTCCGCCTCGTCGTGCAGGCCGCCGAGGCTGATGCGGACGAACTCGCGCCCCAGCGCCCGGGCGATCGACTCGCCGATCGAGGTCTTGCCGGTGCCGGGCGGGCCGACCAGGGTGAGGATCGCGCCGTTGGCGCGGCTGTCGTCGTCGACCCCGCGCTCCTCGCGCAGCTTGCGCACGGCGATGAACTCGGTGATCCGCTTCTTCACGTCGTCGAGGCCGGCGTGGTCCTCGTCCAGCACCTCGCGGGTGTGGGCGGGGTCGAGCCGCTCCTCGGAGCGCTTGCCCCACGGCACCGCAATCAGCCAGTCGAGATAGCTGCGGATCATCGAGGACTCGGGCGACTGCTCGCCCTGGCGCTCCAGCCGCCGCAGCTCCTTCGCGGCCTGCTCGGCGACCGCCTCCGGCATCTCCGCCTCGGCGATCTTGCGCTCGTACTCCTCGATCAGGTCGGTCTCGTCCTCGCCCAGCTCCTTGCGGATCGACTCCATCTGTTTGCGCAGGAAGTACTCGCGCTGCTGTTTCTGGGCGCCGGACTCGACGTCGTCGCGGATCTTGCTGCGGACCTGCAGCTCGGCCAGCCGCTCGCGCTGCAGCTCGACCGCGATCGCCAGCCGCTCGGTGACGTCGACCGTCTCCAGCAGGCGCAGCTTGCCCTCGTTGGGGACGTCGGGGGCGAGGCCGGTGGTGTCGGCCAGCGCGCCGGGCTCCTCGACCGAGCGCAGGAAGGCGGCGATGCGGCCGTCGTCTCCACGCAGCTCGAGGATCTCCTCGACCACGGCGCGGTATTCGCGGGCGACCTCGCGGGTGTGGTCGTCGTCCGGGTGGCCGTCGTGGATCTCCTGCACCTCGACCCGCAGGGCCTCGCCCTCGCCGGCCTGGGCGGCGCCGGCCAGGCCGCGGTGCAGGCCGACCACGGTGGCGACCGGGTTGCCGCGGTGCGAGACGCCGTGCTCGATCACCTCGGCGACGACGCCGACGCGGCCGTACTCGCCGTCGCGGCGGGGGATCAGGAAGATGCGCTCCTCCTCGCCGACGTCGATCGGCAGGGTCGCGGTCACGGTGGGGAAGACGATCGCGTCGTCAAGGGGAATCAGGAGATAGCTCATCACCAAGTCCACTTTCTGTAGTTAGTCCTCAATCAGGATAGCGCGGGGCGTCCGTGTGTCCAGCAAGGCGACTTTGTGCACCCCCGGAATGCCATAGGACGCCTTACAGCCGGTACGGTTCACCGCGTGGAGACCACCCGCGCCAAAGAACTGCTGAAGCAGGAACGCGATCAGATCGAACGCGACCTGGCCGCAAACCGCCGTGGCGGCCCCGAAGAGGGCGACGAACGGCTCGAACCGGGGGACTTCGAGTCCGAGGGCCTTTACCAGGACGAGCTCGACGCCGGCCTCGCCGCCGACCTGAAGGCGCGCCTGGAGGCGGTCGAGCGGGCCGAAGAGCGGCTCGCCGCCGGCACCTACGGCCTCTCCGTCCGCAGCGGCGAGCCGATCCCCGACGCGCGCCTCGAGGCCAACCCGACCGCCGAGCTGACGGTCGAGGAGGCCGAGCGGGGTGGCCGTGCCACCTGAACGCTCGCTCTACGAGAGGAAGAGATGAACAAGCAGTCCACTCCCCAGCAGGCCGCGATGCTCTACGGCAACCGCTTCCTGATCGAGGACGCCCCCGCCCACGAGTTCCCCGGCGACGGCATGCCGGCCCTCGACGCGATGCGCCTGGTCGCCGAGGAACTGGCGCTGGAGGGCGATCCGTTCAAAAACCTCGCGACCTTCGTCACCACCTGGATGGAGCCGGAGGCGCAGCGGATCATCGCCGAGAACCTCTACCGCAACTTCATCGACCACGCCGAGTACCCGATCTCGGCCGAGATCGAGCAGCGCTGCATCCGCATGCTCGCCGACCTCTTCCACGCCCCCGGCGAGACCACGGGCGCCCGCACCCAGGGCTCCTCGGAGGCGATCATGCTCGGCGCCCTCTCGCTGAAGTGGAAGTGGAAGCAGCGCCGCGAGGCCGAATCGAAGCCGACCGACAAGCCGAACCTGGTCTTCGGCGGCGACGTGCACGTGGTCTGGGAAAAGTTCTGCCGCTACTTCGACGTCGAACCGCGGATCGTCCGCCTCCAGCCCGACAAGTACGTGATCGGCCCCGAGGACGTCGAGGCCCACATCGACGAGAACACGATCGGCGTCGCCGCCGTGCTCGGCACCACCTTCACCGGCCACGCCGACGACATCGTCGGCATCGACAAGCTGCTGGTCGACCTCAAGGGCTCCAGGGGGCTCGACGTCCCGCTCCACATCGACGCCGCCTCGGGCGGCTTCGTCTGGCCCTTTCTCTACCCCGACTCCGAGTGGGACTTCCGGCTCGAGCAGGTGCGCTCGATCAACGTCTCCGGCCACAAGTTCGGGCTCGTCTACCCCGGCATCGGCTGGCTCATCTTCCGCGAGAAGGCCGACCTCGCCGAGGACCTCGTCTTCTACGAGAACTACCTCGGGAAGACGGACGCCACCTTCACCCTCAACTTTTCGACCGGCTCGGCGATGGTCCTCGCCCAGTACTACAACTTCGTGCGGCTCGGGCGCGAGGGCTACGGCTATGTGATGAAGGCGATGCAGGAGAACGCCAAGGCGCTGGCCGCGAAGCTGGAGGCGATGGGCCACTTCGAGCTGATCGGCGCCGACCAGGAGCAACTGCCCCTGGTCGCCTTCAAGCTGAAGGACGAGAGGAGCTACGACGAGTTCGACGTCTCCTGGCAGCTCTCGGCCGAGCGCGGCTGGATGCTGCCCGCCTACACGATGCCCCCCGACGCGCAGGAGGTGAAGATCATGCGGGCGCTGGTCAAGGAGACCCTGAGCCGGGCGCAGATCGACCACCTCGCCGAGGACCTGCGCCAGGCCTGCGCGACGCTGGAGGAGAAGGGCGGGGCGCACCCGGCCGAGCGCGAGAAGATGAAGGTCGGCCCCGGCCACTGAGCCGGGGCGCTGCCGGGCCTGACTAGGATCCGCCGATGGATCCGGTCACCGTCTCCGTCGAGGTCTCCAAGTCACGGCAGGAGGTCTTCGACTTCCTCGACGTCCTCTCCAACCACGAGAGCTTCATGGACCACCTGTTCGTGAACTGGGAGTTCTCCGGCCCCCGCCGCGGCGTCGGCGCCCGCGCCCGCGCCCGCCAGAACGCGCCCGGCTCCCAGGACTGGACCGAGTTCGAGGTGGTCGAGGTCGGCTCCGACCGGATCGTCGAGGAGGGCGTCGGCGCCAAGGGCAAGCGCCACACCCGCCGCACCTACCGCCTCGAGGACCTGTCCGGCGGGGGCACCCGCATCTCCTTCGAGCTGGCCTGGACCAAGTCGGCCAAAGCCGAAAGCCTGATCCCCTTCATGACCCGCGCCTTCGTCCGCCGCGCCAACGGCAAAGGCATGCGCCGTCTCGCCAAGCAGCTCGGCGGCTGAGCCCGCGCCGTGAGGCGCCCGCTCAGGGCTTCTTCGGCGGGGGTGAGCGGAAGTGGAGCATGTGAACCTTGGTGTGCAGCATTTCGCCGTTGCCCTCGCTGCGCTCGTTCACCCGATCCTGAATCGTGAACAGATCTTCCATCGTCCGATCCAGGAGCTTGTTGACTTCTGCCCAGCCATCACGGTCCAGCACGAGTGGGGTTCGGCTGAGGTGGTTGTCGTCTGGGTCGTGGAAGGTCCCCCCTGAGACCGCCTCCGCGATGTCTTCCGACGCTAGGCGCATGATCGCCGTCGTCACGTCGGTCTTTTCTTTCTCGCCAAAACGTTCCCAGGCCTCATTGTCGAAGAGCGGGCGTTGAATCACTCGGTAGAAGTGTTCGACCACTCGCCCGCCTCGCGCCGGCCGGGTTTCCGCCAGCTCTATGCAGCCGCATTTCCGGAGTTGATTGAGGTGATAGGTCACGTTGTTGATCGGCTCTTCCAACTCCTCCGAGATTTCACGAGGAGATGCCGTTCGCTCAAGCAGCACGCCCATGGCGTGGATCCGGGTGGGGTGGGACATCATCAACGCCACGCGGGGGTCGACCAAGTTTGGCTGCGTTCTTGACAACGGATTCCTCCAAGAAACTCTGAGTTGTTGAGGATGCACATTTAATCGGATCGCTGAGCGCTGAATGCGATGTTTTTCGCGCAAGCCTCTCGATTGAGAGAGTCGATTTGAGCATCCTGGAGAGCCGGGGTACCAAACAGGGGCCCCAAGCGGGCCTGGGGGCTCGATCGAAATTGCGTGACATGGGAGGGGGTGATGCGAATGACGATCGCGCGAATGACGCAGGCGATGCCAGCGATCAGCATCAAGAAGGCCGGTTAGCCGGCTGGCGCGGCCTCGGCTAATCGGCGCGTAGTAACGCCGAGGCCGCAAGCCACTGCGGGAACGAACGCTAAAAGATTTCTATTCATTCGATAGAATCGCTGGCGAAGGATCGCCACATGCGCAAGGATCGCCGAGCAGTGGCCTCCAAAAGCGACGACATGATCGATCAGCGCCTTGTCAGGGCGCTGGCGCACCCGATGCGGGTGGAGATCCTCCAGATCCTCAACGAACGGGAGGCCAGCCCCAGCGACCTGGCGCAGATGACCAAGCAGCGGTTGGGCAGCGTCGCCTACCACACCCGGGTGCTCGAGGACTGCGGCTGCATCGAGCTGGTCGGGACGGCGCAGCGGCGGGGAGCGACCGAGCACTACTTCCGCGCCAAGCCGCGCTCCTTCATCGGCCACCAGGACTGGCGCAGGGTCCCGCGCTCGGTGCGCGGCGGCGTCTCGGAGGCCTCGCTGCGCTGCTTCGTTGAGCGGATCATCGAGGCGATTGAGGCCGGCAAGCTCGACGACCGCGACGACACGACGCTGAGCTGGATGTCGTTGGCGGTCGACGAGATCGGCTGGGTGCAGGTGGCGGAGATCCTCGAAGAGGCGATGGCCAAGCTGCAGCGCGTGCACTCGCAGAGCCGCGAGCGGCTCGAGATCGGCGGCGGCAAGGCGCTGTCGATGGTGGTCGGGCTGGCGGCCTTCGAGGCCGCGGACCCCGCCTGACCCGGCGGCGTCTGGGAACATCCGGCCCGTGCCGGAGCGCGAGCCAGCTGAGGGAGAGGCAGGGCGCGACGACCTCGCCGAGCTGCTGGCCCGGCGGGCGCAGACCGAGGACGCGGCGCGCCCCGAGGCTGTCGCCAAGCGCCACGCCGCCGGCGGGCGGACCGCGCGCGAGAACGTCGCCGACCTCGTCGACCCCGGATCCTTCGTCGAGTACGGGCGCTTCGCGATCGCCGCCCAGCGTGGCCGTCGCGAGCTGGCCGACCTGATCGAGCGCACCCCCGCCGACGGGCTGCTCGGCGGCACCGCCCGGGTCAACGGCGACCTCTTCGGCGAGGGTGCCGCCTGCGCGGTCCTCTCCTACGACTACACGGTCCTGGCCGGGACCCAGGGGGCGCTGGGGCACCGCAAGAAGGACCGCCTGTTCGAGCTGATCGAGCGGATGCGGCTGCCGACCGTGTTCTTCGCCGAGGGCGGCGGCGGCCGGCCCGGCGACACCGACTACCCGGTCGTCTCGGCGCTCGAGACGCGGGCCTTCGCGCTCTGGGCGCGGCTCTCCGGACTGGTGCCGCGGATCGCCGTCGTCGCCGGTCGCTGCTTCGCCGGCAACGCGGTGATCGCCGGCTGCTCGGACCTGATCGTCGCCACCGAGAACGTCTCCCTGGGGATGGGCGGCCCGGCGATGATCGAGGGCGGCGGGCTCGGCCGGGTCGAGCCCGACGAGGTCGGGCCGGTCGGGGTGCAGGCCGGCAACGGCGTGGTCGACGTCGTCGTCGCCGACGAGGCCGAGGCGACCGCGGTGACGAAGCGGCTGCTCGCCTACTTCCAGGGGCCGACCCCGCCCGGCCCGGTGCCCGACCAGGCGCGGCTGCGCGAGCTGATCCCGGCGCGCCGCCGGCGCGCCTACCCGGTGGCGCCGATCGTCGAGACCCTCGCCGACGAGGGCTCGGTCACCTTCCTGCGGCCGCGTTTCGCGCCGGAGATGGTCACCGCCCTGGCCCGGATCGAGGGCCGCCCGCTCGGGATCGTCGCCAACGACACCCGCCACGTCGCCGGCGCGATCACCAGCGACGCCTCCGACAAGGCGGCCCGCTTCCTGCAGCTCTGCGACGCCTTCGGGCTGCCGGTCGTCTCGCTCGTCGACACCCCCGGGTTCATGGTCGGCACCGACGCCGAGGCGACCGGCCTGGTCCGCCACGCCTCGCGGCTGCTGGTCGCCGGCGGGGCGCTGCGGGTGCCGTTGGTCGCGGTGATCTTGCGGCGGGGCTACGGGCTCGGCGCCCAGGCGATGACCGGCGGCAGCCTGCACGAGCCGCTGCTCACCGTCGCCTGGCCGAGCGCCCACCTCGGGCCGATGGGGCTGGAGGGGGCGGTGCGGCTCGGGCTGCGCAAGGAGCTGGAGGCGATCGCCGACGAGGCCGAGCGCGAGCAGCGCGTGCGCGAGTTGACCGCCGCGGCCGAGGACAACGCGCGGGCGCTCAACGCCGCCGCCCTGTTCGAGCTCGACGACGTGATCGACCCGGCCGAGACCCGCGGCGCGATCGCCTCGACCCTGGCCGCGGCGGCGCCGCGCGACGCCGGGCGCGGGCACCGCTTCGTCGACACCTGGTAGCCGGCGAAGAATTCATCCCCCCGTAAGGGCGGGCGTGCGAGACTCGTGCCGACGTGAGCCGGGCACTCACTCCCCTGCCGGACGGGTTCGACGCCACGGTGACCTCGCTGCACCGGGTCGCCGAGGAGCTCGTCGCCCCTGCGCGCAAGCCCGACAACGAGATCGCTCTCGAGGCGACCCCCGGCGGCTTCGGCACGCCGGAGTTCGAGTTCGAGGGGGCGCGCCACCGGGTGCGGGTCGACGGGGCGGAGCTCGTCCACAACGCCGGCGGGAAGGAGCGGCGGGCGGCGCTGACCAGCCTCGCCGCGGGCGCCTCGATGCTCGCCGACCTGCTGCCGGCCGGAGCGGCGCCGAGCCCGGAGCCGCTGCTGGTCCACCCGCCGGCGGCGCGGGCGCTGGCGGCCTGGTATGCGTTCGGCGACGAGGCGCTCCGCCACCTGCTCGGGCTCGCGGCCCCGGGCGAGAGGGCGACGGCGCCGATCCTCTGGCCCGAGCACTTCGACATCGCGGTCGAGCTCGGCGACGAGGAGGGAGGGTGGCGGGCGACCTACGGTCTCTCGCCCGGCGACGAGAACCACGCCGAGCCCTACCTCTACGTCGCGCCCTGGACCGCCGCGGTCTCCGGCGAGCGGTGGGCGGCGCGCGGCTTCGGCGGCGCCGAGCTCGGCTACTCGGAGCTGCTCGCGGCGGCCGACCCCTGCGCCGCTGCGATCGAGTTCTTCATCACGCGGTGGGACCTCCTGGCGACGGCTGCCAGGAGGGGTACGGGAAGCGCCTGAAGGCCTGAACAGGAGGAGAAGTGACCGAGCTGACCGAGATGCAGGAGCGGCTGTGCGAGGAGAACGAGACCGACTACTCCGACCTGCGCGCCCTCTTCGTCAACTGCACCCTGAAGCGCAGGCCGGAGGTCTCGAACACCCAGGGCCTGATCGACGTCTCGATGGAGATCATGCGCCGCAACGGGGTTGCGGTCGAGTGCATCCGCGCGATCGACCGCGAGATCGCCACCGGCGTCTGGCCCGACATGACCGAGCACGGCTGGGAGCGCGACGAGTGGCCCGAGATCTTCGCGAAGGTGATGGCAGCCGACATCCTCGTCCTCGGCATGCCGATCTGGCTCGGCGAGAAGTCCTCGGTGGCGACGCGGGTGATCGAGCGGCTCTACGGCAACTCCCACCTGCTCAACGACGCCGGCCAGTACGCCTACTACGGGCGGGTCGGCGGCTGCCTGGTGACCGGCAACGAGGACGGGGTCAAGCACTGCGCGATGAACGTCCTCTACTCGCTGCAGCACCTCGGCTACACGATCCCGCCCCAGGCCGATGCCGGCTGGATCGGCGAGGCCGGGCCCGGCCCGTCCTACCTGGACCCCGGCTCCGGCGGCCCCGAGAACGACTTCACCAACCGCAACACCACCTTCGCCGCCTGGAACCTGATGCACCTGGCGCGGCTTCTCAAGGACGCCGGCGGCATCCCCGCCCACGGCAACCAGCGCACCGCCTGGGACGCCGGCTGCCGCTTCGATTTTCCCAACCCGGAGTACCGTGCCTAACGCCGACCAGACCTCTCGCGTTCCCTGAGTTTGGGGGGCTATAGCCCCCCAAAAGTCGGAAGCGACGCTCACCAGAGCGCGTCGTGCTGCTCCATCACGCCGAGACCCTCGGCCAGGTCGAGGTCCCCGAGGGCGCCGCTGAAGGCGCCGAAGCGGTGGCGGTAGTGGGAGCGGACGAGGAGGAAGTTCTCGTCGCGGGCGTGCTCGGACTCGGCGGCGAACTCGAGCACGCGGCCGCCGGCCTGCTCGACCGCGTTCATGTCGTGGAAGCGGACCGGGGGAGGCTCGTGAGGCTCGCCGTCGACCCAGATCGCCCGCTCGCTGCGCTCCGGCGGGTCGTTGACGCCCTCGACCAGGTTCCAGGCGAGGCGGCGACCGTCGGCGGCCCGGCCGACCCCGGCCGACCAGTGCCAGCTCGTCTGCCGCGCGTGATAACCGGCCGACTCGTCGTCGACGCCGCGGGCGGAGAGGTGCCAGCGCCGGCCGGGCACCTCGACCGTGCCCTCGACCGGCACCCCGACCCGCTTGCGGGTCCAGCCCCAGCCCCCGTCGCCGGGGCAGATCGATTCGATCGGCGCCGCCTGGCCCAGCCGCAGGCTCGCCCGCAGGCCGTCGGCGTCGATCTCGACCCGCGGGCCGTCCATCGTCACCTCGCGACCGCCGGGCCGCAGCGAGGCGTGCGCCCACTGGCGCCCGCTCGCGCGGTCGAGCAGGACCCAGAAGCACTGGCCGAGCGGCCCGACCTCGGCCCGCGCCGCGCACAGCATCAGCTCCTCGCCGAAGACGCCGACGTAGCGCCAGCGCTTGCGGTTCTGCCCCGACAGGCGCAGCGGCATCCGGCCGGGCGGCAGCGGCAGGTCCGGCCGTCCCGGCCCCGGCCCGCGCCAGGACGCCGGCAAGGTTGAAGCATTTTCACCCCTCCAGGGGTTAGAAGTCTTCAACCTGTGTCCGTTTCGAGGCGCTCGGCCAGGCGGTTCATGCCGCGCTCGCGGGCCGCGGCGGCGCCGCCGGCCCGGTCGGTCTCGCGGTCGGGCGGCGGCTCGACCCCGGCGTCGCGCAGCGTCGCGATCTCCTTGAAGGCGAGCAGCTCCTCGCGGCCGTCGACCAGGGCGCCGCGCAGTTTCGGGCGCCGCTCGCGGATCGCGTTGTCGAGCACCGCCTCCAGCGATCCCTCGCGCCCCAGCAGCTCGGCCGCGGTCTTCGGCCCGACGCCCTTGGCGCCGGGCAGGCCGTCGGCCGGGTCGCCGCGCAGGGCGATGAAGTCGGGGACCAGCTCGGGGTCGACGCCGTAGCGCTCGCGTACCTCGTCCGGCCCGACCTCTTCCGCGCCGGCCCTGCCGCCGGTGCGGACGTAGAGCACGGTGACCCGCTCGGCCGCGCACTGGTACATGTCGCGGTCGCCGGTCAGCAGCAGCGCCCGGCCGCCGGCCTCGGCCTCGCGGCGCGCCAGCGTGCCGAGCAGGTCGTCGGCCTCGAGATCGGCGCTGGTCGCCACCGTCCAGCCGAAGGCCTCGAAGAAGGCAGGCGCCGCTTCGAACTGGTGTGGCAGCTCCGCCGGCATTTCCGCCCCGCGCTCCGCGTGGTAGGCCGGGTAGAGCTCGGTCCGGTAGGCGGCCGCGTCGGGGCCGAAGCAGAGGACGACGGCGCGCGGCTCATGGGCTTCCACCTCGCGCAGGACCAGGTTCGCGGTGCCCAGCAGAGCGTTCACCGGGCGCCCGTCGGCCCCGACGATCTTGCTCGGCAGCGCGTAGAAGGCGCGGAACATCATCGATGGCGTGTCGACGACGAGCAGCGGTGCGGTCACGCCTCTCAGACTATGTGCCGGCGTCGGCGAGCCCACGGTGGGCGTGCGGCCAGCCGCCGAGCCGACGACCGCTCTCCACTACGGTTAGCCCGCCCGTGAGCGAGAAGGCCCTGGACATAGTCGACCTGCAGAAGCGCTACCCGACCGGAGTGGAAGCGCTGCGCGGCGTCTCGATCGAGATCAAGGAGGGCGAGATGTACGGGCTGCTGGGCCCCAACGGGGCCGGCAAGTCGACGCTGATCCACTGCACCACCGGGCTGGCGCAGCCGACCGGAGGGTCGATCCAGATCTTCGGCCACGACGCGATCAGCGACTACGCCAAGGCCCGCCAGGCGGTCGGGCTGGCGCCGCAGGAGCCCAACGTCGACTGGTTCCTGACCGTCGCCGAGACCCTCGACTACCACGCCGGCTACTTCGGGATGCCCAAGCGCGAGCGGCGGCAGCGCACCGACGAGCTGCTGGAGACCTTCTCGCTGACCGAGAAGCGCGACGAACGCACCCGCACCCTCTCCGGCGGGATGAAACGGCGGCTGATCCTGGCGCGGGCGGTGATGCACCGGCCGCGGCTGCTGATCCTCGACGAGCCGACCGCCGGGGTCGACGTCGAGCTGCGGCTGGAGCTCTGGCACTACGTCCAGAAAATCAACCAGGAGGGGACGACGATCCTGCTCACCACCCATTACCTGGAGGAGGCCGAGCAGCTCTGCGACCGGATCGCCTTCATCGCCGGCGGCCAGATCGTCGCCGAGGGCGACAGCTCCGACCTCGCCGCCCGCTTCGAAGTCGACAATCTCGAGGACGCCTACCTGGCCCTGGTCGGGCGCAAGGAGCTGTCGCGCTCGCACGTCGAGGTCGTTCCTTGACCACCGCCCAGATCCGCTTCGCGACGCTCTGGCGCCGCGAGGTCAACCGCTTCATGAAGATCAAGAAACAGACGCTGGGCGCGCCCCTGCTCGAAACCTTCCTCTACATCACGATCTTCGGCGCGGCGCTGGGCTCGCGGATCAAGCAGCTGCACGGGATCGAATACATCCTCTTCGTCATCCCCGGCCTGATCATGATGGCCTTCTCCACCAACGCCTTCGCCAACAACTCCTCCTCGATCCTGCAGCAGAAGTTCCAGGGCGCGATCCAGGACCAGCTCTCCTCACCCGCCTCGCCGGCCGAGCTGCTGCTCGCCTTCTGCTTCGGCGGCTTCATGCGCGGCCTGCTGGTGGCGACGCTGACCTTCGTCGTCTCCTTGATCCTGGTCGGGCTGCCGGTCGACCACGTCCTGGTGCTGGTCCCCTCGCTCTTCCTGGTCGGGTTCTTCTTCTCCCAGCTGGGAGTGCTGATCGGCGTTCGCGCCGAGCAGTTCGACGACGTCGCCTTCGCCCAGACCTTCATCCTGCAGCCGCTGATCTTCCTCGGCGGCGTCTTCTACTCCGCCGCGCTGCTGCCCCAGCCGTTCGAGACCCTGACCCGCTTCAACCCGATCTTCTACATGATCAACCTGGTCCGCTACGGCTTCGTCGGCTTCAGCGAAGTCAGCGTTTCCCTCTCGCTGCTGGCGCTGGTCGCCGCCAACGTCGCACTCTTCGTCGTCAACCTCCGCCTCTTCACCCGCGGCTACAAGCTGCGCGCCTAGCGCCGGGACTCCGCCGCGACCGCCGCGAGCTGGCGCTCGTCCTCGGGGATGACGAGGATCGCGCCCTCTCCGGTCACGTAGGCCTCCTCGCCGTGCTGGACGACGTCCATCCCCGTCGCCTCCTCGCGCTCGCCGGCGCGCAGCGGCATCACGGCGCCGACCAGGCGCAGCAGCACGTAGGTCATGCCGAAGGCGTAGGCGGGGCCGGCGAGCGCCGCCAGGGCCTGGTCGCCGAGCTGGGCGGCGTTGCCGTAGAAGAGGCCGTCGGAGGCGCCGCTCCAGGCCGCCTGGGCAAAGAAGCCGATGAAGAGGATCCCGACGAGGCCGGCGGTGCCGTGGGCGGCGAGGACGTCGAGCGTCTCGTCGACCCGGGTGCGGGTGCGCCAGACGATGATCGCGTAGCTCGGCAGCGCCGCCAGGGCGCCGAGCAGCATCGCCCAGCCGGGGCTGACGTAGCCGCCGGCGGGGGTGATCGCGACGCAGCCGACGACGATCGCGGTGGCGGCGCCGATCGCCGTCACCTTGCGCCCCCGCAGCAGGTCGAGGGCGAACCAGACGAGCAGCGTGCAGGCCGGGCAGAGCAGCGTGTTGGTGAAGGCGAGCACGCTCGGGTTTCCGGTCGAGAAGCCGCTGCCGCCGTTGAAGCCGAACCAGCCGAACCAGAGCAGGCCGGCGCCGAGCAGCACGTACATCGCGTTGTGGGGGAGGAGGGCGAGGCGGCCGTAGTCCTTGCGGGCGCCGACCACCAGTGCCGCGGCGAGCGCCGAGAACCCGGAGCCCATCTCGACCGGGACGCCGCCGGCGAAGTCGAGGGTGCCGTGCGCCTGCAGCCAGCCGCCGCCGAAGGCCCAGTGGGCGAGCACCGCGTAGACCGCGACCGACCACAGCGCGGCGAAGACGAGGAAGGGGCCGAAGCGCATCCGCTCGACCACCGCGCCGGAGACGAGGGCGACGGTGACGATGCAGAAGGTCGCCTGGAAGGCGAAGAAGACGAGGCCGGGGATCGCCGTCCCTTCCCGTGGCGTGAAGTCGACGCCGGCGAGGAAGGCGTTGCCGAGGCCGCCGACGAGGCTGCCGTGGCCGTCGAAGGCGAGCGAGTAGCCGACCGCGGCCCAGGTGACCGTCGCGACGGCGATCGCGGCGGTGCACATCATGAAGGTGTTGAGGGTGTTCTTCGAGCGCACCAGGCCGGCGTAGAAGAGGCCGAGCGCCGGCGTCATCATCAGCACCAGCGCGGTGGCGACGAGCATCCAGGCGGTGTCGCCGGTGTCGATCCCGACGACGGCGGTCACCGCGGCTCCCCCTCGGGCGCGGCGCCGACCGGCGTCACTGCCTCGACGTCCTCGTCGCCGGTGCGGATCCGGACCGCCCGCTCCAGCGGCAGGACGAAGATCTTGCCGTCGCCGACCTCGCCGGTGCGGGCGCCCTCGCGCAGCGCGTCGATCGTCGTCTGCACGAAGGAGTCGGAGACCGCGACCTCGAAGCGCACCTTCTCGGAGAGGCCCATCTTCACGGTCGTGCCGCGGTAGGTCTCGACCCGGTCGAGCTCACCGCCGTGGCCCTGCACGCGGCTGACCGAGAAGCCGCGGACCTCGGCCCGGTAGAGGGCCTCGAGCACCTGGTTCGCCTGCTCAGGGCGAACGATCCCGATAACGAGCTTCAAGACTCTTCTCCTCCCGCGGTCACGAGTCGCGCCCGAGCCTATTGGAGGAACGGTTGCGGAGGTGGCCGAGCCGGTGGGCCGGGCGCGGCGCCTCTCTACAATCGGCCAGCCGATGGCGACCCGTATCCGTAGGCGGCGACGTAAGCCGCACCACTCGCGCTGGCACAAGATCGCGATCCCGCTCGCCGCGCTGCTCGCCGTCGCGCTGGTCGCGGGCGGAATCGCCGCGGCGTGGGCGCTGAAGATCTACAACTCGGCGCCGCCGCTGGCCAGCCTGAAGCCGGTCGAGAAGGGGCGGTCCTCGGCGATCTACGCCGCCGACGGCAGCCTGATCGGGTTCATCCACTCCGACAACGTTCGCCAGCCGGTTCCCTCCAGCGGCCTGCCGCAGAGCCTCAAGGACGCGACGGTGGCGATCGAGGACAAGAACTTCTACCGCCACGGTGCGCTCGACCCGGCCGGGATCGTGCGCGCCGCGGTGAAGGACATCGAAGCCGGCGGCAAGCCGGTGCAGGGGGCCTCGACGATCACCCAGCAGCTGGTCCGCAACCTCTACATCCAGAACCCCAAGGACACGCTCGAACGCAAGATCATCGAAGCGCACCTGGCCAACGACCTGTTCGAAAAGCACCCGCGGGAATGGATCCTCACCGAATACCTCAATACCGCCCCCTACGGGACGGTCGAAGGGCAGACCGCGGTCGGCGCCGAGGCGGCGGCGCAGACCTACTTCGGCAAGCCGGCGAAGAAGCTCGGGCTGATCGAATCGGCCCTGATCGCGGGGCTGCCGCAGGCGCCGTCCGAATACAACCCGTTCCTCGACCCCAAGGCCGCGCTGGCGCGCCGCAACGAGGTGCTGCGGGCGATGGCCGAACAGGGGTACATCACCTCCGAAGAATCGAAGGCGGCGCTGGCGAAGGGCCTCGAGCTTCATCCGGGCCACAAGTACAGCCGGGTCAGGGACCCGTTCCTTTTCGACCTGGTCGAACACGAACTGATCAACCAGTACGGGCTCAACACCGTCCGCAACGGCGGCCTCAAGGCGTACACCTCGATCGAACCGCGCGTGCAGGAAGAGGCCGAAGCCGCGGTGGCCACGTGCTACGACTGCTACCCGGGCAGCAAAGCCGCCGGCCTCGCCTCGGTCGATCCGAAGACCGGCGCGATCGTCGCCCTCGCCTCCACCGAAGGGGGCGAATCGGAAGAACAGTTCAACTACGCCTGGCAGGCGCACCGCCAGCCCGGCTCCTCGTTCAAGACCTTCGTGTTGACGACGGCGATCAAGCAGGGGATCGACCCGTACACCACCTACTACGACGGCACCTCGCCGATCACCCTGACGATTCCCGGCGGCGGCCCGCCCTGGACCGTCCACAACGCCGAGCCGGGGCTCGGCGTGATGCCGCTCTCGGAGGCCACCTGGGCCTCGGTCAACGTCGTCTACGCCCAGCTCGACCTCGACGTCGGCTCCGCGAACGTGACCGAAACCGCGGAACAGATGGGGATCGAAGCGCCGCTGGAATCGGTGCCGGCGGAGGCGATCGGCGGTCTCTCGATCGGGGTCACGCCGCTGGAAATGGCCGACGCCTACGCGACTCTCGCCAACGGCGGCGTCCACCACGACCCGACCGCGATCAGCAAGGTCGTCTTCCCCAACGGGAAGGTCGACGAACCGGGCGCCTCCTCGGGCGAAAGGGTGCTGACCCCGGGCGAGGCCTACGAAGTGACGAAACTGCTGGAGGGCGTGATCACCCAGGGCACGGGCGCCGGCTACACCTACATGGGCTGCCCCTCGGAGGCCGGCAAGACCGGCACCTCCGAGGAAGAGTCCGACGCCTGGTTCGTCGGCTACACGCCGATGTACTCGACCGCGGTCTGGGTCGGGCACCCGCAGTCGCGCGAATACACGGGCTACGGCGGCTCCACCGCGGGGCCGATCTGGCGCTCCTACATGGAATCCGCCCAGGCGGGCGAATGCCCGGAATTCGAAGTGCCCTCGAGCCTGCCCTCGCTCTCCGCGCTGAAGACCGGGCACACCCGCTTGTCTTCCGAAGCCAGCTCCAAGAAGAAGAAGAAGGCAAAGAAGGGAAAAAGAAGAAGAAGCCGGGCTCCGAAGAAGGCGCAGAAGAAGAAGGCGAAGAAGAATCCGAACCGGAAGCGGCCCCGGAACCCGAACACACGCCCGCCCCCGAACACACCGGCCCACCGCCGTCGGTCGGCGGCGGCGTCGCCCCGGGCTGACCTCGGGCGCAGCCGGGCCGCGCCCGGCTACTCGCCGACGATCTCGATCCGGTAGCCGTCCGGATCGCGGACGAAGCAGATGCGGTGGCCCTCGGTGCGGCCGCCCGGGCGGTAGGGGGGCTTTTCCGGCTCGACGCCTTCGGTGGCGAGGCGCTCCAGGGTCGCGTCGAGGTCGTCGACGGCGATCGCGATGTGGTTGTAGCCGGTGCCGTGCTCGTAGGAGTCGACGCCGAAGTTGTGGGTCAGCTCGAGGACGGGGTCCTCGCCGGGCAGCCGCATGAAGACGTTGATCGCCTCGTCGCCGATCGGCATCCTGCCCGCCTCCTCGAAGCCGAGCTTCTCGTAGAAGGCGACCGAGCGGTCGATGTCGCCGATTCGGTAGCAGGTGTGCAGGTAGGAAGTGGCCACTTCCATCGCAGCGTAATACCTTGGTGGCACCGGCAATGCCCGCCCCGCGCCCACACCTGCTGCTGCCGGCCCTGACCGGCGCCGTGCTCATGGCGGCAGCGCTGTGGCCGGCCGCGGGCGTCGCCCTGCCGGCGCCACCTCCGGGCGCCACGGTCGCCGTCGTCCAGATCGTCGACGTCCACGGCGAGCTGCGCTTCGACGCTCCGGCCACGGTGGGCGAGGGCGACTACCTCGAAGTCGTCAACGAGACGGAACCGGCCCGGGTCGGCCCGCACACGTTCTCGCTGGTCGGGCGCGGCTGGCTGCCGCGGACGAAGCGGGCGCGGCAGCTCTGCTTCGAACGCCACCACATCTGCCGGGCGATCGCCAACTGGCACGGGGTCGCCGTCGAAGGGCCGCCGACCGTCAACCCGGTCGAGGCTGGGCCGGAAGGCTGGAGCACGCCGGGGAGCGGCTTCCGGCTCGGGGACTCCTGGTACACCGGGATGAAGCCGGGCGCCTCGATCGTCCAGCAGGTCGCCGTCGGCGCCTCTTCGCGGCCGCGGCGGATCTACTTCATGGACGCGATCCACCCTGAACTGCACGGCAGCATCAAGGTTCTGCCGCCGAGCGCCCCCTGAGAGCCGATGGCCCCGGCGCCGCAGGAGACGATCGCGCAGCGCTACCGGCTCGCCCGCCGCGACCGGGCGCTGGTCGTGGTCGAGGGCTTCCACGCGCTCAAGCACGCGCTGCGCTTCGGCGCCGAGCTGGTCGAGGCGGTCGCCGTCGACCCCGAGGCGCTGGAGGAGCTGGCGCGAGAGCTGGCGCCGGAGCTGGCCGGGGCCCTGGCGCCGCGACTCGAGCGGGTCGACGCCGCCACCCTGGCCGAGCTGGTGCCGCGGGTGCCGCGCACCGGCGTCGTCGCGATCGCCCGCCGCCCGCCGGCCGACCTCGCCGCCACCCTCGCCGACCCGCGCCCGGCGCCCGTGGTCCTGCTCGAGCAGCCGCGCAACATGGGCAACATCGGCGCCTGCATCCGCGTCTCGGCGGCCGCCGACGCGGCGGCGGTCCTCACCACCGGCGAGAACGACCCCTGGTACCCGGACGCCGTCCGCGGCGCCGCCGGGCTGCACTTCGCGCTGCCGGTGACGGCGGTCGAGGCACTGCCCGCGAGCGACCGGCCGTTGCTGGCGATCGACCCCGAGGGGGAGGAGCTGCGGCCCGATCTGGTGCCCGCCCGAGCCGTGCTCGCCTTCGGCACCGAGCGCCACGGGCTCAGCGGCGAGATCTTCGAGCGCGCCGACGCCCGCGTCGCGATCCCGATGAAAGCCGGCGTTTCCAGCCTCAACCTGGCCACCTCGGTCGCGGTCGTGCTGTTCGCGATGCGCTTGAAAAGTGCCGATGCACCGGGCAGGGTCCTCGGTTAGCGTGCTGAATAGGGACTCGCGGCCCGGTGCCGCGATGCCACACCCACCAGAAAGGAAGCACCTTGCCGCTCGCCAACATCAGTTTCGGGGAACTGCTCCTCTTCGCCCTCGAGATCTTCTTCTTCGTGATCTGGATCTGGATCCTGATCACGATCCTGACCGACCTCTTCCGTGACCACGAACTGTCGGGATGGTGGAAGGCGGTCTGGGTCCTGTTCCTCGTCTTCATCCCGTTCCTGACCGCCCTGATCTACCTGATCGCCCGCGGCTCCGGCATGCGCGACCGCACGATCAAGGCTCAGGCCGACGCTAAAAAGCATTTCGACGAATACGTCCGCACCCAGGCCCACACGGGTTCCGCCGCGGACGAACTCCACAAGCTGAACGACCTCAAGGAAAAGGGCGCGATCAGCCAGGAGGAGTTCGACAAGGCGAAGGCCAAGCTGCTCGACTGAGAGCCGGCGTCCGGGGGTCGATGGCGGCCCCCGGACTCCTGCAAAAGGTTAGATTTGCAAGGGAAGTTGCAGGTTATTAGCAACTCCTAACAATCTTCAGGTGACTTCGCTAGCCTGCTCGACTCCGGCTGGGCACCCCTGTTTGGTGCCGCCCGAGATCGATGCAGGCCTTCTCTTCTGACACCACTTCGGGCGCCCCCAGGCGCCGTGCGCTGGTCTTCTCGACCCTGCTGCTGGCGGCGCTGTGCGCGCTGGCCATGACCTGGGCGAGCAGCGCCCCGGCGAAGACGCCGCAGGAAAAGCTGGAATCGACCCGGGGCAAGCTGGAAGGCGTCCAGGCCCACCAGGCGGCGCTGGCGGAAACGATCGCCGAACAGAACCGGGCGATCGACTCGATGATCGGCGAAGTCTCGGCGCTGCGCCAGAAGCAGGCCGCGGTCGAGGCCGAACTGGCCGAAAAGCAGGCCCAGCTGGAAGGCGCGACGGCGGCGCTGGAAAAGGAAAAGGGGCACCTGGAAGTGGTCCGCGCCCAGCTGACCCGCTCCCTCGGCATGCTGCGCGAGCGCCTGGTCGCGATCTATGAGTCCGGCTCCCCGGACGTGATCAACGCGATCCTCGAATCCGAAAACTGGTCCCAGATGTCGGCCCAGACCGAATACCTGAACCGGATCCAGAGCTACGACGACGCCGTGGTCGAACGGGTCAAGACCCTGCGCGACCAGGTCACCGAAGCGGTTGCGCGGCTGGCCGACAAGCGCGCCGAAATCGAAACGGCGCGCGACGAAATCGCCGCCAAGGAGCGCGAAGTCGCGCAGGCGCGCGAAGAAGCCGAGGCCCGCTTCGCCGAACTGAAGTCCGCGCAGGCGGAACGACGCCAGGCGATGGAAGCGCTGGAGTCCCGCGAACAGGCGCTCAACGACAACCTCTCCTCGATCTCCGAACAGATCGCCTCCGAAGGTGGCGAAGCGACCACCGGCCAGGTGCCGGCGCCGCTCACCCCGGGCGACTCCGCGCACGTGCTCAGCGAAAGCCAGGCCAGCGCCCCGGCCTCGGCGCCGCAGCCGGTCAAGGACGCGATCGCTGCCGCCAACTCGATCGGCACCACCCCCTACATCTGGGGCGGCGGCCACGGCTCCTTCGAATCCTCCGGCTACGACTGCTCCGGCGCGGTCAGCTTCGCCCTGCACGGCGGCGGCTTCCTCGAAAGCCCGCTCGACTCGACCGGCCTGGAGACCTGGGGCGAACCGGGCCCCGGCCACTGGATCACCGTCTACGCCAACGCCGGCCACGCCTGGATGGTGATCGCCGGCGTCGCCTTCGACACGGTCGGCGGCCCCGGCCCGCGCTGGCACTACCCCTGGGTCGACTCGCCCGAAGGCTTCGTCGTCCGCCATCCCGCGGGGTATTAGCCGAGACCGGCGCGCTGGCCAGCGCGCCGGGTAGAGTCACGCTCTTGGAACCGATCTCCTATCTGCAGGCGATCATCTTGGGGGCGCTCCAGGGGGTCGCCGAGCCGTTCCCGATCTCCAGCCTCGGGCACGCGGTGATCGCGCCGAAACTGTTCGGCTGGGACATCCACCAGAACGACGAATTCTTCCTCGCCTTCCTGGTCGCGACCCACTGCGCCACCGCCGTGGTCCTGTTCTTCTTCTTCCTCGACGACTGGAAGAAGATCTTCAGCGGCTTCGTCCGCTCGGTCCGCGGCCGCGCCACCCCCGACGACCACGATGCCAGGCTCGCCTGGGTGATCGTCGCCGGCACGATCCCGGCCGGGATCCTCGGCCTGGCGCTGGAGCACAAGCTGCGCACGCTGTTCGCCTCGCCGACCTCGGCGGCGATCTTCCTCACGATCAACGGCGTCCTGCTGCTGGTCTTCGAGCGCTTCCGCCGCCGCCCGCCGCGGCCCGGCGACTACAAGGGGGACGTCGACAGTCGGATCGCGCACATGGGCTTCAAGCAGGCCCTGACGATCGGGGCCGCGCAGGCGCTGGCGCTGATCCCGGGGATCTCGCGTTCCGGGATCACCATGGGCGGCGGCCTCGTCACCGGCCTCTCCAACGACGACGCCGCCCGCTACGCCTTCCTGCTGGCGACCCCGATCATCGGCGCCGCCGGCGTCTACAAGATCCCCGACCTGCTCGGCTCGGCCGGCGACGGCGTCCGCGGCCAGGCCGTGGTCGGGGCGATCGCCGCCGCGGTCACCACCTACTTCGCGGTCAAGTTCCTGCTCCGCTTTTTCCAGACCAACCGGCTCACCCCGTTCGGCATCTACTGCATCGCCGCCGGCATCGTCTACAGCCTGATCTTCGCCCTCTGAGCGACGGTCGGGTAGGTTTCACGGCCGTGGGTGTCGAGGAGCGACAGGTCGAGCTGGAGCAGCAGTTGGAGTCGATGCTCGAGATCGAGCGCTTCGAGCCTCCCGCCGGGTTCCGCGAGAAGGCGATCTGGAGCGACCCGAAGGTCTATGAGGAAGCGGCCGCCGACCCCGAGGCCTGGTGGCTGCGCGAGGCCAGGCAGCTGCTCGACTGGGACGTCGAGCCGACCCAGAGCCTCGACGACTCCAACCCGCCCTTCTACAAGTGGTTCGCCGACGGCCGGCTGAACGCCTCCGCCCAGTGCCTCGACCGCCACGTCGCCGCCGGCCGCGGCGACCGCGTCGCCTACCACTGGCGCGGCGAGGAGGGCGAGGAGCGCGACATCACCTACGCCGAGCTGCACGCCGACGTCCAGCGCTTCGCCAACGCGCTCAAGGACCTCGGCGTCGAGAAGGGCGACGTGGTGGGGATCTACCTGCCGATGATCCCCGAGGTCGTCGTCGCGATGCTCGCCTGCGCCCGCATCGGCGCCCCCCACAACGTCGTCTTCGGCGGCTTCTCGGCGGAGTCGGTGCGGGAGCGGATGGAGTTCTCCCACGCCAAGGCGCTGGTCACGGTCGACGGCGCCCGCCGCAAGGGCCGCACGGCGCCGATCAAGCCCGGGGTCGACGAGCAGATGGGGGACCTGGGGACGCTGGAGAAGATCGTCGTCGTCCGCCACACCGGGATCGAGTGCCCGATGACCGCGGGCCGCGACGTCTTCTACGACGAGGCGATGGCCGCCGCCGACCCCGAGTGCCCGGCCGAGCCGATGGAGGCCGAGCACCCCCTCTACATCCTCTACACCTCCGGTTCGACCGCCAAGCCGAAGGGCATCCTCCACACCACCGGCGGCTACATGGCCGGGGTGACCGCCACCCACCGCTACGTCTTCGACCTCAAGCCCGAGACCGACGTCTACTGGTGCGCGGCCGACGTCGGCTGGGTCACCGGCCACTCCTACATCGTCTACGGCCCGCTCGCCAACGGCGCGACCAGCGTGATGTGGGAGGGGGCGCCCGACTACCCCCACAAGGGGATCTGGTGGGAGCTGATCCAGCGCTACAAGGCGACGATCCTCTACGCGGCGCCGACCGCGATCCGCACCTTCGTCAAGTGGGGGGTGGAGATCCCGGAGCGCTTCGACCTCTCCTCGCTGCGCCTGCTCGGCTCGGTCGGGGAGCCGATCAACCCGAAGGCATGGCTCTGGTACCACAAGGTGATCGGGGGCGAACGCTGCCCGATCGTCGACACCTGGTGGCAGACCGAGACCGGCGCGATCATGATCACGCCGCTGCCGGGGATCACCGCGACCAAGCCCGGCTCGGCGACGACCCCGTTCCCCGGCGTCTCGGCCTCGGTGGTCGGCGAGTCAGACGGCGAGCCGGTCGGCGAAGGCCAGGGCCTGCTGGTGCTGGAGCGCCCCTGGCCCTCGATGCTGCGCGGCCTCTACAAGGAGGACGACCGCTTCGTCGAGACCTACTTCGCCCGCTTCGGCACCGAGCGCTACCTGGTCGGCGACGCCGCCCGCCGCGACTCCGACGGCTACTTCTGGGTGATCGGCCGGATCGACGACGTCGTCAACGTCTCCGGCCACCGGCTCTCGACCGCCGAGGTCGAGTCGGCGATCGTCGCCCACGAAAAGGTCGCCGAGGCGGCGGTGATCGGCCAGCACGACGAGGACACCGGTCAGTCGATCTGCGCCTTCGTCACCCTGCAGGGCGACGCCGAGCCCTCCGAGGCGATGATCGAGGAGGTTCGCGGCGAGGTCGCCGAGCGGATCGGCAAATTCGCCCGGCCCAAGCGGGTCGTCTGGACCGAAGACCTGCCGAAGACCCGCTCCGGCAAGATCATGCGCCGCCTCCTGCGCGACATCGCCGAGGGCCGCGCCCTGGGCGACGTGACGACGCTGCGCGACCCGGAAGTGATGAAGGAGCTGGAGTCGAAGATCGCCGAGGAGTCGGGCGAGGGCTAGGCCCGGCGGTCCTAGCCGTCGCGCCGCTCGGCGATCCGCTCGACCGCGATCTGCAGGGACTGGAGCTGTTCCTGGACGCTGTGCAGTTCGCGCAGCGCCACCGCCTCGGCGCTGAGCTTGCCCGCTTCGATCTCGTCCTCCGCCAGTGCCATCTCGGGGGCGAGGAAGCGCTGCGCGAACGAGCCGGTGACCAGCGCGACGAAGACGATCCCCACGATCAGCACCCCGGTCGAGACGATCTGGCCGCCGGTGGTCGTCGGGTAGATGTTGGAGCCGAGCGTGGTCATCGTGGTGAGCGCCCAGTAGAGGCTCTCCCAGAAGCTGAGGGCCTGATTTTCGCGCTCGAAGGCTTTGAACAGCGCGCCGCCGGCGATCACGGTCAGCAGCGCCAGCAGCGCCGAGTAGTAGACGCCCCGCAGCGAGAAGACCCGGCGCGAGAGCTCGGCCAACCGCAGCAGGCGCAGCAGCCGCAGCAGCCGCAGGGATCGCAGGCTCTGCAGCCCCGCCGGCAGCACCGGCGGGGTGAGGACGACGATGACGATGTCGAGGGGGTGGCGGCGGATCCATTCCCAGCGGTTGGGCACCACGGCCAGCATCACCACCAGCTCGACCAGGAAGGCGAGCCAGGTGATCCAGTTGAGGACGACCGCGATGCCCCCGAGCGTGCCGCCCGGGTGGGACTCGTTGATCGCGACGGTCGGGATCGTCAGCGCCGCCGCGATCAGCATCGGCGTGTCGAGGAGTCTCGCCACCCGCGTGCTGCGGGCGTCCATCCCCGGTCTGTACGTGGGCGCGGCCTCGGCTGACTGAGAGCTCACCGCGACTGATTCGACGCGCAGCGGCCTGTGCCTACCGGGGAAACCTCGATCGTCGTTGCCCCGGCGATCGCCGTCGAGCCCGATCACGTCCTTCGGGCAATCCCGTAGCGTTCCGTCGATGGCACGCACGGCGGTGGTCACCGGGGCATCGAGCGGGATCGGGGCGGAGACGGCCCGGGCGCTCGCCGCGAGCGGCTACCGGACCGTGCTCGGGGCGCGCCGGCTGGAGCGGCTGGAGGAGCTGGCGGCGGAGATCGGGGGGGAGGCGGTCGCGCTCGACGTCACCGACCCCGAGTCCGTCGCCGCGTTCGCCGCGCGGGTGCCGGAGTGTGCGGTGCTGGTCAACAACGCCGGCGGGGCCCTCGGGCTGACCCCGTTCGCCGAGGCCGACGAGGCCGAGTGGCGGGCGATGTACGAGAGCAACGTGCTGGGGACGATGCGGATGACCCGCGCCCTGCTGCCGCGCCTGCGCGAGTCCGGCGACGGCCACGTCGTCGCCGTCACCAGCATCGCCGCCTTCGAGGTCTACCGCGGCGGCGCCGGCTACAGCGCCGCCAAGCACGCCCAGCGGGCCGCGGTGCGGACCCTGCGGCTGGAGCTGCTGGGCGAGCCGATCCGGGTGACCGAGATCCTCCCCGGCATGGTCGAGACCGAGTTCTCGGTGGTCCGGCTCGGCGACGAGGAGGCGGCGGCGCGGGTCTACGAGGGGATGACGCCGCTGAGCGGCGCCGACGTCGCCGAGTGCATCCGCTGGGCGGTCGAGCTGCCCTCCCACGTCAACGTCGACGAGATCCTCGTCCGCCCCCGCGACCAGGCCACCGCCACCGAAGTCTTCCGCCGCGCCGAGCCCTGAGGCACCGGGCCCGGGAAGCGGCAGGACCACCGAAGCGGTCCGAGCCCGGCCAAGCGGCGACCGCCGCAGGCGCTTGACACCTCGTCCTCCGAGCGAGCAGGACGAAACGACCGGCCGCCTGACCCGAGCGTATGCTCCATGACATGAGCGAGAACGCCCGCTTCACCGCTGAGGAGGCCCGTACGGTCGGCGAGCGGATCGGCATCGACTGGCGCTCATCGCGGTTCGACGTTGAGCAGTTTCGGATGGGGATGGACGTAGAGCTCGAGCACGGCTCAAAGGATCCCGAGACCAACGTCACCGACGACGACATCGCCGTCACCGCCAAGATCGCGCGAGCGCACCTCAACGAGTTCCCGGACTACTACTCCCGCCTCTCCGCGATGGAGGCGGAAGCAGAGACCTACTGGGCCACCAGGAACGAGTAGCCGGAGCAAACCGGAAATGCATCAGCGTGCTGGCGACGGACCATGCGCTCGCCGCGCGTATGCTTGCGAGGTGCACGAGGTCGTCATCGCGGAGCGCTTCTGCGGGCCGTCCGGCAGCGCTAACGGTGGCTACACGTGCGGGCTGATCGCGGGGCTCATCGAGGGGCCGGCCCAGGTCACGTTGCGCAAGCCGCCGCCGCTTGATCGGCCGTTGACGATGCAGGTGAATCCGGACGCTACGGTCGGCCTGCTGGATCGGGATGGACTCATCGCGGAAGGCGTAGCGGCTGCCGTCGATCGGGAGGTTCCGGCGCCGTTGACGCTAGGCGAAGCTCGTCTGGGAGCGGAACGGTATGAGTGGGCACAGCCCAGCGATCACCCCTACCCGAACTGCTTCGTCTGCGGGCCGTCACGCCGAGAACGGGATGGCATGCGCATATTCCCTGGCCCGGTTCCCGGCCGCGATCTCTACGGCGCGCCGTGGCGTCCCGACGACTCGCTCCTCGACCTGCAGGGGCAGGTGCGCCCTGAGTTCGTCTGGGCAGCGCTTGATTGTCCGAGCGGGCTGGTCACCAACACGTTCGCTCCTGCAGGGCCGGTCTTGCTTGGCAGGCTCGCCGTCGATCTGCTGCGCCCCGTCCCGGGAGAGGGGGAGTATGCGCTGGCATCGTGGCCGATCGATCGCAGTGGGCGCAAGATGTCGACCGGCTGCGCGCTCTTTTCCGAGGAGGGCGAGCTTCACGCAGTCGCGCGGGCGGTCTGGATCGAGGTCTCGGCCTGATCGCGGCGCGCGACGTGATCTCCGAACCAGGAGTCCTGTCTGCGATGGGGCCTACTCACCGGGCCAACCGAGGAAAACGACCGTGTCGTCAAGGCGAGGGCGGTGTTGCGCTGAGGAGTTGCTCCCGCGTCAGGATGTCAGGGCCGGATCCATGGCGGGCGACTGGGCTGGCCTCTCTCCCATGGACGCCCGCAAGGCCCGCCTGGAACGGATCGGGACAGGCGGCTGACCGTCAGGTTCGAGGTAGGATCGGCGCCTTGCGGGTCGTGGTCAACCATCTGAGCTTCAAGGACCCCCTGTCCGAGGCGCTGATCGAGGCCGCCGAGGAAGCCTGCCGGCGGCTCGTCGAGGCGGGCGGGCTGGCGGCGAGCCTCGTCCGGGTGGACGAGACCCACGCGATTCTCGTCCTCACATTTCCCGACGTGGAGACGGAGGAGCGGATCAAGTCGGAGATCGGCGGGCCATGGATGAAGGAGCATGTCGTCCCGCTGCTCGCGGGGCCGACGGGCCGAAGTTCTGGCACGGTGGTCGCCGGCTCTTTGTAAGCGGCGCTAAGGGCCGGGGGACGCCGAAGCCGGCGGTGCTCCACCAGCGTCTCCAGCAGCCACTGGAACTCGCGGCGTTCGCCGCCCGAGAGTGGGGCCAGGAGGGCGTTCTGGGCGGCCTGGAGGCGCTCTTGCAGGCGCTCGAGGGCGGCGGCGCCGGCGGTGGTGAGGCTGACGACCTTTCGGCGCCGGCCGCGGGCGTCGCGGCCGCGGGCGACGAGGTGGTCGGCTTCCATCTCACGAAGGAGGGCGTGAAGGTCGCTGTGGTCGATCCAGAGGCGCCGGCCGAGCTCGGCCTGGCTCGCCGGGCCCTGCTCGGCGAGCGAGGCGAGGACCGCGAAGTGCTGGCGGCCGGCTCCCTCCTGCGCCAGCTCCGAGACGAGGACACGCCCCGATCGCTCCGCTGTTCCTTAGCCGGGCTATACCCGGCTAAGGAACAGCGGAGCCGGGGGGCTGGCGCTCGAGGAACTCGGTGAGGAGGCGGGCGACGGTGTCGGGGGCGTCGGCGTAGGGCCAGTGGCCGCTGGCCGGCAGCACGTGGACGTCGGCGGAGGGGAAGGGGCCGCGCTGGGCAGCGGCGAAGGAGGCGGGCAGGTAGGCGTCGTGTTCGCCCCAGATCACCAGCGCCGGGATGTCGCGCGGGGCCATCAGGGCGGTGAGCTCGGCCGCTGCGGCGCCGGGATCGTCGGTCGCCCGGTAGAGCTTCAGCACCGCCCTGCGGGTGCGGCGGTCGTAGTGGTCGTACATCCGGTCGAGGAACTCGCGCGGCAGCCCGCGCGGCTCGCCGCGGCCGACCGCGTAGCGGAAGGCACGGCGCGTGGTGATCGCCTGGAACAGCTCGCCGACCCCCGGCGTGCGCCAGATCCGCGCCATGCTGTGCCAGCGATAGCCGGGCAGGACGCCGGTGTCGATCAGGGTGATGCTGGCCAGCGCGTCGGGGTTCATCGCCGTCCAGACCAGCCCGATCGGGCCGCCGAAGTCGTGCAGGACGAGATGGGCCCGCTCGACGCCGAGGGCGGCGAGCGCCTGGCCGAGGAAGACCGCGTAGCCGGGCGCCGTGTGCTCGAACCCGGGCGGGGCCTCGGTCTCGCCGAAGTCGGGCAGGTCGAGGGCGAGCGCCCGCATGCCGGTGCCGGCCGCGGCCGCAACCAGCGCCTCCCAGTCGTCGACCGAGCCGGGGTTGCCGTGGACGAAGACGACCGCCTCGCGCGCCTCGGCCGGGCCCGCCTGCAGCAGGCGCGGCCGCGCCCCCGCGACCTCGATCCGGCTGCGCTCGACCGCGGCCTTCACCGGGCCACCGCCGCGCCGCGCCGGCCGACCGCGCGGCGGGTCCGCGTCGCGACCAGCCGCGGCACCGTCCGGGCCAGCATCTGCCCGGGCCGGATCCGCCGCGTCGCGTAGGCGTCGAAGGTCGCCGCGAGCTGCTGGTCTTCGCAGGCCGCCTTCATCATCAGCCGCTCCGGCAGCCGGAAGGGGCGCCCGGTCGCGTAGTCGTGGATGAAGTAGGCGTGCCCCGCCAGCTCCCGCCTGTGGCGGCGGCGGTAACGGTCGAGGCCCCGGGCCAGCGGTTCCTCGCCGTGCAGGGCGGGGGCGACGCTGTCGGCGATCCACTCCGCCGACTGCAGGGCCCAGCCGCAGCCGATGCCGAACAGCGGGTCGGTGGCGAGGGCCGCGTCGCCGACCAGGGCGAGGCCCGGCGCGACCCGCGAGCGCACCCGGTTGGTCATGTCGATCCTCCCCAGCACCTCGCCGACCCGGCGGCCCTGGCGGATCGGCGGCGGGTCCGGCAGGTCGGCGAGGAAGGCGACGAGGGCGCCCTCGGGGTCGCGCTTGAAGTCGGGCAGGCGGTCCTTGGTGGCCATCACCGCGTACATGACGAGCCCGCTGTCGGTGGGGAAGGCGGCGGCCCACTGCGGGTCGAGCATCCACAGGGAGGCGTCGTCGCCGAAGGCGGTCCTCGCCCCCTCGTAGTAGGCGCCGTAGACGATGCGGCCGTGCGGGTGGGTCCGTTCGGCGGCGCCGGCCAGTTCGGCGAGGCGCGAGTCGCGGCCGTCGGCGCCGATCGTGAGCGGGGCGCGCAGCTCGGTCTCGGCCCCGTCGCGGTCGCGGACGGCGACGCCGGCGAAGGCGTCGCCGCGGCGCACCATCGCGGTCGCGGTTCGCCCGAGCAGCAGGTCGACGCCGGGCGTCTCCGCGGCGAGGGAGCGGATCATCGGGTCGAGCAGCTCGCGGCGCAGGTTGACGCCGCGGCTCGCCCGCTCCGGGGGCGCCTCGATCCAGCCCCACCGCGTCCAGACGTGCATCCGGGGGCGCAGGCCCCCAGCCGCTTCGATCGGCCCCAGGAGGCCGAGGCGCTCGAGCGTCGGCACCGCCGATGCCTGGATGAAGTGCGAGCAGGTCCGCTTGAAGGCACCCGGGTCCGGGCTCTTCTCGACCAGGGCGACGCGCAGCCCGGCCCGCCCGAGGAAGGTCGCGGTCGCGCAGCCGGCGAGGCTGGCGCCGACCACGACCGCGTCGTGGTCGGGACGGCTGGTGATGTTGTGGGGACTGACGTCGGTGTCTGCCATGCGGGCCTCCCGTGCCTTGTGGTTCACCGTACGGCGCCAACTATCTCGCACCGGGCCGCTCAGTGTGGGTTTGGATCGGTGTTGGCATCGCTGGACGGCTATCGGCGGCCGGTCGCCGGCCTGGGGCGTCGGAAACTAATTTGCTAGACTAATTATCAGAGCTAATCAATGCGCGCGAAGGCCGACACCTCACTCACCGATTCCGCCACCCGGCTGCGGATGGCGATCGTCCGCACCTCGCGCCGGCTGCGCCAGGAGGCCGCGGCGGAGACGACGGGCCTGACCCCGACCTCGACCGCGGCGCTGGCGACGATCGAGCGCCACGGCCCGCTGACGCCCAGCGAGCTGGCGCGGATCGAGCGGGTCAAACGGCCGACCGTGACCCGCACCCTGGGCAGCCTGGAACGGGAGGGGCTGGTCGAGCGCACGCCCGACCCGGCCGACGGCCGCAGCTTCCTGGTCAGCGTCAACGCCGCCGGCGGCGAGCGCCTGCGTCGCCTGCGCCGGCGCAAGAACGCCTACCTGGCGCGCCGCATGCGCGACCTGCCGGCCGAGGACGTCGAGACGCTCGAGCGCGCCGCCGAGATCCTCGACCGCATGCGGGAGGATGAGCGGGGTTGAGCGCGGCCCTGCGACGCTCGTTCAACTCCCTGGAGGTCCCCAACTACCGCCGTTACTTCGTCGGCCAGCTGATCTCCCTCTCGGGCACCTGGATGCAGACGGTGGCGGCCCTGTGGCTGATCCTCAGCCTGACCGGCAGCGGCCTCGCCGTCGGCCTGACCACCGCGCTGCAGTTCCTGCCGATGCTCCTGATCGGCGCCTGGGGCGGCCTGCTCGCCGACCGCATCCCGAAGCGGCGGCTGCTGATCGCCACCCAGGCGTTGATGGCGATCCCGGCGCTGGGGCTCTTCGCGGTCACCGCGACCGGCGTCGTCGCCCCCTGGATGGTCTTCCTCGCGGTGCTGGCGATGGGGACGGTGAACGCGGTCGACAACCCGACCCGCCAGAGCTTCGTGATCGAGATGGTCGGCTCCGACCGGGTCGTCAACGCGGTCAGCCTCAACAGCGTCATCGTCCAGTCGGCGCGGATCGTCGGCCCGGCCCTGGCCGGGGTGACGATCGCGCTCTTCGGAGTCGTCCCCAGCTTCGGCCTCAACGCCCTCACCTTTGTGGCGATGATCGCGGCGCTGTGGGGGATGGACCCGCGCGGCCTGCACCCGGCCCCGGTCGCCGAGCGCGAGCCGGGGGCGATCCGCGCCGGCCTGCGCTACGTGATCGCCACCCCGGCGCTGGCGGTGCCGCTGGCGCTGATGGCGCTGGTCGGCACGCTCGGCTTCAACTTTCAGGTGGTGCTGCCGCTGCTGGCCAAGTTCAGCTTCCACGGCGGCGCCTCGACCTACGCGGTGCTGGTCTCGGCGATGGGGGTCGGCTCGATCGCCGGCGCCCTCGTCAACGGTCACCACGGCCGCACCGGACCGCGCCTGATCGCAGGCGGCGCGCTCGCCTTCGGCGTCCTCGCCCTGCTCTCGGCGGTGATGCCGACGCTGGCCTTCGAGGTCCCGGTCCTGGCCCTGCTCGGCGCCGCCGCGGTGACCTTCGCGGCGACGATCAACTCGACCCTGCAGCTGGCTGTCTCGCCGGAGATGCGGGGCCGGGTGATGGCGCTCTACTCGGTCGTCTTCCTCGGCTCGACCCCGATCGGCGGACCTCTGACCGGCTGGTTGGCCCAGTCCTACGACCCGCGCGTCGCCCTCCTGCTCGCCGGCGTCTCCGGCCTCGCCGCCGCCTGGGCCGCCCACCGCATCCTCGTCCGCGTCCGCGAGGCGAGCACCGCCGAACACGCCCTCGCCTGAGCGCCGACGCCGGGCGGTTCAGGGGTTGGATTCGAAGCTGTGGCGGCAGTGGTCGGAGCAGAAGTAGACGGTGGTGCCGTCGTGCTCCAGGGTCACCGCCTTGGCCTTGTCCACCTTCATCCCGCAGACCGGGTCGGTGACGCCGCGCTGCCGGGTCAGCCAGAAGAGCGAGGCGAAGATCGCCAGCCCGAGGATGTTGAGGAACAGCTTGTAGTCGACCGCGACCGAGCCGAAGACGTCGGTGCGGGTGGGGCGGGGCCCGGTCGGGATCAGGCCCAGCACGCCGAAGAGGCCGTCGACGGCCAGCGCCGCCAGCACGATCGTGACGAACATCAGCGCCGTGATCCGCATCGCGTAGGGGGTGCCGTAGAACTTCCGGTAGGCGAGCACGATCGGGATCACGATCAGGTCGGCGAAGATGAAGGCGATCACGCCGGCGAAGCTGATCCCCCCCGACCACAGCACCGCCGCCAGCGGCACGTTGCCGACCGAGCAGACGAAGCTGAGGATGGCGATGATCGGGCCGACGATGACGTTCTCGAGCGTGCGCAGGAACGGCGGCGCATCGGTGATGAAGAGGAAGTTGAAGAAGTCGTTGCCGAGCAGGCCGATGAAGCCGGCGAGCAGGAAGCCGATCGTGATCTCCTTCCACAGCATCTGCCAGTCGCCGCGGAAGTTGTGGGCGACGTCCGACCAGGCCTCGACCGAGCCCAGCCGCTCGCGCCAGCTCGGTTCCTCGCTGCCGGCCATGTGGTGCTGGTGGCCGCCCTGGGCCTCCTGGGCGTGCTCGCGCGCCTGCTTCTCCAGTCGCGGCGAGACGAAGAAGCGCAGCAGGCCCGCCATCAGCGCGATCAGCAGGATGCCGCCGACGTACTCCGCCAGCGCGAACTGCCACCCGATCAGCACCCAGAGGACCAGGCCGAGCTCCCAGACCAGGTTGGTCGAGGCGAACTGGAAGGCGAGCGCGGTGACCGCGCTGGCGCCCTTGGCGAACAGCGAGCGGCCGATCGAGATCGCCGCGTAGGAGCAGGAGGAGGAGGCGGCGCCGAGCCCGGTCGCCTTTGCCACCGGGGCGAAACCGCGGCCCGAGAGGGCGCCTTCGATCCGTTCCCGCGGCACCCAGGCCTGGACGATCGCGGAGATCGCGAAGCCGAGCACCAGCGCCCACCAGACCTCGTAGGCCATCAGCAGCGCCTGTTCGAAGCCCTGCAGGACCTTGTCGAGCACGGCGCTCATCGTTTGACGAACCGCCCCAGCGCCGCCATCAGCTCATCGACCTTCTCGGCCTGCTCGCCGCCCTCGGCTTCGATCACGCAGTGGCGGGTGTGGTCGTCGATCAAGGCCAGCGCGACTTTGTCGAGCGCCGCCTGTATCGCCCCGATCTGGGTGAGGACGTCGATGCAGTAGCGCTCCTCCTCGACCATCCGGGCGACGCCCCGCACCTGTCCCTCGATCCGCGAGAGCCGCTTCGCGAGCCTGTCCTTGTCCGCCGAGTACCCGACCACGGGGGGCACCGTAGCACGTACCCCCTGGGGGTATGAATCAGAGGCCGAGGCGGCGGGCGCGCTCGGCGGCGCGGGTGAGAGCCTCGGGCAGCCAGGGGATCTCGCCGGCGCGCATCAGCGGGCGGCCGGCGACGACGGTGGTGTCGACGACGGAGCCGGCGGCGGCGTAGACGAGGTTGGAGGCCAGCTCTCCGATCGCCAGCTCGTAGGCGTCGGGGCGGAGGAGGAGGAAGTCGGCTGGCGCGCCGGGCGCGAGCGCCGCCTCGCCGCCGGCCAGCAGGGGCGATCGGCGGCCGGTCGCTACCTCCCATGCCTCGGCGGCGCCGATCGCCGCCGCCGTTCCGGCCGCGTGCTTCTGGGTCAGGGCGAAGGACTTGACGTCGGCCATCAGGTCGAGCGAGTCGTTGGACCCGGCGCCGTCGGTGCCGAGGCCGACCGCCACCCCCACCTCGCGCGCAGTCATGTAGTCGAGTTGCCCGCCGACCGCGAGCTTCATGTTCGCCACCGGGTTGGCGACGACGGTGCAGCCGCGCTCGGCGACCAGCTCCAGCTCGGCGCGGTCGAGCCAGACGCCGTGGGCGAGCAGGGTGCGCTCGCCCAGCAGCCCCAGCCGGTCGAGGTAGGAGGCCGGCCGCACCCCGTGGTCGCGCAGGCAGCTCTCGACCTCCGGCTCGGTCTCGGAGAGGTGGATGTGGACGGCGACCCCGCGCTCGGACGCCAGCTCCGCGACCCAGCGCAGCGACTCTTCGCTGACCGTGTAGATCGAGTGCGGCGCCAGCGACGGGGATACGCCCGGGGCGTCCGCGGCCAGCTCCTCGAGGCTGACCCGAGCGGTCTCGCGCAGGCGCTCCGCGTTGCCGTCGGCGTCGAACAGCGGTGCGCCCACCGTCGCCCGCAGGCCCGAGTCTTCGACCGCCCGCGCCACCGCTCCCGGGTGCCAGTACATGTCCCAGAACCGGGTCGTGCCGGTGCGGATCATCTCGGCGCAGGCGAGCCGCGTGCCCCAGTAGACGTCCTCGGCCTCGAGCCTGGCCTCGACCGGCCAGATCCGCTCTTCCAGCCAGGGCATCAGCGGCAGGTCGCCGCCGGAGCCGCGGAACAGCGTCATCGCCGCGTGCGTGTGGCCGTTCAGCAGTGGCGCCACCAGGTGGCCGCCGCCGGCGTCGATCGTCTCGTCGCCGGGCTCGGGCTGCACCGCCGGGCCGAGCGCCGCGATCGCCCCGTCCTCGCAGCGCAGCCCGACCCGCTCGCCGCCGAACAGCGCGTCGACGACGGTCAGGCTCACCGGCCGACCGCCCCCAGGCGCGGCAGCACCGCCGCGAGGCCGTCGCGCAGGCGGGCGGCGTTGGCGGTGCGGTCGCCCTCCATCTTCTCGACGCTGACGGTCCCCGAGCCGAGCCCGTTGGCGAGGTTGTCGACGACGCAGAGGGCGGCGTAGGCGAGCCCGAGCTCGCCCGCGATCACGCACTCGCCCGCGATCGTCATCCCGACCACGTCGGCGTGCGGGGCCATCATCCGGATCTCCGCCGGGGTCTCGAAGCGCGGGCCGATCGTCTGCCAGTAGACGCCGCCGTCGCGCGGCGCCTGGCCTCCTTCCGCGCAGGCGTCGATCACCTCGCGGCGCCAGCGAAGGTCGAAGCCGGGGGCGGTGTGGGCGCACTCGTCGGCGTGGATCGAGGCGTTGAGGTGCAGGGCGATGAAGTCGTCGGGGCAGATCAGGCTGCCGACCCCGAGCTCGGGATTCAGCGAGCCGACCGAGCCGATCGCCAGCACCCGGTCGCAGCCCTGCTCGATCAGCGGCCGCAGGTTGGCCTCGTGGTCGATTCGGTGCGGCAGCACGTACGGACCGCCGCGCTCGCCGTGGCGCTGGACGATCGCCGCCCCGTGCTCGGCCGCCGCCGCGGCGATCTCGTCGCCGCCGGGCCCGAGCGCGTTGCTGCCGAGGATCACCGCGAGCCGTCCCACGCCCCGATCCTATGCGCCCCGGCGGGCTTCTGAGCGCCGCTGCGTCGCCGGCTGCGCTTCAGGGACGAGCCGAGGCCGCTCGCTCGTCCCGAAGAGCGGCGATCTCCTCCGCGAGCGGGTCGAGGAAGGGCAGGTCGGGAGCCTTCTCCCGCAGCAGCCGCAGGTCCGCCTCCCAGATCTCGACCTTGAGGTCGAGCGGCACCTTGAGTTCGCCCGCGACCTCGTCCTCTCCCTGCGTCGCCAGCGTCCGGCGCAGGGTCCTGACGTTGGTCAGCTTGTCGGCGGCGTAGATCGCCAGCCCGTCCGTGCCCGCCGCCGCGACCCGTTCGCGGTGCTCGGCCTTGCGCTGCCGGTAGGACTCGATCGATTCGTCGTCGCTGAGGGCGCCGACCAGGCCGGCGATGCGGTCGCCGAACCCCTCGCGCACGTCCTCGACGCTCAGCTCGCTGTCCTCGACGACGTCGTGCAGGAGCGCCGCGGCGAGCACCTCCTCGCCGAACCCGGCGGTGGCGAGCATCTCGGCGACGGCCCGCGGGTGCTCGATGTAGGGCATGCCGCCACTGCCGTTGCGGACCTGGCCGGCGTGGGCCGTGCGCGCGGCCCGCATCGCCTCGCGCAGCAGGGGAGAGCGCTCGGTGGCGGCGTCGATCCGGGGGGTGACCGGCATCCAGCCGGAGGGTAGCGCTCAGGCGGTGGCGGCAGGGCTCGGTGCGCGCACCGGCAGCTCGTACTCGGCTCGCTCGGCTCCCAGCTCGATCGCCCCCGGCGCGCCGCCCCGAGCCGCCCAGGCCTCGCGCGCCTCGGCCCCGAGGCCGTCGAGGAAGTCGTCGGAGTGCATCGGGTCGTGGTGGAAGAGCACCGTGCGCTCGGCATCGCTGCGGTGGGCGAAGGAGAGCGAGTCGGCGAGCGCGGAGTGGCCCCAGCCCAGATGTTCGGGGTACTCGGCGTCGGTGTACTGGCCGTCGTGGATCAGCAGCGAGGCGTCGCGAGCGAGGGCGAAGCCGGAGATCCAGTCCTCGTCCATCTCGTCGAGGTCGGCGCCCAGCGCCGGCTCGTGGTCGGGGATGTAGGCGAGCGAGGAGTCACCGTCGTCGATCCGGTAGCCGAGCGTCGGCCCGCGGTGGGCGACGGAGGCGGCGCGGATCCGGGCCGGGCCGATCTCCCACTCGGCCTCCGGGGTGTGGCGGAAGGAGACGTCGCAGGGCAGCTCGCGGACCTCGACGGGCGAGAGCGGCGCGGAGATGTAGCGGGCGATCCGGTCGCGCAGCGAGGCCTCCGGCGAGGCCGGCCCCCAGATCACGATCTCGGTCTGAGGGCGGAAGGCGGGGGCGAAGAAGACGAGGCCCTGGATGTGGTCGAGGTGGAGGTGGGTGAGGAGGATGTGCAGCCGGGCCGGCTCGTCGCCGAGCGCGAGGCCGAGGCTGCGGATGCCGGTGCCGGCGTCGAGGGCGAGCAGCGAGCCGTCGGAGAGGGTGACGCCGACGCAGGAGGTGTTGCCGCCGTAGCGGATCGTCTCCGGGCCGGGGGAGGGGACCGAGCCGCGGGTGCCCCAGAGCTTGACCTTCACGCCGGCCCCGCCCCGTTGCGCCCCGCCGGCGTCGGCCAGAAGACGGCGATCGCCCCCTGGGAGCCGTGCGCGGTGAGGATCGGGAAGGCCGAGGCCTCGACCTCGTGGGTGGCGCCGTCGGTCGAGCGGATCGAGAACTCGGCGTGGGCGGGGCGCCCGTTGCGCACCGCGCGCACCAGCGGCAGCTCGTCGTAGGGGATCGGCTCGTCGTCGTCGCCGAAGGGCCCGAACATCGAGCCCCACTCCTCCGGGCCGACTGTCCCCAGCTCCTCGAACCGCTTGCCCAGCAGGATCCCCGCCGCCTCGTTGTAGAAGACCAGCAGCCCGCCCTCGTCGACCAGGAATGCCGGCGTCGAGAGCGCCGACATCAGGTTGCGGGCGAGTATCAGCTCCAGTGGCCTCTGCGTCACAATTGGCACTTTAGTCGTCGGGTTCGCAGCATCAACCAGCCGCGGCCGCCATCCAGCGTCGAGATGCGCCAGCCTCCACGTTGCGATCACCCGGAAGCGTGACGTTCGTCACTCGGGGGCGGTGGGGCGCTCTCGACCGCACAGCGCCGGCGCTATTGCGCCGGAACGACGATGCTTGAGCAGGGTTCGGCCGGCTTGTTGCGGTCGGCCGTGTTGAGGACCGGCTTGCCTTCGATGTTCTTCAGCTGGATGGTCAGCGCCGCCTTCGCGACCGATACCTCGGCGTAGCTGAATTCGTCGAGGCCGGCGCACTGCATGCCGACGCCGGTCGGCGGCATCGCGTTGAAGAAGAAGGCGCGGATCAGGGTGGCGGCGGTTTCGCTGCCGACGGTGCCGTTGATCTCGCCGGCGTAGGTCTTGGTGGCGATCGGGCCGGTCGTCACCTCGGTGATGCCGGAGTCGATCGGGCCGCCCGCTTCCAGCGTCTTCAGGCGGGCGTCGTTGACCATGTTGGCGTGGACGTCGGTGGTCAGGAAGACGGCGTTCTTGACGTTTTCCTCGAGGAAGGTGAGGATCTGGGCCCGTTCCGCCGCGTAGCCCTCCCAGCGGTCGTAGGGGAGGGCGTAGTACTGCTGGATCGGGACCTCGTTCATCACCACCTTGAAGGTCGCGGTGGAGCTCTTGATCGCCTGCTCGAAGACTTCGCGCTGGTGCTGTCCGAGCATCGTCCGGTTGGGGTCTTCGATCGCCGCGACACACGCGGCCGGCGCCGGCAGCAGCAGCTGCGGGGCGATCGCCGAGAACAGTTTCCGGTTTGCTGCGGGCGCGGTCGGGGCGAGGTCGGGGTTGCCGCTGCCGGGCGGGTTGTCGCACTGGCCGCCGTAGTCGGCTTTGGCGCTGCGGAAGGAGCGCTCGTCGAGAAAGAAGACCTGCAGGTTCTTGCCCCAGCGGAAGGTCCGGTAGATCCCGTTCCTGTTCGAGTAGGTGATCGGGTTGTAGTTGCGGAAGGCCTTGACGCCGTTCTTGTAGAGCCGTTCGCCGCTGTATTCGATGTTGCCTCCTTCCTCGGGGAAGAAGTTCTGGGAGCGGGCGAAGTCGTTGATGAACTCGTGGTCGTCCCAGTGGGCGTAGTAGGAGGTCGCGCCGCGGGCGTTGGCCCACGGCTTCTGCCGCAGGTTGAGCCGGTACTTGGCCCACTTCTGGGCGACCGTCAGCGCCGTGCCGTTGACCCCGCCCACGCCCGGCACCTCGGAGTCGGAGTAGATCGTGTCGCCCATCAGGACGTTGAAGTTGTTCCCTTCTTCCCTGACCCGGCGCCAGACCCCGAAGTCGTTCCAGTAGGGCGTGCTCGCGCCGGGCAGCGCCGCGGCGTCCTGGTCGCCGGAGATCGCGAACCGGATCGTCTTCGCCTTGCCGGGCGCGGGTGCCGTGTCGAAGCGGCCGGCGGCGCTGTGGCGGCCGTGCGACATGCACCAGCGGTAGCGGTAGGTGCGTCCCGGCTTCAGCCCGCCGATCCGGGTCTGCACGGTGAGGTCGTTGCTCTTGGCCGCCTTGGCCTTGTAGCCCTTCGGCGCCGTGGAGAGGTCGCACGGCCCCCACTTGCCCTTCTTCTGGATCTGCAGCAGCGCCATGCCCGACGCGTTGGCGCGGGCCCAGAGGATCGCCGAGTTGGCGCTGACGTCGCCGGAGGAGACGCCGAACCTGAACCCCTTCGGCGCCGCCGTGGCGGCCGAGGCGGAGAGGAGACCGAGGAGCGAGCAGAGCGCGACGGCGACGAGAGCCGGACGAAATCTCCCCGTGACGACCACGTTCGCATCTTAGGGCCGACCGGGGGATGGGGCAAGGGGGCGCCGTCCTCCGGCGCGCCGTCGGGTAGAACTCACGGCCCCGATGCGCGAGCCGAGCCCCATGTACCGCACCGCGATGGCCGTCAACCGGCCGGTCGCCCGGTGGGGTCGGCTGCGGGTCGAGGGCCTCGACGTCCTGCCCGAGAGCGGCCCCGTCCTCGTCGTCGGCAACCACGACAGCCACTGGGACCCGGTGATGGTCGGGATCGCGGCGCTGAAGCGGCGCCAGATCCGGGCCCTGGCCAAAGCCGAACTCTGGGACGTCCGCGGCCTCGGCCGGATCCTGCACGGGATGGGGCAGATCCCGATCGAGCGCGGGACCGGCGACGCCAAGGCGCTGGCCCGGGCGATCGAGGAGCTGCGGGCGGGCGCCTGCATCGGCGTCTTCCCGGAAGGGACCCGCTCGCGCGGCAAGGTGCTGCGGGCGCGCAGCGGCGTCGGCCGGCTCGCCCTCGAGGTGCCGGAGACGCGCCTCGTCTGCGTCGCGATCGAGGGCACCGCCGACCTCACCGGATTCCCCCGCCGCCCCCGCGTCCGCGTCCGCTTCTTCGAGCCGGCCGGCGGCCAGGCCCGTCCCGACGAGGACCCCGCCGACCTCTCCGCCCGCCTCCTCGCCGAGATCCGCGCCCTGGTCCCACCGGCGCTGTCCTACCGCAAGCGCGCCAAGGCTCCGGCTCCCTCTCGGCCCTAGCCGCCGGCGTCTTCGCCGCTGACCTTGAGGGCGTGCCAGGTGCCGCCGTAGGAGGAGAAGCCGTTGCCGCTCGCCTCGCCGGGGTGGCGGTCGGCCGAGAAGGCGTAGAGCGGGTGGCCCGCGTAGGTCACCTGCGCCTTCCCGTCGCGGCGCCGGGTCGTGCTGAGCCTCGCGGCCGAGGCCCCGTTACTGGGCTGCGGCGCGCCTTCGGTCAGCAGCGGCAGCCAGTTTTTCGTGCAGGCGCCGTAGCAGGAGGACTTGCCGCCGTGGTCGTTGTCGAAGGCGTAGAGGGTGAAGCCCCGGGAGTCGACCAGGACGAGGCCGAGCTTGGGGACGCTGCCGAGCGAGACGAAGGCGCCGGGGCCAGGCTCGACGGTCGTCGCGGTGGAGTCGGTCGCCGCCGGGCCGCCCGAGTTGCTCCCACCCGAGGAGCCATCCCCGCAGCCCGCGAGCGCCAGGGCGAGGACGACGGCCGGCAGCGCCAGCGCGTGGAGAGTCCGGCTCACCCCGCGTCCGCTCTCTGTCGGTCTCGTCTGCATGCGGGTACTGGATACCACGACAGGCAGAGGGCATCGCCGCAGGGACGACAAACGGTCCCGCCGGACCCTGCCCGGCGGGGTCCGGGCTGCCTTCGGGAAACCGGGGGAGGGCCGCGTCGCGTGGCCTTCCCCCGGCCCCGCCTAGAGTTTTCCGATCTTGAAGATTTTCGTCCCGCAGTCGGGGCAGACGCCCTGAATCGCCGGTCGACCATTTTTCATGGTCACCTGCTTCGCG